>JAAFJG010000057.1 GCA_013298075.1 Cytophagales bacterium | reverse complement strand
CACTTTGTTGTTTTTGATTGTCCTTTATAACAAGAATTTCTTTACGCAAATTTTCAATAATTTCCATTTCATATAAATGTTCTTGTTCCTTTTGTAAGTCATTTTTTAAAGTCAAAGCATATTTTTCATATTGATTTTCTTTAAAAAACGACTTTTCTGATGGCAAGTAGTCCTCAGGTATCTTGCTTGTTGGACAAATAAAAGCATTTACTTCGCTGATATCTGTATCCAAATCTACAAAATAAACGAATTGATTTTTTTGTATTAATTGTAAAAGAGTTATACTGCCTCCAAAAAAAGAATTTAAATTCTCTTTCTTTACTTTAAAAATCAACCAACGATTACAATTTTCATCAATATCACTCCATTTGTAAAAGTAATGTTCACTAGCATTTGCAGAGTTAATAAAATGCGATAAGAGGGGTCCCTCGTGATAAAGCAAATCTCCCTTACGTTGTAATGTAAGCCCTAAATTTGCTATTTTATAGTTTTCTAAATTTTCCATATCAAAGTTGAGAGATTATGATAAAACGGTTTTCGTAGTCGTTATTTTTCACAGGATGGTGATTAAAATGACCAATCTGATTTGGTTCTTCATTCAAACCATCTTTTTCTGTTATATTACATTCTGCTATATTTGTTCCTAACACCTTATATGCAATAGGACAAGTAGTGTTCTTCAAATCATAAAACCTATCCTTTGCAAAATCTTCTGAAATAAACAAAGACAATGCTAAACCATTACATTTCTCCCAATCACTTGCACCAAGATACTTTTTAGGATTTCGGTAGAATAAAGGCTGAAAATTCCTTTCATCAGTGATACTACCAAACACCCATCTAAAAACTTGCATATTTTTAGGCTTATAACTTTCAGGTGGACATTTAACAGAGAGTTTTTTGAAGTCTTCTAAAAACTGATAATCCATACTTATTCTATTTTTGTAATTACACCATTCAATTGGTTTAAGTATTAGGCTAAGCATATTTAAACCTAAAATAATTGAAGTTTTCTGATTTTGCTATTTTGAAGAATAACACAATTTGATAATATAACGTTATTTATCTGAAAAAAGTTTATTTATTTTTTGTTTTTTTTGAAAGAATTTGTAAAAATGATACAAAAAAGTATAGATACAAAAAATCATTCCTCAATAATTTTTCAAAAATCTTTTTATTTATTCCCCCAAAAAAATAATTATTTAGTTTTAATTTTTGTCAAATCAATTAAATAATCTATATTTGCACTCGGAAAAACATAAATTGGCTTATCGCTTATGAAAATAAGAGGAAAGTCTGGACAACAAAGAGTAGTTTGCTTCCTAACGGGAAGGCAGTATCAGGGCGACTTGATATTGACAGAAAGTGCCACAGAAAATTAAACCGCCTCCTCAAAAAAGGTAAGGGTGAAAAGGTAGAGTAAGAGCCTACCGCTTATTTGGCGACGAATAAGGCAAGGTAAACCTCAGATGTTGCAAGACCAAATATGTTGGTGGTTTGTGTAAGTGAAAACTTGCACAAATAAAAAGTTACTCGCTTGACCAACGGGTAGGTTGCAAGAACGTAAATGTGAATTTACGTCAAGATAAATGATAGGCGTGTAGCAATACAAACAGAATCCGGCTTATAGATTTATGTTTTTCTTTTTTTTATTTGATACTTTTCTTTTTTTTTAGAAAATAACTACATTTTTTCTAATAACATTGCTCCATAAGAATAGCCACCACCAAAAACTGTAACGACAATTTTATCTCCTTTTTTATATTTGTCTATATTTTCAAACAAAGCCAAAGCGCAACCTGCACAGCCTGTATTTCCTAAATATTGAATATTAGAAAGTGCTTTTTTTTCATCTAAACCTAAATTTTGAGCTACATTTTTTGTGATGCGTAGATTTGCTTGATGCGGAATAAAATAATCTAAATCATTGATAGTCATTTGGTTGCGTTCCAAAATATCCAAAGTTACTTTACTCATATATTGACAAGCATTTATAAAAACATCTTTGCCGTGTTTCATCAAAAAACCTTCTTTTACTGGTCTTAAAAATACGCCTTCAACTGCTTTTCCGATATTGCCTGCTCCGCCTGTAATAATATCAATCACTTTAAAATCTTTATCAGAAATAGGTTCATCACTGACAAAAACCGCTGCTGAACCATCACCCCACAAATGTCCGCCTACTGTATCTTTTTCATCACTATACGCAGTATTATGGTCTGCTACCACCACTAACGCCTTTTTAGATTTTTTCATCGCAAAATATCCTTGCACAATTTCCATCGAATTGACAAAAGAAGAGCAAGCCGAACTCATTGAAAAAGTAGGAATATCAGAAATATCTAAATAATTTTGTAAGGCGTGTGCTAAGGTGTGGATGGTGTCATAAGGCGTATAAGTTCCGGCTACAATCAAATCAATATTTTCTTTTGGAAAAGGTAAATTTTCTAATCCATTTTTTAGGGCTTGTATGGCTAATGTATTAGTATTTTCAGATTCTGATGCTTTTCTACGTGTTTCGATGCCTGTGCGTGCTAAAATCCATTCATCTGTCAGTCCGTTGATTTCTGTAAAATGTGAATTTGGAACAATTTTTTCGGGAATATATCCTGAGATATGAGCAATGAACATATAAAAAATATGATTTTGAATTTTATATGCAAAGGTACAAAATAAATTATAAAAACAAATAATATTTGGTGTAAATTGATAAAAAATATTTTTTTACCTGAATTTATTCACATATTTTCTATCAAAAAAGTATAAATACTTCTATTTTTTTAGTTACTAAAAATAATTTTTATTTATAAATTAAAAAAAATAAATAAAAATTATTGATTATTTATAAAAAATGCTTTAACTTTGTAAGTATGAAACAAGTCAAGCGAAAATGAAAAAACTATCACTCATTACTAATATTTCAGAAATTTTATTAGAAAACTCTTTTATTGGAATTCATTTAGTAGATATGCAAGGCAATATTCAATATATTAGCCCACATATTGAAACTATACTTGGATACAAACCAGAGGAAATGATTGGTAAAAAAGCGTGGGATTTTGTACATATAGACGATAGAAAATATCTCCGAAAAACTATCGAAATGGTAATGAAAGGCTTTCAAAAGGAAACCGAATTAGAAATTAGATTGGTACATAAAAATGGAAGTTTAAAAGTTTTTTATAATAAAATGTATAATTTTTTAAATGAGGAAGTAAATTTTATTACTACTTATTTTGAAGAAATTACCGATAGAAAACAAGAAGAAGAATATATTGAACAAACGCAACAATATTTAGAGGCCATTTTAGACCATACACAATATGGATTTTTTTTATTGACAACTTCAAGAAAAATTTTGTATTTTAATGCCACGGCGTATCAACTTATTGCTCAGGCAGAAGAAAATTTAAGAATGGGAGATGATTTTTTGGATTATGTAAGTAGTAAAAATAGAACTCATTTTTTAGAAGTTTTTGACCAGTGTTTGACAGGAAAAACCAATAATTATGAACGTAAAATTCCTATGCCTGACGGAACAGAAAGGTGGATTGATTTTATGGTTTCGCCTATTTATCTCAAAAAAAATCAAATTTATGGCGTTTCTATTACTTTAACAGAAGTTACTGCTCGAAAAATTGCAGAAGCATATCTTTTAAAAAGTGAAAAAACATTACAAGCTGTTTTTAATAATTCTGCTCAAATCTCTTTTTTAGTAGATAAAAATTATAAAATTATGGCTTTGAATAGGTGTGCTATCAAAACTATGACTTTAAAATTAGGAAAAACAGCCAAAATAGGTGATAATTTTTTTGATTTTATAGAAGATGACCAAAAAGAAGACGTAAAAGAAAGGATTATACATTGTTTGAAAGGAAATTATATAAGAATAGAAAGACAAATTAGTTTGATAGATTCAAAACTATGGCTTGAAATTTTTTATGCGCCGATTGAAAATGAAAATAAGGAATATTTTGCGGTAAATGTAGCGATGTTTAATATTTCTGAACGCAAAGATGCAGAAGAAAAATTACGATATAGCGAAAAATTGTACCAAACAATCGCCGAAAATTTTCCCAAATCTAACATCAATGTATTCGATAAAAACTTTAAATTGATATTTACACAAGGACAACTTTATAAATATATGGACTTGGTAAGAGAAGATTTTTTAGATAAAACTATCTACGATATTTTCAGTCCACGTACTAATCTAACCTTAGAAAAAAACATGAAAGAGGCTTTGAATGGCATCAATAAAAGCTTTGAACATAGAAATAAATTAGGCATATTTTTGGTCAATACGCTCCCACTCATACACGAGAACGAAATCCAAAATGTATTAGTTATTTTTCAAGATATTACAGATATTAAAGAAAAAGAAAAAAATTTAGAGCAATTAAACCACGACTTAGACGGACAAAATCAAAAACTAAAATTGAAAGAAGAACAACTTTTAGCAAGCAATGAAGAATTGACTGTGAGTAACGAACATTTGGTAATGCAACAAGAAGTTTTAGAAGAAATAAATGAAAAATTAAATCAACAACATCAAATTTTAGAAAACGTAAATATAGAATTAGGACTAAAAAATCAAACTCTAATATATAGAGAAAATGAACTCAAAGAAGCCTATCAAAAAATATTGAACCAACAAGAAGAAGTTCAATTTAGTTTGATAGAACAACAAAAACTAAATCATCAACTTATTTTAAAAAATCAAGAATTAGCCACACAAGAAGAAGAATTAAGAACAACCAACGAGCAGTTAAGATTACAACAAGATGAGATGCGTATTACTGTAGCACAACTTTCGGATAGAAATTTTGAACTAGACCAATTGGTATATCGCACTTCACACGATATTCGTTCTCCTTTAACTTCTATTTTAGGACTGGTGAATGTGATGCGTTTAGAAGGTTTGCCTAATAATTTGGCTGAATATGTGGATAGAATGGAACAAAGTATTCAAAAATTGGATAGATTTGTAAATTCGATGCTTAATTTTGCCAAAGTAAACAGAACAGAAAGAAAAAGTGAGCCGATTAATTTTGAAGAAATTATTTTGAAATGTGAAGATGATTTTAGGTATATGCCTCGTTTTGACAAAGTAAATCAAACATATTTCATAAAAAATGAAAAAAAAAATCAATTTTATGGTGATATTTTAAGATTAGAAATTATATTTGCCAATATTATTTCTAATGCAATTAAATATCAAGATTTAAACAAAGAAAATCCTATATTAGATATAAATATTATTTTCGAAGATGATTATGTCAATATTATTTTCGAAGATAATGGAATTGGTATCAAAGAAGAATACATCAAAAAAATATTTGATATGTTTTTTAGAGCAACTGACAAAGGCGAAGGGTCAGGGCTTGGCTTATATATCGTAAAACAAACTATCGAGAAGTTAGGTGGAAGTATCCAAGTAAAAAGCCAATATGGCGAAGGAACTTCGATGAATATCCTACTTCCTAATTCATTCAAATAAAATGCAAAGTACACTCTTTATTAACAGAACAAAAATAACTCCAGAGGTTAAATTTGAGCCTAATGGAATTTTAAATTGGAATGGTGAAGCCTTTCCAGAAGACGCACCAGGCTTTTTTCAACCTATTTTAGCATGGCTAAGAGGGTATATTAAAAGTGAATATGTACAAAAAAATGGCTCGAAAACATATTTTAAAAGCCAACTGATGTATTTTAATTCAGGAGCAAGACCTTATATTTTAAATGCTATTAAAATATTAAACGAATTAGCACAAACAGGACACAAAATCGATATAGATTGGGAATATGACATGGCGGGAGATATAGATGAAGATGATATTAATTTCTCAGAATTGATGGAAAATTTTTGTATAAATATTAATTACATATTAAAATAATAAAAAATATGGCAAAATTATTAAAAGAAATACAGATGGAATTAACCAATGCTATGATTCAACATTATGTAGAATCAGTGGGTTTAGCAGCAGAAGACACGTATAATAACGAAAAAAAATGTTGGTGTTGGAAAAGAGGAACAGCTGATATTGAGGTTTTTGTGCAATCAGTAGAAATAGGAAAAACTAAAACAAGAGAATATTTAAGAATTTTTTCTCACATTGCTGATGTCCCAAAAATTAGTAAACAAGGAAGAGAAGATTTTTTATTGAAATTATTACAAGCAAATGATAGAAGTTTGGGAGTAAAACTAACCGTAATGAGTGATACCAATAAAGTATATGCTACTTATGAAAGAGATATTAATGGTATGGATTATCAAGAACTTTCTACTTGTATTTCTGACCTTGAATGGTGGGCTGATAAATTTGACGACGAATTAAAAAGTTATAATAATTAAAATGACAATCATTTTTTTAATTTTGTTCTAATTCTAAATTTTTTTATGTATCTAAAAACTAAAATAATATTTTTTTCGTTCTATTAAAAACAGATAAAATCAAAATATATGAAAAAACCGCCTGTTGAGATTAGCAAAGATTTGCTTTGGAAAGTAACGATTGAGAATTTGGCGCTTGATTTTATGACTTATTTTTTTCCTGATTGGGTCAGAGATAAAGTGGATACGAGCAAACCTTTTGAATTTTTAGATACTGAATTAGCAAAAATTCATAAAAGAATAAAGCTTGATGTAAAAAAAGCAGATAAATTGATTAAAGTATTTTTGAAAAATGGTACCAAAAAATATGTTTCATTACATATAGAAATACAAGGATATAAAGATTTGAAATTTTCTGATAGAATGTTTAAAACTTTTTATCGACTTTTTGATAAATATCCGCAAAAAAATGTAATGGCTTTTGCTTTATATACAGATGAAAATCAGGACTTTGCACCTTCTGAATTTTCGTATGAATATGAAGAAACTTCTTTGCTTTATAAGTTTAAAACTTTTAAAGTATTGGAAAAAACTTTAGAAGAATTATATGTAGAAAATAATATTTTTAGTTTTATAATGTTGGCTGTTCGCAAATCTTTGGATAAAAATTTGAAAACAGATGTAGCACAATTAAAATGGAAAACAGATTTAATAAAGGACTTGATAGATGCAGGATATGATCAAAACAAAGCTGAAAGAGCGATTGATTTTATTTATCATTGTATCCAAATCGATGAAGAAACAATTACTAAACAATTAAATGATAATATTCGTGTTATCACTAAAACAGTAGATATGAGCATACAAGAAGTAGTACAAAATGCTTACTTTGAAGCGGGAGAAGTAAGAGGAAAAATCGAAGGAAAAATCGAAGGAAAAATCGAAGGAAAAATCGAATCTATCCTCAAATGCGTTTCAAAAGGATTTAAAATCGAAGAAATTGCTAATATTTTTGATGTATCGGTAGAATATATCAAAGAATTAATAAACAAAAAATAAAGTTTTATAAAATCAAAAAAAAAGATGGACAAGCAGCAAATAGTATATGATGCTTATTTTGAAGCAGGAGAAGCACGAGGCAGAGTCGAAGGAATAACCGAAGGAAAAAACGAATCTATTCTTAGATGTGTTTTGGGTGGGATAAAAATTGAAGAAGTTGCTAATATTTTTAATGTATACATATTGGATGTAAAAACATTGATACACAAAAAAGAAGTATTTATAGGTGACCACAAACAAAAATATATGGGCATTTGTGGGGTAACAAACTGAAATAAAATATGTAAACAATTTTATATAAAATTACACAATTTATTTGTTTTTTAATAATAAATGTTTAACTTTGCACTATGATAAGTGTAAAAGAAGATTCTGAACTATTACGCCTTACGCCTAAAATACTTCGTTTATGGGAAAAAAAAAGAAAAATTATCTCTCATAGAACAGAAAGCGCACATCGTAGATACGAAATTACCGATTTATATTTTCGGTTGTGAAGTAGTGATTATCAATAAAAGCGAACAAAGTACTTTTGAGGGAGATTTAGCCAATGATGTCTTAGAAATTATCACCGTTTTTTCTGCTCGTTTATGTGGGAGCAGGAGCCATAAAAATAAAAAAATTGTAGAAGAATTGCAACAAGTTGCCAATCATTTAAAATAAACTATGCAAAGTTTCAAAATACGTTTAGAACTCAACGATAAGCAAAAAACACTTACCCTTCAACACGCAGGTGTGGCAAGACACGCCTATAATTGGGGTTTAGATACATGTAACGAGGCTTTTAAAAATAAAGAGAAAAGACCGACGAGCATTGATTTACACAAAAAATTAGTGGCAGAAGTCAAAAAAAAATATAGTTGGTATTATGAAGTCTCAAAATGCGCACCACAACAACCCTTGCGAGATTTAGATACAAGTTTTCAACGATTTTTTAAAAAAGTAAGTAAATATCCAACTTTCAAAAAAAAAGGTAGAAAAGATAGTTTTTATTTGGAAGGCAATATCGAAATTAAAAATAATCGTATCAAATTACCTATTTTTGGGTGGATAAAATTAAGCGAAAAAATCAAAGATTTGAAAGGTGTCAAAAATGTAAGAATTTCAAGACGAGCAGATTTTTGGTTTGTCAGTTTCAAAACAGAGGCAAAAAAAGAAAAAATAAGATATGCTAAAAATAGTTTTGTAGGCGTTGATTTGGGTATCAAGACCTTAGCAACTTTATCTAATGGAATGACTTTTGAGAATAAAAGACCTTACAAATTTTACAAAAGAAAATTAAAAATTGAACAAAGGAAGTTATCAAAAAAATATCAAAAAAATAAATCAAAGAAAGAACAATCCAAAAATTATAGCAAACAACAAAAAGTTGTTGCTCAATTACATTATAAAATTGCTTGTATTCGGGAGGATTCCTTACACAAATTAACGACCTATCTTGCCAAAAACCACGTCAGGATAGCCATAGAAGATTTGAATGTAAAAGGAATGAGTAAAAATCACAAATTATCGAGTGCGATTTTAGATGGTGGCTTTTATGAATTTCGCAGGCAGTTGACCTACAAATGTGAATGGTATGGTTCTAAATTGGTAGTAGTGGACAGGTTTTTTCCAAGTTCAAAGTTATGTTCAAATTGTGGACACAAAAAAGAGAAATTATATTTATCGGAACGCATTTATAGTTGTGAAAAATGCGGTTTGCGTATGGATAGAGATTTGAATGCAAGTGTAAATCTTGCTAAACACGTGGTCAGTTAGCCCATGCTGCGGAGCGTCAAGCCACCTGAGCCTTATGGCAAAGGGACGCAATGAAACAGGAAGTAAACAGCAAATGTTAAAGTTTGTGTAAGTTTTATGTAGCGGAATACGTCAGGTGGTAAACAATGCTTATTATGAAGCAGGAGAGATTGAAGGAAAAATCGAAGGAAAAGCAGAAGGAAAAATCGATGGAACAAATGAATCTATCCTCAAATGTGTTTCGAAAGGATTAGAACTTGAAAAAGTTGCCGATATTTTTGATGTATCTATAGAATATATCAACAAATTGATGAAGAAGAACAAGACTTTGCAAAATAAGTATAAAAAAACAATAAAAAATGTCAAATAAAAAAATTTTAATTGCCGAAGATAGTTCTGTTATCCAAAATATTGCTAAAAAAGTATTAGGATTTCAAGGATATGATATTTTTATTGCTAAAAATGGCAAAGAAGTATTAGAAAAAGTTCAAAATGAAAATTTTGATGTTATTTTAATGGATATAAATATTCCTCATATTGATGGTATGGAATGTGCCAAACAAATCAGGGCTTTGGCTGATGTTCAAAAAGCAACTACGCATATTATCGCTGTTACAGGCAATGCTAATAATTATTCTAAAGAAGATTTTGAGGCAGTAGGAATCAATGAATATATGCCAAAACCTATCAATTTTGATAGTTTAATAGAATATCTAAAAAAAATATTAGCATAAAAAAAATAATATAAACATACTCTTTCGAGATTGAAATTGAAAAAATGATATTTATTACAGGAATTACAGGATTAGTTGGAAGTTGGATAGCACGAGAATTATTGGCTCAAAATCATACAATTATTGCACTCAAACGCCCTAATGCTGATATATCATTTATCAAAGATATAGAAAAAAAAATTGAATGGATAGAAGGAGATATTTTTGACGTAGCAATTTTGGCTGAAGCAATCGAAAAATCAGAATTTATCATTCACGCTGCGGCTTTGGTTTCGTTTGCGCCCAAAGATAGAAAATTAATGTATGATACCAATGTAGAAGGCACGAAAAATGTGGTGAACGTCGCTTTGAATTATCCAATTAAAAAATTTTTATTTATAAGTTCGATTGCGGCTTTGGGGCGTGCAAAAAATATTGAAACAATTACAGAAAAAAATGAATGGGAAGATTCTCCTTTGAATAGTTTTTATGCTAAAACTAAATTTTGGGCGGAATTAGAAATTTGGCGAGCAGAAGCAGAAGGTTTGAATGTGGTGGTCGTAAATCCTTCTATTATTTTAGGTGATTCGAATTGGGAAAGAAGTAGCACACAATTACTTCATTATGCCTATCAAGAAAAAAAATATTATCCGCAAGGCACCATCAATTATGTAGATGTAAAAGATGTGGCAACCATCAGCACCAAACTTCTTTTTTCTGATATTGTAGGAGAAAAATTTATTTTGAATGGTGGAAAAACAACTTATTTAGATTTTTTAACTAAAACCGCTCAAAAATTCAATAAAAAAATTCCCACAAAACCTGTCAAAAAATGGATGAGCGAATTGGCTTGGCGTGTGGGTGCAATTTATAGTTTTTTTACAGGAAAAGCTCCTTTAATTACCAAAGAAACAGCAAGAGCCTCGCAAAATGATTTTTCATATAGCAATCAAAAAACAAAAGAAACCTTTCATTTTGAGTTTACGCCTTTAGAAACCACCTTAGAAAGAGTTTGTAAGGAATTGCAAAAAAGATATGAATAATATTTTTTTAGTTCTTAGAAAATTTGTGTGAAAAATGAAAATATTTTTTTGAATTGTCTCCAGATTTATTTGGAGGATAATATAAAATTCAATCGTTGGCTCTATCCAAAATTTTTATGTTCCTCAAATTGATATTTTTCTATATTTTCAAAATAAATGGCTATTTATAGTAGAATAAAATTATATCAGTAATAACTTCCTAAAAATCTATTTTTTGTAAAGTAGAGAATTTATTTTTTTAGATGCTTATTAGAGTTTTTTAAATGGTAGCCAAAGATTGACAAAAATCATCAAAAATTCAAGAAAAAAGAAAAAAATTCGTTTTAATCCGCTAAATCCGTGTTATCTGTGTGCTAAAATCTCTTTCATTTAAAAAATACTAATAGAGTAAAAATATTTATCACAAAAATAAAACAAGATTTGCAAAAAATAAGTCCATTTATTGAGGTCGAAGTAAGAAATAAAATCATTATCTAAAACCTAAAAAACATCAAAAAAAGGAATATTATCAATCATTTCATATTGTTGTTCTTCTTCTAAAAATCGATAGCCCGCATACTCACGCCCATTCGTGATGCCTACATAATTTGCTTTTTGGATAGCGTTATAAGTCAAGGCTTGAAACAAAACTTGTTCAGAAAGTGGAATATTTTCTGCTTTACATTCTATCAAAAAATAAGGTTTTGCGTCATTTGTCCAGACCAGAATATCAGTTCTTTTTGTTTTTTGATGATATTGTAATTGTTTTTCGATTTGAAAAAGGCTTAGATGATACCCATAATTTTGCACTAATAATTGAATAAATCTTTGTCTAACCCATTCTTCAGGCGTAAGCATTATAATTTTTTTTCGAATTTCATCAAAAATATACAATTTATCATTCTTTTTTTGTAATCTCGGTGAAAAATCAATCGTTGGTAATTCTATCATAAAACTAGATTTTTAGTAAATTATTTTGAAATTATAAAAATAGTTTTTTTAAAATGGAAAAAAAATCCGTTTTAATCCGCTAAATCAGCGTTATCCGTGTGCTAAAATCGTTGTCATTTTAACAATCCTAATATCAGCCTAAAACCAAAATTCTTTCAAATATTTAAAAAACATTTGAAAGAATTTTAAATCATTGCAATAAAAAATTATTTTTTCTTTTCTTTTATTGGCGAAGCATTTTCTTCTTTTATAGGTGCAATATTTTGTTCCAATTCTACTTGCATCAATTCCACATCAAATCTCAAAATACTATTGGCAGGAATATCTGCTCCCGCACCTCTTTCTCCATACGCCAAAAAAGAAGGAATTAAAAAAGTAGCCCTTTCACCTGTTCTCATCAACGCAATTCCTTCGTCCCAACCTTTGATAACTTGCGATTTTCCTAACATAAATTTGATAGGTTCATAGGGTCTTCCCTCTGTATATTTTCCTGATTTTTGGGCGGTTTCTTTGATACTTGTATCAAAAATATTTCCATTTAATAATTGCCCCGTGTAGTTTACGTGTACATTCTGAACTTTAGGTTGTACGCCAGTCGGATTTTTTTTGGTGATAATATAATGCAAACCAGATGGAGTAACCAATAATTTAAGTTTATTTTTCAAGGCATATTCTTGAATTATTTTTGTTTCAGCCATTTTTGCTTTCGCATTTTTTGCTTCTTCTTCCAATTTTATTTCTGCAGCAGTTTTGATATTAAATAGTTTGATGTAATATTTCATCATTGTACCAATAGGAAAAAATGCAGGTCGTTGTTGTGGTGGTTCATCTTTGAATAAAGTATCAGCAGACACAAAGCAAGAAATACTATCACCTTCCGCCATATATTGTAAAACTTCTGTAATATCTCCTTTTTGTGCGTCTCTAATGGCTTCTTTTTCGATATTTCTTTGAAAAATAACGGAGTCTTTATAGTTTTTTAAAGCTACACTTACTTTTACAAAATCGCCTATTTTTCCTTTTTTAGGGCTTAATTTGGTGGATAAAACGGTGTATTCTAAACCATTTTTTGTCTTTAATTTTTGTTGCGCGGTACTTTCAAAAGCGATGCTTGTTATCAATACAAGCATAAAAAGTATTTTTTTCATGGATATAATTTTATTTATTTTTTTGCAAAATTAGTAAAAAAAAGCGTGAAAAAAAATTTTTTTTGATATTTTTGACACTTTTGCTTAATTTTGAACAAGAATAAAACGTTGTTTTTGTTCAAAAATTTTGTAGATTTAACTATTTTTTTTAAAATATTGATAAAAAAATTCCTACATTTGTAAAAAAATAAAGTTCAGAAACAAAACAAAAAATATATCCATAAAAAACTCCCTCACTTTTGGGGAGGATTGGTTTGGGGTATAATAAAATCAAAAAAAATCAATGAATATATTCTATAAAAATAAATTAAAACAAATATTTTGGTTTCAAAAAAATGGTTTTTTTATCATTTTTTTTGGGATAATTTCTGTTTTAAATATTTTTTTAAGAGGTAAAATAGGTTTTTTTGATTATGATAGCGTAAAAAATTATACGATTTTACAAGAATTTCAACACAATAATTTTCAACATATTTTTCATCACGCAAGTCCGCTTTTCTACCTATATATGTATGCGGGAAATTTCATTTTTTCTATTGAAATGTTGATGATTTTCACGCATACGTGGGCAATGTGTGTGTGGTTGATGTTTTTGAAAAAATATTTTTTTGAGAAAAAAGAGAATATTTTTTTTGTGTATATTTTGTATTTTATGGGGGCTTTTATTCTTGTTTTCAGCCATTTTTTATGGGTATCAGGCGCGTATTTTGGTATGGAAAGTTTGAGTTTGGTGATTTCAGGTTATTTATTTTCTTTTTATTTAAAAACTTTTTTATCGAATAAAAACGAATTTTATTTTAAAAATTTACAAATAACTGCCTTTTTATTTGGTTTACTTTATACCTTAAATTATAAAGCGATAATGCTTTTGCCTATTTTTTTGTTGTTAGAATGTTTTCAAAGAGTACGTTTTTTTTCTTTCAAAAAATGTTTTTTTTGTATCATTATATCGAGTTTGCCTTTGTTATTTTTGATGATATTAGGTGTATTTTTAGGCGTTTCTTTTTTACAATATCCGCGAATAATTGCTTTTACTTTTTTGATGTCAAGCGGTCAAAAAGTGGCTTTTGGAAGTCAATTTTTAGGATTTAATACGTTTTATTTCTATTGGTTTTTGATATATGAACATTTATTGATGTTTCTTATTGCCTTTTTATTGCTATTTAATTTTTGTATTTATTTATTTTATATCCACCAAAAAAAATATTTTCAAGCCATAAAAAATACTTTTTCTACGATTCAAAACATTCCTTTTTGGTTTTTTATTTGTTATTTTTTCTTTGTTTTTTTATTTTTGATGTCCTTTTTTCCGACTGCTCCGCGTGGTTTGGTGTTTGTGTATCCTTTTATTTTCTTTTTTTGTTTTTATATTTTGAAAAAAATTTTTGTATTTATATATGAAAATAATACAATTCAAAGTATAAAAATATCATTTTTTTTCAAATCTTTTTTCTCAATATTTGTATGTTTTTTATTTTTATATTTGATACTCATATTCAATTTTAACTCACAGATAATTTCTTATTATTTACCTACAAAAAATACGTATCCAGAAATAGCAAAATATATTCACGACCAAAAAATAACACATATTGCTACTTCACAAAGCCTGCAAATATTGCCATACGCCCAAAAATACGGCATAAAAGTTTATCCAATCAATCATCAAAAAGACATTAAAAATGCGTCCCAACAAATTACACATTTTCTTCTTGATGATTATTGCGAGGTTTTGAATACAAAAAATCACTTTTTAGATTGGCAAAATATTCCCTCGAATCAAATCATCAAAACTTGGAAATTACCTTCTTTAAACAAACCACTTTTATTTTTTGAACACACAGAATTTACAAAATTATCTTTTGATAGCACACAAAAAAAACTCGAAAAGGCAAATAAATTGACCTTAAAATTATTAAAAAGAATTGAAATAAAAGAATAACAGATTTTAATTTTTAATTTTTTGCAGAAAAAAAAAAAAAAATACTCTTTTGTTTTTTTTGAATTATATTTTAAATTGCCTCCAGATAAATCTGGGGCAGTTCAAAAAAAGACATCTCAAAAAAAATCATATTCCGCACAAATTTTCTAAGAACTTTTTATTTTAATATTTAACTCATGCCAATTATTTGTATGAATAACAAAGACGAAAATAAAATCATCAATACAGATGATAAAAAAACAAAAACAAGCCTTGAAAATATACTCCAAACTGAAAATTTGGGAGAGATTAAAAAATTAAAACAAGAAAAAAAGAAATTAAAACACAAATTCAAGACGTTATTGACGAACTTGAAGTATATGTTTCAAAAAATTTTTCCGAAGTAAATCTTTTAAAATCAAAATCTAAAACTTTGAAAGAAAGTATTAGAAAAATCAAAAAAGAAGATAAAAAATCAAAATAATGATAAAAAAGCCTTTACAATTTTATGTGTAAAGGTTTTTTTTATTTGATATATGCTTTTAATTTGATAACGACTTTTTGATTTTGTCAATAAATATTTATTTTATTATCCCTTTCTCCTCGGTCTGTGTGCCACAGACCAAGGATTACGTGCAAAAATCTAAAATTTTGTATTGTTAATAAATCAACTCTTTTTATATTTCTAAACTCCAATAAATTTAGGTAATAAACAACATATTACTTAATTTTATTGGAGTTTTTGTGTATTTAGAGAAATGAGAAAGAAGTTAAAACACGTTTAATTATCGAAAATATTTAATAGTTTATGATTTTTTTTCATAACAAAGAAACAAACATATAAATTATTTAAGAAAATTGTCTAAATAAACTTAACTTTTTAATAATATAGATTTCAATAAAAAATGGCTTAAAGGAACTATTTTTGCAATAAAATTATAAACTATGTTGCTTATTTTAAAAAAACTATATGAATATTTATTTTAAATTTGTGTTTTTATGCCTATTTTTGATACTTTTTACGTCAGGAACTTTTTTTTATTTTGTAAATATTGAAGCACAAAAAGTATTAAAAGCACAAATTTTAGACGAAATTTCACAACAATCTGTCAATAGTATGAATAATATTGAACGATTTATTTATGAACGAGTCAGCGATATTTCTTCTCTTTCTAATAGTAATATTCTAAAAAATGAAATAAACAAGCCCAAAGAAATTGATGAATATCTCAAAAAACTACACAAAGTAAACGAATTATATTATAGTTTTTCTTTCTTTGATGCCAATAGAAAAAGATTAGCAGATAGTAAAGATTTAGATATTAATAAAATTCATGAATTAAAAAATTATTGGATTGACATAGAAAAAGGAAAAGAAATTGTAGTCGACATTTCAAAATCAGCCTCTGCTAAAAGCAACGTTCTACATTTTTCTTCTGTCGTAAAAAATCAAAAAAATGAAAAACAAGGCGTGATTGTTTCTCGAGTTTTGATTGAAAAATTATACGAAGTATTCGAGGAAATTCCTTATAATAAACATATCAAAGATAACTTGATGATAGATTTAATAGATAAAAATGGGGTTTTGTTATATTCTAATCATCAATCTGAGAAAGTATTAGAAAAAAAATATGAAAATCTTGCTCCTTTAAAAGACACTGTCAATAGTTTTGTCTTTGTAGAAACCAATCAAAAACTATCTTTTTTTGTCAAAGAACAAGGTTATTTGAGTTATAAAGGCAATCAATGGACTTTGATAATTTCAGTGCCAACCAACAAAGCTTTTACGCCTTTGATTGAAATAAGAAATAGAATTTTAGTTTTGTTTATTCCCATTTTTTTTATTGGACTTTTAGTTTCTTTATATTTAGCACATCGTTTTGCCCGCCCAATTATTCAATTAGCAAAAGCGGCACAAGCTTTAGGAAATGAAAATTGGAACGCAAATACACACATCAATACGCATGATGAACTTCGAATTTTAGGAAAAGAATTGAGTAAAATGGGAACAAAAATTAAAAATAAAATTCAAGAACAAAATATTTTAAATGAAGATTTATCACAAAAATATCAAAAAATACAAGAACAAAATGAAGAATTAGAAACTCAAAAAAACTTTATCGAAAATCAAAATAGACTAATTCAAGATAAAAATGATAGAATTACAGCCAGCATCAATTATGCTAAAAGAATCCAAACAGCAATGCTTCCCGAAAATGATGATTTGATTGAAAATTTTAGTGAATATTTTATTTATTATGAACCAAAAGATATTGTTTCAGGAGATTTTTATTGGTTTGATGTGGTAAAAATCAGAGAAAAAAAATATTTTATATTGGCAGTAGCAGATTGTACGGGACATGGAGTTCCGGGTGCAATTTTATCTATGTTGGGCAGCAATTTATTGTCTAATTTTGTTACATATCAAAAAATAATAAATCCACAAAAAATATTATATTTATTGGACAAATACATCAAAGATGAATTAAATCAAGAAAATAATCAAACAGGAATTAGCCAAGATGGAATGGAAATCGCCATTTGTACCATAGATTTGGATACATTAAAAATGGATTTTTCAGGAGGCGGAAGACCTGCCTATATTTTTAGAAATAATGATTTAATCAATCTAAAAGGCAATAAAATCACGATTGGAGGCGTAGGTTATACCAATAAAAACGATTTGAATGAAAATTATTTTGAAATCAGTACCCAAACTTTACAACTCCAAAAAGATGATACAATTTATTTATTTTCTGATGGTTATAAAGACCAATTTGGTAGTGAAAATAACATAAAAATCGGCAGTAATTCTTTCAAAAATATCTTATCAAATGCCCAAAATATTCCTTTATATTTACAAAAAAATTATCTCGAAAATTATTTTGATGAATGGAAAAGAGAATATGAACAAATTGATGATGTATTGGTAGTTGGAATTAAAATTTAGATAAATATAATTTCATTTTTTGATAACAATAACTTTATCTATTTATCAAAAATGTGTTTTACTTTTGCAAATAAAAAATAAAGAAAATAAAAAATATGTTTCATAAAATCAGAACATTACAGTCAAAAATTACTATTTCTTTTATCATATTTTTTTCTATAATGATAATCATTGTGGGAATTGTTTTTTGGTTTGAGGGGCAGAAAAACGAATATAACAAAATTTCTAGTCATTTTGATATTATTTGTGAGCAAGTACAAAGTATAGATAGATTCGAATCTCATTTTTTAAAAGATGAAATAGTAAGAGAGGCGTTTTATGAAACGAAGCAAAGTGATTATTTATCAGCCAGAACATCATCTGTCGAAAATATTTATGAGCAAATCAAAATATTGAATCAAAACAAAAAAATAAAATCATTTCAATCTAAAAAAGAATTAAAAGCCTTAGATGAAAACTTAAAAAACCACGAAAAACAATTTATAAAAATATATGATTTAATCATTCATAGAGGTTTTAAAAATTTTGGCGTAGAAGGTGAAATGAGAAAAAATATTAGGCAATTAGAAACTATCGCCGCTAAAAATAATATTAATTTGATTAAAATTTTGATGATGCGTAGATATGAAAAAGACTTTATCATCAGAAAAGAACAAGAATATGTCGAAAAAAATCAACAACTTTGGAATACATTATATAAAGAAATAGAAACACAACCGAGACCAGAAGACCAGAAAAAAGAAATTCTAAAAGTGATTAAAAATTATAAAAATACTTTTTTAGAACTCGTAAAGACAGAAATTAGAATCGGTTTTGATAACAAAAATGGACTAAGAAAAGAATTATCTTTGACCTATTCTAAAATTATTGAGCTGGCTCAAAAAGCAAGAAAAGAAACAAGAGAAGAAATTATTTTATTAGAAAATAAAAGTAAAACAACTCTTTTTATAGTACTGCTTACAAGTATAATTTTAATGATAAGTTTTATTATTTATATCTCAAGAAGTCTTACTAAACCGTTAAAGCAAATTAGTGAAGCTATTCAAGAAGTTGTTTCAAATGATTTTACCAAGCAAAAAAAACTTTCTTTGCCTAATACAAAAGATGAAATAGGGCGTTTGTCGAACAACTTTGCATTTATGATTGATAAAGTATATCAAAGTATTGATAAAATTAGTGCTCAAAACGAAGAAATACGTTCACAAGCACAAATAGTAGAAAATAAACAACGTTCTTTGACTGATAGTATTAGATATGCCTATCAAATTCAACAGGCTATATTACCAGAAAGAGAGAACGTAAAAAAATATTTTAGTGATTTTGGGACTATTTTTGAACCTTTGCATATTGTTTCAGGTGATTTTTATTGGTTTTCAGGCAACGAAGAAATATCATTTGTTGCATTGGTCGATTGCACAGGTCATGGAGTGCCGGGCGCATTTATGAGTATGATTGCAAATGTTTTATTAAACGAACTAATTGATGAAAAAAAACTTGATGACCCAGCAGAAATTTTAGAATTATTACATGAAGAAATTATTTATGCACTAAGCCAAACGGAAGATAAAAATAACGACGGATTGGATATTGCTTTATGTAAAATAACTCAAATGACAGATGAGAATTTTGAAATTATTTTTTCAGGAGCAAAAATGTCTATTTATTATAGTGATATTTTTAATAATATTGTTGAATTAAGAGGAATTAGAAGGTCTGTAGGTGGAACACAAAACAATAGGGAATTAAATAAACCATTTGAAAATCATACTTTTATTATCAAAAAAAATGCTTTTTTGTATCTTCACTCTGACGGATTGACCGATATACCTAATCAAGAACGCAAAAAGTTTGGTAAAAAAAGATTAGTTGAATGTTTGGCTCATCATTTAGATTTATCCTTATCTGTCCAAGTTCAAAAGTTGAAAGATGAATTAGAGGTTTTTTCAGATAAAAATATACTTAAACGTGATGATATAACTTTTGTAGGTTTACAAATTTAAAAAAATTATGTTATTTCAAATTCGTTCTAAGAAATTTTAGCATCTGAAATTAAATCATTCAAATAGATTTTTAAAATAGAAAATAATTTCTAACGAGTTTGGTATTATGCCAAACCCTTCCGCAATTCCCGAAAAAATCCTATCAAAAAAAACATTTTTTTTCTACTTTTTTTCATTATCTAACAAAAGATATATATATTTGCAAATATTTGTGAAGCCAATAATCTAATCAAGTATAATACTAAAAAAATGAAAATATTAGGCATTATTCCTGCCCGTTATGCGTCCTCACGCTTGCCCGCAAAACCATTGGCATTGATAGGAAAAAAAACATTGATAGAACGTGTTTATAGACAAGCAAAGCAAGCAAAAACTTTATCAAAAGTGGTCATTGCTACAGATGATGACAGAATTTTTGAGCATTGTAAAAATATAGGAGCAGAAGTAATGATGACTTCTATTTCGCATATCAACGGCACAGACAGATGTGCAGAAATAATGAAAAAATTTGAAAATGAATTTCAAGCAGCCATCAATATTCAAGGAGATGAGCCATTTGTAAATCCTATTCAAATCGACCAATTAGGACAATTATTTATCGATGACTCAAAGGTTGAAATAGCTACTTTGGCAAAAAAAATCAATACATATCAAGAATTGATAGATGATAGAGAAGCAAAAATTGTATTAAATCAACGTCAAGAATGTATATATATGTCAAGAAATCCTATTCCTTTTTTGAGAAATGAGAATATTCAAACTTGGCATCAAAAGGCAGATTATTATAAACATATTGGTATTTATGGTTTTAGAGCGGATATATTGGCACAAATTCCAACTTTACCAATGTCATTATTAGAAACACAAGAAGGATTGGAACAATTAAGATGGTTGGCTTATTTTAAACTCAAAATTGGTTTTACTGATTTCGAAACCTTAGCCATCGATACGCCTAATGATTTATTGTTAGCCGAAAATTTTTTAGTAGAAAATCACTGGGATTAATTTTTTTCAGATTAAACTTTTATTTATATATGAATTACAAACATTTATTAGTGTATATTTTTTTATTATTATTATTTTCTGTGGATTTATTAGCACAAACCACAGACGAAGAAGACGAATATACAAGCGAATGGCTTTTTGGATATTATTTTAGTTCGAATGGTGGATTATTTGGTGGCGGAATTATGGGCAAATACAATCGCCAAAAAACAAGTCGAATGTATGAATCTTTTGCCATTGATATAGGACATATTAAAAATCCAAGAGAATTAAGATTGCAAACCAATAGCGGAACTTCGTTTATTTTAGGCAAAAAAAATTATTTTTATCCTATTCGTTTGCAATATGGTCGAGATATTGTCTTATTTAAAAAAGTACCCGAAGAAGGCGTAAGAGTTACAGCCAATTTTTCAGGCGGACCTTCATTTGGTATGTTAGCGCCTTATTATGTTTTGTATGAATATGGTTCGAGTGGCGTTTCGAGTCAAGTAAAATCAGAAGCTTATGACCCAGAAAAACATGATTTTAATAAAATTGTAGGCACAGGAAGTTTTTTACAAGGGTTGAGTAATGCAAAAATTTTGTTGGGGGCAAATGTAAGAGCAGGAGTAAGTTTAGATTTTGGAGCATTTGGCAATACGATTTCGGGCGTGGCAGCAGGTGTGATGTTAGAGGCGTTCACACAAGAGCCAGAAATTTTAATATCACCTTTTAAAAAAGCAGCAAGCCCAGCCACTATTCAAAATCAACAAATATTTACGACAGCTTACGTTTGTTTTTTCTTTGGCTCGCGTAAATAAATATGATTTTTAGAAGTTTATTGTGTCATTTATTTTGAAAGTATAGAAAAATATGAAACTGCACAATAAAGCTATGCTAAAAAATGATAATTAATTTTACATAACTATTTATTTAATTTTAATATTTTCCTTGTTTAAAATTTTATATTTATTTACAAATTAAGCAAAAATATGGTAAAATCATTTTTAAAAACTAATGAAAAGCCTACAAAAGTTTAGCATAGCTTTTTCGTTCAGTTTCAACTATTCAATAACTAAAAAAATAAATGGCAAAACAAAACCCTGCACCAAAACAAAATCTCAAAAAAGAATATGCGAATGCATACGATAAAATTTTAAAAGAAAATTTGATTGAAACTATCAAGCCTTTTTTTAAGCAATTATTTGGTTTTGAGATAAAAAATAAACAAATAGAATACATTCAACCAAGTTTACAAAAAACATTTGAAGTAGAGGCTGATTTTTTAGCCAAAATAAAACATCAAAATCCTGCTGATGATTTTGTTTTACATATAGAATTTCAGACCCAAGATCATTTGACAATGGAAGTAAGAATGCTTTTTTATCAAGGTTTTATTCGAATTTCACACAATATTCCGATTAAACAATACGTTATTTATTTGGGACAAGGGAAATCAAAAATGACGACTTTTATCAAAGATGAAAAATTAGATTTTTCTTATTACTTGATTAATTTTGAAGAGATTGATGTAGATACTTTCATCAATTCTAATATTCCTGAAGTGGTTATTTTGGGAATATTAGCCAACTATAAAGGTCAAAAACCTGATAAAATAGCGGATATTATTCTCAAAAAAATACTCAATACAAATGTTGCGTTAGATAAAAAACAAAAATGTGTCAAACAATTAGAAGTTTTATCAAAATTAAGAGATTTGCAAGAAACAATTAAACAAAAAATAAATATTATGGCTTTTGAATATGATTTAAAAACTGATATTCGCTTCCTTGAAGGACGTGAAGAAGGTATCGAAAAAGGTATCGAAAAAGGACGTGAGGAAACTATTTATACATCTGTATTAAATATGTATGAAAGCGAAGTAGATTTTATTACCATTGCTAAATTTATGAATATTACTGAACAAAAAGTAATTGAAATTATCAATAAACAAGCAAAAAAAATAAATTAAATGTTCATTTTTATTTTTATTACAAAAATAATTAAACAAAAAATAAATATTATGGCTTTTGAATATGATTTAAAAACTGATATTCGTTTCCTTGAAGGACGTGAAGAAGGACGTGAAGAAGGTATTGAGGAAGGAGTAGAAAAAACTGTTCGTACTTCTGTATTAAATTTGAATAAAAACAAAGTAAATATTATTACTATTGCTGAAGCTTTCAATATTACTCAACAAAAAGTAATTGAAATTATCAATAAACAAGCAAAAAAATAAAGTAAATATTCATTTTTATTCAAAAAACAATGATTTATAGGAAATTTGTGAGAATTTTTTTGCAACGTACTTTTTGAATTTCCTCCAGATAAATCTGGAGGAAATTCAAAAAATATACTTCAAAAAAAAATTTCACTTTTCGCACAAAATTTCTAAAAACTAATTACTTTACTCAATTTTCAAGAATTTATCTCTCCAAAAACATAAAAAAATGTCTTTTGAGTTTGTTTTTTAATTATTTTCAAAAAATAATGATAAAATATTTGGAATTATAAAAATAATTACATACCTTTGCACTCACAATTAGAGAGATGGCAGAGTGGTCGATTGCGTCGGTCTTGAAAACCGAAGACTGTAACAGGTCCAGGGGTTCGAATCCCTTTCTCTCTGCTGATAGAGTGTGTTTGCAAGTCGCAAACACACTTTTTTTATGTTTTCAAAAATATAAAAAGAATTATAAATTTTTATAAAAAAAATGGGTGCAATTATAGCGGTGGTTGGGAGACCTAATGTTGGAAAATCAACTTTTTTTAATCGTTTGACTGAAAGTCGTTTGGCTATCATGGACGATGTGAGTGGTGTAACAAGAGATAGACTCTACGGGCAAGGTTCGTGGGGGAAATATAGTTTTACTTTGGTAGATACAGGTGGATATATTATTGGTTCTGATGATGTATTCGAAGGAGAAATTCGCCATCAAGTAGAAGTAGCTTTAGATGAAGCAGATGTGATTATATTTGTGGTTGATGCACAGGTTGGCGTAACAGATATGGATAAAGAATTTGCTAACATAGTAAGAAAATACAAAAAAAATGTTTTTGTCGCAGTCAATAAAATCGATGAACCTATCAATTCATATCTTACTGCTGATTTTTATCAATTAGGTTTAGGTGATAGATTATATCCTATTTCGTCTGCGAATGGAAGTGGAACAGGTGAAATTTTAGAAGATATTGTAAAAATATTGCCCGACCCAGTAGAAGAAGAAGCAACCAAATTACCTAAAATTGCTATTTTAGGAAGACCTAACGTAGGAAAATCGTCTTTTGTCAATGTATTGACAGGACAAAATAGAAGTATTGTTACAGATATTCCGGGTACCACAAGAGATGCTTTGCATACACGTTATAACGCTTTTGGAAAAGAATTTATTTTGATTGATACAGCAGGGATTCGCAAAAAAAGTAAAGTACATGATGACATCGAATTTTATTCGGTTATGCGTGCTTTGCGTGTGTTAGAAACGGCTGACGTGTGTGTGATTATGGTTGATGCAGAAAGAGGTTTGGAATCACAAGATGTAAATCTAATTGGTTTGGCTGATAAAAAAGGAAAAGGCATCGTGATTATGGTCAATAAATGGGATTTGATTGAAAAAGATAGCAAAACAATGAACAAAATTATAGAAGAAATTGAGGAAAAAATCAAACCAATGACTTATATTCCTATTATTTTTACTTCTGTATTGAATAAACAACGTATTTTTCAAACGATGGAACTTGCTTTGGAAGTCTATGCGAATAAATACAAAAAAATAACAACTTCTTCTTTGAATAATGTAATGTTGGAGGCAATCGAAAAATATCCACCGCCAGCATTGAAAGGAAAATATGTAAAAATTAAATATATTACACAATTACCCGAAGGAAGTCGCCCAACGTTTTTATTTTTCTGTAATTTACCACAATATATTAAATTACCTTATCAACGTTATCTGGAAAATAAATTGCGCGAAACTTTTGACTTCAAAGGTGTACCTGTGCAGCTGTTTTTTAGAAAAAAATAAGAAAAATCAATTAGGAATTATTTTTGTATATAATAGATAAGAAAATTTATCGTTATCAATAAAAATAATTCCTATTTATATGAAACTACTACGCGATTCTATTCTGATTACTCTTTTGATGTTTGTGGTGATGTGGGGTTTGAGTAGTATTCCATTGCAATTCGAAACATTCAATCCTATTCAAAATGTATTTAAAGATTTTGATGTTACTGATATTGTGTTTTCTCAACTTAAAAAAGATGAAAAATTAGACGATAAAATTGTAATGGTCAATATTGGAAAATTAGACAGAGGAGAAATTGGACAATTATTAGAAAAAATAGCAGAACAACAGCCAAAAGTGGTGGGAATCGATGCTTTTTTTAGAAAATTAAGAGATGATAAAAGCGATACATTATTACAAAATGGTATCAATGCTTGTAAAAATGTTGTATTTGTAAGCCAATTACAAGGATATAACGAAAAAAAACAACAATTTGATACGTTAAATATTACCAATCCATTTTTTTCTGAAAAAGCAAACAGTGCTTACGCCAATCTTACGACCACAGGCGAAGGAAATATGTCAGAATTTTTAACTTGTAGAAGTTTTGTGCCACAAATGAAATGCAAAGGAAAAAATGAAATTGCTTTTGCAGTCAAAATCGCAGAATTATACGATAAAAATAAAGCCAAAAAATTCTTAGATAGAAAAAATACTTCTGAATATATCAATTATAGAGGCAATGTAAAATCAGGTAAAAATCCTGAAATTGTTTATACTTCTGTCGATTTTTCGCACATTTTGAATGATGAAATCGAAAAAGATGTATTTAAAAATAGAATTGTTTTATTAGGATTTATGGGCAATACTTTGCAAGAAAATTCTTTTGATGATAAATTTTATACGCCTTTGAACAAAAATTATGTAGGAAAAAGTACGCCTGATATGTATGGAATTGTCATTCACGCCAACATTATTTCTATGATTTTAAATCAAGAATATATCAATGAAATGAATGATTATGTTAATATTTTTTTATCCATCATATTTATATTTTCAAGTGTAATGTTATTTGGTTTTTTTTATAAAACTATCGATTTTTGGTTTGATAGTGTAACTTTGATAATGCAATTTGTGTTTGCCATTTTATTATTTACAATCAATATTTATGCTTTTTATAGTTTCAATTTACGTGTCAATATCAATTTAGCGTTAGCAGGAGCAGTTCTTTCTGGTTTAATGGTCGAATTTTATTATGGTTTATTTGTCAAATTATACGAAAAAGCAAAAAGAAAACCTAAAAAAGAAATAGTTAATAATTCATGAAAAATTTGATGTATTTTTATAATTGCCCCACCCTAACCCTCTCCAAAGGTGAGGGAACAAAGGCAAAAACAATTTTATTTTTATTCTTTATTCTTTTTATTCAATCTTTAACGGCACAAAATCCGCAAGATTCGTTATACACGTATGCCCAAGCATTGACAAAAATGAAAAAAGAAACACAAGCATTGGTTACGATTATCAAGCACGTAAAAGCCTATCCAAAAGATGCCAAAGGTTATTTTTTGAAAGGAAGTTTGGAGTTCAAAACCAATAATGCCTTGCAAGCAGAAACCGATTTTACACAAGCAATTAGTTTGAAACAAAATTATTTTGAGGCATATTTTAATCGAGCTGCAGTCCGAATTGGTCTACAAAAATATGGCGAAGGAAAAAATGATTTGAGTTATATTTTATATCAAAATCCAAATATTTATTTGGTTTGGCTCGAAAGAGGAAAACTATATCAGCAATTAGGTTTGCCTGATTCGGCTTTGTATGATTTTTCGCAAGCATTGGTATTAAAACCAGAATTAGAAGAAGCACAAAGTACATCTGCGAAAATATATTATGACCAAAAAAATTATGCAAAAGCAAAAAAATGTGCTTTCAATGCGTTTAAACTCAATAAATACAACGAAAATTCATTGTTTATTTTGAGTGAAATTAATTTTTTAGAGAATAAATATGAAGAAGCGTTGCCTTATTTTGAAGAAAGATTAAGATTAAATCCATACGATTGGAATGGTTTTTTGACGAGAGCCAAAATTTATTTTTATCAAAAAAAATATACAAAAGCCAAAGAAGATTTGGAAAAAAACATCGAAAAACAAAGTAATCTTCCTGAATCTTATTTTTATTTAGCCAATGTTTATTATGAAACAAAAGATTTGAAAAATGCTTGCCAATTCTTAAAAAAATCGATTGAATTAAAATTTGATGACGCAAAAAAATTAGAAAAAAAATATTGTAATTGATATTTTTAGTTCATCGAAAAATTAGAAAGTACATGAAAAATTTATACTAAATTTTTATAGAATTTTCGTTAGTTTTTAAAAATAATTTTATACTATTTTTATTTAATTTGTAAACAATTATAAAATTTTAACCAAAAAAAAATATTAAAATTAAAAACAAATAGCTATCCAAAATTACTTCTCATTTTTTAGCATAGTTTTATCAATCATCTTCTTATTTTAAAGTTGATATTTATGAAATTATTCCATTTTATAAGCCAATTTTCCGCCTACAAAAGTTCTAAAAACTTTGGTTTGCCTAATTTCTGTGGGTGGAATTTTCATAATATCTTTTTCCAAAATAATAAAATCACCAAATTTATTTTTTTCAATACTTCCTTTTTCTTTCTCCTCAAAAGCCGCAAAAGCCGCATCAATCGTCATTCCTCTCAAAGTTTGTTCACGCGTCAAAGCATTTTCTATTTGAAAACCTTCTTCGGGTTTATTATCTGCATTTTGGCGAGCAACAGCTGCGTGAAAAGTATAAAAAGGAGAAATATCCTCGACAGGAAAATCACTTCCTAACGCCAATTTTTTATTTTTTTTCCATAAATCTAAATAAGAATAGGCTTTTTTAATTCTGATTTTTCCCAATCTATCTATTGCCCAAAACATATCAGAAGTGGCGTGTGTGGGTTGTACGGAAGGAATTATGTTGTATTTTTCAAATTTTTCTAAATCATTTTCCTGCACAATTTGTGCGTGTTCGATTCTAAAACGCCTATCATTTTTTTGTTTCAAAACCTTTGCATACATATCTAAAATAATTTTATTCGCAGAATCACCAATGCAATGTGTATTGACTTGAAAGCCCGCTTTCGCAATCTCTTGAATATTTTTTTCAAATTCTTCAGGTTTTGCCAATAAAAAACCTCTTTCTTTGGGTTTATCGTGATATGGGTGCATCAAACACGCACCACGCGAGCCTAAAGCACCATCAGCATAAATTTTGAAAGAACGAATATGCAAAAAATCAGTTTTATAAATGCCTTTTGAGAGATAATAAGCACGATTTTGGGGCGTATTGCTTGCCATCGCATAAATTCGCATTTGTAAACGTTTTTCTTTTTGCATATTATCAATCACTTCCATTATTTTTTTATCCAAACCTGCTTCTGTTACATTCGTTAAACCGACTGCAAAACACTTTTCTTGGGCATCAAACAAAGATTTTTCCATTTCTTCGAGACTTAGCAACGGAATTTTTTCGGTTACTAAACTCATCGCATTATCAATCAAAATTCCTGTCAATTCTCCATTTTCTTGTTCTATGGTGCCACCAATCGGTTGTGGAGTATTTTTAGTTATTTTTGCTATATCTAACGCTTTTTGATTGGCTAAAGATGCGTGAAAATCAATTCGAGTGAGATAAACAGGAATATCAGGAAATAATTTATCTAATTCTTTTTTGTTGGGGAATTGATTATTTGCCCATAAATTTTGGTCCCAACCTTTGCCAATAATCCATTTTTTATCAGGATTTTTTTTGTGATATTGTTTTAAAATTTGTAAAACTTGTTCAAAAGAAGTAATTCCTACCAAATTTGCTTCTTGTAAAAAACTTCCATACCCATAAAAATGACAATGTGCATCATTAAAACTTGGAAAAACGGCTTTTTTTTGTGCATCAATTATTTCTTTTGCTTCATATTTATGGAGAATATTTTGAGTGGTGCCAATCTCAATAAATTTTCCATCTTTAATCGCAAATGCTTCTGCTTTTGTATTTTTTTCATCAACGGTATAAATAATTCCGTTGTATAAAATCAAATCTACTTTTGATTTTTCTGTATTGCAAGCAGAAAAAACCAATAAAAAAATAAAAAATAAAGTATTTTTTTTCATTATTATCACTATTTTTGTTTAACTTGACAGGGCTAAATAATACGCATACGTACCAAAAATAGTTCCTAATCCACCAAAAAACAGCATTAAATACATAAAAAGTGATTTTACTCTTCTTGTTCTTGAGATAATTCCCATTGCTCCAATCACCAAACTTAACTCAACAAATAAAGAACCCAAATCAAACGCATCGCCTGCTACTCCTAACAGTTCTACTTGTTTTTCCCATTCATTTACGCCTTTTATTTTGCCTAATTTGCCTTCAATATCAGGTTGCGACCAGTTTGCTTTCCCAATTTTTTTAGAACCTATCGTAATTTCTTTTTGTTGTTGTCTTATTTTTGTTAAATCATTATCAAAAGAAGTCAAACGATTTTTAATAATTATACTATCTTTTGGAATAATTGCGCCTGCTTTTACTAAATCAGCCAATAGATTTTTTTCGCCTTCAATCAAAGTTTCTTTCAGAACTTTTGTATGATATAATTCGTAAGCGGACATTTTTTTGCTTACACTTACCAATTCGTCATCTCCAAATTTGCCTGCTCCAATATCAATCACAGACAAAATAGCGGCTAAAAGTGCTATCATAAAAGCCAATCTAATTTCGTAGACGTGTTCTGTCCTTTCGTCTAATTTATTTTCGTCCATTTTAAGTTGTATTTTTTGTTTTTTTTAAGAATATTTTTGTTTATTTTTGACAAAAATTAAACCAAAATAAATTTTTATTGTTTCAATTTATGTATATTTTTTGAAAGTAAATATCAATATGGGTGACATTAATTTAAACTGATGAAAAAAAGCATAAAAAAAGCTAAAAAAAGCATAAAAATTACTATTTTTGTTTTTTGAATAAAAAATAAAAAATAAAATATGCTTTTAAATACAT
>JAAFJG010000056.1 GCA_013298075.1 Cytophagales bacterium | reverse complement strand
ATTAAAATTATTATATTTTTTAGGTATTTAGTTTGGTTATCAATAAGCCATTTTTTGCAGTTATAACATTTTTAGACCTCAAAAATAAATAAAATAAAAAGTTTACATTATTACTTTTTCGATCCTTAATTTCTACAAAAGTAAATATTTTATCTAAAAATATCAAATTTCAAAATGAACGACTAAGTTATGTTAAATTAATTTTTTTGGTAATGTCCCAAATCTGTTGTAAGACATTTAAAACAAAATCGTTGTAGATACTTTTTTTGAACATAAAAATAAATTTACAACGAATTTGCGACAGCATTAAATTTTTTAATATTTTAATTTTTCGTAACTCAATATATCCATTCGTTTTAATCTTTCAGGAATAATCATATTTTTAGGAGTGCCAAAAACATAGATTACTCTTAATCTTTTCAAATCACAAAGTTCTTCAGGAAGTGCTTCGAGTGGATTGTCATCTACATATATTTTTTCTAGCTTGACAAAATTTTTAATTTTATCTGATAGATTTTGTATTTGATTATTTGCTAAACATAATCTTTCTAAATTTTTCAAATTCCAAAATTCATCTGGCAGATTTTGTATTTGATTATTTCTCACATCTAACCCTTCTAAACTTTCTAAATCACCAATTTCACTTGGTAAATTTTGAATTTGATTATCACATAAAGATAAAGTCCATAATTCTTTTAATTTTCCAATTCCAACAGGTACATTTTGAAATCGATTTTTTCCCAAGTGAAGATATTTTAATTTCTGAAACTTTCCAATTTCAATAGATAAATTTTGTATTTGGTTATTACTTATATCAAAATGCCCTAAATTTTTAAGTTTTTCAAATTCAATAGGTAAATTTTGTATTTGATTATTATCTAAATACAACGTATATAATTTATTTAAATTCCCAATTTTGTTCGATAGATTTTGTAATTGATTATTATTCAAAAATAACATCCATAAATCTGTTAGATTATACACTTCATCTGGTATATCTGTTAGTTGGTTATCTCCCAAGTCTAATTCATACACGCTTGTAAGTTGAGTAGGTAAATTTTTTAGTTTATTTTCATGTAAAAATAGTTTTCTCAAATTTTTTAAAACACAAATTGCATTTGGAAGTTTGGTTATTCTTTTTTGTCCTAAATATAATTCTTTTATTTCAAATAAAGATGTTTTGTAATTCCAAACATGTTTTTTAACTAAAAAATCAAACAATTCCTTTACTTCTTTTACTTCATATCCAAAATGAGCCTTAAACTCTGTTTTATAATTTTGTGCCAATGTGATTCCCAAACGAAAACCATCTTCATTTTGGCTTTCTAATAATGTCAAAAGATTTTTAAATTCTGTGTTTTCCATGATTTTTTTAATTTTTTATATTATTTGAGTTTATGATTGTAACGCATATTTTATCATTTGTTCAGTAGAAATATCTCCGCCGTGTTTTTTGATGACTGCATCAATATTTTTTTCTGCGGTTGTTTTTGTAATTCCCAATGACATTAATGCCGCTAAACTATCCGCTTTTGTTTTCATAATTCGGGCTGTATGCCCCACGCCGCCTGCATTGCCCGTAGAACTAATGGCAGTAGTTTCTAAATAATCTTTTTTAATTTTATCTTTTAATTCTAAAATAAGTCTTTGGGCAGTTTTTAGTCCAATTCCTTTGATATTTTGAATCGCTTTTACATTTTCTTGAACGATAGCCGTTTTTATTTCTGGAATAGACATCGAAGACAAAATAATCATTGCGGTATTTGCTCCAATTCCTGAAACTTCAATCAAATGTAAAAATAAATTTTTTTCGTGAATATCCAAAAAACCATACAAACTATGCGAATCTTCTTTGATTTGAAGATGTGTATGGAGTTGGCAATCTGTATTTTCGACCAATAATTCAGAAGTTGGCACAGACACACGCACAAAATATCCTACGCCTTGCACTTCTATCAACACAAAAGTAGTTTCTTTTTGTGTGATTTTTCCTTTCAAATATGCTATCATTTTTTTATATAAATTTCTTTTTTTTGCTTATCCAATACACCAAAACGCTCACCAATGTTCCTAACAAAGCCCCAAAATAAGTATCAATCCAAAAATGTTGTACCAAATATACTCTTGATAACGCCACTAAAAACGCTAAAAAAATCCAAATCAACGTATATTTTTCTGTTTTTTCCCACATACAAAGTATAATAAACAAAGCGAAAGCTGTAGTGGTATGTCCCGATGGAAAACTATTATTAAAATTAATTTCGGTTTGTTTCGATAATAGATAGTAAATATTATTTATTTTTAATTCATCAAAAAATGCAGCAGGTCTTGGTGCATTGGGAAAAATAACTTGCTTCAAAAATAAAGAACATAAACCCGAAATAGCAAAAGTAATTCCAATCAATGTACCAATTTTCCAACGATATACTATCAACAATAAAGCAAAAATAATCGAAAAAACGCCATCGCCGACAAAGGTAATATAATAAAATAGAAAATCAAAAAAAGAATTATGTTGTTGATTGAGCCATAATTCAAATTCACCTTTTCTAGAAAAAATAAGCAATAAAGCACCTAAAATAAAATAAATAATGAGTGTAATAAGTAGTTTTTTTTTCACTTTTTTGGTATTTTTTGCAAAAATAAGATTTTTTTATGTGTATTCTTAAAAAAATATGAAAAAAAAATAAAAAATTCATAAAAAAGATATAGATTTGCGGAACTTTACGAGTATAAATTGGTAAGTAAACGACAAAAAACGCTACCAAATGTTATTTTCACATAAAAAATATTTAAAAATACTATTTTTTGTATTTTATTTCTTTATTATTATTTTTCTTACGCCTACTTTGTCTGCTCAATGTTTTAAATTGGACAGCTTACGCACTCTGTTGGCTTCACTCCAAAAAACAAATGACACTTCTTGGGTAAATACAAATAATCTCTTGGCAAATGAATATTTTATCAATAAACAATATGATAAGTCAGATTATCACGCCACACGTGCCTACCAAATGGCTTTGCAAATAAAATATAAAATTGGACAAGCTGATGCTTTGATTTTTTTGGGGAATGTATATTTTAAAGATGAAGAAAAAGCAAAAACACTTTCTATCGAAAATTATAAAAAAGCATTAGAAATTTATGAAGAATCTAAAAATGATGAAAAAATATCTAACGCTCATAAAATTATGGGCGATTATTATTACAATCAATCTTATTTAGAAAATGAATTTTATAAATTGTCACTCGACAATTATTTGAAAGCATTGAGTTATATAGAAAAATCAGGAAATAAAATAAAGGCAGGTGAAATTTGTGTTAATATTGGCGTTTTATACGATAAATTAGGAGACGAAGCCAAAAGTACAGATTTTTTCTTGAAAGCCGTTAATTTGAGAAGTGAAGTAGAAGACAAAGACGTAGATAATCCGCATTTATTTTCAAAAGCACAAAAATTTTATGATTTACAAATCAAACAAAGAGAAAATTATTTGTATATTTTCGTCGGAGGTGCTATATTTTTATCTTTAATTATAGTTTTGATGATAATAGTTGTGATACAAAGACAAAAAAGTCATAAAGCATTGCAAAAACAAAAAGATGAAATTGAAATACAAAAAAGAGAAATTGAAAAAAGTCACGAAGAAATAGAAGCACAAAGAGACGAACTATTGAATAAAAATGAATTTATAGAACAAGCAAGAGAATATATTAAAAATGCAAACGATGCCCTCACTGACATCAATTCTAATCTCAACGATTTGGTAAAACAAAGAACTGAACAATTTCTTGAAGCCAATACACAACTTACCAAAGTTAATGAAGAATTAGATTTATTGATTTATCGCGCCTCTCACGATTTTAAAGGTCCCGTAGCAACCTTGGTTGGTTTGGCTCAATTAGCAAAAATCACCTCTACACCTGATAATCCAGCCATCGAATACGTAGAAAAAATTGAGGAAACTTCTCATAAAATGGATAGAATGTTGGATAAATTGCATCAAATTAGTTATTTAAGAGGCAAAGAAATTGAACTATCGTTAATCAATTTTCAACATTTGATAGAAGATACGCAAGATAAATTTGAAGATATTATTAAAGAAAATAAAATTACTTTTGAAATGGATACTGAAACATATAGTTTTTTTAGTGATTATGATATTTTAGAAATTGTTATCCAAAATTTAGTAGAAAATGCTATCAATTTTCGTACTCAAGAACAAGATAAAATTCCACATATCTCGATTAAAATCAAAGAACATTTTGAGTGGTTGTATATTATGATTAGAGATAATGGAGCAGGAATTTCTGATGAACATTTACCCAAAATTTATGATATGTTTTTTAGAGGTTCAGAACTTTCAAAAGGCAATGGATTAGGTTTATATGTGGTTAAAGATGCCTTACAAAGATTAAAAGCAGAAGTAGAAGTTACTTCATTAGAAAATGTTTATACTGATTTTCATATTAAAATCTCAAAATAAAGTGGTCTTTTTTTGGAATATACGAATTTAAAAAATACAATATTAAAGTCTTACAATTATACGTTTTTATTGTCAAAAAATTGCATACAAAAGACCAATATTTCAAAAAAATACTCGTTTTTTAGTATGCTTTTTCTAAAAACTAACCTCAATTATTTTACAAAACCCCTTTAGTAGATAAAATTTCGTTTGGATTTTCTGTTTTTTGAATCGCATTTTTAATTGCCCTCGCAAACGATTTAAAAGATGATTCTATTTTATGATGTTCATTTTTTCCTTCTATTTTTATATTGATAGTTGATTTGGACGCATCAGAAAAAGATTTAAAAAAATGTTCAAACATTTCGGTTGGCATTTCTCCTACTTTTTCACGCTCAAAATTTGCCTGCCAAACCAAATAAGATCTACCCGAAAAATCTATAGCCACTTGTGCCAAACTTTCGTCCATCGGAAGGATAAAAAATCCATATCTTTCGATGCCTTTTTTATTACCCAATGCTTTCAAAAATGCCTCTCCCAATGCCAATGCAGTATCTTCGATGCTATGATGTTGGTCAATATGTAAATCTCCTTTGACTTGAATAGTTAGATTTAATCGGGCGTGTTTGGCTAATTGTTCTAATAAATGGTCAAAAAAACCAATGCCTGTGTTGATGTCTGATTTTCCTTCGCCATCTAATTCTAAGTTGATGCTAATATTAGTTTCTAAAGTTTTTCTTTGGACAAAAGCAGTTCTATTTTGCGTATTTTCGTAGTCATTATTAGGATTTTCGAGTTTTAGAAATTCATAAATTTCATTCCAATCTGTTGAAATCAAAACAACATTATCTTCTACTTTGGGATTTGGAAAAAGCCAATCTTGGGTAGGTTCTCCAATCAAAATACCTTTTGCACCCAAATTAGTGGCTAATTCCATATCTGTAACTCTATCACCAATCATAAAAGAATTTTGCAAATCATACAAAGAATTATTGATATATTCCTTGAGCATACCCGTACGAGGCTTGCGTGTAGGGGCGTTTTCGTATTCGAAACTTTTATCAATCAAAACTTTTTCAAATTTTATGCCTTCAGCTTCAAAAGTTCGGAGCATTTTATTATGGGGCAACCAAAAATCATCTTCAGGAAAAGTAGTCGTTCCTAATCCATCTTGATTAGTAACCATTACTAATTCATACTCCATTTCTGCACTGATTTTGTGCATATTTTGGATTACTTTCGGATAAAATTCTAATTTTTCTAAACTATCGACCTGAAAATTTGAAGGTGGCTCTAAAATCAAAGTACCATCTCTATCTATAAAGAGAACTTTTTTTTTCATTTTTATTTTTTTATGTATGATTTTTTTATTTTTTCTGATGCAAAAGTATGAAAAATATTCTAAAAATAATAATTTGGGATTTTAATATAGATAAAAAATGTATTAAAATCAGCCTAAATCCGTATCATCCGCGTGCTAAAATTCTCTCAAAACTTTATTTTATAAAATAATTTACTATATTTTGTGAATAAGCAAAGTAATATTTACTTTTGCAAAAGTTAAAATAAAATAATTAGTTAATATAATATAAGTACCAATAAAAAATGATTCAAAAAAATTACGTTGATGAATTGCGAAAAAGAGGACTTCTTTCACAAGCCATTCCAAATACAGAAGAGTATCTTAATACAAATATAAGTGCAGGATATGTGGGCTTTGACCCGACAGCCGTTTCTTTGCATATCGGAAGTTTGTTGCCGATTATGTTGTTAGTGCATTTTCAAAGAGCAGGACACAAACCGATTGCTTTGGTGGGCGGGGCAACAGGAATGATTGGTGATCCAAGTGGAAAATCGAATGAAAGAAGTTTACTTTCAGAAGATATTTTACAAAAAAATGTAGCAGGAATTAAAAAACAATTAGAAAAATTTTTAGACTTTGAAAACAAAGAAAATCCTGCAGAAATTGTCAATAATTATGAATGGACAAAAAACTTTTCTTTTTTAGAATTTTTGCGTGATGTAGGCAAATATTTGTCTGTCAATTATATGATGGCAAAAGAAAGCGTCAAAAAGCGTTTGGAAGGTGATACTGGTATTTCTTTTACCGAATTTTCTTATCAATTATTACAAGGTTTTGATTTTTTACATCTATACGAAAATAAAAATTGTAAAATTCAAATGGGAGGCTCTGACCAATGGGGAAATATCACCACAGGCACAGAACTTATCAGCAAAAAAGCCAACGGAAAAGCCTATGCTTTGGTTTGTCCTTTGATGACAAAAGCCGATGGAACTAAATTTGGAAAATCAGAAAGTGGCAATATTTGGTTAGACCCCGACTTGACTTCACCTTATCAATTTTATCAATTCTGGTTAAAAGTAAATGACGCAGATTTACCAAAATTATTTCGTTTTTATACTTTATTTGAAGTAGAAGAAATTGAAAAAATGGAAGCAGAACATCAAAATAATCCAAATGCGTTAAAGAAAATTTTGGCTGATGATATTACATGCAGAGTACACTCGCAAGAGGACGTGGACAATGCACAAAAGGCATCTGCGTTGTTATTTAAAGGTACACAAGAAGATTTTGAAAATACTGATGATAAAACTTTGCAAGAAATTTTGGCTGATGTTCCCCAAAAAACATTCTCAAAACAAGAATTTGAAGGTTTTGAAACGAATGTTGATTGGTTGAGTAATTTGTTAGATACTTCGAAAGGCGATATAAAAAAATTGATTAAAGGCCGAGGTTTGAGCATCAATCGTGAAAAAATAACCGAACAACAAGCACAAACAAAACCTAATTTTAAAGCCATTAAAGATAAATATTTTTTGATAAAAAAAGGAAAAGAATATTTTTTGACAGAGATACAATAATTGATTTTGGATATTAGAAAATTGTATGGAAAATGAAAATATTTTTTGAATTGCCTCCAGATTTATCTGGAGGATAATATAAAATTCAATTCTTGGCTTTCGCCGAAATTATTATGTTTCTCAAATGGATATTTTTCTATATTTTCAAAATAAAAAGATATTCATATATAGACCAAAATTAGCTCCGCAATAATTTTCCATGAACCAGATATTTTTTGATAAAGATTAAAATACTGCGTTTTAAAAATTATCAATTTAAAATAAAAAAATCATAAACATTTTTTAAAAATATTTTTTTTAGTTACCTTTGCCAACGATTGCAAAAAAATATTAAAAATAAAAAAATAACTCAAAAATGGTAGATATATATGCTTCTGATTTTTTGACAGAAGAACAAAAAGCAGTACGTGATGCAGCACGCGATTTCGCACAAACAGAACTTTGGGACGGAATCATCGAAAGAGATACAAAAGCAGAATTTCCACACGAAAAAATGAAAAAAATGGTGGAATTAGGTTTTATGGGAATGATGGTTAGCCCTGAATATGGCGGAAGTGGTATGGATACGGTTTCTTATGTATTAGCGTTAGAAGAAATTTCAAAAGTTGATGCGTCTTTGGCAGTGGCAATGTCAGTCAATAATTCTTTGGTCTGCTGGGGATTAGAAAAATATGGCAACGAAGAACAAAAAAGAAAGTATTTAACTCCTTTGGCAAGTGGGCAAAAATTGGGTGCGTTCTGTTTATCTGAACCTGAAGCTGGTTCTGATGCTACTTCTCAAAAAACAACCGCAGTAGATATGGGCGATTATTATTTGTTGAATGGCGTAAAAAACTGGATTACAAATGGAGGAAATTCTTCTACTTATTTGGTGATTGCTCAAACTTATCCCGAACAAAAACACAAAGGTATCAATGTATTGATAGTTGAAAAAGGAATGGAGGGCTTTTCTATTGGTAGAAAAGAAGATAAAATGGGAATACGTGCTTCTGACACACATTCTTTGATGTTTAATGATGTAAAAGTACCCAAAGAAAATAGAATCGGGGCTGATGGTTTTGGGTTTAAATTCGCTATGGAAACATTAAACGGAGGAAGAATTGGTATTGCTGCCCAAGCACTAGGCATTGCTGCGGGTGCATACGAATTGTCGGTTAAATATTCGAAGGAAAGAAAAGCATTTGGAAAAGCAATTTCTGAACATCAAGCCATACAATTCAAATTGGCGGATATGCTCACTTCTATCAATGCGTCAAGGCTTTTGACTTTGCAAGCCGCAAAATTAAAAGATGCGAAAATGGATTATGTAAATGCTGCCGCACAAGCAAAATTATTCGCCTCACAAACTGCTATGGACGTTACAACTGAAGCCGTACAAGTACATGGCGGTTATGGATATGTCAAAGAATTTCACGTAGAAAGAATGATGAGAGATGCGAAAATCACGCAAATTTATGAAGGAACTTCTGAAATTCAAAAAATTGTGATTGCGAGAGAAATTTTAAAATAATGATGGTTATAAAAAAAACCTCAAAACTTAGATAAGTTTTGAGGTTTTTTTTTGAGGTATTATTGAGATTTAAAACAATTATTTGACTTTATCATAGTGTCTTTTTAAAGTGTTTTCAATTTTTTTGGCTAACTCTAATTTACCCGCTTCTTGCATCACAGAATTAAGTTGGCTTAAAATAGCTAATTGTGTTTGAATCACTGATTCATAAGAAGGACGATTGTCAATATAAAAAGTTAAATCTTCATTCGCTCTTTGCAATAATATATTCGCAATTTCCATCGCTTTTTTCTCCTCTCCCGATTCTAATAAAACACCCACTAACCTTGGTGTATAAATATCATAAGGAATTGCTTTATCAGGAATTTTATCTAAACAAAATAAAACAACTTTTTTCGCTTCTTCTTTTTTGCCTTCGTTTAAAAGTGCGATGCCTAATTTTGCAAACGAATTTCTTACATTTAATACAAATTGAAAATAAGTTTCATAATAATAAGCATTCGGATTGGCTAATTCTCTCCAATGAAATTTTTTCATCATATTGTCTTGCATCAATTTTGTATCCACAAAACCATCAGTCGCACCCGGTATTTTGTAAGGCATCAATCGATACGCCAAACCTTCCAAACGCATATATTCTTTTAAGCCCATATAAGATGAACTTCCCAAAGTAGAAGAAAAATAAATTGGTCTTTTCCAATCATTTTGAGCAATCATATCCAACACCATCAATTCAGATTTACTAATTTCGTTTGCTTTCAAATCCCACAACATAAAATCTTTTAATAAAGTATCTTTGTCAGACGAAATATTAAAGATTTTTTTGGCGTTTTCTCTGTCAAATTTATAATATAATTTTTTACTTGGCAAAATAGTAACCGTTTCATCTGACCCTTCAATTATCGCACTTACACGTTTATCGTTATCGTTTATCAATTTAAGATAAGTTTTGATATTCATACCCGAAGAAGCCATATCTTTTAATTGAGAAGCAGATAAATTTGTTTGCAAACGATATACCGTTGGAAATAAAATACTTTCGTTACGACCTGGTAAATATCTCTCTTGTTTGAGTGATAATGGCAAAGGTTGAGATTTGTAAGTGGCTCTTTTCATTTGGTCAATGTACCAATCTGTGCCTAATAAACTCAAATTACACACTCTCACATCGGTTCTAAAACCTTCTACTTCCTGCACATACCACAAAGGGAAAGTGTCATTATCTCCACCCGTAAAAATAATTGAATTGGGAGCGCAAGACTCTAATAAATTTTTAGCAGAATCGATAGAATGATAACGATTAGAACGATTGTGGTCGTCATAATTTTGAAATAACAAAAGAGAAATACACATTATTCCCAATAATCCACTTAGTCCGATATTGACCGTATTAGTAGAATTAGTCAAGGCTTGTGAAGGCACGAGTTTAGGAGATGTACCATCTTTTTTTAATAATGCCATTCCTAATAATTCAGGTATCGCAATCATCGCAAAACCAATCCAAATCGCAAACGCATAAAAAGAACCTACATAAATATAATCTCGCTCACGAGGCTCAACAGGCGGAGAATTAAGATAAATTACTAACGCAATTCCTGTCATCAAAAACAATAAAAAGGTAATTAAAGAGGTTTTCAAACTACGCATCAAACAAAAAGCCAATCCTAAACAACCCAAAATAAAAGGAATTCCATAGTAATTATTGTGTGCTTTGTTGGTGGTGATTGATGCGGGCAAATCTTTTTGGTTGAATACTGGAATAGAACCTGAGCCATCATTATCACTTTCACGACTAATAAAATTCCAAGCAAAATAACGCCAATACATATAATTAAGTTGATGTTCAAACAAGAATTTAATATTATCGGACATAGTAGGTTTGAAAGTTCCTTCTCTTAATTCTTTGGTGATACTTTGCACTCTGTCCGCTCCATATAATTTTTCCAAATATAATTCTTTATGATTATCAGAACGGCTATAAATACGAGGTAGAACCAAATTATCTTCGTACACATAATCTTCTTTTTTATCATAAATTTCATATTTTCCTTTTTCTTTGACAAAACGATATACTGCTCCTTTGAAATTTTTGATAACTCTTCCTTCTTCATCTCTTTTGACATCAGAAGCAAAACTCGGTCCGTATAACAAAGGACGACTTCCGTATTGTTCACGCTTCAAATAAGACACAAATTTAAGAATATCACTTGGGTCATTTTCATTGATAGGTGGATTATAATTGGCTCTAATAGCCACAATACCATAAGTGGCGTATCCTATCAAAATAAAAATCACGCTTAACAAGGCTGTATTTAAAGTAACTTTTTGTTTTTTGATAGAATATTGAATCCCAAATACCAAACCACCAATCAATAATACAATAAAAAATACAATTCCTACTCCAATCGGTGAACCTAAATTATTGACAAAAAATATTTCAAAATTTCCTGCAATCGTAGGCAAACCTGCAATTACGCCTTCCATAATCAATAAAACTAACACAACACCTATGCCCATAGCCACGAATACGCCCACAGGAGTTGGTTTTTTATAGTTTTTATAATAATATATCAAAGCCAACGCAGGCAAAGTTACTAAATTTAATAAGTGAATACCTGTAGAAAGTCCTACAATATACGCAATCAAAACTAACCATTGATTAGCACGTCTTGGGTCTGAGATAACTTCCCATTTCAAAACCGCCCAAATTACTAAGGCAGCAAAAAAAGATGACAAAGCATATACTTCGGCTTCTACAGCTGAAAACCAAAACGAATCAGTAAAAGCATAACTCAAACTTCCGACTGTTCCTGCCAAAAGCAATAAAACGATTTGATAGTCTGATAATTTTTCTATTTTTTGGTGAGGAAATAATTTTACTCCAAACAAAGTAATTGTCCAAAATAAAAATAAAATCGTAAATCCGCTCGCTAACGCAGACGAAACATTTATCCAAAATGCTACTTGAGTAACATCAGACCCTGCTAATAACGAAAACATACGCCCAATCAATAAAAAGAAAGGTGCGCCCGGCGGATGTGGTACTTGTAATTTGTAAGCACAAGCAATAAATTCTCCGCAGTCCCAAAAACTTGCAGTACGTTCTACGGTAAGTAAATAAACAAAAGTGGCTATGGCAAAGGCTATCCAACCAAAGACATTGTTTAAAAATTTAAAATTGAGATGGTTTTTAATTTCCATTATTATAAAAGTAAAAATAAACTCGATAAATGATTTGCAAAGTTAGTTCTCTTTTATCAAAGATATAAAATCTTTAACTAACTTTAACTTTTTAAAAGTGCGAAGTTAATATATTTTTTTGGAATGACAAAACAAATTTTGAAAAATAACCACTATCTATTACTTAAAAAAATATCTATCCAAAAAAATGCGATTTATTTTTAGTAAAAAATACTAAAATGCGATTTATTTTTAGTAAAAAATACTAAAAAAATGTATTTTTCCTTTGAAATTTGCGAAAAATGCAAAAAAATATTAAAAACTACATAAAAAAGTACTCAAATTGGGATTTTTTGCAAATAAGAAAAAATCAGTGGCGAAAATCAATAATCATTTTTCAAAACAAAAACCTACCTTTGCCCATTGAAAACAAAACTTATAACTCAACTTCAAAATATGAAAACTAAAGCATTTTTTTTATTTTTATTCATTTCTTTTTTGATGAATAATTTTACATTTTTATTGGCACAAAAAAAAGATAGCACAGAGCGAAAGAGAATACCATTTGTAGCAAAATTAGGATTAGGTAACGTAACAAATTTTTCTGGCACAACTATGACGACGTTGTTGGGTGTGGGTTTGCGTAATCAAAAATATATGTTTAATGTAGAATATAGTTTTGCGCGTTATGTATCACCAAATTTACCCGAAAATTATAAAGTTAGCGGATTTCTCTCAAGTAGTAATGTAGAAATTGATAAAATTGGTTTTTATGCGGTTTCTATACAAAGAAATTTTAAGATAAATAAGAAATTTAATTATAGCATAAGCACAGGTTTAGCAAGAACTTCTATTTCAACGCACGATTTTATTCCTATTCCAGCAAATTCAGGTGGTTTTTTATCATTATTTGGTTCTTCTACACATCAAACTATCGGAAAAACAGAAACTGTAACTGGTTTGAATATCAGAAATAGTATTGGATATTATTTAGGAGAAACTAAATCCGCGAGTCTTGAATTATCATTTTTAGTTCATTTGAATAAAGTAAAAAGTTTTTATGGATTACAATTAGTTTTTAATATGGGAAGACTTCCTTAATATTTCTAAAAAAAATATTTTTATTTTTGAATAGCATTTTTTAAAATATTTTTTTGTTTTATTTTCAAAAAACAACTCAATTATAAAAATTTATAAAAAAAAGTTTTTAATTTTTTGTTTAATTCAAAAAAACACTTACTTTTGAAAGTTTTTTGAATATAATGTAGGTTTGAACAATAAAAATTAGAATATTTATATAAATATTATTAAAGAGTTTTAAAAATATGGCTACTAAAATACTTATGCCAAAAATGAGCGATACAATGACAGAAGGCGTTATTGCATCTTGGCTCAAAAAAGTTGGTGATACTATAAAAGCGGGCGATGCCATCGCTGAAATAGAAACAGATAAAGCAACTATGGAATATGAAGAAATAACTTCAGGCGTTATGCTTTATCAAGTTCCCGAAAAGTCAACGATTATTGTTGATGGATTGATTGCAATTATAGGAAAAGCAGGAGAAGATTTTTCGGCTTTATTGAATGGAAATACAACGCAAACTTCTGCAACCCAAACTCCTACCGCTCAACCTATTGTCAAAGAGGAAATAAAAGCACCTACTCCAGCTGTCAATACTTCAAATATCAAAGCAAAAGTAATTCAAATGCCAAAAATGAGTGATACAATGGTCGAAGGCGTGATTGCAACTTGGCACAAAAAAATTGGTGATAGCGTCAAAAATAATGAATTATTATTAGAAATTGAAACTGATAAAGCCACAATGGAATTTGAGTCTTATGAAAAAGGGACTTTGTTATATATTGCAGGCGAAAAAGGAAGTAGTGTAAAAGTTGATGATTTATTGTGTGTGATTGGTGAACCTGATGCAGATTATAAAGCATTGATTGAAGCGTTTAAAGGTGGTAATAAATCAACTCCAGAAGTTGCACTTGCTACTCAAAATACTACTTCGCAAACTGCTTCTACACAAAGCAATACAAGTGTTTCTACTAATAATCATCAAGATAATGGACGAATGAAAATTTCTCCATTAGCTAAAATATTGGCACAAGAAAAAGGCATAGATTTGAATACTTTGCAAGGAAGTGGAGAAGGTGGAAGAGTCATAAAACGTGATATAGACAATTATGTACCAAGTGCCGCACCAACAACTCAAAAAACAACTGCACAAACTTCGTCTGTAATAGCACAAGTTGGGCAAGAAAGTTTTGAAGAAATTGCGGTTACTCAAATGCGTAAAACGATTGCAAAACGTTTGGCAGAAAGTAAATTTACTGCCCCACATTTTTATTTAACAATGGAAATAAGAATGGATAGTGCAATGGCGGCTCGTGAGCAAATGAATTCTTTTGCTACCTCAAAAATTTCTTTCAATGATATGGTCGTAAAAGCAACTGCGATGGCTTTAAAACAACATCCTGCGGTTAATTCGTCTTGGTTAGGCGATAAAATCAGAATCAATCATCACGTACATATAGGCGTTGCGGTGGCGGTTGAAGATGGATTATTAGTGCCTGTGATTCGTTTTGCAGACCAAAAATCGCTTTCTCAAATTTCAGCAGAAACAAAAGATTTAGCAGGAAAAGCAAAGACCAAAAAATTACAACCAGCAGATTGGGCGGGTAATACTTTTTCAATTTCTAACTTAGGAATGTTTGGAATTGATGAATTTACTGCCATTATCAATCCTCCTGATGCGTGTATTATGGCGATTGGTGCTATCAAACCAACGGCTGTCGTAGAAAATGGACAATTAGTGGCGGGTAATATAATGAAAGTAACTTTATCTTGCGATCATCGTGTGGTTGATGGGGCATCAGGTGCGGCTTTCTTAAAAACCTTCAAAGATTTATTAGAAGCACCTGTCAGAATGTTGGTGTAGATTTTTTATACTTTTATATTTTTATATTTTATAAAAAAACATTCCTCCACATAGTCTTTTTGCTATGTTGGAGGAATGTTTTTTTATTCAAAAAAATAAACAAATCAATCTATTTTTTCAATATCTACATAAAAAGATAAAGGTAAAATTTCGAGTTCATTTTCGATTCTTACATTCATTGATTTCCAAACATCAGTAGGCGTAATCCATTCAAATTCATTTTTGATATTTTTTATTTTGATACGCATTTCAAAATTTTTGACATCAGTTTTCCAACGACATTCCAAACTACGCCCTTTTTTTCTATATTGTAAGACAGGAATTTTAGGAAATCTTAGATATTGGTCAAAGAATTTTGTGTAATCTTTTTTCAAAGACTTATTCATAAATGCAACAATTTCCTCTGTATTGGTTGTTTTATATTTAAAATGTTCGGCTAAACCTTTGATAGTTTTGAACCATAAAGCATCGTCATTGACTACATTTCGTAAAGTATGCAAAAAAGCGGCTCCTTTTGGATACATATCACCACTTCCTTCCCCATTTACGCCCATATCACCAATAATAGGCTGTTCGTTGGCTGGATTTTTAAAATATCCGCCTTGATATTTATCTCCTGCTTCTTTTCCCCACATACATTCGACGTACAAACCTTCTGCATATGTGCAAAAACCCTCGTGAATCCACATTTCTGCATGGTCTTGGCAGCTCACACTATTTCCCCAATACTCGTGTCCTGTTTCGTGAATAATAATATAATCAAATTTAATTCCTTCGCCTGAACCCGTCAAATCATATCCTTGATAACCATTCATATATCTATTTCCGTAAGCAATCGCACCTTGATGTTCCATACCCAAATAAGGCGTTTCAACCAATGCGTAGCCATCTTTCCAAAAAGGATATTTTCCAAATAACTTTTCATAACAAGCCAACATCGGTTTTACCTGCTCGAATTGTTTTTTGGCTTTTTCCAAATTTTCGGGCAATACATAATAATCCAAAGCCAGTTTTTCGCCATCTTGACTTGTATAAACATCAGAAAATTGTGTATAATCCGCAATATTTAACGTTACATTATAGTTGTTAATTGGATAACCAATTCGCCAATCAAAGCTCACAAAATTATCTTTTAATTCTTTTTTTTCTTTCAAATTTCCATTCGCCACACACATCAAACCTTTGGGAACTTCCGCAACCACACGCATACTATCGGGTTCGTCTGACAAATGGTCTTTGTTAGGAAACCAAACGCTTGCCCCCAAACCCTCGCAAGAAAGTCCAACCCAATCTTTATTATTTTTATCTTTTCTCCACGAAAAACCACCGTCCCAAGGCGGATTTTTGGCAAGGCGTGGATTTCCTGAATATTTTATTTCGATATTTGCTTTTGTGCCTTTGATTTGAATAGTTGGAAAATCAACAAAAGTCGCATTTCCTTCTCTTTTATATTTCAAATCTTTGCCGTTTTGTGTGATGCTTTCGATAATTAGATTATCAAATAAATCAATTTGTAGGCGTGAAAAATTATTCACTGCTTGATAAGTCATTTTATTTTTTCCTGTGATATATTTTTTGTCGGGGTCAATTCTGATTTGTAAATCATAATACAAAACATCATAACAAATTCTTTCTTTTGTCAAGGTGCCTCTCAACGAATCTTGGCGTGTATATTTACTACCTTTTTTTGTTTTTTGGGCAAATATTGGATTTGAAATTGAGAATGAAAAGAAAAACAAGAGCATATAAATACAATACATAAATTTCATAACTTTATTTTTTTAGTTTATTTTATTTTTTTTATGGGAATATTTTTTCGAGAGAAAGGGTAAAACCTTCAATAATTTTAGATTGAATTTGTCCATTTTGAGTTGCTTCCGAAAATATTTCGTACTCTTGATGGTTATTTAATATTTCTATGGTTATTTTTTTTTCTTTGGGGAATATTTGCCAAAATTCTTTGACATTATTTTTTTGATACAATTCTTTTTTTAATTGTTTTTCTTTTTTGGTATTGCTTGGCGACCAAATTTCAACCACCAAATCGGGCGCACCATCAATACAAAGTTCATCAATACTATTTTTTCTTTCGATACTAATAAACAAAATATCAGGTTGTTCTACATTATTTTCATCAAATTTTGTATCCATTGGAGCAACAAAAATCTCTCCTAATTGATTGTCTTCTACATACAAAGTAAGCCTTGAAGAAATATAATTTGATATTCTTTGGTGCAATGTAGCGGGTGAGGGCATCAAAAAAATTTTATTATTTAAAATTTGTACTTTTATTTTTAAGTCTTTTGGAAAATGTTTTTGCAAAGATGAATAAGTCCAAGTATATGTTTTTGGGAATTTATCAACCAAATTTTTTATATCCTCAAAAGTATAATTATTTTTGGGAATATAATGCAAAATATTATCATCAAAAATATTTTTTGTCAATAATTCAACTTTATCAATATAATTGATAGATTTTAAAAAATTAAGCAATACATTTGTTTTTGAACTATCCTCAAAACTAATCTTAATTTCTTGATATTGAGGAATATAATTTTTTGTAGTCATACATTTATAAATTTAGTACGCAAATATACATTAAAAATTTGAAAAAAATATAAAAATAAGTAATTTTATAGAATATTTGAAAAAAACATAGTAAATTGCACCTCGAATAATAATCATAAAATATATTTGTTTTAAAAACAATTTTTCAGCAGGAAATATATCTTTTATAAAATATGAACTTTATCAATCGTGCAGTGCGTTGGGTGCTTATGCGTAGGCTTTCAAAGATTAAACATTTTATGAAAAATCCATTTGAAGTGCAATACAAAGCACTTCAAGCCTTAGTAAATAAAGCAAAAAATACGGAATTTGGTAAAAAATATCAATTTACACAACAAAAAACATATACAGATTTTCAAAATAAAGTCCCTATTTCAACCTACGAAGATTTTTCGCCTTCTATCGAAAGAATGATGAACGGCGAGAAAAATGTTTTGTGGGCATCTAAAATTGATTGGTTTTCGAAATCATCAGGCACCACAAACGCAAGAAGTAAATTTATTCCTGTGTCTTATGAGGCTTTATTTAATTGTCATCAACGCGGTGGGCGAGATATGTTGGCTTTATATTTAGAAAATAATCCACAATCTAAATTTTTTTGGGGTAAAGGACTTTCTATTGGGGGCACATTTCAAAAAAATCCTGATTTTCCTGCTATTAAATTTGGCGATATTTCTGCCGTAATTGTTCAAAATTTACCTTCTTGGGCGCAAAGTTTGCGCACTCCACCTTTGCATATTGCGATGATGGATAAATGGGAAGAAAAAATAGAAGCAATGGCAAAACATACGATGAACCAAAAAATCACGAGTATATTGGGCGTTCCAACTTGGATGGTCGTTGTTTTGCAACGAATTTTAGACCTCAAAGGTAAAAAATATATCGAAGAAGTGTGGGAAAATTTAGAAGTTTTTATGCATGGAGCAGTGGCTTTTACGCCTTATCGCGAACTTTTTAAAAGCCTTGCCCCATCTCTCAAATATATGGAAATTTATAATGCTTCCGAAGGATTTTTCGGTTTGCAAGATGATATGACCAGAGATGATATGCTTTTGATGTTAGATTATGAAGTTTTTTATGAGTTTATTCCGATGAGTGATATAGAAAACGAAAATCCAAATGTTATTCCATTAGAACAAGTCGAATTAGATAAAAATTATGCGATATTGATTTCTACGAGTGCAGGTTTATGGCGATATAAAATTGGAGATACCGTTAAATTTACGTCAAAATTTCCATACAGAATTAAAATTACAGGTCGAACCAAACATTTTATCAATGCTTTTGGGGAAGAAGTAATCATCGAAAATGCTGAAACTGCGTTGGCATACGCTTGCAAAGAAACAGAATCATTGGTCAGCAATTTTACGGCTGCTCCTGTGTATATGGGCGAAGGCGGCAAACAAGGCGGACACGAATGGTTGATAGAATTTGAAAAACAACCTTCTAATTTAGAAAAATTTACGATTTGTTTGGATACAAAATTAAGAGAAATAAACTCTGATTATGATGCCAAACGTTATCAAGATATTGCTTTATTGAAACCTATTGTGCATAATTTGCCACAAAATACGTTTTATAATTGGTTAAAAAGGAAAGGAAAATTAGGTGGACAACACAAAGTTCCAAGACTTTCTAATTCGAGAGAATATATAGAAGATATTTTAAAATCTATGCAAACATTGAGCGAATAACCCCAAAAATATCAGCATAAAAATCATTCAAAAATGGAAAAATTAGAACCACTTTTTAAAATATATAGTTCTTCTGCAGGCTCAGGAAAAACCTATACATTGACTAAAGAATACTTAAAATTAGCACTCGTAAAAGATAGTGCAGATTATTTTAGGCATATTTTAGCCATCACTTTTACCAATGATGCGACCAACGAAATGAAAGAACGTATCGTAAAAGATTTGTTTAGTTTTGCTTATCCTGATAAATTAGAAAAAAGTGTATTGAAAAAAAGTGAAGATAAATTAAGCCAAATTGCCACAGAACTCAACCAAGATAAAGAACAATTAAGAGAAAGAGCCACCAAAATTTTTGGAAAAATATTGTATAATTATGCCGATTTTTCAGTCAGCACGATTGATAAATTTGTCAATAAAGTAACCAATGCCTTTACAAGAGAATTAGAATTGCCTTATAATTATGATATAGAACTCGACCACGAAACCTTAGTCAAAAACGCCACAGACAGAGTTTTAGAAAAAATAGGACAAGAACAAAACAAAGTTGTGTCTGATTTTGTGATGGCTTGGGTCAAAGAAAAAATTAAAGGAGAAGAAGATTGGTCTAAAATTGGAGAAGAATTAGTAGGAGTTGCGAAGCAATTAGCCAACGAAAAAGCCTATCAATCGTTACAAACTTTGATGTTATTTGAGATAAAAGATTTTGAAAATCTAAGAAAACACATCAAAAATTATATCGAAAATACAGAGAAAAAAATCCAACAATTAGCCAAAAAAGGTTTATCTTTGATTGATTTACAACAAATTCCACACGATTCTTTTTCTCATTCGGCTGTTCCAACTTATTTTAAAAAATTTATGGCTGATTCTCTCAAAAAAGCACTCGCAGGCGAAGGATTAGACAGAGCATTGGGCATTATTCAAAGTGATTCGTGGACTCCCAAAACAAAGAAAAAAGGAGCAGTAGATTTTTCGGGTGCTATCGAATTTATTCAAAATGATATAAGAGAAATTGTAGATGAAATCGAAGAAATTCGGACAGGTGATGTAAAATTTCGGTTGAATTTATATGAAATGATTGATGAAAATTTACCAAAATTAGCCCTTTTAAAAGAAATTGACAAAGAATTAGAAGAAATAAAAAGAGAAAATAACTCAATTCATATTTCAGATTCTACCAAAAAAATTGCAGAAATTATCGCCACTGAGCCTGTGCCTTACATATATGAGCGAGTGGGCGAAAAATATCACCATATTTTGATAGATGAATTTCAAGATACTTCGATTTTGCAATGGCATAATTTATTGCCTTTGGTCGAAAATGGATTGAGCGAAGGTAATTTTAATTTGATTGTGGGAGATGCCAAACAAGCCATTTATCGTTGGAGAGGTGGAGAAATGGAGCAGTTAGTGTATTTATATAACGGAGATTTTGCTAATTTATCAAAGTTTGGCAATAAAAATAAAAATGAATTTTCGGAAGATAGATATGATACTTTAAAGCAATATTTTACGCCTGAAAATCTTAATTCTAATTATAGAAGTACCAAAGAAATTATCGAATTTAACAACGATTTTTTTGATAGATTGAAAAAAAAGAATTTTGGGACAATGTATCCGTTGTTTCCAAAAGTATATGATGAAGGTTTTGCACAAATATTTCCTGAGAGAGATGATATGTTGGGCGGGCGTGTAGAAGTACAATTTTTGCAAGGAAAAAATCAAGAAGAATATGGTTTAGAAGCGTTAAATCGCACTTATGAAATTATCGTACAATTACAAGAAGAAGGTTGGAGATTGGGACAAATTGCTTTATTGGTTCGAAAAAATAAAGAAGGAAGTAGTTTAGCGGTTTTTTTAAAAGAAAAAGGAATCAATATTGTGTCTGCTGAGGCACTTTTATTGAGCAATGATGATAAAGTTGTTTTTTTAGTATCGATGTTAAAAGTTTTGCATCGTCCTGATGATAAAATGTCCAAACATATTGCGTTGTCTTGGTTTTATAAAATTGTAAAAAAACATATTCCCAATCCTGAAGAAAATAATTTGATTGGTGAAATTACTGAAAAATCTATTTTGGCTTTTTATGATAAATTTAGAGAAGAAGGTTTTGAACTTAATTTTATTAAATTAGCTACTTTGAATTTATACGAATTAGCAGAAAAAATAATTGGTATTTTTGGATTGTTAGACAATCAACCTCGATTAGAATATTTGTTTCGTTTTTTAGATGTTTTGTTGCAATTTAATCAACAAAAACAAGCAACTTTGGGCGATTTTGTAGAATATTGGGACAAAAAACAAGGCTCGTTGAGTATCAATGCAAGTGCTTCGAATGATGCCGTTATTATCACCACTATTCATAAATCAAAAGGTTTAGAATATCCGATTGTGATAATGCCTTTTGTTATTTGGAGTTTGTATCCACGTCATACGAGTACTTTTTGGGTTGATTTGCAGCCAGATGATGTGGCTTTTGAATCGAATGGAGTGCAAAAAAATTTAGATGCGTCTTTGATTTATTTTGATAAAAGATTGGCTGATACTTTTCCGCATATTGCTCAACAATATGAAGCAGAAAGAGAAAAATCTTTTTTAGAAAGTATGAATTTGTTGTATGTGGCTTTCACAAGACCTGTGTATCGATTGTATATATTGAGCCAAAATGTAACCTATAAAAAAGAACCTAAAGGCAGTTCGCCCGAACAAAGAAGCGATAATGTAGCACATTTATTAAAAATGTATATTGAAGAAATCAATAACAATAAATTACTTGATGCTAAAGTAGACGATTTTACTCAAAATCCAGAAGATATAGAAGTAAATAAAGTCAATGTGGTCAAAGATGGAAATTTAGTTCCTCCACAAAAAGAAAAACAAGACGATGAACAAATTTTTTGGTTAGAAGAAATGGTTTCTACGGATATTCATAAAAAATTAAAACTTAAAAACCTCAAAAAAAATAAGAAAAAAACAGAGAATAAACCAGAAAAGTAGGCTCAAAAACTTATACTTTCAACTAAATTACCCAATTTTTATTATTATCTATTGATAATCAATGGTTTATGTCTTTTTTTGTTAAACGTGTTGATAAAAATTTTGTCAAAAATTTATTGGTAAAAAAAACAATTATTTAAAAAGAAAATCGTTAAAAAAGCAGGATTTTATTTTACTAAGACAAAAATAACTTTTAGAGTATGTTTAACATTTTGAAAATAAGATAAAACTAAGAAATCGTAAAAAAATATGCTGAAAAAAATTGTAAAAAAAAATTTTTATCTTTGCAATTAGGGACTAAGTAGAAAATATTATACCCAAAAAAATTCCTCTTCAGCAGTGAAAGAACTAAAAATAAGTTTTTTTAAGTGGGTAGTTTATTTTTTAGATGCGCTCTAATGTAAATCACATTTTTAAATTATATGCAAAAAATATTACTTTTATCTCTTTTATATGTGTTTATTTTGGGCTTAATCGATGCACAACCCAATCAAGCCAATACTTTATCGATGCAAATAAATGGACGATATGCAGAGGCAAAATATATAATTATTCCTTCCCCAAAAAGAGGAAAAAAATTAGTCAAAAAAGAATATGTAGAAATTCATATCGAAACACGTACACAAAAAGACTCTCTGTTACGTTCTACTTATAAAAATAATACGCCTTTTATGTGTTATCTTGATGCAGATGATTATCGCTACTCTACCAAAGGTTTTATGGAAGAAATGTTGCTTTTGATGCACGAAGGAGACAGTGCTATTTTTTGGATTGATGCCGAACAACAATATCAAGCCATCAACAAAATTTTTCCTAAATTTTTAAAAAAAGGTGATAAAATAAAAACATATATAAAAGCCGTTAAAATTCATTCTATTCAAGAAATTATAAGAGATAAAGATGCTATTCTTTTCAAAATAAAAAAAGAAAATGAAACGATTTTAGCCAATCATATTGCCAAAAATCATAAAGGAAAAGTTTTTAAAAAGACTTATTCTGGCATCTGGTATATTATCACCAAAGAAAGTGAGGGAGAATTTGGAAAAAAAGATGATTTGGTGAGCGTAAAATATAGTGCGAAAACATTAGATGGAAAAGAATTTAGTAATTCTGATACAAATGGCGGACATTATGAATTTCCTGTTGGAGGCAGATTTACGTTGCCTATTTTTGATGAAGTGATGGTTTTATTAAAAAAAGGAGCAGCAGGCTTGTTTTTTGTGCCTTCTCATCTCGGTTATGGTACGCAAGGAGGCGACGGTGTTGCACCCAATATGCCTATTGTGATGGAAATTGAATTTTTGGATATTACTTTGAAAAAGAAAATTATTGCTAATCCATTGGAAGATGAAAGAGCAGAATTATTGAAAAAACAAGGAAAAGAAAAGGAAAGAAACAAAAGCAAAGACAAACAAGAAAGAGAAAATGAAATCGAAAGAGAATCTATCAAAAAACTAAATAAACCGAGAAACTAATTGTATTATTCTTTTTTTTTAACTATATTTTAATATTTATAGTATTCATATTTATTTAATTATTTTTATATTTATTTTAAAAATTATCATTTTTTTGTTTTTCTCAAAAAAAAATCGTAATTTTGAGAAAAAATATTACGTTACAACATTTTTGATTAAATCAATTTTTATGAAGTATTCCATTGACAAACAGGCAAAATATGTCATCGTGCAACCACACGAAGAAAAAATTGACGCTGCCCTCGCACCCGATTTGAAAACCTTATTTATCAATCTCGCAGCAGACGATAGCAAAAATTTTATACTCAATATGATAGATGTAAAATACGTTGATTCTTCTGGTTTGAGTGCTGTTTTATTCGGAAATAGGTTGGCAAATGAACAAAAAGGAAGTTTTGTTTTGGCAAACATAGGCGATCACGTGATGAAACTAATCAGAATTTCACAATTAGATAGAGTGTTAGATATATATTCTTCTACTGAATTAGGAATTGATGCGGTTTTATTAAATGACACAGAAAAAAATTTAAAAAGTGAACACGAAGAATAAATTTTATACAAACTATGAGCGATTTTAAATTATGTGATAACGGACATTATTTTCCTCAAAATTTAGAAAATTGTCCATATTGTCCAAAACCATCAAACGCAGGGGGAAGTGGGCAAAGTTCTTTGGGAAATAAAGATAGTGGCGGGCAAGGAAATTTAGCCCGAACTCAAATTTTTGGAAGTGGACAATCCAAAAGCGAAGATGATTTTCCAAATTTTAATACTCCAAAAACACAAGGTGGTGGAAATCTTAATCGTACACAAATTTTTAGTGGCAATAATAGTTTTCCAGATTTTGGTGGTGGATTTGCTTCTCCACAACAATTTCAGCCCGAATTAGGCAGTCAAGGACGCAAAATGGTGGGTTGGTTGGTTTCTTTTACGGTTGATGCGTTAGGAATTGATTATAAATTATACGAAGGTAGAAATTTGATTGGTTCAGACGATGGTTGTGATATTCCTGTTGATGATGGAGCGGTTTCGAGTCGTCATCTCACTATCTTGCACCGAATGGGACAATTCAAATTTAAAGACGAATTTTCTACCAATGGCACATTTATCAATGATGTATTTATGGAAGAAGGAAACTTAAAAGATGGAGATATGATTAGAATTGGAGATACAATTTTTAAATTTAGAAGTATTGCTTAATTTTTATATTTCTATCAAATATAATTAAATTTTTATTTAAAATTAAAAAAAGTCTTGTATAAAAAGACATAAAAATAGTATGGCTAAGCAACAACCACAGCCCGAAACGCAATTAAACATCGAACTAAACGATGAAATAGCAGAAGGTTCATTTTCAGATTTAGTATCTATTGCTCATTCTCAATCTGAATTTGTATTAGATTTTATTAGAGTAATTCCCGGAACCATGCGCGGAAAAGTAAAAGCAAGAGTCGTGATTACTCCCGAACACGCCAAAAGATTATTAGATGCTTTGTCTGAAAATATTGGTAAATATGAAGAAAATTTTGGAGATATTGCCACAAAAGCACAATTTTCTATGCCTATCAATTTTGGTAGCAATATGGGAAACGCATAAAAAATAATGCGTAAAAAATAACATTCAAAAATATAAAAATACTCCAAAAATAAGATTTTTTTCTTAGTTTTGGAATATTTTTTAAGAGATAAAACCTTGAAAATCAATTTCATAAATCTTAAAAATCACTCAAATCTTAGCATAAAATAAAATCATCAAATATTTTTAATAAAGCCTGCGGTTGCTCTGCATGTACCCAATGTCCTGCATCTTTGACAGAAATAACTTCAGCATTTGGGAAATATTTTTGAATAATTTTTGTATCATTTTCGAGGTTGATATAATTAGATTTATCACCTCTGATAAAAATTGTACTGCCTTCATACCTAAAATTTGTCGGATATTCTTCGCCTATTTTTTCAATTTTTTGGCTAATAATTTCTAAATTCATTCGCCACGCAAAATTTTGGTCGTCTTTTCGATACAAATTTTTGAGTAAAAATTGCCTTGTTCCTATATCTAATCCTTTATTTTCTAATTGTTTTTCTGCGTCTTGTCGAGAAATAAGTGTTTTTAAATCAATACTTTTTAACGCCTCAATAATATTTGAATGATGTGGCGGATAATATCGAGGCGAAATATCAATGATAATAAGTTGTGATAGTTTCTCAGGAAATTGTCCTGCAAATAACATAGCCGTTTTTCCGCCCATCGAATGCCCAATCACAATTACATTTTCTAATTGATGTGTGTTTATAAATTCATTCAAATCACTGCTCATCAAAGTATAATTCCATTCATTATCCCAGCCCGATTGTCCGTGATTTCTTTGGTCAATCAAATAAATATGATTTTTTTCTGCTAATTTTTTACCGATTGTAAACCAATTATCAGATGTTCCAAACAAACCGTGTAAAATAATAATATTTTTTTCGTTTCCTTTTATATTTTCAGGACTTAATTTTCGATGAAAAAGTTGCATTTTTTTGTAATTTTTATTGAATTTTAAGCAAAAGTAATAAAAAATAATAGATAAAACAAACTTTTTTTAGGTAAATAATGTTTTACTTTTGTAATATGATTGCTATTTTATCTACTTTTATCTAGTGTTCAGTCGGAGTGAAAAATTCGTTTTTATTTTGTAAATAGCATCTAAAAAATAGGCATTAACGCCTATTTTTTAGATGAGAAACAGGTTTTTATTTTATTCTCCGAAAATTTGAGAAAGACTGAACAATAGGTGTTAGTTTCTTTTTTGACTTTCTTTTAATGTACTATTATTTTGATTAGAAATGATATTTATTTGAAATATAGAAAAGCACAAAATTTCGGCTAAAGACCATGATTAAATTGTATAATTATCCTCCAGATGAATATCGAGGCAGTTCAAAAAATATTTTTATGAAAAATAAAACTAAATTGGAACATCACTCAATTTTCTAAAAATTTTATAAAAAAAAATTTTATAAATAAAATAATTTAAAAACATTATCGTTGTAAAAAGAGTTATATTTCCGTATCAATAAAATATAACGTAAAATTCCATGAAAAATAAAAACATTTTCTATTTATTATGTACGATTTTGATGTTTACAATGATAAATATCAATCATACTTTTGCTCAAAATATTCAAAAACAAGACCTACAAGGTGAATGGGTTTTTGATAAAATGGTGATGGAAGGAGAAGAAAATAAAAATGAAAGAAACGAAAAATTTTTGGAAGACTATAATAAATCAAGCAAAGATAGTTTTGTGATGAAATATTTGGCAGATGGAAAATTTATCAGCCAAAAATCAAATCAAATCAATGTAGAAGGAACTTGGACGATTGTAGATAACCAAATTAAAATTTATACTAATTATGGCGAAAATTTACAAAGCGTAAAAATTAATGCCAAAACTAAAACTTTAACTTTATATGTGGGAGGATTTGATGAAAATGCTACCTCAAAAACAATGATAATTTTTAAACAACGATAAAAATACTATCACAAACAATTATCTCAAAAAATACACAAAAACGAAATCATATCTAAAAAAATAAAAATGAAAAAACTTTTTTTATGGGTGGTAATCATATTGTTTGTGCAGGGAACGAATTTTGCACAAACAACTAATCTACCTAAAAAGACAACAAAACGTTATAAAGAATTAATGAAAAATAGTGATTTAGAAGGCGAATGGACTTTGAGCAACGTAAAAGCACAAATTCCTTCTTCTACTCCTTTTCAAGAAAAAAAAACGACACAAAAAATGGTGGATAAATTCAAATTAGAAGCCATAGGAAAACTAAAAATGAATTTTCAGCAAAACGGTCAATTTGTAGGCACAAGTCAAGATGGCGAAAAAACAACAGGTACATGGATTCTAGAACCGAGCAGCAATCGATTGACAATCAAAACAAATTCTGGAGCAGAATATCACGAAATTATTTTTGATGACCCAAAAACTACTTTGACAACTTCACGTGGTTCTGCCAATACGCAAAAAATTTATACGATTTTTAAGAAAATTTGATGAAAAAATCAAGCATGCTTTTATCTTCTTATACGTCAAATTTGATAGAATGTGGACTCGATGAAGCAGGAAGAGGTTGTTTATGCGGCCCTGTGGTGGCTGCGGGAGTCGTGTTGCCCAAAGATTTTAAGCATGAAATTTTAAGAGATTCTAAACAACTTTCAGCAAACGAAAGAGAAAAATTAGCCGAAGAAATCAAAGAAAAAGCAATAGAATGGACTATTGCAGAATCTACTCCTACAGAAATTGATACTTACAATATTTTGAATGCGTCTATTTTGGCAATGCATCGTTGTATTGAAAAACTTCAAACTCAACCTGAGTTATTATTAATAGACGGTAATCGTTTTCACCCTTATAATTTTATTCCTTACGAGTGTGTTATCAAAGGTGATGACAAATTTTTTGCTATTGCGGCTGCGTCTGTATTGGCAAAAACGCACAGAGATTCGATTATGAAAAATTTGGCAGAAGAATTTCCTGTTTATTTTTGGGAAAAAAACATGGGCTATCCTACGAGTGTCCATAGAAAAGCCATTGAAAATAACGGAATTACTATTTGGCATAGAAAAACATTTAGAGGCGTAAAAGAATTTATTTGAACCAAAAAAGAAATAAAAGACTCCCCATAAAAAAATATTTTATTTTCAATTTATAACTTATTTCAATCGTTTTCAGCCAAAAAACAGAAATAAACAAATAAATATAAAAAAATACAATAAAAAATTAGAATTATTACATTTTTTTTCTAATTTTGCAAATCGAATATCGTTATTATCTTATCAATGAAAAATTTACCATTACATACTAAAATCATTATCGGATTAGTATTGGGCTTATGTGTTGGCTTATTGAGCGTGTCAATAGGATTAGATTCTTATTGGATTGTTAATTTTATAAAACCTATCGGAACTATTTTTGTAAATCTATTAAAAATGATAGCGGTGCCATTGGTGTTGGCTTCATTAATTGTAGGTGTGGCAAGTTTGAATGATGTGAGTAAATTATCACGCATAGGCGGAAAAACGATTGGTATTTATATTCTTACTACTGCATTTGCGACTACATTAGGTTTGGTAATGGCAAATGTAATGAGACCAGGTGATAGATTACCTGAACAAACAAAAAATAATTTATTACAATTATATAAAGTTAATAACGAAAATAATTCAAAAGAAGCAGCAAAAATTCGAAATCAATCTCCTTTGCAACCACTTGTAGATATGGTTCCTGAAAATATAACTGCGGCTGCAGCTGATAATCGTTTGATGTTACAAGTAGTATTTTTTGCGGTTTTGATGGGTATTGCGTTGATACAAATTGACCCTAAAAAAAGCAGTGTTGTTATTCAATTTTTTGACGGATTGAATGATGCGATTATAAAAATAGTTGAATATGCAATGGCACTTGCCCCTTATGGAGTTTTTGCTTTAATTTCGTCTTTGATAGTAGAAATTGCGGGAAAAGACCCTTATCAAGCCCTCGCTTTGTTGTATGCTTTGCTTTGGTATGGAGCAACCGTATTGATTGGACTAGTTTTGATGATAGTAGTTGTTTATCATGCCTTGTTAAAAATGTTCTCAAAAATATCTTTTATGGCATTTTTAAAAGGCATACGACCTGTTCAATTATTGGCATTTAGTACGAGTTCGAGCAATGCAACTTTGCCTTTGACAATGGAATGTGCAGAAAAAAACCTAGGCGTTTCTGAAGAAGTATCGAGTTTTGTGTTGCCTTTGGGTGCAACAGTTAATATGGATGGAACGGCTTTGTATCAAAGTGTGGCGGCGGTTTTTATTGCTCAAGCATTAGGTATGGAATTAACCATTTATCAACAATTAATGATAGTTTTGACTGCCACTTTGGCATCTATTGGCTCTGCGGGTGTGCCAGGTGCGGGTATGGTAATGTTGGTGATTGTATTAGAATCAATTAACGTACCAACAGCGGGCATTGCTTTGATTGTTGGTATTGATAGAATTTTGGATATGTGTAGAACGGTGGTCAATGTTACAGGTGATTTGATAGTTTCTGTGGTGATTGCGGAAGGCGAAGGAGAGTTTAATAAACAGAAGAATTTGAAAAAAGTACTGTAATGATATGATTTAAAAATAGATTTTTTTAATACTTTTCAGAGATTATTGTGTATTTTTAGATTATTAATCTCTATTTTTTTGAAAATGCAAAGGTTAAACGCATCTAAAAAGGCATTATTTCGTTTTTCAAAAATCATAAAAATAAACATATTTTTATTTTATAATTTAAAATATTAAATAATTTAACAAGTGAAATATTTATTTATTTTTATATTTTCAAAAACAAGTAAAGATATATCACTTTGTTAGGGAGTATATAAAAAATAAACTACCCAATCAAAAAAACTTATTTTTAGTTCCCGCACCGCTGGGGAGGGTTAGCGTCAGTGTTGTTAAGTTCTAATATTTGTCAGGTAAATTATTTGATGTTGTCCCTAATTCGTTGCAATTTTTTTATTTTGGAACATTTGCTACAGTACAGACGTTGTATGCAACGTCTGTACAACGATATACTTTTTCTGCAA
>JAAFJG010000055.1 GCA_013298075.1 Cytophagales bacterium | reverse complement strand
TACTACGAAACTTTTCTTTAGTATTTGGGTCATTTAAAAAAACTTTTAACGACTCAATTATGTTTAATAATTTACTACTACAAACCATAACTAATATAATATTTTTTTGCAAAGATAATAAATTTTTTGCAAAAAATTTCGTTTTTCTTAAGTTAATAGCATTGGGCTAAAGCCAACAATTGAATTTTTTTATTATCCTCCAGATAAATCTGGAGGCAATTCAAGAAGTACATTTCAAAAAAATATTTTTATTTTCTATACAAATTTTCTAATAACCATTTTTAATTAACCAATGAATTATTTATTTTCTTTTATTTTTCTTTTTTTTATTTTGATATTTTCCCAAGACGATTTGCAGATAAGTATGCAAAAAGGCAAAAAAATTTACGAAGCAAATTGTGTTACTTGTCATGGCAATAATGGAGAAGGTTCGCCTTCAATTTTTCCGCCTTTGGCAAAATCTGATTATTTGATGAGCAATACCACACGAGCCATCAAACAAATTCATTTTGGTTTGAGTTCGAAAATTATTGTCAATGGAAAAACCTATCAAGGCAATATGCCCGCAAGCGGTTTAAGTCCTCAACAAATTACAGACGTGATGAATTATATCACCAATAGTTGGGGAAATAAAAATAAAGAAACAATTAAATTAAAAGAAGTAAAAAAAATATTAGGAAAATAATAAAAATATAAGAAAAAATACCTAATTTTGCCTAAAAAAATACAAAAACAAAAAAAAATAGAGATTTTTTAAAAAAAAGTGAATAAAAATTTGAATTATTTTTTTGTTTTTTATAAGTTTGTACCTAAATTTAGAAAGTAGTCAATTTTAGAAACAAAAAACATCAAAAAAACCACTTAAAATATATCTTTAAATTTAATCTTTTTTATTCCCTTTACACAAAACAATGGAAAAACGTTCACCGAATTTAATTACTATCGCATTAGGTGCATTATTAGTAATCGCATTAGTAGCCATCGGAATTATGGCAAGCTCACAAAGTAAATCTAAAAACATTGAAAAGAAAGCTAAAAAAACAATCGATAGTTTAGATAAAACTGTCAGCCAATTTAGCGGACAAATTGACAGCTTAAACAAAGTCGCAGCAGACTTAGACAAACAAGTTGATGATTTAGTTTCTCAAAAAGATAGACTTATCAAATCGAGAGATTCTGTTCAAAAAATAATGGCGTATTCTATCGCAAATGATAGAAATTCAAAAGTAAAAGTAACACAATTAGAGAAAAAACTAAAAGAGTTACAAACTAAACTCGACGAAGTACAACGCAAATATGATGAAGCAGTAGCGAGCAGTGGTGCTACAGATGTAGAATTGAAAAAAAGAGTTGAAAGCTTAGTGGCTCAAAATAGAAATTTGCAAAGTGAAAACGAAAGATTACAAACTGAGTTAGCAAAAACTACTACAAATGCTGATAATCGTACGGCTTTATTTACAAGAGGATTGACAGCAGTACCGGGCGAATTGGCTAAAGGTAAATTTGAATCGTCTAAAAGGTCGCAAAATATTGATAGAGTGCAAACAAGTTTTGGTTTGAGTCGTGCTCCAAAACCAACTGAATCTATCATTTTTAAAGTATTTGATAACACAGGAAAAGAAGTTGCTATCAAACCAAAATATCGCAATGAATTGAACGCACCTGCCAATCCTACAAATGTAAAAGTAATTTTAGAATTTGAAAAAGGCTTTTTGGCTCGTAAAGATGAAGGCGTTTATAATGTACGTGCTTATTTGACAGACGTAAACAAAGGCGTAGAAAATCAAGAAATTGGTAGCGCACCTTTTACGATAGACTAATTATTGATTTAATATTTTTTAAAGCCTAAGATTTTTTTTAATTCTTGGGCTTTAAATGTAACAAAAAAAAATTTATTCCATTTTTTATTAAAAATATACATTCACAAACCCCCTTTTTTTAATTTGGCTAATTTAAGAAATAATAACGACAGAAATTTCAATAGAGGTAGAAAAGAAGAACCTTTTCGTATCAATATGCTTATTAAAGTAACGCAAGTACGTTTAGTTGGCGACAATATTACGCCCGGCGTTTATTCTATTGAAGATGCTTTAAAAATGGCATACGAACAAGATTTAGACTTGGTAGAAATTGCTGCAACTGCTGTTCCGCCCGTTTGTAAGATTATAGATTATTCTAAATTCAAATACGAACACAAGAAAAAACAAAAAGAAATAAAAGCTAATTCTGTAAAAGTGGTAGTAAAAGAAATTCGTTTCGGACCTAATACAGATGACCATGATTTTAGTTTTAAATTAAATCACGCTAAAAACTTTTTGTCAGAAGGTTGTAAAATCAAAGCTTATGTTCATTTTGTGGGACGTACTATTGTGTTCAAAGAACGAGGTGAGGAACTATTACTCCGATTTGCACAAGGACTCGAAGAAGTAGGAAAGGTTGAACAAATGCCTAAATTAGAAGGAAAAAGAATGTTTTTATTAGTAAATCCAAAAGGTGGATTAGCAAAATCAGATAAAAAACAAGAAAAATCAGAAAAATCTACGCAAGAACAACCAAAAAAACCTGCTGAAAATAAACAAGAAGAGCAACCTAAAAAAATTGTTGAAAATAAAGAAGAAGAACCAAAAATCGTTTCTGAAAATCAACAAGAAGAACAAGCATAGCATTTATATCAACATAAAAATAGATTAAAAAAATGCTTATAAGTATTTAAAATATTTATAAGCATAAAAAAAATCGATGATTTTGAATATAAATAACAATAAATTCCTTTTAAATTACATAAAAAAAATATCAAACTTTTATGAGCAATAAAAAGACTAACGATAAAAAAAATCAAGTAGCATTTCCAAAAGAAACTTATATGAAATGGTTTGAGAGTATGATGTTGCAACGCAGATTCGAAGAAAAAGCAGGGCAATTGTATAATCGCCAAAAAATTAGAGGTTTTTGTCATTTATATATTGGGCAAGAAGCAAGCGCTTCGGGAGCAGTAAGTGCTTTAAGACCAAATGATAATTGGATTACTGCGTATCGCGATCACGGACAACCTTTGGCGTTGGGAACTTCTCCTAATGCGATTATGGCTGAATTGATGGCGAAATCTACGGGAGTTTCTAAAGGAAAAGGTGGCTCGATGCACCTTTTTGACAAAGAAAAAAACTTTTTTGGTGGACACGGAATCGTAGGCGGGCAAGTGCCTTTGGGTGCAGGAATTGCTTTTGCTGATAAATATTTGGGAAATGATAATGTTACTATTTGTTATATGGGTGATGGTGCGGTAAGACAAGGAGCGTTGCACGAGGCTTTTAATATGGCAATGTTATGGAAATTACCTGTTATTTTTGTGATTGAAAATAATGGATATGCGATGGGAACAGCCGTAGGACGTAGTTCGAATGTTACTGAACTTTATACTTTGGGCGAAAGTTATGATATGCCTTCGGAGGAAGTTGATGCGATGGCAGTTGAAAATGTGCATAATGCCGTTTCGAGAGCCGCAGAAAGAGCGAGAGCAGGCGAAGGTCCGAGTTTATTGGAGTTTAAAACGTATCGTTATCGCGGTCATTCGATGTCTGACCCTGCAAAATATCGTACTAAAGATGAAGTGGAACATTACAAAGATTTGGATTCTATCGAACAAGTAAGAGCAACTATTCTTAAAAATAATTTTGCTACTGAAGCAGAATTGCAAGCGATTGAAGATAAAATTATGGAAGTAGTGGAAGCATCGGTTGAGTTTGCTGAAAATTCGCCTTATCCTGATCCTTCTGAAGTTTATAAAGATGTATATGTGCAGACTGATTATCCTTATATTATGGAATAATTTTTTTTGTATTATTGATAAAAATAAAAAAAAACGGTTTATTTTCATAGACCGTTTTTTTTTGTTTTTTTAGAAATTTTGAGGAATTATTTAATCGCTAATTCTACTTCAAAACTTACTTTTGATTTGATTTTTTTGCCTTTTTTAGTGGCTTGTAACCAATTTGATTTTGTGAGTTGGAGAATACGAAGTATTTCATTGTCGATATTTTTATCTTGATTTCCTTTGATAATGCAATTTGTAATATTTCCATTTTCGTCCATTTCAAAAGTTACTTGTAGTTTTTTTGAAGTTGGATTTTTAAGCGAAAAATTATCATTGATAAACGTAGAAAGCGGATTTGAAACAGACAAAGCTGGGTCATAAATAGTTGTTTTTCTATCTACTATTACAGCAATATCTTTCTTTTCAACAGGTTTTTCGAGTTCTTCTTTGGTAATAGTAGTAATTGCTTCATCTCCAAGATTGTCAGAAGATACTACATTTTTTTTGCCTTTTGATTTTTTTGCGAGTTTAACTTCTCTTTCTGCTCCTCTTGTTTTTTGTCCTCTATAATTCGAAATGACTACTTCTTGTAATTTATTTTCTGAGCCGATGGCATAATCAGAAACTCCTTTGGGCAAAGGTAAAACTTGTTTTACTTTTATATTTTTACCATCTTTATTGCGTATTACATTGTCTATCGCAATAAAAGAAGTGTATTCAGTCAAAAGATTGTATCTCAAACCCAATTCCGTAATCATTTTTGTTTGTTCTGGCATAGGATAAAGACGTTGATAATCATCAAGCAACATAATTTTATTTCTCGCCCAAAGATATTGCAAAGCCTGATTATTATCTTTTGCCGCACCTTTTACGTCAATAATTTGAGAATAAATTTTATTCCCACTCAAACCTGTCAATTTTATTTTTCCTTTCGGTTTATTTTTAAATTTTCCATAGACAATAATTGGTCTTTCTGCAAACACATCAGGAATACTAATGGGTTCTACATCATAAACCTCAAAATCTTCATATTCTATTTTGATATTCGTTAAAACAGGATTTTGAATGTAATTTAAGAATTTTTTGCCGACTTCATCTGCTTCATTTTGATTCAATACAAAAAACGGTTCGCCTTGTCCTGCGTGTGCCATACCTTCAATCAAATATCTATTAATGCTACTTCCAATTCCAAAAGCAAACAAATTCGCTTTATTTAATTTGGTTCGAATCAACTCAAAAGCCTCTCTTTCCACGCTCACATATCCATCTGTAACGACTATAAAACTACGAGAAAAATCTTGAGTTTCTTTGAAATTGAAAGCCGCTTCTAACGCAGGCATAAGGCGTGTGCCTCCACCTCCGTTGATATTTGTCAAAACATCTAACGCTTTTTTGATATTTTCTTTGTTGGCGGGCATAGATTCGGGAGATAACATTTTATTGCTACTTTCGAATAGCATTACATTAAATTTATCAGTAGGACGCAAACTCGAAATCAATTTATTCAATAAAGTTTTGCTTACTTCTAACGGAAAACCGTGCATCGAACCCGAAACATCAACAATAAAAACGTATTCTCTTGGCGGAATTTGGTCTAAAGTTGGTACTTTTGGTGGTTGCATCATCAATAAAAAAAACTTTTCACTTTCCGATTCACGAAATTTATCATCAGCCGAAGCAACTGCATTTTCACTTTCATACAACAATAAACCCGATTGCACTTGATTGCCCGCCAATCTATAATTGACTATAAAATCACGATTTCCGCCTGTTTTTTCAGATTTATCTAATAAAATTTCGGCAGATTGTTTATCTAAAAAATTGATATTTGTTTTATGCGTACCACAAACCACTTCTTGAATCGGTAAACCTGCATTGATTTTTGTTTTGATAGAAAAAACATAAGGTGCTTTTTCTCCTTGACGTAAATACGGATTTTCAACCCATTTTTCACCTTCTTCTGCATTGATTTGCAATGTTTCAGAATAACGAGGTCCAACCACAGTCGGCAACACAAATTGATAAATACTTTCAGTTGGCACTAATAATTCGGTATAACGCAATTCAACGAATATTTTATCGTTGGGAAGAATATTAGCCACGTTCATTTGAAACACATTTGGATTGTGTTGTTCCAATAAAGAAGCAGTTTTTCCTTCTTCTTTTGCTTGTTCATATTCGGCTCTTGCTTTATTTTTTTCTTCTATTTTTGCGACCAATTTTCTTTCGCCTATCGTCATTATCATTGCATAGACTGCGGCTTTAGTAGAGGCTGGAAACACATAAACCGCTTCTATTGGCTCTTTTCCTGTGTTTTGATATTCTTGAATAATTTTCACGTCAGCAATTACTCCCGCAATATTGACGTTAGCAGAAGTGCTTTTGAGCGGCAAAGATTCCACATTTTTATTTTTTGATTTGACCCAAAAAAATGGAGCAAGCGTTTTTTGAGGTGGTTTATTTTGTGCGTGTAAAGGAAAAATCAAGAAAATTCCTACCATCAATAAACAAAAAAAAGATATTTTTTTCATAACGTTGTATTTTTAAATATTACCTAAATTTTTAGTTGTTATGATAGATTACTCAACTTTTCTTTTTTTGTTACAAATTTTTTCAAATAAATCATAAAAAATTGCATACAATAATAATTATTATGATTATTTTTGCGAATAGAAATCTTAAAAAAAAATATGGAAGAACTCATCAAAAAATACACGCCATTGTTGCTCGAATTTGGCATCGAAAATGCTGATTTTATCACAGAAGCATGGAATGAAAAATATCGTTTTTATCATAATGCCAAACATTTAGAAACGTTAATGGCGGATATTGAAAAGATAGAAAATATCACCACAGACGAAAAAAATGCCCTTGTGATGACTGCTTTTTTTCACGATATTGTGTATGATGCCACCAAACAAGACAACGAGTTGCAATCGGTGAGGGTTTTTAAGATGCGCACACAACCACACGCACAAACAGATTTAATTTCCCAAATGATTTTGGATACACAAACGCATCAAACCAACAGCCGTATTTCACAAATTTTTTCAGAATTAGATATGAAAATTATTACTGATTCTGATTTTATGGCTTTATTAACTTACGAAAAACAAATTTTTAGAGAATTTCAGCACATTGATTATAGCATTTATAAAATAGTACGAATTTCTATTTTAGAAAAATTTGCTCAACAATATCCACAAAATAGTACAAATTTGATGCTTTTGGTGGCATATTTGAAAAAATTTAAACCTAATATTGCGGTTTATCCCGGTTCTTTTAATCCTTTTCATAACGGACATTTGAATATTGTCGAAAAAGCAGAAAGAATTTTTGATAAAGTAATTATTGCGAGAGGAATAAATCCTGATAAAGTAAACGTAAATACGGATAAAATCGATTTGCAAGCCTTGAAACATAGGCAAGTAGAAAATTTTACTGGTTTTTTGACTGAATTTGTAAAAATAAAAGAAGAAGTCAGCGAAATTACGATTTTAAAAGGCTTGCGAAATGGCGATGATTTAGATTATGAAGTCAATCAATTAAGATTTATGGAAGAAATGAAAACAAATTTGAAACTTATTTTTATGGCTTGTGATAAAAAATTTGAGCATATTAGTTCGACCGCCATTAGAAATATGGAGAGAATTGAGTCAGGATTTGCCAAAAAATATATGCCTGAATAAAAAAATATCGAAAAAATCTTTGAAAATTATAAAAATTCCTTAATATTGTGCAAAAATTTCAAGTAAGGCGTTAAATAAAAAATAATATACCTAAAAAAACTCCCTCACCGCTGGGGAGGGCTGGGGTGGGGCGTAATTTTTACTAAAAAGCCCCACCCTAACCCTCCCCAAAGGTGAGGGAACTAAAAACAAGTTTTTTGAATGTGTAATTTGTTTTTTAGATAATACCTAAACATCATTAAAAATTAAAAAAATTAAAATAAAATATAAAAATATGGCAACAATTCCTTCTCTTTTATTGAAGCAACTTTATACCAATAGTAGCCTCAAAAACAACGACAATGGTACTATTTCTTTCGAACTAAAAAATCGTTTGAGTGATGGTAAATTAACAAAAATTAATGCAATTTCTATCAATGGAAATGAAGTAGCCTTGAGCGATACTCATTTAGAATTGAGTGATGGCACTACGATTGCAGGCACTTCGATTGATGAAAAAAATACTGTTGATTTTGCTTTGAAACAAGTCGTAAAAATTGTTTTGAAACACAGCCATTTGGCAGAAGGCAAACACACAATGGGTGTCAATATCAATGCTGAACCTTTTGGAAAATTAGAATTTTCGGTAGAAGATTCGATAGAAACAAAAGTAGAAAGAATTAAAATTCCTCGAAATGATCATGATGATTATGGACAAGAAGCAATCACAGAAAGACAAAAATTTGTCGAATCTTTCACAGGCGTAAAATTAGAACACATCAATCAATATTCGTTTGATCCACACGCAACAGCAGGAAATTGTGAGCATTTTATTGGCGTAGCACAAGTTCCGTTGGGCATTGCAGGACCTTTGTTGGTGAATGGTGAACACGCAAAAGGCGAATTTTTAATTCCGATGGCAACGGCTGAAGGTACTTTGGTTGCGTCTTATAATCGTGGAATCAGTGTTTTGAATTTGAGTGGTGGCGTAAAATGTACCATTATTGGAGATGCGATGCAAAGAGCGCCTGTGTTTGTTTTTGAAGATGCGAGAGGTGCGAGAGAGTTTAATAAATGGGTGCAAGCGAATTTTAAAGTAATTGCTGCCCAAGCAGAAACGACTTCAAGAATTGCTAAATTGACTGAAATTGATACGTATTTATCGAATAAATTTGCTTTTATGCGTTTCAATTATACAACAGGTGATGCAGCGGGACAAAATATGGTGGGACGTGCTACTTTTGCAGCGTGTAGTTGGATTTTAGACAATTATAAAGACTATAAAATTGAACATTTTTATTTGGAATCTAATTTTGCGACTGACAAAAAAGCCTCACAAGTGAACATTATGCGTACACGTGGCAAAAGAGTGGTGGCTGAATGTGTTGTCAAAAGAAATGTATTGATTGAAAGAATGAGAGTAGAACCTGAACAACTGATTTATCATGCAGGTGTGGCGAATGTAGGAGCAATTTTATCGGGAGCAAACAACAATGGAGCGCACTCGGCAAATGGCATTACGGCGTTATTTATTGCCACAGGACAAGATGTAGCCAATGTTTCGGAATCTTCTGCGGGTGTTTTGTATTCGGAATTAACACCTGAAAAGGATTTATATATATCGATTACCATTCCTTCTTTGATTGTCGCTACGCATGGTGGTGGAGTTGGTTTGGCAACTCAAAACGAGTCTTTGCGTATGTTACAATGTACGTCACGTGGAGATGTGAATAAGTTTGCAGAGATTGTGGCGGGCGTAGTGTTAGCGGGTGAGGTTTCATTAGCGTCTGCTATTTCTTCTTCGGATTGGGTTTCGAGCCATGAGAAGTATGGTAGAAATAGATAGATTTTTTTGATTTTTATATAGACAAAATAACGTTTGTAAGTGTTTTTAAATGCTTATGGACGTTGTTTTTTATCTTTTTAAAAAAGAAAGTAAAAATATTTTTTTTTCAGAAAAAACGCTTATATTTGTGCCAAGAAATATAAAGATAAAAAATTATGAGAAAACCAGAACAAATTATTGAGTTAGAAGAGATATTAGGTTTTGAATTGAGTGAAACTGAATCTGAAAGTGTCAATCATATTTTTAATTCTAAAAGGTATAAAACTTATTTATGCAATGAAAAAAATGAGATAGTAGAATTAAATTTAAGGAATAATGAAATAACTGATTTTTCGTTTTTGCAAGGTTTAAGTAACTTGACAAGGTTAGATTTATCAGAAAATAAAATAACTGATTTTTCGTTTTTGCAAAGTTTAAGTAACTTAACAAGGTTAGATTTATCAGAAAATAAAATAACTGATTTTTCGTTTTTGCAAGGTTTAAGTAACTTAACGAGGTTAGATTTATCAAGAAGTCAAATTTCTGATTTTTCATTCTTAGAAAAGTTACAAAATCTAACAACGTTAGATTTATGGAATAATCGAATTTCAGATATTTCATTTTTAAAAGGTTTAAACAATTTAACAAGTTTAAATTTAGGACTTAATCAAATTTCAGATATTTCTCCCTTAAAGGATTTACCAAATTTAATAAGTTTAGATTTAAGTAATAATCAAATTTCAGATATTTCTCTCCTAAAGGATTTACCAAATTTAACAAGTTTAATTTTATATAATAATCAATTTTCAGATATTTCATTTTTAAAAGATTTATCAAATTTAACAAGTTTAGATTTGGGTAGTAATCAAGTTTTAGATATATCATTTTTGGAAGATTTGACAGGTTTAACTGGTTTAGGTTTAGGTAACAATCAGATTTCTGATTACTCTCTTTTGAAAAGTTTACCCAATTTGGTATATTTGAATTTAAGTTCTAATAAAATTACTGATTATTGTTTTTTAAAAGATTTACCAAATTTAATAAACATAGGTTTGTATAATAATCAAATTTCAGATATTTCATTTTTACAATATTTTACAAATTTAATAAGTTTAGATTTAGGAAGTAATGAAATTTTAGATATTTCATCTTTAGAAAAATTAACTAATTTAACAAGTTTAAGTTTATATAACAATCAAATTTCAGATATTTCTCTTTTACAAAATTTAAAAAAATTAGAATTTTTAAATTTAGAGAATAATAAAATTTCACACATTTTTTTGTCAGATTTTTTAGAATTACATGAATTAAAAATCCAAAATAACCCCTTAAAATCTTTCAAGTTAGTAAATTTAGAAAATATTAGGGATTTAAATTTATATAGTTTAAAAATTGAAGAATTGCTTTTGCAAAATTTACCAAATCTAACGGATTTGAACTTATTCAATAATCAAATTTCAGATATTTCTTTTTTAGAATCTTTATCAAACATAATAAATTTAAAATTACATAATAATCAAATTTCTGATATTTCTCCTTTAGAAAAATTAACAAAACTAAAAAGCCTTAATTTAAGTAATAATAGAATTTCAGACATTTATTTTTTGAAAAATTTAACGAATTTAGTAAATTTAGATTTAAGAAATAATCAAATTTCAAATATTTGTCCTCTATCATTTTTAATAAATTTAACAAATTTGAACTTAGAAACTAACAAAATTTCAGATATTTCTTTTTTGAAAGATTTAATAAATTTGATAGTTTTAGGTTTAGATGGAAATCAAATTTCAGATATTTCTTTTTTGAAAGATTTAATAAATCTAATAGAATTAAATTTGAGTAACAATAAAATTTCAAATGTTTCTTCTTTAAAAGAATTAAAACAAATAGAAAAACTAGATTTAGCAAGTAACCAAATTTCTGATATTTCAATTAGTTTAGAACATTTAGCGGTTTTAGGTTTAACAGATAATCAAATTTCAGATATTTCTAATTTATCTGGCTTAAAAAAGCTAAAATGCTTATATATAAGTCTTAATAAAATCTCGAACGTTTCTATAGAATTTATTAATTCTTTTCCTAAATTAGAAGAAATTATAATGGCTGCTAATCCCATTCAGAATATTCCAGAAGGATTTTTTAATATGAATGGCAATGTCTTATCAGAGATTCGTGCTTATTTCAATGAACTCAAAAAAGGTGTAATTATCAATGATAGGGCTAAATTGATTATCGTGGGCAATGGTCGTGTAGGCAAAACATCATTGATTAAAAGACTACAGAATATAGATTTTGACAAAGGCGAAAAATATACGCATGGTATTCAAATTGGCAACTTGAAGAAAGAACATTTACCTGAATGTAAAACTGAAAATTTGAATTTGAGTGTGTGGGATTTTGGCGGACAGGAGATTTTTTATGCTACACATCAATTCTTTTTGTCTGATGATGCGATTTATATTTTGGCTTGGACAAAAGAGGAAAATGTAAAAGCCCATCAGGAAAGAAACAAAGAAACCTTGCCAACTAATGAAAAATGGCAGTCTGTAGAATATTGGCTCGATACTATTCGCCGCTATGCCACCAAAAGTCCAATTTTGCTTGTGCAAACGCATACAGATTGCGGAAAAGAAAAAATCGATGAAACTGATTTTCAGGAATTTGATGTAAGTGAATTTTTAAATTTTAGTGCTTCCAAAGGTTTTGGTTTAGAGGAAATTCGGGAGGAACTAACGCAAAAACTCAATATCTTGCCTATGTATGGGCAGGAATTCCCCAAAACGTATGAAAACGTGATTTTGCAAATAACAAACCTCAAAAATAAAGGCGAAAATTTTGTATCTTATACGGATTTTATGGATATAATTTGTAAAAACGCTAATATTGACAAAGGTGGAGAAAGTACACTTTTGAATTATTTGAATAAAACGGGTTTGATTGTGTATTACCCTGAAAATCCTAAACTCAAAGATTTTATTTATATCGATCCTGATTGGCTCACAAAACAAGTATATAGCCTCATCAATAATCAACTACATAAAACCAAAGGTGAAATTACATTCGCATATTTAGAAAAAAATCTCCCTAATTATAAAAATTTGGGTTTATTGGCATTGTTCAAACAATTTGATTTGCTTTTTGAGGTGGAAGATAAAGATGAAATATTTTGGATTGCTCCGCAATATTTAGACAAAAAATTAGAAGGTAATAAGATTTTTGATAAGCAATTGGATAAATCAAAATTGGCATTAGTTTTTCGTTTTAGTCGTTTTATGCCTGACAATGTTATGATTAACTTTCTAAGTCGTTATGGTTCTTTTGCGAAAGATGTTTATTGGAAAAATGGCATTTATTTTACCAAAAATGAAGTTGATTGTATTGTTTTCAAAGAAAATGAAAACGAATTGCATATTTGGATAGACAAATATCAAGAGAGAAAAGGGACTTTAAAAGAAATCGTAGAGGTATTTTCTGAATTTGGAAAAAATGCCAAAATGGAAATTTCTTTGGATAATAATGATTTTGTAAATCTCCAAGAATTAAAAAACGACAATAAAAAGGGCTTTAAACAAATTAAATCTTTACAAGGAAATCCTTTACAAATTAAAGATTTTTTATTTTTATTTCAAAATAAAAACGATACAAAGCAACAAAATAATGAAATTATGAACATTGAAATATTTAAAAAACACTTTAAAGAAGCAATAACTCAAGAAATTCCTGATTTGTTGGAAGTTTTAGAAAACAATAAAGATAAATTGACTTCTGAACAAGTAGGAACTTATAGAAACTTAAAAAATGAGTTCTTCAATCAACCTAATAATTTTCAATTAGAAAGTTGGAAAGCAAAGGTTTTAGGCTCTATAATTGGTCTTAATTCTGAATTGGAAAAAATGCCTACTCTTACTATAAATCTAATTCAAACTTCACAAACAACAAGCAACAGAAAATTACTTTTCTTATCTGCTGACCCAGTGAATCAAGAAGAAAATGATTTGATGGCTCAATTTGCAAGAATGGGAAATGATTTAAAGAAAGCAAAAATAGAAGCAACATCGATTTTTCATGCAAAATTAGAGGATTTATTGATGGGAATGAGTGAGATTCAGCCAACGATGATACATTTTGTAGGACACGGAAAACTGCCAACAAAAGAAATAACGGAAGCAGCAAAAGAAAAGGGACAAAAAATGGGAGAAAGCATCAGAGATGGTAGCGGTTTGATATTGGCAGATGATTATGGAAAACCTTATCATTTGGAAACAAGTCATTTAGAAAACATTTTCAAGACATTTACAGAAGAAGGACTACATTTTGAATTAGTTTTTTTAAATTCTTGTTATTCTGAAAATCAGGCAAATGTTATCAGAAAATATGCAGATTATGTAATAGGTACTAATGAAGATATAGGCATAGAAAATGCTGAAAAATTTGCTACCTTGTTTTATCGTGGATTGGCTCAGGGTAATTCCATTCCTAAATCTTTTAACGTTGCAAAATTAAGTTCTCCTGATTGTTTTAAAAATGCAATGCTTTATACTAAAAATTAACATTTAAACTCCAATTTTATATGATAGACAAAAAAGAAATTTCATTTCGCAGTGCTTATAAATTTTTATCTAATAAAAATTTAGGCGATGTTTTAGGTATCAAAATCGAGAGCAATACAGAAAGTAAAGAAAATTTTGACTTCGTTACTTCTTTGAGTGAAGAAGATAAAAAAGCCTTCTTGATAGCAGTAAAAGACGAGGTTTTATTGAAAGATAAAGACTTGAAAGCAACTTATGAGCAAATAGAAGAAGATACAACCAAAAAAGGTGAAACACTTTTTGATTGGCAAGGTGTAACTGAAAATATTAGTTTTTTTATCACTGGAGTTACTTTTTTGAAAGAATTTGGCGTTTTTGATGCTATAAAAAATCGTTTTGCTAAAAAAGATGCTGAAAAAAAATAAATGTATTGATTTTATGATGTTGTCCTAATTTTATTTTTAAATTTGTAAGTTTTCTTTGTAATGAATTTGGGACAGCATCATAAATTTTATTTTCTCTGCAAACGTTGTATATTCAAAAAAAATAATATTTTTGCACATCAAACGCTTAAAATTCATATTTTTTTTTCTAAAATATATTTGGAAAATAATAAATTGCTAATTATATTTGCAAAAATTAAAAAAAGATGAAGAATTGGACAAAAATAGTCGAACAAAAACTACAAAATCAAAAAAACATTATCGCAAAAATCGATATTGATAAAAATAGTATTGCTTATTCTGAAAAGATAAAACAAAATCGTATTCTAAAATCTTTGACAGGCGATGAAGAAATTGTAAGGGCTTTTTTAATTGACCGTTTGGTAAATGAATTAGATTATAAACCCGAAAATTTAGAAATTGAAAAAGAATATTCTATAAAAGGTGGGCATAGCAAACTTTCTCCAAGAATTGATTTATTGGTAAAAGATGAAAATGGTAATCCTTTCTTTTTTATTGAAATAAAAGCACCTGATAAATTTGAAAAGGATAAAACTGAAATCGAAGGGCAACTTTTTGCGTTGGCAACTGCTGAAGAAAAAGACTTTAAAACCAAAATAAAATATTTGGTTTATTATACAACAGACTTATCAAGTGATGAGATTTTAGACAAAGTAATCATCATCGATTTTGAAAAATATAAAACTTATACTGATTGGGAAAATGAAGGTTTTATTTCTGTGGGTACAGAATTGACTGCAGGTTATGGGCAACCTAAAAAACAACCTTTTACCAAAGGAAATGAAAAATATGATTTAAGAACAAAAATAAACCGCACAGAAATAGAAAGTTTAGGTAAAAATTTACACAACGTGCTTTGGGGTGGAGGTGGAACAAATGATAGCGAAATATTTTATTCCTTAGTGAATATTATTTTGGCAAAAATTCAAGATGAATACGAAAAAGAATATGGACAAGAATATGAATTTCAAATTTATCAATATGGCGATAATGTAGAAAGTCAGGACAAAATTTATGATAGAATAAATGCACTTTACAAAAGAGCCTTAAAAGAACAACTTAATGTATCGGACAAGCAAAGTATAGATGGTGATAGTGTCATCAACAGAATTAAATTCCCTTTGAATAAATTAGTTTATACTGTGCAAGCATTAGAGGGTTTTTCGTTTTTAGAAGGACGAAATTCATTAGATGGGACGGATATTTTAGGTGATTTTTTTGAAAGCATTACTCGTGATGGTTTCAAGCAAAATAAAGGACAATTTTTTACACCTACCAATATAGTTAATTTTTTATTATACGCTTTGCAATTAGACCAATTAGCCATTGATAAACTCAATAATGAGAGAGAATTACCCTTAATTATTGACCCAAGTGCAGGAAGTGGAACATATATAGTGGAGGCAATGAAACTTATTACCAAAGAGCTAAAATATAAACAAAAAGATAAATTAAAATCAAGCAGACAAATAATGGATAGGTTTGATAATTTATTTTTGCCAGACAAACACGAAAATAAGTGGGCAAAAGATTATTTGTATGCCACAGAAATTAACTCAGATTTAGGTACTGCGTCAAAAGTTAATATGATATTGCCTGGTGATGGTTCTACCAATATTTTTATTAAAGATGGGTTATTGTCTTTTAGAAATTATGTCAAAGAAAATGCACCAAGTGCTTTACAATCTTACCTTTCAGACGATGTTTATAATGGAAAAGAGGTAAATCAAAAATTTGATGTTGTGATTAGCAATCCACCTTTTAGCGTAGATTTGGATACACAAACCCAAAGAGAAGTAAAAAATATATTTGTATTTGGCGATAAAAAAAATTCTGAAAATCTTTTTATTGAGCGTTATTATCAACTATTGAAAGAAGGCGGAAGGTTGGCGGTTGTGTTGCCCGAAAGTGTGTTTGATACCACAGAAAATAAATATATTCGTTTGTTTATCTTCAAATATTTTCATGTAAAAGCAGTAGTCAGTTTGCCACAAATAACTTTTGAGCCTTTTACAAGTACCAAAACAAGTTTACTTTTTGCACAAAAAAAGACCAAAAAACAAGTGGAGGAATGGAATGAAATATGGGATAAACATGGCAAACAATGGAGTTTTTTGAAAACAAGAATTACAGATTATGTAAAATTTTTTGTGGACGAAGAAAAACTAAATAGAAAATGGGCAAAAGACGTGGTAGAAGATATTGAAAATAATAACGTTGCTAACATTACCAAAAATATACACTACTTTTTAAAAGATTATTTGACAGAATATGATGCTACGCTTTCACCCAAAGAATTATTAGAAAAATATGCTAACGAAATTGAAAGCCTTAGCAAATACGATAAGGACATACACGTTTTTGGGTTTTATAATGCTTGGTGGGTTTTTGGAGAGGTTGCCAAAGAATTAGACTTTGATATTTTTATGGCAGAAGCCGAAAATGTAGGCTATAAACGTACCAAAAGAGGCGAAAATCCAATGCCAAATGATTTGTACGATATAGAATATGCCCCAACGATTATTAAAAGCGAAGAAATTATCAAAGGCTATGAGGAGGAAATAAAACGACTAACAGCCTTGAAAAATGAGAATGAAATCGAACTACAAGCTTTAGAAATCAAATGGACAGGCAAAGAAAACGATACACTTAAAAAGAAAATCGAAAAAATAAAAGTAGAAATGGAGAGTCAAAACCAAAAAATAGAAAATGTAACCACCGAAAAAACTTTGGTAGAAAATATTTTTGAAACTTACTACCAAAACGGAAAACTCAAAGAAGTTTTTGCAGAAAGAACGGACAAAATACTTATTAACCATTTTAAAAATGGCGTACTCTCTCGTTACAAAAGCGATGATATTGTATTACGTAAAACAGAAATGCTAACTATTTTAGATAATATCAGAAAGGAGGTAATATGGGCGTAGTATTTTTTAAAACAAAACTTAGTGATATTGCAAAATATCAATTTTTACGATTTGATTGTCGCTTTACTAGTAAACTAAATGATATTTTTAATCAAAAAAATGTTTATAGGATTGGGCAATTATTCGAAACAGGACGAGGAGTTGTGATGGATAAAGAATATATTTCTGAAAATGAAGGTCATTATCCTGTATATTCTTCTCAGACTTTAAATGATGGCGTCTTTGGAGAAATAGATACATATATGTTTGATGGAGAGTTTATTACTTGGACAACAGATGGATATGCTGGTAGAGTTTTTTATAGAAATGGAAAATTTAACTGCACGAATGTTTGTGGAATAGCAAAAATTAAGCAACAATTTGAAAACTTGTTTGAATTAAAATTTTTGGCATTCTACCTAAATAGTGTTACAAAATATTATGTAAGTATCGCTTCTGGAAACCCAAAATTGATGAATAATGTTTTTGAAGAAATTAAAATTCCTCATATAAATATTGACATACAAAGAAAAACTTTATCACAAATCCAACCCATAGAAACCGAAATAATTAACTTAAAAAACTCAAAACAAAAACCCTTAGACATTGTCAATCAAGTGTTTGGAGAGGTATTTGGTTTTGATTGGGAAATTTATAAAGATTTTGGAAAAGGAATGACCGCAGGCACACAACAATGCAACCCCAAAGAAAAATCTATGTATAAAGTACCATTTTCACACATTGCAAAAAGTAGTATTTTTAGGGTTTCAAGTCGTTTTCATAACCCCAAAGTACAATTTTTAGAAAATACTTTGTTTTCAAAAGGTTGTATAAAACTAAAAAATGTAATTAAAGAAAAAACTCATAGAGGTTCAAGTCCTGATTATGATTTGAATGGAGATATTCCTGTTGTAAAAACTGCCCATTTAAAAAATGGCTATTTAGATATTTCACAAGAAGAATTTGTAAATAATTCTTTTTATGATAAAAGTATTCGTTCACAAATTTTTGAGAATGATGTTTTAATTGCTTCTACGGGTAAAGTTTCATTAGGTAAGATTGATATGGTAGAAACCGACCAAAATTTAGTGGTTGATGGACATATTAGCATCATTAGAGTTGATTTTGAAAAATATAATCCTATTTTTCTAACTTATTTTTTACGAAGTATTTTAGGTACTTTTCAGATAGAAAGAGATTTTACAGGGGCAACAAATCAAATAGAACTATATACTTCAGAGATTGAAAGTTTTGATATACCAAACTTTTCTTTAAACCAACAAACTGAAATAGTAGCAAAAATAAAAACACAAATAGACGCACAAAACTTGGTAGATGTACAAATAGAAGAAAAGCAACAGCAAATAAATACCATTATCGAAAATGCCATAAAGGTAGAATAATAATTTTGTGATTGTAATTTTCTTTAAAATATAAAATTTTTATTGATTTTAAATGCTAAATATTTATTTATTTTTTCAGAGTTACTTTTTTGAAAGAATTTGGCGTTTTTGATGCTATAAAAAGTCGTTTTGCTAAAAAAGATACTGAAAAGAAATAAATGTATTGATTTTATGATGTTGTCCTAATTTTGTTTTTAAGTTTATAAGTTTTCTTTGTAATGAATTTGGGACAGCATTATAAATTTTATACTTTCTTTTTTATAGACAATAAAAGTTCGTATATAGTTCGGATAGTAGGTAAATGAGTGCAATCAGCAGTAATACCTTTTGGTAATAAATGATTATCGTTCAATATAGATTGTAGGTTTTTAAAATGTATTTTACCTATTTTTTTACCTTCTTTAATGTTTTCGAAAGTTTGGTATATAGTATAAAGATGTTTAATCAATTCCTCTACAAATATTGGATTTATTTTTTCTGTATAATTATCAATATCTGCATTGTTATTGTATGTTTCGACTAATTTTTCGTATATTTTTTCTATTTGATAATAATTATCTGTATCAATTTTATCATTATTGATACTTGAATTTTTTGTTTTTTTTTGTTTGGTATTAGATATATTTCGCCTATCTTCCGCTGCATTTTTTTGTCTTTTCGCCATTTTGTATAAAATATTTTTTTTAATTTGATTATATATTCTTGATTCCTTTTGATAATTTTTCAATAAAAATGTTATCAATATCATCTGAATCAAATAATTCCAATAAAATATCAGCACTACTATCTGTCAATGTATCTTTTTCGTATTGTTTTAATACAAATTTATTTTCTTCTTTTTTCATCACAGCAATTTCATTTTCGTAGCAGCCCATCACAGACAAAGGATTGTGTGCAACGATAAAAAATTGTACTCTTGGAAAATTCTCTCTCAATAATCTAATTATTTCTTTTTGATAACTTGGGTGCAAATGTGCATCAATTTCATCAATAAAAACAATGGCAGGTTGTTTGTTTAATGGGTCATCTTTGTATATATATTTACTTTTTTTAGGATATTTTGCTTGTAAATAACAATAAATTAGCCCAAAAATAAATAGTATCGAAAACGTTCCTCTCGATATTCGTTGAATTGGAATAGGGCTGTTGTGGGAGCCTTCTGTGATGACATACAAAATAAAATTATCGCTAGGTTTGTCAAATGAAAAAGAATGAAATTTAAAGAAAATATCTTCTTTATCTTTGTCGGTTTTAGATAATTTATCCAAAATAGATTTTTCGTTTATCAATCCGTTTAATACTTTTTCAATCAAATGGCTTAAACTATTCACATAATTATCTGATTCACGAAATTCTGAAATATATATTTTATTTATATCAGGCGAAGTCCACGCAGGAATTTCACCTTTTTTTACATCTTTAGAGGCTATCAAAAGTATATGTTCTTTCAATTCTTCCGAGACTTGATTTAATAAATAATTCATACTATCTTCCGTATTGAATTTATCATCATCAGACACAAAAGATAAAATTGTAGATGTCATAATATTAAATTTTTCAACCTTACGAATAGGAGCTATTTTTTTACTAAAAAATCTATTATCAGGAATAACTAATAAAGAAATAGGAATAACAGGATCGGGAGATTCTATAACGTTATACTCACTATTTTTTCCATATCTTTTTATTATATGGATATCATCTGCCGTAATCGCTTCTATTTTTATTTCTGTTGAATTATTTTTATGACTTTCCTTTATAAAATCTTCATTTAGTAAATTTATAGGAAACATAAAAGAAGCAATCATTCGTAAAAATTCTGTTTTCATAAAACCATTTTTACCTAAAATAATATTGATATTGGGTGTTGGTTCGTAACTAAACTCACCATAGTTATAAAAATTATTTATTTCTATGTTAGTTACTAAAATATCTTTTGACTTATATTTATAAAAATTAGTGTCAAATTCAGATGTTTTGTTTATTTGTTGCTGAAATGTATCATAATAAGATTCTAAAGAAAAAAAATTTGTAGATTGTTGAGAAAAAGGGTTTATAAAAGGTATGAAAGGAGATCTTATAGCAAGTTTAGAAAAAGGGTTTATAGAGGGTTTTTTATAAAAAAACTTTGTTTTAATATCTTGATATATTTCTTTTTCTTCTTTTGTTTCGACTAGGTCATAATCATACAAAACATCTAAGAATGATACAAATTTATAACCCAATATTATTTTTTTTTCTAATGTTTCTTTGATATATTTTTTATATGAGTCTTGTTTTCCTTTCTCAATTACTTCATCAATCATTCTGTTATCAGCACGAGGAGAGTCAAAAAAATATTCCTTAGAAATTCTACAGATAATAAAATTATGTTGTTGAAATTTACTTTCATCAAGATAGTCAAAATTTTCTTTTTTTATATCTAAAACAATAAACTTTCCTGTAAATTTGACATCAAAATAATTTTTGATAAAAGGAAAAGTATTGATATAATCTTTTATTTCAATTTTAAATTCTTGTACGGTCATAAGATATGATTTTTTTTGCAAATATATGATTTTTTTTGGATTAAAAAAACAAATATCAAAAAATTATTATAAAAAAAATCCATCAACAAAAACCAAAATTCGCAGAAGTTTATTAGTCTGAGTTTGTCAAGTTTTCCACATTAACAACTCAAATTCAATAAAAATATTTATTAAAAAAAAAGTAAAAAATATCATTTTTTCAAAAAAAAATACTTATATTTGCGCCACACAAAACATAAACATAAAAAACAATGGAAAAACCTGCACAAATACTCGAATTAGAAAAAATATTAGGTTTCAAATTAACAGAAACTAAGGATATTGATGATATTTTAGATTGGAAAAGAAGTAAAATATATTTATTGAATGAAAATCAAGATATTATTGCACTGAATTTACATTATTGTAATATTTTTGATACTTCTATTTTGCCACCTTTACCAAGTTTAGTAACTTTAGATTTAGCTTTTAATGAACTTTCTCATATTTCTTTGGAATTTTTTAACCATTTTCCAGAATTAGACCACTTCAAATTATACAACAACCCAATTAAAAATATTCCTGATGATATTTATGATAAAAATATAAATACTTTGCACGATGTACGAAATTATTTAGAGAAAATTGCTAAAGAAAGTATTCCAAATAATGAAATAAAAATTATTTGAGTGGGCAATTGTGGGTAGATGATAAATGTGTTAAATTTGGTGAGAAAATTTTAGAAGACAAAATTATTAAAAACCAAAAATAATCTCTAAATTTTATTTTCTCTGCAAACGTTGTATATTCAAAAAAAAATATTATTTTTGCACCAACAATATTTATTTATTTTTTCAGATATGAATACATCAGATACTTTATCCAATATTTCGTTAGAAAAACAACAAATTATACAAGACTATCAATTAGTATGTGAAAGCAGACATGCCAGCCTAATTGGTAGAAAAGAGGTTTTTGCAGGCAAAGCAAAGTTTGGAATCTTTGGTGATGGCAAAGAATTAGCACAAATTGCGATGGCAAGTGTATTCAAAAATGGAGATTTTAGAGCAGGATATTATCGAGACCAAACTTTTATGTTTGCTATCAAAGAACTCAATATTCAACAATTTTACGCACAACTATACGCACACGCAAGCATAGACGCTGACCCATCTTCTGCGGGCAGAATGATGAATGGACATTTTGGTACAAGACTTTTGGACGAAAAAGGAAATTGGAAATCTCAAACGCAAAGCAAAAATGTTGCTTCTGATATTTCGCCTACCGCAGGACAAATGCCAAAATTAGTCGGCTTAGCGTATGCCTCAAAATTATTTAGACAAAATAAATCTTTACATCAATTTACTGATTTTTCGAACCAAGGAAACGAAATTGCTTTTGGAACAATCGGCAACGCATCGAGTTCTGAAGGACTTTTTTGGGAAGCAATGAATGCTGTAGGCGTATTGCAAGTACCACTTTTGATGTCTGTTTGGGACGATGAATACGGTATTTCTGTCGGAAAAGAACATCATACAGTCAAAGAAAGTATTTCTGAGGCGTTGGCAGGTTTTCAAAGAACTCCCGAAAATCCAAAAGGTTTTGAGATTTTTGTGGTCAAAGGTTGGGATTATCCCGCCTTGTTAGAAACCTATCAAAATGCAGAAAAAATTTGTAGAGAACAACATGTGCCTGTGCTAGTTCACGTAACCGAAATTACACAACAACAAGGACATTCGACTTCTGGCTCTCACGAAAGATACAAATCAAAAGAGCGTTTGGAATGGGAAAAAGAATTTGATTGTAACAAAAAATTTAGATTTTGGATAGAAGAAAATGCGTTTGCAACCTCAAAAGAATTAGACGAAATCGATAAAGAAGCACTCAAAAAAGTCAATCAAGCTCGCACAGAAGCGTGGAAATCTTTTGTAGGAAGTACGTCTTCGGCACATCTCGAAGCCTTACAATTATTAAATGCGTTGGCACAAACCACTAAAAATCAAACAAAAGTTATCGAAATCAAAGATAATTTAGAAAAAACATTAAATCCAATTTATGCTGATGCCATTATTGCCGTTAAAAAAGCCTTGCGTTTGGTAGTCAATGAAGAAAGTACAGCCAAAAAAACGTTACAAAATTGGTTACAATTCAATCTTCAAGAAAGAAAAAAAGATTTTAATTCTTATTTATATAGTCAGTCTGAAAACAATGTTTTCGAAGTTCCTGAAATTAAAGTTACGTATCATCAAGAGGCAGCAATGGTAGATGGAAGAGAAGTTTTGCAAGCAAATTTTGATAAGATTTTTGAAACTAATCCTTTGGTTTTTGCGATTGGAGAAGACGTAGGAAAAATCGGTGATGTCAATCAAGGTTTTGCAGGTTTGCAAGATAAATATGGCGATTTGAGGCTCACAGATACAGGAATTAGAGAAGCAACTATTATCGGACAAGGCATCGGAACGGCTATGCGTGGACTTAGACCGATTGCAGAAATTCAATATTTAGATTATATTTTATATGCCACACAAATTTTGTCAGATGATGTGGCGTGTATGCAATATCGCACCAAAGGCGGACAAAAATGTCCTTTGATTGTACGCACACGCGGGCATCGTTTGGAAGGAATTTGGCATTCAGGCTCTCCAATTGCGACTTTGTTGGGTTGTTTGAGAGGAATACATTTATTGGTGCCAAGAAATATGACGCAAGCCGCTGGTTTTTATAATACTTTGTTGCAAGCCGACGAACCTGCGATAGTGATCGAGTGTTTGAATGGATATAGATTGAAAGAAAAAATGCCTGAAAATTTGGGACAATTTACCGTTCCTTTGGGTATTACAGAAGTTTTAAGAGCAGGAAATGATATTACGATTGTTACTTACGGCTCGATGTGTAGAGTAATTTTGGAGGCAGCCACGCAATTAGCAGAAGTTGGTATCGATTGCGAAGTGATTGATGTGCAGACTTTATTGCCTTTTGATATTCAAAATAATATCGTAAAATCGATTCAAAAAACGAATCGAATTGTGTTTGCAGATGAAGATGTGCGCGGTGGTGGAACGGCTTTTATGCTCCAAAAAGTATTAGAAGAACAAAATGCGTATCAATATTTGGATAGTAAACCAATCACAATTACAGCAGAAGACCATCGTCCTTCTTATGGTTCTGATGGTGATTATTTTTCAAAACCAAATCCTGAAACTATTTTTGATGCGATTTATGCTTTGATGAGAGAAGCAAATCCGGCTCAATTTGGAGAATTATATTAGTGTTTTATTCAAAAAAAATATCATAAAAACCTATAAAACTTTAAGTTTTTTATAGGTTTGATAATAAATTTTTAATTTTGTCAATAAATATTTATTTTATTATTCCTTTCTCCTTGGTCTGTGGCACACAGACCGAAATAGCTTGATAACTTTTATTTCAGTCTATGTGCCACAGACTAAAGATTAAAACTTTAGAAAAATTTTATAGGTTTACATTTATAAATCAAAAAAAACTATCATAAAAAAATGACTTTGCCTGTTTTTGCCAATGTTTTTGTTTGGTGGAAAATGATACGCCCTACTAATTTATTGATAATTGCTTTAACTCAAATATCTGTTCGAGTTTTTTGTGTGATTGCTGATAATAAATCTTTGCCAAATTGGTACGAAGATTTTGTTTTTTGGAAAATAGTAGTAGCAACTTTATGCGTAGCGGCTGCGGGTTATGTGATTAACGATTATTATGATATTAAAATCGATATTATCAACAAACCAAAAGAGGTAGTTATTGGCAAACAAATTCATCGGAGAGGTGCAATTTTAGGGCATTTTTTTATCAATTTTATAGGATTACTTTTTGGTTTTTGGGCGAATATAATTGTAGGTATTGTTTGTTTTTTCTGCGAATTTTTTTTGTGGGCATATTCATCAATTCTAAAACCTTTGCCTTTGATTGGTAATTTAATGGTTGGTTTTTTGACTGCGGGTGCTATCTGGATTTTGACTATTCCTTACATAACCATCAACACAAAAACAAATAATATTCTGATTTTTGGATTATTTGCTTTTTTTATTACGATTATTCGAGAAATAATCAAAGATATGGAAGATATTAAAGGCGACCAGATGCACCATTGCAAAACATTGCCGATTGTTTTGGGTATGAAAAAAACAAAAAATATTATTTATATATTCGTATTTATTCTAATTATTATTTTATTATCTGTTTATTTTACGTTTGGCGGTTTTATTACTTTATATTTTTATATTTTTATTATACCTTTACTATCTATTTTTATTTATTTATTAAAAAAAGCAGAACACAAAAAAGATTACCATTTCTTGAGTGTTTTTTGTAAAATGATTATGTTTTTAGGAATTTTAGGAATGATTTTATTATAATTTTAAAACATTTTTTTTTAAAATTACGTTATATTTTTATTTCAATCTAATTGAAATATTTACTAAATTTAGTTTTTCGAACAATGAATATTTTTGTTTTTATATCGTTAATGGCTGCGACCTTTTTTGCTATGGAAGGAGCAGCGTGGCTTACGCATAAATATATTATGCACGGTTTTTTATGGATTTGGCATCGTGACCATCATCAACATCACGAAAATTTTTTTGAACGAAATGATTGGTTTGCTGTCGTTTTTAGTATTCCTTCAATTCTTACGATTATTCTTGGTTTTGAATTTGCTTTTTTATGGTTTTTAAAACCGATTGGTTTTGGAATTTTGGCTTATGGCATATTTTATTTAGTTTTTCACGATATTATTGTGCATAGACGTATCAAAATAAAATTTATAGCCAGAAATAAATATTTACAAAGAATGATTAGGGCACATCAAGTTCATCATCGGTGCAAAGAAAAAGAAGGAGCAGAAGCTTTTGGTTTTTTATATGCGCCCAAAAAATACGAGCCATAAAATCAAAAAAATAGCATTATCATTAACACATATAAGTAAAAAATAGGATTTCAAAACCTATCAATATAGGTGTTAATGATGAACTAAAAATGCTATCTAAAAAAATTATTTTACTTTAGCATTATCAAAAACCAAATTAGTTTTCTCGTTTTTCTCAGCCGTAGAATTATTTTTTTGTGTTAATTGAGGTATTGCACCCATTTGACATTTCCCATTAAAAGTCGCCCCTGCTTCTACGACCAATTTTCCACAAATCAGATCACCAATCACTTGGGCTGTTGCTTTCAAAGTCAAAACGTCAGAAATTTCGATGATACCTTTGACAGTTCCAGCAATATCTGCAACTTGTGCTTGAATATTTCCTTCTACAATTCCTGAATCGCCTAAACTGATTTTTCCTTTTCCTTTTACATTGCCAAATACTGTTCCTTCAATGCGTAAAGTGCCTTGAATTTCAATATCTCCTCTAAAATTTGCTCCTTTGGCAACGTGAGTATTTGCATTGCTCAAATCTTGTGCGTTTCCCACGTAAGCATTTTCTTTTTCTTTATTGTTTCCAAAAATAGCCATATAAATAGTGTTTATAAGTTTATTAAAATTAAAAAAATTCATTTTAAAAGTTTATTATTTTTTCTGCGTTAATGGGGTTGCCTTCATACCACATTTCAAAATGAAGATGAGGTCCCGAAGTCAAAGCACCTGTATTGCCAATAATTGCCAAAATCTCGCCTGCTTGCACAAAATCACCCGTTTTTTTCAATAAAACTGAACAATGTTTATACACAGAAATCAGTTTAGATTGATGTTGAATCATCATTACGTAACCTGTGTCATCTGTCCAAGAAGCCATAATTACTGTTCCTTCTGCTACCGATTTAATAGGAGCGTCTTTTTCGGCTACAATATCAGTTCCGAAATGTTTTTCTTTGGCGTTATATTTTTCGGTAACTAATCCTTTTAAAGGCTGAAAAAAGAACATTTCTCTCAATTCAATACTTGCTCCTCCTGCTAATCCAACTAAATTTCGGTCAGTTTGTTCAATTTCTTTTCTTAATTTTTTATCAACGTCACTAATTTTATTCAAATCAATCGAATCGCTCACCTTTTTTTTACTTCCTTCTCCTTTTTCACCTGTTCCAAAATCGTTTTTGAGATAATCTTGGTCGGCTTGCAAAAGTTTTTGAATACTTTGAATATATTTATCTCTTGTCTGCACGACTTGAGACAAAGAATCGATAGTTTGATTGATTAAAATGAGTTTGCGAGTGGTATCATCTTTACCAATTAAATTTTTAGGACTAAAAAACCAAGCCGCAAATAACATACAAGCCAAAAAAATAAAAAAACATATTCCACCCATTACCAAAAAAACACTTATGCGTGTGTAAGGCAACTGCCATACTTCTTCTAAGGTCTGACGATTGCGAACCGTCATAATAAAGGGGGATTTCCACCACTCCCAAGTTCTCCATTTCATTTTTGAACTAAAAAATTTATGCAAAGATAGTTTTTTTTCTCAAAAATAAAAAATTAAAAGACTTTTATATCTAAATAAAAATAAAAAAATAGATAATTTGTATAAAATTTTGAAACTAGAATGAAAATAAGGAGATAAAAATATGCGTATAAGACATTTTAAAATCTTATAAGTATAACTATTTTTTAGGATAAAAAAGAATATTACATGTCTTTTAAGTTTATAATTTGCTCTGATATACCAGTAACGCCACTTGTAGTGCTAAATTTTGTAAAAAAATCATAATTTTAAAGTAATAAATAGAATAAAAATTTGTTAATAAATGAGTAAAATAAATGAAGTAAAATAAATAATTAAGGCATAAAACTAAATTATCTTTTTTAAATTTGCAACAAAAAATAACATTTTTTTGATAAAAAATTCGAATATTGCTATATTTATCGTAAAAATTAAACAAATTTTTTAAATATTTTTGTTTTATTTTCAAATAATCATTACTTTTGCTGCTCCAAAAAATAGAACAAAAAAATGTCAAATACACAAAAAAACGCTTATTATTCTTTATTTTTATTGATTGTTTTTATGATGGTTTTTTATTATAGACAATGGACTGCTTCGCCCACACTCACGCATATACAAGGCGTTACGATGGGAGTGGTGAAATATAATATTAAATATCTTGATGAAAAAAATAGATATTTTAAACCTGAAATTGATAAGGTTTTAAAAAAATTTAATGATGCACTTTCTACTTATATTCCTGATTCTGATATTTCAAAATTCAACAAAGATAGTATTTTTGTGTTTCAATCTCCCCATTTTTTAAAAGTTTTGAAAGCCTGTAAAGAAGTTTATGACAATACAGAAGGTAGTTTTGATGCGACAGTTGCGCCTCTGGTCAATGCTTGGGGTTTTGGTTTCAAAAAAGAACAATTACCTGATTCGAGTACTATTAATGAACTAAAAAAAATCATTGGTTTTGATAAAATTGAATTTGATAATACAAGTATCAGAAAAAAAAATAAAAAAACAATGTTAGATTTTGGTGGTATTGCAGGCGGATATGCGGTGGATATTGTAGCAGATTTTTTAAATGAAAAAGGCGTAGAAAATTATATGGTTGAAATAGGAGGGGAGCTAATTTGTAAAGGAAAAACAAATGAAGATAAATTATGGCGTTTGGGCGTAACCAATCCATTATATAAACAAGAAAATCAACCAAAATTAAGTTATATAGTTGAGGTAGAAAATAGGGCGATGAATACATCAGGAAATTATGAAAATTTTTATATCAAAGATGGTAAAAAATATTCGCATACCATTAACCCAAAAACAGGCTATCCCGAAAATAATGAAATGCTAAGTTCGACCGTTTTTTCAAAAACTTGTATGATTGCCGACGGTTATGCGACTGCTTTTATGGTTTTGGGCATAGAAAAATCAAAAGAAATTTTAAAAAAACACACTGAATTAGAAGTTATTTTGATATATCGTGATAAAAATAACGAAATTGAAACATTTATGACAGAAGGAATAAAAAAATATGTGAAAAAATCATAAATGTTATTTATCTTTGCAAAAAAAATCTAAACTTCAAAAAATAACAATGAAAAAACGATTATTATTGTTTATTTGCCTATTGTTTTTGGCAAATTCAATCTATGCGACACCTCAAAAAATAAGATTAGGTATTTATTTGATGAGTATCAGTAAATTTAATTTTTCTGATGGTACTTTTGTAGCCGACTTTTATTTGGCACTTAAATCAGACCAAGACCTTCCCGAAGGTTTAAAAATTGATGCGATGAATGGACAAATTATCAGCCGAGAAATTGCCGATAATACACCAAAATACAAAATATTTAGGTATAAAGTGGCTTGTAATGAAAATATAAGTTATCGAAGTTTTCCTTTTGATAGTCATACTTTAAGCCTACAACTTGAAGATAATGTATTAGATCAAACTATAATTATTTTTGAGCCAGACGATAAATTGTTAGGCGTAGATGAAAAAGTCGGAATTATTGGTTGGGACTTATCTAAAAAAACTTCGCATAAAGTCAATACACATTTTTATCCAAATTTTCAACAAAAATATTCAAGATATACGTTTAATGTAACCTTGAATAAACCTGTTACTGCGAGTTTTATCAAAGGCGTTTTACCTTGTTTTGTGATTGTCTGTGGCGTTTTTATGTTGTATTTTATGAATCCAAAAGAGCCAAAAGACCGTATCAATGCAATGGCTTCTTTGTTGATTGCTAACGTAATTCTGCACATCAATAGTACGGCAGGTTTACCGCCTTTGTCTTATTTAACTATTCAAGATAAACTAATGATAACCAATTACTTAGCGGTTTTGGCAAGTATAGCAGTTACTGTGATTTTGATTAAAAATATGCCTAAAAACCCCGAAAAATTACCAAAAATAAATAGAAATGCACAACTAATTGTTTATCCTACTTATGTTTTGATACAAGTAACGAATATTCTTTGGGTTTATTAAAATTTAAAATAATAGACTCAGTAAAAAATATTATACTCAATAAAAATCTTTACTTATATAAAGCGGTGGCGTTAATGCCACCGCTTTATATATATGTTCATATTTCTAAATATAAAGTGGTAATTTATTTCTTATATGCTCATTTTCTTTGTAGAAAAATAATTATTCTAAAATATTTGATATTTAAAAAAATAGAATATCTTTGTGTTGCTAAGTAGATTATATTGTTATTTTGGTGGGGTCGGACATATTTACTCCACCTGTTGAATAGTATAGTTCATGCTAATTGATTCTAAATATTAAAAATAAAATTCATTTAAAAAAATAAAAATTATGTCTGATAAAGAAAAAAAAGAAGAAAAATTAGTTCCTGATACTAAAGTTAATACTCCTCAGTCTATATTTGAAGTAAAAGATGATACTAAGGGTAACAAACTGAAATAAAATATGTAAACAATTTTATATAAAATTACACAATTTATTTGTTTTTTAATAATAAATGTTTAACCTTGCACTATGATAAGTGTAAAAGAAGATTCTGAACTATTACGCCTTACGCCTAAAACCGACTTTCCGCACCCTATTTTTAAAAATGAGTATTATCGTTGAAATTCGAGAATTTATTAACAAAATCATCTAATAAATTTTATTTTAACAATAATCTGAATAGAAATTAATAAATCGAATAAATTTTCAGATAAATTAAATATATTTTATGCGTAAAATTTTAAATATTTATACATTTTTGAGTAAATGCTCTAAACTGAAAAAAGGGTGCGGAAAGTAGGATATATTGATTTTGTTTAATATTGTTTTTTGCAAATATACAAAAAAATATAATTATATAAAAATATGATAAAAAATAAACTTTATCAACAAAAGAATTAACTTTGCACTCTAAAATTTAAAATATAAAACCAATGAATATAGCAGAATATATCGACAATATCAATAAAAGGTATACACTTGGTAATGCCACCGAGCATACTTTTCGTGGCGATTTGCAACAAC
>JAAFJG010000054.1 GCA_013298075.1 Cytophagales bacterium | reverse complement strand
ATTTAATTTATCTGAAAATTTACCCGATTTATTAATTTTTATTCAGTTTATTGTTAAAATAAAAATTATTAGATGATTTTGCCAATAAATTCTCGAATTTTAACGATAATACTCATTTTTAAAAATAGGGTGCGGAAGGTCGGTTTTACCTCGTGCAAAACTTCGCAATTATGCGGTGCTTTTTTTTGTTGATTATCCACGTCCCAGCCTAAAGCTTCCCAAAATGGATTAATAAATTCGATGCGTGTTTGGGTTTCGTTGTAATCTGTATGTTTATAAGTAGAAATATATTCCTCAAATTTTTCTACTAATTCTTTGATTTTTTCGTAGGCAATTTCTTTATTTGTCATAGTTTTTATTTTTATTTATTCCCCCAAAATAATTTCTTTTTCCTCGCTCGTGAGTGCGTATAAGTCAAAAACAAGTTCATTGATTTGATTTTCTGCGTGTGTAATTCGCCTTTGCAATCTATCTTTATCCACTTGAATTTTTGAAATAGATAAATCATTTTTGAGTAGCATTATTTCATCTACTTTTTTGACAATATTTTCATATATTTGTTTTGATTTTTCATCTTTCAAATCGATTTCTGGAATAGGTAATTTAGATAAATAATCTTTGTTAATATCATCAGACAAAAAATGATGACAATAAAAATTCATTAATTCACTATTCAAAATTGCCAATATATATTTTAAATCAATTTTAGAAGTTCCTTTAAAAAATATTTGTTGAATTGTTTTGAGTGTTGCTCGTTTTTCTGTTTCCAAACACGCAATAATTCTTTCTTTTATTTTTGTATTTCTAATTCTAATCACTAAAATTCTATCAAAATCAAAAGATTGTTTGGTTTCTTCTGTGATGTATGTTTTATTTTTGTTGATAAAATACTTATCAATATTATCAGGAATAAGAATTTTTTTGACATTTTTTTTACGTGATTTTTCTAATAAATTACTTTTTCCACCTTCCAAACCTCTGTCAATTTCTATGTTATTAAAAGTTATCAAAGGAATATTTTTTGGATTATCGATCATTTTATTGATGATTTCTAATTTTTTATTTTCTACATATCGCCCTAATTGGAACTCAAAAGATTTTTTCCAATATTGATAAGACATAGTTCCTTCGGTTTCGAATTTTTTCGTTCTCAAATCTTGTAAAATAGTATCAATATTTTGATGAATATTGAGTTGTTTTCTCAAAAAAGTATGCGATAAATTTCCATTTCTTATTTTATTATTTTTCTCAAAAAATAGTAGAATATTAGGCGTAGCTTTTGCTTGTTTGAACACAGAACCAGTTTCTATTATTTCATAAATATTTGTTTTTTCGAATAAAAATTTTCTAAAACTCAAATATTGTGTTTTCATCACAAAAGTATCAGGAATAATATAACCAAAAATGGCATCATCTTTCATCAAACGCAAAGAAAATTCTGTAAAATAAAGATAAGAATTTATTTCTTTCATCTGAGAAGAATAAGGAAATTTTTGTTTAATATAGTCATTTTGTTGCAAATCAGCACCATAAGGCGGATTTCCAATTACTACATCAAAACCTTTATTTTTTTTGAAAATAGATGAAAAACCAATTTCCCAATCAAAAATATTTATTTTTCGTTCTTCTTTTTTGGACATAAAAACGCCATCAAAATCAGAGCTTATCAAACTATTTCCGCACAAAATATTATTTTCTAAACTTGGTAAAACCTTACTTTTATCGTTTTGAATTATGTTTTCAATTGTGGCAGAAGTTTCGCCTTCCAAACACTTAATTAGCAAGGATAATTTTGACACCTCAACCGCTTGCATATCTATATCAACTCCAAAAATATTATTGATTAAAATTTCTTTTTTGGTTTGTGTGGTTAAATTATTTTCAGGCGTTAATTCGGGTACATTTTCACCTTTATTTTTTAAATCAATGTAATAATCTAAATGAAAAGTGAGTAAATATTGATAAGCACCCAACAAAAACGAACCACTGCCACAACTTGGGTCAATGATTTTTATATCACTAATTTCGTTTGGTTTTTTATGTTCTATTTTCTTACCAATCGTATTTTTAATCATATATTCGACAACTTCAATGGGCGTATAATATACGCCACCTGCTTTGCGAACTTCCATTTTTTGCTCAACTTCTATCTGTTTATTATCTTTGATATTGATTTCACTTCCTAAAAATTGTTCATAAATAAAACCTAAAATCTCAACAGGAATTAAAGAAAAATCAAAACTTTCTTCATCATATAAATTGTCAATAATAATTTTTATGGTTTTATTATCGACTTTAAGTTGGCGAGCAGTTTCATCTTTTTTAAAATTAAATAATCCCGAATTATATCGTTTGTCAGCATTTTCAAATAATTTAAAAATATTTTGATAATAAATTCCTGTTTTAATCGTATTTTTGAGTTGATTTTCTGGCTCAATTTCTCTATCTTCTGCAATTTTTAAAAATAAAATACGGTTAATAATTTGTTGAATGGTATAATTTAATTCGTATTCATCTAAATTTTTATTGCGTAAAATTAAATTATTTGCCAATGCTGTTCGCCAAGTTTCAATCGTTGCCAAAAAAATCAAATCTACGGTTTCTTTACTTTCAAATTCTTTTTTGTCTTTGACAAAATTATCAATACTTCCACCAAATACATTTTCTTTGGCAAATAATTGCCATAAAAAATCAAATTCTGATAAATATTGTAAAAAAGTAAAATATTTAATTCTATTTTTATTTGCCTCGTGTATTTTTTTGGGTTGTTTTGTACAATTATATATGGCAAATTCTTCAAAATCAGTTAGAACAGAAATTTTTAATCGTTCATTCCAACCATATTTTTTTAATTGAAAGGCTGGATATTTATCTTCAAAAACATTTACAAAAGGTTTTTTTGCTTCTAAAACAAAAAAAGTTTTGTTAGTTTCACGTTGGAATTTGTAATCTACTCTTTCTTTTTTACTGCCTTTTCTTTGTTTTATGGTAGCCTCGTGAATTACTTGAAATCTTGATGGTGGACAATTTTCTTTGTTGTATATATCCCAACCCAAAGCCTCCCAAAATGGATTAATAAATTCATTTCTGACTTGTGTTTCGTTATAAGTTGCACTTTTGTAAGTGTTTTTATATTCCTCAAATTTTTCTACTAATTCTCTGATTTTTTCGTAAGCAATTTCTTTATTTGTCATAGTTTTTATTTTTATTTATTCCCCCAAAATAATTTCTTTTTCCTCGCTTGTGAGTGCGTATAAGTCAAAAACAAGTTCATTGATTTGATTTTCTGCGTGTGTAATTCGTCTTTGTAATTGCTCAATATCATTAGGAGTTTTTGCTTCGCTTTTTCTTTGATACAAATCTAATAATTGTTCTGCAAAAAACGTAATTTTATCATACATATTTTTATGATTTTCAACAGAAAAATCTAACAAAGGAATAGGAACTTCTTGTAATTGAATAATTCTTATTTTTGGAAAAATATTAGTTTTAGGCATAATATTTTCCTTAAAATAATATTGCAATAAAACAGAATTTAAAACTCCAAGAATGAAATAAAGATTATAAAAATCATCTTTTATTTTTAGATTATAAATACTTCTTGTAGTGATACTATTGTTATTATCTAAAGTTACAAAAAACTTATTTCCTGTTTCTCTAATCAATAATTTAGGAGAAATAAACAAATCATCTGTTTTTTTAAATGCTTCATAAACTTGTTTTGTAATATAATTTTTTGATTTTATGAGGTAACTATCCATATTTCCACCTGTGATACAAATTAATTTCCCTTTTTTATTTAATTTATCTCGTCCTATTTCAAGACCTCTTTTGATAGTAGAAATTTCACCTAAGTTTATCATTTTTATTTTTGAGAAATAAATATTAGATTTACTTTCAAAATAATTTATATTTTCATTTTCTCCTTTTTGAAGTTTTATAACGCAGGTAGGCATTTTTACTTCTTGAAATACGTCATCTCCATATTCTTTATATTGAAAATTTTGAGCATTTTTATTGATGAAAATTCTTAACTTTTCGAACTGAACTCCTTTGATAAAAAGGCTTGGAATAATCAATCCTAACAAAGCATTTTCTTTTAAAATGGTCATCATTTTTTCGATAAATAAAGTATATAAATCTTCTGAAAGTGTATATTTTTGTAAGTAATAATGAAGGCTATTTTTATCTAATAAACTTTGTTTTACGTAAGGTGGATTTCCTATGGCAATATCAAAACCACCATTTTTAAAGATGTTTTTAAAACTTTGTTTCCAATCAAAAACATTAATTTTCCTTTCTTCTTTTTTTGTTAAAAACAATCCACCATCATAAAAATCTGAAGCAATCAAAGAATTGCCCGCAAAGATATTTTCCTCCAAACTTGGCAAAACACTTTCTTTCAAAATCAAATTTGTATCCAAAACCGTTGCCGCCGTTTCGCCCTCCATACACTTAATCAATAACGATAATTTTGACACCTCGACTGCTTGCGTATCAATATCGATTCCAAAAATATTATTGACTAAAATTTGTTTTTTAATCGCAGTTTTTAGCGTATTATTGGCGTTTAAAGCATTAGAAAAGCCATTTTTTTCTTTTTCTTTGGTATAATATTCGAGATGATAATTGAGTAAATATTGATAAGCACCTAACAAAAACGAACCACTACCACAACTTGGGTCAATGATTTTTATCAATGTAATTTCACTCGGATTTTTACCTTTTATTTGTATTCCCAAAGTATTTTCGACGATATAATCCACGATATATTGTGGCGTGTAATATACGCCACCCGCTTTTCGAAACGCTACATCTTGACTTATAAATTCTTCATATAAATATCCAAAATCTTCTGGTTTTTTGAGCCGAAAAATATTTTTTAAAAGATATTCTTTCCAATTTTCTAAAAACATATTTATTCCCCTAAAATAATTTCTTTTTCCTCGCTTGTGAGTGCGTATAAGTCAAAAACAAGTTCATTGATTTGATTTTCAATATTTTCGATTAGTCTTTGATAAAGTTGTTTATCAGAAGGCGTTTTTGCTTTCGATATTTTTGTATTCAAATCAAGCATTTTACTAACAAGTTCCACCATTTTATTATATTTATCCAAATTGTTTTTTTCTGTTAAATCTAATATTTTTATAGGTAATTGTTCTAATTGCGAAACTCTTGCATAAGGAAATAATTTATCTTCAAATACAAATTTTCGCCTGAACCAATACTGCATAAGTTTTGAATTGATAATTCCTAAAACGTATTCATACGTATCATTTTTAAGGTGAATATTATAAATTGTGTTCAAATTCCAATAACTTTCTGTATCAATCGTGGCTTGTAAATCGATTCCAACTCTACGAATTAATATTTTTTTACCACATTCATATACCAAATTATCTTTGAATTTTGCTTTGTCATTTTTATCAATTTCAATCCAAAAATTTTGATAATCTACGTTATATCTTTTGACATCCTCTCCTCTCAAAAGTTTTTTAAATTGATTACGAATATTTTTAGTTTTGATACATACATCTTTTTTTCCACACTCCACGCCACGCATAAAAGTTTTTACAAGGTGTTTTAAAATGGTCGAATTATCTTCTATTTTTAATAAAATATCTTCAGTATTTGCATTTATATTGACCACAAAAGAATTAAAAGCGGTTTGATAAAAATATTTCGAATCAATTTCTGTATGAGATTGTAAAAAATGTACTTCATTTTCTTTATCAAATTTAAAAATATCAACAGCCGTTTTTATGTCTGATTTTTGTTTGATTTGACAAATAGCCACCGCTTCCACGCTTGCATCTTTGAAAGGCATACCAAAATCTGCAATGTTTGTCATCGTTCCATTTTCTAAAATATTATTCCTAATAATTTGCATATTTTGATTAGTCAAAATTGGTTTAGGAATGATAAAACCCCAATAAGCATTTGTTTTGCAAAGCAAAGATGCTTTTTCAATAAACAACATATAAGCATCAAATTGTCCAACTGCATTTGTATAATTTTTTTTCAAATATTGATTGATTTTGGGAGTTTCTGCAAAACCTCTTTTGGTACTTAAATAAGGTGGATTTCCAATAATTGCATCAAAACCGCCATTTTTTAAAATCATAGAAAAACCATTTTCCCAATCAAAAACATTTATCATTCGCATTTCTTTGGCAGTTGGAAACAATCCACCATCATAAAAATCTGAAGCAATCAAAGAATTGCCCGCAAAAATATTTTCCTCCAAACTTGGCAAAACACTTTCTTTCAAAATCAAATTTGTATCTAAAACCGTTGCCGCCGTTTCGCCCTCCATGCATTTGATTAGTAATGATAATTTTGACACCTCGACTGCTTGCGTATCAATATCGATTCCAAAAATATTATTGACTAAAATTTGTTTTTTAATGGCAGTTTTTAGCGTATTATTCGCATTTAAAGCATCAGAAAAGCCATTTTTTTCTTTTTCTTTGGTATAATATTCGAGATGATAATTGAGTAAATATTGATAAGCACCCAACAAAAACGAACCACTGCCACAACTTGGGTCAATGATTTTTATCAATGCAATTTCACTCGGATTTTTACCTTTTATTTGTATTCCCAAAGTATTTTCGACGATATAATCGACGATATATTGTGGTGTGTAATATACGCCACCAGCCTTGCGAAACGCTACATCTTGACTTATAAATTCTTCATATAAATATCCAAAATCTTCTGGTTTTTTCAGTCGAAAAATATTTTTTAAAAGATATTCTTTCCAATTTTCTAAAAACATATTTATTCCCCCAAAATAATTTCTTTTTCCTCGCTTGTGAGTGCGTATAAATCAAAAATTAAGTCATCAAGTTCTTCTTGATTTCTCAAAAATCTATCATTCAAACTTCTTTTATCACTATTTGTTTTTGCTTCTGAAAGTCTTTTTTTGAGTTCAATTAAAGTTTCAACATACAAAATTATTTTTTCATACATCAATTTTTCATTTTTATCTTTTGGATTAAGCACAATAATAGGTAATTGTTTTAGATAAGCAATAGGAATTTTAGGAAATATTTTTTTTGCATTTTTAAATTGTGTTTGTAAATAAAAAGACATTAATTTTGAATTTAGAAAACCTAAAATATATTTTAAAGAAATATTTTTTGACAATAAATTATACACATCACAAACATTATAATATTTTTCGTTATCATAAGTGGCGATAATATTTGTACCAATTCTACGAATTAATATTTTTTCCTGCTCATAAATTTCTCTTGTTTTGAAATTACTCACATCTTTTTCATCAAAAATAACATATCTATTTTCAAAAGTAATTTTATATTTATCAATACAACGTCCTGCAATTAGTGGTTTTGCATTTTTTGTTTTCGCTTTTTGTGTTGTATATTCAGACTTATAACCAAATTCTACACCTCTGGCAAAAGTAACTAAATTTTCTAATAATTCTCCTTTTTCTGCAATTTTTTGAGCAATAAAATTGGCTTCACTTGAAGTATAAATATTAAAAAGAGCATATTTACTTTTTTTGAAATCATTCTGTAAAAAAGTATTATAATCAATATTTTTAATAGAATTTCCTACATAACCTAAAATAGAATGATTAAAATTAGGAATTTGTTTTGAAAATATAGTAATACAAGTATCGACAGCAGCCTCTTTAAAAACGCCATCTCCCAAATCTAATAAATAATTGATTTGACTATTATTAAGCAATAAACTTCTAATTTTTTCATATCTTTGGTTTGTAAATAAATTACTTGGTATAATATAACCTAAAAAACCGCTTGTTTTTAAAAAATCAAAACTTTTTTCAAGAAATAAAATATAACTTTCAATTTCTATATCAGAATATTTATGTTTATTTTTCAAGTATTGTTTTTCTAAATCTGAAAAATTTGCTCCATAAGGTGGATTGCCAATCATACAATCAAAACCACCCAAAGACATCACATTTTTAAAGTATTTTTTCCAATCAAAAACATTAATTTTCCTTTCTTCTTTTTTTGTTAAAAACAATCCACCATCATAAAAATCTGAAGCAATCAAAGAATTGCCCGCAAAGATATTTTCCTCCAAACTTGGCAAAACACTTTCTTTCAAAATCAAATTTGTATCCAAAACCGTTGCCGCCGTTTCGCCCTCCATACACTTAATCAATAACGATAATTTTGACACCTCGACTGCTTGCGTATCAATATCGATTCCAAAAATATTATTGACTAAAATTTGTTTTTTAATCGCAGTTTTTAGCGTATTATTGGCGTTTAAAGCATTAGAAAAGCCATTTTTTTCTTTTTCTTTGGTATAATATTCGAGATGATAATTGAGTAAATATTGATAAGCACCTAACAAAAACGAACCACTACCACAACTTGGGTCAATGATTTTTATCAATGTAATTTCACTCGGATTTTTACCTTTTATTTGTATTCCCAAAGTATTTTCGACGATATAATCCACGATATATTGTGGCGTGTAATATACGCCACCTGCTTTTCGTACCTCAATTTTAGTTTGAATACTCGCTACTTTATTATCATCAAAAACAATTACTTTTCCTAAAAATTGCTCATACGCATACCCCAAAATCTCGACTTCGATAGCCGAAAAATCAAAGCTACCTTCTTCGTATAATTTTTGAATAATGAGTTTGATAATTTTATTTTCTGTAATTAAACGAGGCGTAATGGTGTCTTTTTTAAAATTGAAAAGTCCCGAATTATACGATTTATCAGCCTGCTCAAACAACACTAATAAATTGCTATAAATATCACCTTTTTTGCTTGCGTCTAATAATTGATTGGCATTTTCCAAACCTCTATCTTCTGCAATTTTTAAGAAAATAATGCGGTCAATGGTTTGTTGCACAGCAAAATTAATCTCAAAATCTTCTAATTTTGGATTTTTTTTATTCAAACTTGTTGCCAAATCTAAACGCCATTTTTCTATCGTATCCAAAAATTCAATATCGACACTTTCTTTATTCGTAATTTCTTTGTTATCTTTTAAATATACGTCAATACTGCCTGCAAACACATTTTCTTTGGCAAAAGTATTCCAAAAAAAATCAAAATTTGTTAAATATTCTTGAAAAGTAAAATAATCTAAACGACTTATTTTGGCATCTTGATTGGGAAATGGTTTTTTGGTACAATTATAAACACAAAATTCTTCAAAATCCATCAAAATAGAAATCTTCATTTTTCCAAAACGTCCATATCTTTTGAGTTGAAAAGCCGCTTGTTTGTCCGCCAACAAATTGACAGAAGGTTTTTTAGTTTCCACATAAAAAAACATTTTTTTTGCTTCTTTCTGAAATAAATAATCGGGTCTTTTATTTGCCGTTCCTTGCCTTTGTTTTACCTCGTGCAAAACTTCGCAATTATGGGGTGGTTTTTTTTGTGTATTATCCACGTCCCAGCCCAAAGCTTCCCAAAACGGATTGATAAATTCGATGCGTGTTTGGGTTTCGTTGTAATCTGTATGTTTATAAGTAGAAATATATTCCTCAAATTTTTCTACTAATTCTTTGATTTTTTCGTAGGTTTGTTTCTTTGTAAACATTTTATTGGCTGATTTTTGTTTGCATAATTCTTGTTTTGCAAAGATAAAACAAAAGAATAATTTTTTAATATTTTTTGTTATTTTTTTTAATAATTTTGAATGATAATTTTAAGTGATAATTTTGAAAAAACACTTAAAATTTCATTTTTTTTAATCAAATTAATAAATATTCATAAAAAAACATTAAATTTGCAAAAATATTTCTACTTATATATTACAAAAAATAACAATTATGATGAAAAATAAAGCGTTTTTATTATTCCTTTTTATACTAATTCATTCTTCTATTTTTGCACAATTAAAGTTCAATTATAATCATTTTGGGAGCAAACACAAAGGTATTCTCAAAAAAAAAGAAGTAGGCGATGGCAGTTCTTTTCGCATCAATGCCATAGCAGAACAATGGCAGAGCAATCAATTTCAATCTCGTTCTTTTGGCTTAGAATTAGAAGTATATATCAACGAAAATATTAGTATTTCTTCGCAATTTGATATTGGTTCTTTGGGCAATAATAGAGGTCGTTATGGGCATATTCCACTTGGTTTTTGGTTAGCGGGTTATCCATTTAATTGGGCAAATAATAATACAACAGCAGGAAATTCGGATAATGGTTATTTATATTTGGCGGTTATTTTGGCAATTATTCCTGAAACAATTACTTTTCATATTCCGTTAGCCAACGATAAAATAGCCCTTTCGCCTTATTTGACTCCGATTGGTATGCACTATTTAGGAACGGTTAATTCGAACAATAGTTATGACCAATTTTTATTAGGTTTTACAGGCGGAATAAAAGCAAATATTTTTTTTGGAGCAGAAAAAGAATGGGCAATTACGCCACATATTGCTTGGCGTGCTTTGTATAAAAAAGATACGCCACAAGGTTTTTTGGCTGGCTTTAAAATAGGACGTTTTTTTTAGATAAATAATATGTTTTTTAAAGAAATACAAGGGCAAGAATCCTTACAAAACACGCTCACACAAGCGTTTGAACAACAACATTTAGCACACGCTTTGCTTTTTAATGGACGCGAAGGCTCGGCAAATTTGGCTTTGGCTTTGGCTTTGGCGAGATATTTACATTGCGAAAATAGACAAGACAAAGATGCTTGTGGCAAGTGCAATAGTTGTTTGAAACATAGTAAATTAATTCACCCCGATTTGAGTTTTATTTTTCCTGTGGCTATCACCAAAAAAGTAGATTCGAAGCCAACTTGTCAAGATTTTTTACCCGATTTTCGTAAAATAGTGATTAAAAATCCTTATTTTGATTTGTCTGATTGGCTTTTTTTTATTGGGGCAGATGATAAGCAAGGCAATATTCCTGTCGAAGAAAGTCGCCAAATTATACAAATTTTATCGATGAAACCTTTTGAGGCAGAGTATAAATTATTGTTGATTTGGTTGCCTGAAATGATGAATGTAGGAGCGGCAAATGCACTCTTAAAAATTTTAGAAGAGCCACCACAAAAAACCGTTTTTTTATTGGTTTGTAATTCTCCCCAAAGTTTATTACCCACGATTCTCTCACGCGTGCAGCCTGTGGTGGTGCCTGATTTTACAGAAAATCAAATTTCAGATTATTTACAAAAAAAATTAAAAATTGCTACCGAAAATGCCAATGCGATTGCTTATTTAGCCGATGGAAATTTGTCGGAAGCAATTCGAAATATTGAAAATGTGGACAATGATAATTTTATTTGGTTTCAACAATGGATGCGTGAATGTTTTAGAGGAATTTATAAAGATTTGTGGGTTAGAATGGAAACTTTTGATGGTTTTTCGAGAGAAATTCAAAAATATTGGTTAGAATGTGGCTTAGATATTTGTCGAGAAACGCTTTTGATTGCTTATGGAAGTCCAGAAAATATAAAAGTATCGAATTTAAAACGAGATTTTTTAGTCGGATTTGCCAAAGCCGCAGGACATATTGATAGAATCACCAAATTAAGCCAAGAATTGAGCCAAGCCATTTATTATATTGAACGAAATGCGAATACAAAAATGTTATTTTTTAATTTATCTATCAAAATTATTCAGGTTTTGAAAGGATAGAAAAAAAGATTTTGTAATAGGAAAGTATGTTTATTATTTTTTGTTATTATAATTTTTTGTTTTGTAAATAAACGACGAGACCTTTTCTTATTATTTCATATAATGCGGAGGCGTTAACGTCTCCGTTTTATATGAAATCATAAAATATTTTTGAGCAACTATACTATAATTTGATGTAAAAAACATTTTCACATTTTTAATTAGAGTAAAAAAACTTTCTCACAAAAAACCACAAAATATTTTAATATTTTGCGAATTTTTTGTTTTATTTTGAGCAAAAAAGTAATTATTTTTTGATTAAAAACTATCAATTATTTTACAAATATCTTCAAAAATAGCAGCAATTTCTCCAATACCAGCAATAGACGTAAATTTAGAGTGTGCTTTATAATGTGTGGCTACAGGAGCGGTTTTATTGTTATATTCTTCCACTCTTTTTTTGACTAAATCTTCATTTTGGTCATCTGGTCTGCCTGATGTTTTTCCTCTTTCCAAAATTCTTTTTGTAAGTTCATTTTCTTCGACTTCCAAAGCGATCATTCCTGCAATTTTTAGATGTTTTTGTTCCAGCATTTTATCTAATGCCTCTGCTTGTACAATTGTTCGCGGAAATCCATCAAAAATAAAACCTGCGACTTCTAAATTATTTTCAATTTTATTAGCCACCATACCAATTAAAACTTCATCAGGCACTAATTTTCCTGCGTCCATAAATGTTTTGGCATCTAAACCTAATTTGGTATTATTAGCAATTTCTGCTCTCAATAAATCTCCTGTTGAAAGATGTAAAAAATCATATTTTTCTATAATTTTTTCGCTTTGAGTACCTTTACCAGATCCCGGAGGTCCGAATAATACAATATTTTTCATACAATCAAAATGTTTTATTTATAATGAATAAAAAGGGATAAAGCATTGAAAATCAATACTTTTACAATGGATAAATATTTTAAAAGTTTAAAATTAAATATTTTTTTTAGAAATCAAAATAAAATAATGCTTTTTTTTTGAAATATATGATTATTTTTATTTTTGATAAAAATTTTGGTTGATAAAATATTTCCTAAAAATGTGATTTTTAAATAATTTAAATACAATTGGACTTTGGACAAAAGTATGTTAAAAAATGACAAAATGACAAAATTTTCTGTAATTTTGAAAATGAAAAATACCACTACTACAGAAAAGGAACCTGTCAAGATCTTTTATATTTACCACTTTTACGTGTGAAACCATTTACTAATTTGAGTATGAGTTTAGCCTGTAATACTACTTCGGATAGTGTGGTGGGCTTGAGTTCAAAATAGACATTTTTATTATTACTACTCCAATAGGTGCAAAGTTACACATTTATTGGTTGATAATGAAAAAGATTGGCAAAAAATAATAAAATTTTATTGCATTATTTTTATCCGCTTAGCTCCCTACTTATTTTGTAGGCAATTAGTTAGGGCTATTTGATTTTTTTGATACTTTTGATAAAACACCCTTTATTTCTCCAAAGTGTAAAAAAGGTAAAGGCAGAGAAAAGGACAAAAATTAATAAAAAGAATGAAACAAAAAGTACTTAAAAAGTTAAAAAAGATAGAGAAAAAATCAATTAAACTCGTTTATTTAAACATTACTACTTAAAAGAAATGTCTTTATCAAATTTAGCGTTTATTTTGTTTGAGATTAGCTTTGATAGAGCCAAAGATAGATGGTTAGACTGAGGTTTGACCATTTATAGAATTATTTTTATCAGTCTAAAATTTGATAGTATCCAAAATTAAACTAAAAAAACAAATATTTTTTTGGTGATAATCTATACCAAACATTATCACCAAAAAATATACTCAATTTTCTAATTCCCAAACAAAGAATCTACAAATTCTTGTTTATTAAAAATTTGTAAATGCTCTATCCCCTCTCCTACCCCAATATATTTAACAGGAATTTTAAATTGGTCAGAAACTCCAATCACTACGCCACCTTTTGCTGTTCCGTCAAGTTTTGTGATAGCTAAAGCGGATACTTGTGTTGCTTTTGTAAATTCTTGTGCTTGAATAAACGCATTTTGTCCTGTACTTCCATCTAAAACCAATAAGACTTCGTGAGGAGCATCAGGAGTTGCTTTTTGAATTACTTTTTTGATTTTTGATAATTCATTCATCAAATTAATTTTAGTTTGCAAACGCCCAGCTGTATCAATAATAGCCACATCAATATTATTTTCCATCGCATACTTGACCGTATCAAAAGCCACAGAAGCTGGGTCAGTGTTCATGCCATGCGAAATAACTTCTATGCCTACTCTTTCGCCCCAAATTTTGAGTTGATCAACCGCGGCAGCTCTAAACGTATCGCCTGCTCCCAAAATTACTTTTTTTCCTGCTTTATGAAATTGATGGGCTAACTTTCCGATAGTAGTTGTTTTTCCTACTCCATTTACACCTACCACCAAAATAATATATGGTTTTTTATCTTCTGGGATATCAAAGTTTTCAAAAGTAGTTAAATTATTTTCTTCTAATAATTTTGCTATTTCACTTTTTAATATTTTATCTAATTCAGAAACGCCCAAATATTTATCTTTTTTTACTCTTTCTTCTATTCGTTGAATAATTTTTATAGTGGTTTGTGGTCCTACGTCAGCAGAAAGTAAAGTCATTTCTAATTCATCAAGAACTTCTTCATCAACCACAGACTTTCCCGCAATGGCTTTTGTCAATTTGCTCAAAAAACTTGTTTTCGTTTTTTCTAAACCTTGATTTAAAGCCTCTTTATTTTTTTCTCCTTCTTTATTTTTTTTTGAGAAGAAACTAAATATTCCCATAGTTATAATTTTTTTTTGTGCGTAATTTTTTTTAATGTGATATAGGAGATAACTTTTTGAGTTTATTCATCATCGTCATCGTTTTTCAAATCGTCTCTACGTTTTTGAGCCATTTTTCTACAATCCAATTCCACTTCCATGTCTTCAGGTTTTTCAAAACTACCTTTGGGGTATCTTTGTCTGAGTTCTGGGTCTGCGTATATACGTGTAAAAAATTTCCCCCACAAAGGCAAAGCTAGAACTGCCCCTTGTCCATTACCTATATCCAAAAAACGAGTATGTTTTGTATCACCACCGACCCAAGCTCCTGCTGCCAAATTACGTGTATAACCCATAAACCAAGCATCAGCATTTAATTGTGTTGTACCTGTTTTTGCCCCAATTTCGTTTCCTTTTGTCAATGGATCACCAGGAGTTCCATAACTATTAACGGATAAAGAAGTTCCGCCCGGTTCAGAAAGTGAACCCATCAGCATATAATTCATTTGGTAGGCTAATTCTTCACTCACGACTTGTTTTGCTTGTGGATAAAAATCTGCAATCGTATTACCTTCTTTGTCTTCGATTCGAGCTACAAAATTAGGTGTAATTCGTTTTCCACGATTAGCAAACACAGCATAAATACCTGTCATTTCAAAAATAGAAGCATCTTCTGTTCCCAAACATATTGCTAAATTATCTTGCAAAGGACTTGTAAAACCTAATTCTTTGGCAAATTTTATGGTGGCTTTTGCTCCAATATTATTGATTAACTGCACAACGATTGAATTGGTAGAAGTCGCTACTCCTTGCCTCAAATTCATCATCGCACCTGACCAGCCGCCACTCGAATTTTTAGGTGTCCAATTGCCAATCGTTACCATTTTATCTTGTAATTGAGAGCAAGCCGTATAACCATAGTCCAAAGCCGCCGCATATACAATCGGTTTGAAAGTAGAACCAGGTTGTCTTTTTCCTAATTTTACGTGGTCATATTTAAAATGTTTAAAATCTACGCCACCAACCCAAGCCCTGATATGCCCTGTTTGTGGCTCCATTGCCATAAAACCTGCTTGCAAAAAATGTTTATAGTATCGAATAGAATCCATAGGAGTCATGGTAGTGTCCTTTTCACCTTCCAATGTATAAACACGCATTTTGTAAGGTGTATTCATTTCTCTTTTAATTCTATCTTTATCATTACCATATTGCTCGATCATTTTTTTATATCTATCACTTTTATATGATTCTTTTTCAATAAAATCTTTTACTTCATAACCATTGTCATCAACCCAAGGATTTCTATTATACATTTTCCAATAGTTAATAAAAGCTCTTTGTTTTTCTTTCATGTGTTCTTGCATCGCATCTTCTGCGTGCCTTTGCATACGTGAATCGATGGTCGTATGAATACGTAAACCTTCTTTGTATGGGTCTCTTTTATTATCTTTTCCCCATTGCACCAGCCATTTTTGAAGTTCTGACCTAAAATAAGGAGCGATTCCTGTTTCGTGGTCTTCTTTTCCTCGTCTGATTTCAATAGGCGTTTTTTTGAAAAATTCACTTTGGGCAGAGGTAATAAATTTATATCTTTCCATTTGTTCAATCACCGTATTACGTCTTTCTTTCGATTTTTTTGGATTACTAATCGGATTATACATACTGGGTGCTTTCAATAAACCCACCAAAACCGCTGATTCTTGCACATTTAATTGGGTAGGATGTTTGCTAAAAAAAGTTTTAGAGGCAGTATAAATACCAAAAGCATTGTGTCCAAATTCAACCGTATTCATGTACATTTCTAAAATTTCTTTTTTGGTATAACTTCTTTCGATACGTACCGAAGTAAGCCATTCTTTTGTTTTGACAATCAAAGTTCTAAGCACTGGCACAGAATACAAAGTCCCTTCACTTTCTTTGGCACGCATTTTAAACAAATTTTTTGCTAATTGCTGCGTGAGCGTACTTCCTCCGCCACTTCCACCAAAAGTAGAAACCACACGAAGCAAAGCAGTTAAGTCAATTCCTGCGTGTTCTTCAAATCGAATATCTTCTGTGGCTACCAAAGCATTGATAAGATAAGGCGATATTTCTTCGTAACTTACAGGAGTACGATTTTCGCGATAATATTTTCCCATTAAAATACCATCAGCAGAAAAAACTTCTGTTGCCTGTTCATTTTTAGGATTTTCTAACTCTTTGAAACTCGGAATTTCTCCAAATAAACCTCCTAAATTATAATTTACTGACAAAAAAAACAGGAAAATAAAAAGTAACAAACTGGTAAAAGTTGTCCAAATCCAAAAGATAATTGTATAATATTTACCTCTCATATATTTTTTAATTAGAATTTTAGAATTTTTTTATGATTATTTCACTGCAAATTTACCTAATTATTTTTAAAAAATGATATAAACAAAATTTTTTATTCAAAATTTTTTATTTTTATTGATTTTGATTTGTTTTTAGTTCAAATACGCCGTTAAATTTAGGAATAATTACGGTCGGCAGAGATAATGTTTTAGGTGAATTATACAAATTTCAATGCCCTGATGCATCGCACTTGGCTAATGTATTTTATATATAGTTCTTTTAATTTAGAAGAAAAAATCAAAATTGGAAACCAAAAAAGGTAAAGGCAGAGAAAAAAGGTAAAAATTAATAGTATTTTTTAAATGAAAGAGATTTTAGCACACAGATAACACGGATTTAGCGGATTAATACGGATTTTTTTTTGTTTTTTCTCGAATTTTTAATGATTTTTGTCAATTTTTGGCTACCATTTAAAAAACTCTAATAAAAAGAATGAAACAAAAAGCACTTAAAAAAATGGTTTTTTTGAAAAAAACCAATACTAAAATATTGTCCAAAGTTTACTTTTTATAACCACAATATTTTCTACTTAATTCTATTTTTTTAAAAAAATATTGCAAAAAATATATTTTATTCTCTACATAAATTTTCTAATCACCGAAAAAAATCAAAATAATCACAAAAAAAATTTTTTTTTGACTTAATTATACTTTTTTATTTCTATTTTTGCAAAAAATATCAATAAATAAAATCAAAAAATGAATTACAAACTTCTTTTCTTAGCAAGTACTCAATTAATTCTTGCTTTATTACTTTCTATTTTGGTAACATTTTTATCGTATAGAATTTTGAGAGCATTTATGGTCAAAAAATATAACATCAAAGACGATAATTTAGCCTTTGCTTTGTTGTGTTCGTCTATTTTATTTTCCGTTGGATATATTATTTCTGCTACTTTACAACCTGCTTTGAGTGTGATTAGAATATTGAGCAAAGACATTAAAAACAATGCAGATTTATTTTTTACAAGTGCCAAATATGTGTCTTTATTTGTCTTATTAGGCTTTTTTGTTTCATTTATAGTGATTATGTTGGGCTTATATTTGTTTACTTTATTGACCAAAAATGTGGACGAATTTAAAGAAGTCGGTAATGATAACAAAGCCGTTGGATTATTGATAGGCGTAATTATTATCGTGATTGCTTTATTTGTCAAAGATAGCACTGTTTTGTTGTTAGAGGCGTTTATTCCGTATCCTAAATTATATATTCCATAACAAAAAATGCAAGTTTTATTTATTTCTTATGATGGAATGACCGATACTTTGGGGCAATCGCAAGTATTGCCCTATTTAGTGGGTTTGTCAAAATTAGGGTATCAAATCACAATATTAAGTGCTGAAAAAAAAGAGAATTTTGAGAAAAGAAAGGAAACCATCAAAGCCATTACTTTCAAAGCAAATATCGATTGGCAGTATATTTTTTATACCAAAAAACCTCCCATTCTCTCTACTTTATACGATGTGATACGACTAAAAAGCAAAGCGAAAGATATTTGCAAACAAAAAAATATAAAAATATTACATTGTAGAAGTTATATTTCTGCGTTGATTGGATTGGTATTACAAAAAAAATTAGGAGTTAAATTTGTGTTTGATATGCGTGGATTTTGGGCTGATGAAAGGGTAGATGGTAAAATATGGAACTTAAAAAATCCCTTATTTAAAACCGTTTATAATTTTTTTAAAACAAAAGAGAAACAATTTATTCAAAAAGCAGACTATATTATTAGCCTCACGCACAACGCAGAACAAGAAATAAATAGTTGGAATATAACCAGAACGAACAAAATTGAAGTAATTCCCTGTTGTGTAGATATTGATGTATTCGATTATCAACATTTTAAACACATTCCCAAAAATGAAAAATTCACGATTTCTTATTTAGGTTCATTAGGCACTTGGTATATGCTGCCTGAAATGATTGCCCTATTTAAGCACATCAAAAAAAAATATACGGAGGCAATTTTTTTATTGATTACGCCTGATAATCCTAATTTGGTGTATGAAGAAGTTGAAAAAAATGACTTAAATAAAAAAGATTTTATCGTGCAATTTGCAGAGCGAAAACAAGTGCCTGAATTGTTGGCTCAAAGTCATATCAATTTATTTTTTGTAAAACCTGCGTATTCTAAAAAAGCCTCTTCCCCAACTAAAATGGGCGAAGTATTAGCCTCAGGACTGCCCATTATTGCTAATACAAACGTAGGGGATAATCAATATTTATTCGAAAAATATAATTGTGGCATTTTGATAGATACTTTTTCTGAACAAGAATATGATAATATTACCCATCAAATCGAATGTTTATTGACTATTTCTAAAGAAAATTTAAAAAATATTGCAGAAGAATATTTTAGTTTAGACAAAGGAATCGAGAAATATGCAGCAGTATATCGAGCTTTGATTGAAAAATAATGGATAAGAAATTAGAAAAATTGTACAATTAAGTTAGGTTAAATTAAAATTTTTGTATCTTTGCAAAAATAAAAAAAAGTTATGTTAGAACCAACCTTCTGCATCCTCAAAACAAAGTTTAGATATTTTTATTTTAATATGAATTTAATTTGGTAGCATTATTATCTAATTTATTTTATTAAACTTTAATTTGATTTTAACATATAAAAACAATATAAAATTTTAAATAATTATTAAAAATAAAACTCTCATTAAAAAAATAGGATTAAATTGTTACCAAATATTATCAATGCTTGCCGAAAGTCGGATATAGGATATGATAGTCGTTCATTTTCTAAATTTTTAAACAACAAAATATTCAAAATGTATATTCCTAAAAATAATCTCAATGAAAATATAGAAGATGTAAAATCTTTTATTGATAAAAATGGTTTTGCAATATTAGTGAGCCAAATGCAAGACAAATTATGGGCAACACACATTCCTCTGCAATTATCTACCAACGAAAATAGTAAGAATATTTTAGTCGGACATATTGCCAAAGCCAATCCACAATGGAAATATTTTGATACAAAAACAGAAGTAATGGCGATTTTTTTAGGAGTGCATAGTTATATTTCTTCGTCTTGGTATCAAGAGCCAAATGTACCCACTTGGGATTATTTAGCGGTGCATATTTATGGGAATTTGAGTATAATTAGTGATGAAAAATTATATCAATCATTGGAAAGTTTAGTGAATAAATATGAAAAATATTCAGAAAATCCAATGACAATGCAAAAAATTCCTGCAAAAATGATGGAAACAGACTTACAAGGCGTGGTAGGTTTTGAGATTTTGATTACAGACGTACACGCAAAGAAAAAACTATCTCAAAATAGAAATGACAAAGATTATTCAAATATTATCCATGAATTAGAAAAAAAATCTGATAGTCAATCTCGCGAAGTTGCCCAAGAAATGAAAAAAGAAAGAGAAATAAAAAAAGAATAATCAGAAAGAAGAATAATCAGGCAGGCAGGCTATTTGTTATTCTATGAATTTATTCTTATTTTTGCAAAAAAATATACAAAAAATATATTTTATTTTAAAAGTTTCGTTATAATACTAAATTTTATTTTCTATGAAAAAAATAATCGTTATTTCTTTTATTTTTGTTTTTTCTAGCACTCATATTTTTGCTCAAAATTCAAAAGATAAAAAATTTGTAAGGCAAGAGGCTACAAATTTTATCAAAGCGTATAATAATGCTGATATTGATGTTACTTTAAAATATGTTTATAAGCCTTTTTTGGCGATTTTGGGTATTAAAGAGGATGGATTGAAAACCTATTATACAACTTTATACAAACAATATGGCGAAATGGGACAAAGATATGACCATGTATCTTTAGAAAATCCTGCTAAAATTCTTGTCAAAGATAATGTTTGGCAATGTGCTGTGCCATATCAAACTACTATTGTGAATGAAACCCAAAAAATGAGAATAGAAACAAAAGCAAGCATTTGGGCAATTTCAGAAGATAAAGGAAAAACTTGGCGATTTATAGATTTAGTGCAATATGACCAAAATAAAATACCGTCTCTTTTGCCAATTTTTGATACAGATTTACAAATAACTCCTTTAGAACAAAAAAAATTATAGTATTTTTCTTTTCATATTTTTATTTATCTATAATTTGAAACTGCACAACTAAGTTATGTTAAATTGATTTTTTTGTACTTTTGCAAAAAAATTATATCAAACCAAGAATTTAACGATTTAAAAGCATCTCAATATTGTGATAATGAGCATTGTGCCAAATATAAAAAAGTAGATTTGGGTAGTATTTGTACTAGCGTTCAGTCGAAGTGAAAAATTCGTTTTTTATTTTGTAAATAGCATCTAAAAAATAGCCATTAACGCCTATTTTTTAATCATCGGTCTATGGCACACAGACCGAAATAAAAGTTACTAAGCTATTTCGGTCTGTGGCACACAGACCGAGGAGAATATAGATTGGATTTTTAAATATAAGATTCCTTAAATCCTACTTTCCGCACCCTTTTTTCAGTTTAGAGCATTTACTCAAAAATGTATAAATATTTAAAATTTTACGCATAAAATATATTTAATTTATCTGAAAATTTATTCGATTTATTAATTTCTATTCAGATTATTGTTAAAATAAAATTTATTAGATGATTTTGCCAATAAATTCTCTAATTTCAACGATAATACTCATTTTTAAAAATAGGGTGCGGAAAGTCGGGTGGACTTTTAAAATTTGGATTAGAAGATAAACAAGGAGCGATGGAAGACTATAATAAATCTATCGAATTAAATCCAAATAATTCGCTTGCTTATTTTAATCGTGCTATTCTAAAAAATAGTTTATGGGATAGCAAGGTGCAATTAAAGACTATGATAAAGGCCTTGAATTAGATCCTAATCATGTCGAAACTTACTTCAATCGTGGTGTTATAAAAGAGAGTTTGAAGGATAGGCAAGGGGCAATAAGAGACTATAGTAAATTTATCGAAATCTATGAACTGAAATATATTAAAGTAGCAGCAGGTGCAATCAGAGATGAGAATAAATTTATCAAGTTAAAACCAAATTATGCTGAGGCTTATTCTGGTCGTGGACTTTTAAAATTTGAGCTAGGAGATAAGCAAGGTGCTTGCCAAGATTGGAGTAAAGCAGGAGAATTGGGTTTGATGAAAGCATACGATAAAATAAAACAAAATTGTAATTAAAACCTGAAAAAATAAGGCAAAGTATTCCTTAAATTGTTGAAAAAAAATAATTATTTTGTAGAATAAGTTATAAAAATAAAATTTTTTCAAATAAAAAACGTTATGAATCAGAATAGCCAAGGCTGTTTTAAGAACAAAAAATGATAGTGATATGAATTTTAAATACGAAGAGCATCATAAACAACTTCAAGTAGAATGTCCACCAAAAACTTACAAACCTCTCAATATAGGTGCATATAGATGGGTATTTGACAAAGGAAATGAACAGAATTTTCAGACACAATATGAGAAATTTATGAAGAGGTTTCCTAATCCTTCAAAACCACCAAAAAGATATAATGATATTTCAGATATAGAAAAACGAGGAACAAAAATGTGTGAGGATATGGCTTATTCTATGTATATTACGGCTGAAAAAGCATCAGATGGCTTTGCTTTTTTATCTGAAAGGTTTCCAAACGCTGAATTTGGAAAATATATCGCTTTTGCACAATTAGATAAAACAGACGGAGTAAATGGCGAAATTGATGAAAATGGTCATTATAATCATCATCCTTTCAAATCTGTTGATTATGAAAATCGTTTTCAAATTATAGCAAGTTTTATTAAATTATGAAAACTCTAAAATGTATAAATATAAGTGGGTTAGATTTTAACCCAAGAAAAATGGGCGACCTAATCTATTATGAAGGTCCTTTACTTTCTCATTTTCAAGACTCAACCAAAACTAACGAGCATTTTTTTTATCGTTGGGTTGATAATGATGATGAGGCTAATCGTTGGCTTATATTTAAAGCCTCAAATCAAGATTTAATTAAGTTTTTCAATAAACAATTTTCTGAATTTGATTTGATAGCTAAAAATAATAGTGTAACTTTTTTAGACTTAGACGATAACCTAAATAAAATAGGTATTTATATGAGTGCTTTCGAAAATATACCGAACGACTATCTACCTTCTCAAAAGGCTTTTTTTGAAATAAGTAGATATGAACCTTATGCTCTTGAATTAAAAAAAAAATTGGAATTTTCTTCTCAAGAAGAAAATATAATATTGAAACTTCCTAATAGATTTCAAGATATGGAAAAAGAGAATAAGAAAACACAAAAATTTTAAGACTGTCCCGATTTTATTGCAAATTTATTTTATGTTGAAAAATAGATTTGGGACAGCACCAATTTATTTTAAATAAAAAATATTTACAAAGTTTTTCAATAGTCTAATTTTGTAGGATTTTTTTTATATCTCACACAAAAAATCAAAAACAATAAAAAATGCAACATCAAAAAATAGGAATTTTAGGTGGCGGACAATTAGGCAGAATGTTGTGGCAGGCAGCAGTAGATTGGAATTTAGAAGTACATTTTTTGGATAACGACGAAAATACTCCTTGTATCGAATTGACAAAAAATTTTACGATGGGTAGTATCACAGATTTTGAAACTGTCTATCAATTTGGAAAAAATGTAGATATAATCACGATAGAAATTGAAAATGTAAATACTGATGCGTTAAAAAAATTGGCTTTGGAAGGAAAAAAAATATTTCCACAACCCGAAATTATTGCTTTAATTCAAGACAAAGGTTTACAAAAACAATTTTATCAACAACATAAAATACCAACTTTGCCTTTCGAATTGTTTGAAAATAAACAACAAACGATAGCATATTTTCAAAAAAATCCTAAAAAATATTTCCAAAAACTTCGAAGAGGTGGTTATGATGGCAAAGGAGTCCAAAAATTGTTTACTGAAAATGATTTTGAATTGTTGTTTGATGCACCCAATGTCCTCGAATTTAGTTTGCCGATTGAAAAAGAAATTGCGGTTTTAGTGGCACAAAATCAATCGGGAGAAATTAAAACTTTTCCAGCAGTAGAAATGGTTTTTGATGATAAATTAAATTTAGTCGATTATTTGATTTCTCCTGCCGATTTATCAGAAAATCAACAAAAAATAGTAGAAAATTTGGCTATTCAAGTCATCAAATCTTTGAATATGATAGGACTTTTGGCGGTAGAGATTTTTTTGGATAAAGAAGGAAGTTTTTATGTCAATGAAATTGCTCCACGCCCACATAATAGCGGTCATCAGACGATAGAAGGTAATATTACTTCGCAATATCAACAACTTTGGCGAAGTATTTTAGATGTACCTTTGGGCAATACAGAGGCTATAAAACCTGCGGCTATGTTGAATATTATCGGGCAACACAATGGCGATGCCAATTATCCATTTATGGAAAGAATATTAGCAATGAAAAATGTTTTTGTGCATTTATACGGCAAAAAAATATCAAAAATAGGTCGAAAAATGGGACATATTACGATTTTGGCTGAAAATATGGAAAAATTGAAACAAAAAATTAAGGAAGTAAAAGAAATTTTATAAGAAAAATATTGATTCATGGGAAATTATTGCGGATATAATTTTCTTCTGTATGAATAGAAATGGCATTTATTTAAAAAATATCAATTTGAAAAGTGCGGAAATTTTGGCTAAAGCCAAGGATTGAATTTTTTTATTATCCTCCAGATAAATCTGGAGGCAATTCAAAAAACGTATTTCAAAATTTTTTTTTATTTTCCGCACAAACTTCCTAAGAACCAAAGTATTTATTTCTCAAAAAAAAATAACTAATTTTATACGATTTCTGAACTTTTGATGTATCAAAACGTTATAATAAAAACACAAATCGTGAAATATGGAAAATATGGAAAATAAAGAAAGCGGAACTTGGATTGATTTTTTTTCGAATACATTTGCTAACGTACAAAGTACAACCGAAGGTTTTCAGCAAATATTGGAAAAAATGAAAAAAGACCAATATCTTGCTTGGGAAGAATGGAATAAGTTTTATGAAGCATTTATCACGCAAACGCAAGATAAAAAAGTAGAAATTGAATCTCAATTAACAAAAATATTCGAAAGAATTGCTCAAAATCTTAATTTTGTAACCAAACAAGAATTTGATGAACTCAAAAAAAGAGTCGAAAATTTAGAAAATAAATAAAATATTTTTGTAATAAAATTTCGTTTTTTGAGTATAGGAGTTAATAAATCGATAAAGTAAATCAATCAAAATAAAAAACATTTTAAGTAAAAATAAAAATTACAATTTAAAAAAAATCATAAAAATATAAATATATAACATTATGAAAAGTATCATTTGGATTTGGCTCATTGTACTAATTACTTGGTTAAGTAGTTGTACCTCATCTCAATCACTCACCCAAGGCGGTAGTCCTGAAGAAGAAATTGATGATATTTATTTTGCTCGAAAAGATAGAAGTGTCTTGATGGCAAGGCTCGAAGTGGAAAGAAAACAACAAGCAGAAGCACAAAAAAAAATTGACGAAGCAGAAGCTGAACGATTGAAACAAGAAGAATTAGCCAATCAAAACGCACCAATTAACAACAATAATAACGATAATAATACAGGTGGATTTAATGCGAATCCTGATTATGGACAAGGTTATTTTGATAGAAATCGTGTAGCAAACAATAATTATACGCCTTATTATAACCAAAATCACCATAATAATAATATGGGTAATAATAATTGGAATAATAATAACAATAATTGGAATAACGGCAATAATTGGAACAGCGGAAATGGTGATAGAAATTGGAACAACAACAATAATTGGAATAACAATAATGGCGGTTGGAACAATGGCAATAATTGGAATAATAATAGTGGTTGGGGAAATAATTGGAATAATAATAATTGGAACAACAACGGCTGGAATAATAATAGTGGTTGGGGAAATAATTGGAATAACAACAATGGTTGGAATAACAATAATAATGGTTGGGGAAATAATTGGAACAACAACGGCTGGAACAATAACAACAATGGCTGGGGAAATAATTGGAATAACAACAATGGCTGGAATAACAATATAAATCCACCTATTCAACAAACAAATGCACCAAATCATTATTCGGGTCCTCGTTATAATACAGGTGGTTCGGGAATTATTACAAACAATCCTGCACGCGTAAGACAACGCAATGACACAGGTATTGATTATGGAACGACAGGTGGACGTAATGCACAACCTACCAATAATAATAATAACTCAACTTCTAATCCTAATGGAGGACGAGTGAGAGAAAATAACAACAATAATAACGGTAATAATAACAACAATAACTCAATTTCTAATCCTGATAGAGGACGAGGTAGAGAGAATTTGAATAATAATAACTCTGATAGTAACCCTCGTGTGGTAACTCCAAGAGAGAGACCTCGCGAAAGAGTAAGGGAAAATAACAATCAAAGAAGAGAAAATAACAGCAATTACAGCAGTCCTTCTACTCCTACTTATACGCCTCCCGCAAACAATGGTGGTGGGAATATTCGCAGACGTAACGATTAGTATCGTTTAAATAATATTCAAAAATAATAAGAATTAGAAGTTTTATTGATACTTTTTATGAAATTTCTAATTCTTTTTTTATATTTTTTTGCTAAAAAATCAAATCAATAAAAACTAACTTTTCTAAAAATCAAAATGAAATTAACATCAAAAATTAACTATTTAGTTATATTTATTTCTCTATTTTTTTCTTTTTATAATCATATTCAAGCACAATCTTATGCTGAAAGTGTGATACAATTTAGTCGTTTGACTCTAAATGGAACAGCCAGATACCAAGGTTTAGCAGGTTGTAATGTAGCATTGGGAGGAGATATTGCTTCTGCCTCGACCAATCCAGCCGGTTTAGGTTTTTATACAAAATCAGAATTTAGTATTACGCCCGGTCTGAATATTGTCAATACAAATGCTACTTATATTAAAAATAATTTTACAGATAGTAGAATATCGCCAAGTCTTAATGGAATAGGATTTGTGATTGCTTTGCCATCTGAAAAAGGCTCAAAATGGCGTGGTGGTGCGTTGGCTATCAATGCAACAAGAATTAATCAATTTCCTTTCCAATTCAATTATCAAGGAATTAACAAAGCCACTTCAAAAACAGATTGGTATGTAGATCAAGCAAACGGAATCAGAACGGGAGATTTACAAAATTTAGATGTAGGTCCATATCGACATCCTGTGAGTACGGCTGCGTATTATGCCAGCTTGATTAATCCAAATTTTGTATTACAAAACGGTCAGCCAGACCCAAATAATACGACTTATTTTAGTTATGTACGTGATGTGAGTGGTAACCTTTTTGGAAATATAGACCAAAAAGGAAGTTACAGCACCAGAGGTGGACAAACAAAATGGAATATTGCTTATGGTGGAAATTATGATGATAAATTATTTGTTGGAATGGGTATCGGTATTAGTTCTTTGAATTATACGCGTAATAAAGAATATTCAGAAAAAGTATTGTCTAATAGTTCTCGTTTGGATAATTATAAAGAAACTGATAATTTAAAAACGTCGGGAACGGGTATCGATGCTAATTTAGGTTTGATGTATCGTCCAATAGATTTTTTACGTTTGGGTGCGTCTATTACTTCGCCTACTTTTTATAAAGCATACGAAACATTTGATTTAACTTTTACTTCACAATTTTATAATTCACAAAATATATTAAGAACGGTAACAGAACCGACTTTGCCCGGTGACTATACTTATACTTATACTTCTCCTTGGCGTTTTAATGGTGGAGCAAGTTTTTTTATTGGCAAATATGGTTTTTTCACTGCTGAAGCAGAATATGTAGGTTATGAATCTTTGAATTTGAGAGGAAAAAATAGTCAAGATTTAGCCTCAGATAGCGATTTTTTGAAAAAATTTATTAAACCTGTTTGGAATTATAGAGGTGCTTTCGAGTTTAGATATAATATTTATAGATTGCGCGCAGGTTATAATTATCAAGCAAATCCTTATAAATCAATCGATAATATTGACCGTACTATTCACATATTTACAGGTGGTTTGGGTATTAGATTACAACATTGGTTTTTAGAATTAGCATTGGCACGCCAAAGTACAAATACAATTTATCAACCTTATGTATTTTCTTCTACTTCTGGTTATTCAGGAAAAGAGCCGATTGTTCAAATAAAACAAGTTTGGTGGAGTGGAGTGATTACGTTTGGAGTTCATTTTTAAGGTGAATTTGTAAAATGATTAAAAAGAATATGCTTGTAGATAATTTTTGTCTGCAAGTAATACGGAACAAAAAACTCAATACATAAACTTATGGAATTTGCAGATATAAAAAATGACATTGCTTTTCGCAAAATATTTGGCAATGAAAAAAAAACGGAGATTTTAATTTCTTTTCTAAATGCAGTATTGAAATTGGAAGGTAATAAAAAAATTGATTGGGTAGAAATTCTAACTCCTTATCAAATGCCCATTATTTTTGGGGCAAAGTCTACCATTTTAGATGTAAGAGCAAAAGATTTGGCAGGCAACGAGTATATTGTGGAGATGCAAGTTACAGATAAAGCTGGTTTTGCCAAAAGAGTAGTTTATTACACTGCCAAAAATTATTCTTCTCAACTCAATGTAGGCGAAGAATATTACCAACTCAAACGCACTGTTTTTATTGGTATTTTAAATTTTGAATTTTTGGAAACGGATAATTATTTGTCAAGGCATTTAATTTTAGACGTTGAAACATTAGAACATAAACTCAAAGATTTAGATTTTAATTTTATTGAATTACCAAAATTTAATAAAACTGAAAACGAACTCAAAACCTTGATTGAAAAGTGGATTTATTTTATCAAAAATGCTAAAAATTTGAGTGTTATTCCCCCAAATATTGATGACAAAGGTTTAAAATCTGCTTATACAGAAGCTGATAAACATACCTGGACACAAAAAGATTTACATGCTTATATGTGTGAACTTATACGAGAAACTGACCAAAAAACTGAAAAAATGAAAGTAATTGAAACCCGAAATATTGAAATTGCTAAAAATATGTTAGAAGAAAACGAACCCAACGCAAAAATTATAAAATATACAGGTTTAACTCTTGAAGAAATAACAGAATTGCGAAAAGGAATTTAACAAAAAACCAAAAAACTTATGGAATTTGCAGATATAAAAAATGACATTGCTTTTCGCAAAATATTTGGCAATGAAAAAAAAACAGAGATTTTAATTTCTTTTCTAAATGCAGTATTGAAATTAGAAGGCAATAAAAAAATTGATTGGGTAGAAATTCTAACTCCTTATCAAATGCCCATTATTTTTGGGGCAAAGTCTACCATTTTAGATGTAAGAGCAAAGGATCTTTCGGGCAATGAGTATATTGTGGAGATGCAAGTTACAGATAAAGCTGGTTTTGCCAAAAGAGTAGTTTATTATACTGCCAAAAATTATTCTTCTCAACTCAATGTAGGCGAAGAATATTACCAACTTAAACGCACTGTTTTTATTGGTATTTTAAATTTTGAATTTTTGGAAACGGATAATTATTTGTCAAGGCATTTAATTTTAGACGTTGAAACATTAGAACACAAACTCAAAGATTTAGATTTTAATTTTATTGAATTACCAAAATTTAATAAAACTGAAAACGAACTCAAAACCTTGATTGAAAAGTGGATTTATTTTATCAAAAATGCTAAAAATTTGAGTGTTATTCCCCCAAATATTGATGACAAAGGTTTAAAATCTGCTTACACAGAAGCTGATAAACATACTTGGACACAAAAAGATTTACATGCTTATATGTGTGAACTTATACGAGAAACTGACCAAAAAACTGAAAAAATGAAAGTAATTGAAACCCGAAATATTGAAATTGCTAAAAATGCCATTTCAGAAGGTTTAGATGATAATATTATTATTAAAATCACAGGTTTAACTCTTGAAGAAGTAGCAGAATTACGAGAAAAAATGTAAAAAATTATGGAATTTGCAGATATAAAAAATGACATTGCTTTTCGCAAAATATTTGGCAATGAAAAAAAAACAGAGATTTTAATTTCCTTTCTAAATGCAGTATTGAAATTAGAAAGAAATAATAGTTAATTCTCCATTATGCTTAATCAGGAACACTATCATCAGTAACAGACTCAAGTTCACAAATAACATCCATACTAATACCACTATATAATAAAATTAAAACACTGATAATTTTGTCAATTAGAGTACAAAATCTAGAAATATAGTCCGTTTAATATAAAGAAAAAGGCTTAGATTTGCAATTCTTACAATGTAATTGCTTATTTTTGCGCGTCTTAGTACAAATATTAGCAGAGCCTACTTAACACAATAGTCATTATTACAATATTGAGACGTTTTGAAACCATTAAATTCTCTTGGCTTTGACACGCTTTTTCGTCTAATTGTTTGATTATGAACGTTTTAGGTCAAAAAAAGGCTTCAAAAAATGGATTTGTGATGGGAATTTTTATTTGGAATTGTCAAAAAAGTGCTTTATCTTTGCGTATTCAATGATTTATACTAATTATATGCCATTTTTACATAAAAAAAAGATTGAAGAAAAAGCTTATTTGATTATTGACAAATTTGTTCATAAGGATAATCATGTAGCAAGACTTATTACAAAAGGTCAGTTACCAGACTTGAAACCTCCTTTTGATGAAAAACCCTTTAGAATAAGATTCTTATGGGTTTGTTGTTTATTATTTTATTGCTGAAGCAAAAATATTTACATAGTATTTTAATCGAATACAAGTTCCTGATTTGATGCAGAATAGAGATGATTGTTATTTTTGTATCAAATCAAAAGATATATCAAAGTTATTTTAAGACATTAAAAATTACATTTTAAAAATATATATAAATGATAAAGTATTGATAATCAACCAATTAAAATAATTTGTAGTGGGAATTTTGCTCTTTTTTTTGAGCATAAATCCTTGATAATCAATGTTTTACGTCAAAAATCGTGTCAAAGCCAAGAAAAAGGCTTAGATTTGCAATTCTTACAATGTAATTGCTTATTTTTGCGCGTCTTAGTACAAATATTAGCAGAGCCTACTTAACACAATAGTCATTATTACAATATTGAGACGTTTTGAAACCATTAAATTCTCTTGGCTTTGACACGCTTTTTCGTCTAATTGTTTGATTATGAACGTTTTAGGTCAAAAAAAGGCTTCAAAAAATGGATTTGTGATGGGAATTTTTATTTGGAATTGTCAAAAAAGTGCTTTATCTTTGCGTATTCAATGATTTATACTAATTATATGCCATTTTTACATAAAAAAAAGATTGAAGAAAAAGCTTATTTGATTATTGACAAATTTGTTCATAAGGATAATCATGTAGCAAGACTTATTACAAAAGGTCAGTTACCAGACTTGAAACCTCCTTTTGATGAAAAACCCTTTAGAATAAGATTCTTATGGGTTTGTTGTTTATTATTTTATTGCTGAAGCAAAAATATTTACATAGTATTTTAATCGAATACAAGTTCCTGATTTGATGCAGAATAGAGATGATTGTTATTTTTGTATCAAATCAAAAGATATATCAAAGTTATTTTAAGACATTAAAAATTACATTTTAAAAATATATATAAATGATAAAGTATTGATAATCAACCAATTAAAATAATTTGTAGTGGGAATTTTGCTCTTTTTTTTGAGCATAAATCCTTGATAATCAATGTTTTACGTCAAAAATCGTGTCAAAGCCAAGAAGAAGATTGAAAATCAGGAAATATTTCCCTACGTGCTTGTAAGGTTAGTTTCTCAATACCATCAAAAGTACTTAAATCTCCCTCCGGAATTTCTTTAGTAATATGAATAACAGAGCCATTATCTC
>JAAFJG010000053.1 GCA_013298075.1 Cytophagales bacterium | reverse complement strand
TTAAAAAACATTTTGACTTTATCAACAATGGTTTTTCGAGTGAAAAATATGATATTTATGCGTTTAATGGCGGTTTATTCGAATTTGATGAAATTTTAGATAATTTCAAAATCGGTGATAATATTCTGAAAAATCAATCGGAATATATTAGTCGATATGATTTCGAATCTGATATTGATGTGAATGTTTTGGGTCATATTTTTGAATTTAGTTTGGCAGAATTAGACAAAAAAAAAGCGGAACTATCACAAAAAGCAAAAGATTTGGCAGCAGGAAAAAAACCAAAAGAACAACCAAAAAGAAAAGAAGATGGTATTTTTTATACGCCTATTTATATCACCGATTATATGATTGAGGAAACATTAGGAAAAATGTGTGAAGATAAAAAAACAGAACTTTCTTTTGAAAATATTACGATTGACAAAATAAATAGGTATAGAAATTGGCTTTTGAGCGTTACAGTCTTGGATCCTGCGTGTGGTTCGGGAGCGTTTTTAAATCAAGTTTTAACATTTTTTATGAAAGAACATCAAAAATTAGACGAATTATTATCTAATTTATCCAACGAAAAAATTGTTTCTAATATTTATCATCAAATTTTAGAGAATAATATTTTTGGAGTAGATATAAATTTAGAAAGTATCTCTATCACAAAACTTTCTTTGTGGTTGCGCATCGCACAAGGCAAACGAAAATTAAACGATTTAAGCCAAAATATTAAAATTGGCAATTCATTAATTGCCGATAAAAACGTCGATGGAAAGGCTTTTGATTGGACAAAAGAATTTTCAAAAATGGGCGATGGATTTAGTTTGATTGTGGGAAATCCACCTTATGTAAGTACAAAAATTATCAAAGAAAAACATAAAAAATATTATATAGAGAATTACCAAACAGCCAAAGGACAATTCGATTTATACGGACTTTTTATCGAAAAATGTCAAAAAATGCTTAAAAATGGCGGTGAATTGGCGTTTATTACTTCGAGTAGTTTTTTGAGTAATAAGGATTTTTCAACGTTGCGTAAATTTTTATTTGAAAAAAATCAAATTATACAAATTGCTTATTTGGGTGAAACGGTTTTTGAACAAGCAGCCGTTGATGTGTCAATTCTTATTTTTAAAAATGAAAAAACAAATCTGGAGCATCAAATAAAAGTGATTAAAAATAGAACTGATTTTGATGAAAAAAAGTTTCATTTAATTAGACAGATGCGCTTTGATACAGAAAAAAATAATTATGAAATCAAATTAAATTCAGAGGAAACGGATTTTGATTTGATTGATAAAATCTATGAAAATAAAGAAATTTTAGCTAATATTTTGGATTTGCCAAGAGGAATTGAAATTGGTGGAAATTCTGAAAAAATAATCAATCAACCTAAAAAAGACTACGAAAAAATATTAGTAGGCAAAAATATAGCCCGTTATCAAATCAATTTTGATATGATGTATATTCCTTTTGAAAAAGATAAATCAGTTTTCAAAGAACATTCTATTTATCAACAACCAAAAATATTGATTCAAAGAATTAGAAATTTAACGCTCAAAAGAAGGATTGTTGCGACTTTAGATGTTGATAACTATTTGTGTACCAACACTTTACGAATCGGAATTTTAAAAAATGTTAATTATAATATTGCGTATGTTTTAGGTGTTATGAACTCAAAATTAGTGAATTTTATTTTTTCTAAATATTTTTTAAATAAAGATATTTATGCTTATCAATTAGAAAGAATACCAATTCCAGCAATAAATTTGAGAGAACAAAATGAAATAGCAATACTTGTAAACGAGATTATAAATTTGAAAAAAAATGTAAATAAATCTCAAAAAGATGTGTTGAATGTCTTGCAAGATGAATTTAAAAATATTCATTTGACAAAAAAATTAGAAAACTGGTCAGAACTTAGTTGGTCAGAATTTTCTACACAACTCACCAAAACTAAAATTGATATGTCTATTAAACAAAAAATAAAATGGCGAGATTTTTTTGATGAAGAACAACCTAAAATAAAATCAATCACAGAAAAAATTCAAAATCTCGAAAAAGAAATCGATAATTTGGTGTATGAATTATATAATTTGAATGAAGAAGAAATACAACTCATTGAAAATCAATAAATTAACAATCTAAAAATTATTCAATTACTTCTTTCATTATCCCAAAAAAACTATTTTCATTGTCCAAAATAATAGGCGAATATTTATTTACAAACTCTTTTAAAATTTCTATTTTTCCTGATGTATAAAATTCATAATATTTTTTTTGATGATTGATATGAATTAAATTATTTTCTATCAAAATTTTTTCTGTTTGTCGTGCTACCGCAGACGCAGGATTCAGAATTTCGGCTTTATTTTTGACAATTTTATCAATCATTGGCATCAAAAACGGGTAATGTGTACAACCTAAGACAATAAAATCTACTTTTTGTGCTAACATAGGCAATAAATATTGTTCCAGTAATTCTAAACTTTTTTTTGTTTCTACTTTATTTTGCTCTACTAATTCGACTAACCCCTCCCCTATTTGAACTAACACTTCAATATTTTGGGCAAATTTTTCTTTGGTTTGTTGAAATAAATCACCATTTAAAGTACTTTTAGTAGCCAAAACTCCTATTTTTCCTGTTTTTGTATATAAAGCCGCAGGTTTTGTAGCGGGTTCGATGCCTATAAAATAAATGGCAGAAAAATTTTTTCTTAGTAATTGAATCGCTGCAGAAGTTGCTGTATTGCAAGCCACGACAATGACTTTGCATTGTTTTTTGATTAAAAACTCAACAATATTTTGCGAAAGTTTTTGAATTTCTTCCATACTTTTTTCGCCATAAGGACACTTTTCGCTATCAGCCACATAAATAAAATGCTGATTGGGTAATTGTTTTATCAAATCAATCCAAACAGAAATGCCGCCTAAACCTGAATCAAAAATACCTATTGGATTGTTCATTGCTAAAAAAATAAATTATTTATTCTTATTTAATTTTTTTTTTGAAAAAAACGTTCCAAAAATAATATGTTTTTTTAAAAAAATTTGAAAATAATCAAAAAAAAACTTACCTTTGAGCCGAAAAATAAAATTTTATTGATTTATACCTTGAAACTCAAACAACTTTTAGATGATGTTTACGACTATATAGACGTAAAACTCGAATTGATTAAATTAGATACAGAAGAAAAAATGATGCGTATCAGTATTCTATTGTTAGAAATAGGGTTATTGGTAGGTATTTTTATCGTTTTTATATTGTTTGGAAGCATTGCATTGGGCTTGTATCTGAACTATATTTTTCAAAGTTGGTATTTTGGTTTTGTTTTATTGGCTTTGGGGCAACTTTTCACAGGTTTATTTTTATGGTTTACAATAAAATTATTTCCACAATTTTGGCAAAGAAATACACAAAAAATATTTAATAATATTATCAAAAAAATATTCTCAGGAAGAGAAAATAATTCAAAATAAAATTAAATACAAATATTCACAATTACACAAATACAAATCAATTTATGAAAAAAATACAACAAATTCTAATTTTTTTGATACCTTATTTCTTCTTTTCGAATGTTTTATCTGCTCAAGAGATACCTTTTGAAAATTTAAGACCAAAATATGAGCCTTATCAAAGAACAATTTATGAAGGCGAAAACAAAAGAATTGAAGCAATTTTAAACAATGATTCTACTTTGGTATGGCAAGATAATACTGATGAATTAAATAAAACATTAGATTATATTCCAAAAGCAGCACCACCTCCCGAAGTCGAAAAAAGACGTATGGAAGGTTGGAGAATTATGATTTATAGAGGTCGCGATAGAGATGAAGCATTAGCAGCAAAAAGAAAATCGTATGAAATATTTCCAAAACATAAAGTTTATTACAAATATAAAACGCCTTCTTATAAAGTAAAAGTAGGCGATTTTCAAAGTTCAAGAGAATATAGTGCCATTTTCAAACGCTTAAAACGTGATTTTCCTGATGCTGTGGTTGTGCCTGATATTATTGATTTAATCATTATCAACAAAAAAGAAACACTAAAAAGAGAAGAATAAGTATCAATTTTTAAATAACATAGATGTTTAAGGATTTACAATTTGATAACAACATTTCTTTAGAGTACCTCTAAAAAATAAATTACCCAGTTTATACTTACGAAATATGAACGAATATATAAGGGGTCATTAACGTAACTACTTTATATATGTAAAGATTTTTTTGGGTATAAAATTTAAAAATCATACAAAAAATTGATTTAAAAAATATATAAAAAAATATTTTAAAAAAATGCAATCTCAAAAAAAACATATACATTTTATTGCAGTGGGTGGCAGTATTATGCACAATCTTGCCTTAGATGCACAAAAAAAAGGATATTTTGTAACAGGTTCTGATGATGAAATATTTGAGCCTTCTCGCTCACGATTAGCTGAAGTAGGAATTTTACCCGAAAAATTGCTTTGGAATACAGATATAATTACCCCTGAAACCGAAATGGTTATCGTGGGTATGCACACACACGCAGACAATCCTGAATTAGCAAAAGCCAAAGAATTGGGACTAAAAATTTATTCTTATCCACAATATATCAAGGAACATTCGAAAGATAAAAAAAGAATTGTGATTGGTGGAAGTCATGGAAAATCAAGTGTTACTTCGATGATAATGCACGTTTTGAAAGCCTGCAATTATGATTTTGATTATCTGGTGGGTGCAAAAGTAGAAGGTTTTTCTGAAACAATTAGATTGACTAATGAGGCAAAAATTATTGTCATCGAAGGAGATGAATATGCCAGCGCTCCTTTTGATAAAACGCCTAAATTTTTGGCTTATCAGGCACACATTGCGGTCATTACAGGCGTGGCTTGGGATCATATCAATATTTATCCAACGTATCAAGATTATATCAATGCTTTCCAAAAATTTGTGGAAAATCTGCCCAAAGACGGTACTTTAATTTATTGCCAAAGCGATAAAGAAGTACAAGAAGTGGCTAATTTTGCCTCACAACACATCAACGCCATTCCTTATCAAGCCCATAAAAATGAAATTTTAAATGGTATTACTTCTTTGATTTCGCAAGAAAAAGAAAAATTTAAAATGAAAATATTTGGCGAACATAATTTACAAAATATATCAGCAGCAAAAAATGTTTGTATGCAAATTGGTGTCAATGAAAAGGATTTTTTAACCGCCATTTCAAGTTTTAAAGGGGCGGGAAAACGTTTGGAAAGAGTGATTGAAAATGAAAATTTTATTTTATTTAAAGATTACGCACACGCTCCCTCGAAAGTAAATGCGACTACAAAAGCCGTAAAAACGCAATTTACAGATAGAAAATTGATTGCTTGCTTAGAATTGCATACTTATAGTAGTTTGAATCAAGAATTTTTACCTTTGTATAAAAATACATTGGATAGTGCAGATATCGCTTTGGTTTATTTTAATCCAAAAGCATTGGCACTCAAAAGAATGCCTGATTTGGATAAATCAAAGATAAAAGAAGCATTTGGGAATGAAAAAGTAATCGTTTTTGATGATATTTTGGTGTTAAAAAATCATTTAAAAACACTTCATTTTGATAATGCTAATCTTTTAATGATGAGTTCAGGGACTTTTGATGGATTGGATTTTACAGAATTATTGATAAAAAATTGAAATAAAACTAAAAAATATAATTTTTTTTATTTATTTTTGCATTATTATTTTCAAAAAGGAGAGAAAAATTTGTATATTTGCAGAAAAAATATCTTTGTAACAAAGATATAAAATTTATTAAAATTAAAAAAAATGACACAAACTTATTTTTCTCACAAAAATATTAGTCTTTTTCAAGAAAGTTGTTTGAATAGAAATATTTTTAATGCTGATTTTATAGATTTAACAGTAACTTCGCCACCCTATAATGTTGGTATCGAATATAGTTCAAATAATGATGAATTAGATTATGAAAATTACTTAGATTTTTCTAAAAAATGGCTTTCAAATTGTTATTATTGGACTAAACCACAAGGAAGATTATTGATGAATATCCCTTTGGATAAAAATAAAGGCGGTCAAAAAGCAGTTGGGGCAGATTTAACAAAAATTGCTCAAGAAATAGGTTGGAAATATCATTCAACTATTGTTTGGAATGAAGGTAATATCTCTCGGAGAACGGCTTGGGGTTCTTGGTTGTCTGCATCTGCTCCTTATGTAATTGCTCCCGTTGAGTTAATTGTAGTTTTGTACAAAGAAGAATGGAAAAAAACATCAGGAACGAAAAGAAATAATATTACAAAAGAAGAATTTATGAATTGGACAAACGGGCTTTGGACATTCAATGGAGAAAGTAAAAAACGAATTGGACATCCTGCACCTTTTCCAAGAGAACTTCCGAGACGTGCTATTAAATTATTTAGTTTCGAAGAAGATATTATTTTTGACCCATTTTGTGGCAGTGGAACAACCTTAATAGAAGCAGAAATTAACAATAGAACAGGTATAGGATTAGAAATTGATAAAGATTATTGTGAATTGGCAAAAAATAGAATATTAAAAGAAACAGGCACTTTACCTTTTGTAAAAACGTATGAAAATATCACAAAATGATTTAGTCAAAGCATATTTTATGGAAAATGAGGGCAGAGATATTGCACACCCCGAAGTAGTAGATTATGTTACTGCAGAATACCAAAGACTTACAAATGGAGAGAAATTTAGAGATCCAGATAGGGCTATTCGAAAATTAGCACAAGAAGTTTTTTTAATTAAAGTTTCGAAAGGTGTTTATCGTTATGAACAAGATTTAGCACACAAAAGAAGTTTGGAGAACTTCACGTCGATACAAAAAAAGGAGATTTTTGAAAAAGATGGATATGTTTGTGCAAAATGTGGAAAAGATAAAAAATATTATCCTAATGCAGAATTTCATATAGATCATATTGTTCCAAAAGATGACGGTGGAAAAGCAGTTATAGAAAATGGACAAGTGTTGTGTTCGAGATGTAATTTTATCAAAACAAATACAAAACAAACATCAACAGGAAAAAAAATGTTCATTAATTTATATGAATTAGCAAAAAAAGAAGACAATAAAGAAGTATTAAATTTTTGCGAAGATTTATTAAATGTATTCGAAAAACATAATGTCAATGGGCATATTGAATGGAATAAATAAACATATTTATTCAAAAATTAAATTAACAAAAAAATAAAAAATAAAAAAAATGAATTATTTTTTGCGTATAATATTCACAATAGCCATTATTTTTTTGGCGTATGCGTGTGCCACTCCTCTCAAAAAAGGGTTGGAAAAATACCAACAAGCCGAATATCAAAAAGCCATCGATTATTTTAATCAAGCATTAAAAAGTGGTGGAAATCAAGGTAATATCAATGCTTATATTGCAGAATCGTACCGAAAATCGAACCGAATAAAAGAATCAGAAGCTTTTTATAAAACGGCTATCGATAACAAATCAACTAACGATGAAATCGGATTTTATTATGCAATGGCACTCAAAACCAATGGAAAAATAGAAGAAGCAAAAACGGCTTTTGATTATTATGCCAAAAACGGAAAAACGCCTGAATTGACAAAACGTGCCAAATCAGAAATCAAAGATTTTGAAAAAATTGAGGCAATCAAAAAAGAAAAAACTTACTACAAACTCAATAATTGTGAAATATTGAACTCACAAGGCGATGAATTTTCGCCTATGCCTTACAAAAATAAACTTTTATTTAGCACCACAAGAAAGGAAACGGTGTATGAAAGTACAGGCGGAAGATTTGCAGGAATTTTTTCAGCAGATTTGAAAGAAATCGAAAAAACAGACGCAAAAGTAGAAGTTTTTAATGATAAATTATACAATACAAATTTTCACGAAGCCTCTCCTACTTTTTCGCCTGACCAAAATACCGTTATTTTTGCTCGAAGTGGCGCAGGTGGAAAAGGACAATCTAACGAAGTTGATTTGTATATCAGTCGAAGAAGTGCCACAGGCGAATGGCAAGACCCCGAAATTTTGCCTTATCCAATCAATATCAATAAAACATTATTAGAATTGGGCAATCAAAATCTCAAAGGAAGTGCAGAAAATGCTTGGACAGGTTGCCCTTTTATTCGCCCAGATGGAAAAAGATTGTATTTTACTTCGAATAGAAAAGGCGGTTATGGCGGTTTGGATATTTGGATAGCCGATATGAGCGGGGCAAAAATCACGAATGTACGCAATGCAGGCAAAGACGTAAATACAACAGGCAATGAAATGTTTCCTTTTGTGTCTGATGATGGCGTTTTGTATTTTTCTTCTGATGGACATTTAGGATTGGGCGGTTTGGATATGTTTTCTGCGACAGTGGAAAAAGGAAGTATCAAAATAAAAAATTTAGGCGTGCCAATCAACTCAAATAGTGATGATTTTTCTTTGGTTTGGGATACAGATTCAACGGGGATTATGGCATCTAATCGCGAAGGTGGAAAAGGTGGCGATGATATTTATCGTGTGAGAGATATTACACCCAAAAATAAAATTGTTAATTATAATTTAATTATTCAAGTCGTTGGAATTGACCCCAATGACCAAGAGAAAAAAGAAACTATTTTAAGCAATGCAAAAGTAGAATTTTTTGAAGGAACAGAACTCAAAAAACAAGGAAAACTAAGCGATTTTGTTACTAATAACGAAGGAAAAACAAATAAATTTTCTATCAAAATTCAACACGATTATGTGATTACAGCCAAATCAACTGATGAATATTTTTTCAAAGAAATTGAATATACAACGCGTGGAAAGGCTTTGCGTTATGAATATTTGACAAAACCCGAAACAGATACGACTTTGGAAGCAAAAGTTATTTTGGAAAAAATTGTGGTCAGTGATGTAGCTTATGAATTAGAAATTAATTTTGATTTTAATAAATTTGATATTCGGGGTGATGCAGAAGAAGAATTGAATAAATTGTTGATATTTTTAAAAGCAAATCCACAAATTTCGATTGAATTATCTTCGCATACAGATGCGGTTGGTGCGGCTGATAAAAATCAAATTCTTTCCCAAAATCGTGCTAATGCTACCAAAAATTATTTGGTGAGCAATGGCATAGATGATGACCGAATAAAATCTGTCGGTTATGGCGAAAGTAAACTTAAAATCAATACACAAGAAGCAGAAGAACGAAATCGTCGGACTGAATTCAAAATTATTGATGTAAAAAAATCTCCTAAAAAAGAAGAGGAAAAAGAAGAAAAGAAAGAAATAAAAGAGGAGAAAAAAAAGGAGGAAGTGAAGAAAGAAGAAGGGCAAAAAAAGGAGAAAGAAGCGGATAAAGCAAAGGAAAAAGCAGAGGTTGAAAAGAAAGCGGAAGAAGAAAGGAAAAGAGCCGAAACCGAAAAATTAGAGGTTGAAAAGAAAAAGAAAGCGGAAGAAGCTACCAAAAAGAAAGCCGAAGAAGAAAAGAAAAAGAAAGAAGCGGAGGAGGAAGATTAAACCACATTTTTTATGAAAATTACTTTTGTATGCTTTTTTATGTTGATTTGTTTTGATTTATTTTCACAAAAAATAGATTGCGAATTTGAAACATTTTATACGTTTAGACACAAAAACGGAAAAAATATTCTGCTCAAAGAATGGGCAGAAAGCAAATCTTTTTTCTTTTTTGAGGCTGGAATGGCGATAGATGCCGATGGATCGCCGCTAGCATATCACCCTGATAATTCAAAAGCATTAGACGATTTGAAACACGCAGGACAAGAGGGAAATTGGTGGGCTTTGGCAACTGATAATGGTGAAAAAAGCGGAAATCCGATTGTTCAAACGGATAAAGACCCTGCGCCCGGTTATTATGTTTCGATGACTTCGTTGAATAATCCTAACTTTGCTATCAAAAGCCCGTTGCGTTATGTTGATGCAGAAAAAATTCCTTATTTTGTACTCAATCCAAATGTAATGGAAAAAACAGGCGCAAGAGCAGGCGATTTTGGATATGTATATAATGAAAAAACAAACAAAAGAAGTTTTGCTATTTTTGCAGATGTAGGCAATAACCAAAAATTAGGAGAAGGCTCTATTTATTTAGCAAAAAAATTAGGAATCAATGCAGATGCACGCACAGGCGGACAAGATGATGAAGTTTTATATATTATTTTTCCTTTTTCAGGGAATAAACGTTGGCGTTCTTTGGAAGAAATTGAAAGCGAAACAAAAAAAAGAATGGATAAAGCAGGTGCTTTTGATTTTTTAGAAAAATGCTGGAAAAAAAGACCTAAAACTCCCATCAATACCAATAAAAAGAAAGTTTTAGTTCCTCAAAATAATGAAAATGAAGTAATAGAACACAATGAACCTGAACCTTCTAATCATTAAAATGAATAAAAAATGTGATTCTTAGAAAATTTGTATGAATTTTTTTTCACTTTCTGTACAAATTTTCTGAGAAACAAAAAAATATTTTCATTTTTCGCATAAATGCCCAAAAAATAACCCAACTATTTTCCTAACAATTATTTTTTTATCTCTAATATTGTGATTTTATAGATTTTTATATATATTTGCACGCTTAAAACCGAAAAAATATCAAAAAATGCAAAAATTATCTCTGAAAGAAATAAAAGCACCTATTGCTGAGGAAATGACAATTTTTGAACGTAAATTTAGAGAATTTATGAAAAGTGATGTGTCCTTATTAGATAAAATAATGGGATATATCGTCAAAAGTAAAGGAAAACAAGTCAGACCTATGTTTATATTTTTGACTGCTGGAATGTTAGGAAAAATTGATGAAAAAACGCACCGAGGAGCAGCCTTAGTCGAACTCTTGCATACGGCTACGCTTGTGCATGATGATGTGGTTGATGATGCCCATTATAGAAGAAGTTTTTTTTCTATCAATGCTTTGTGGAAAAATAAAATTGCAGTTTTGGTAGGCGATTATTTATTGTCCAGAGGATTACTTTTGTCGATTGATAATGATGATTTTGCTATCTTAAAATTGGTGTCGAATGCGGTCAGAGAAATGAGTGAAGGCGAATTATTACAAATTGCAAAGGCACGAAGATTAGACATTACAGAAGACGTTTATTTTGAAATTATTAGACAAAAAACGGCTTCTTTAATCGCTTCTTGCTGTGCTGTGGGAGCAAGTTCTGTCAATGCAAGTCCCGAAGATATTGCTCAAACACGTATAATGGGCGAAAAAATCGGTATGGCTTTTCAAGTCAAAGATGATTTATTTGATTATGGTGATGCAGAAATTGGTAAGCCCAGAGGCATCGACATCAAAGAAAAAAAGATGACTTTGCCTTTGATTTATGCCTTACAAAATACAGATACAAGCCAAAAAAATAAGGTAATTAATATCATAAAAAACCAAAGCCATAAACCGCAAAAAGTAAGAGAAGTCATCGCATTTGTAAAAGATAGTGGCGGCTTAGAATATACCACCAAAGTTATGGAAAATTTTAGAATCGAGGCAGAAAATATATTACAACAATTTCCCGATTCTATTTATAAAACTTCGTTACAACAACTTATTCAATTTACGATTGAAAGAGAAAATTAAACAAATAAAATGAATACTTCTATTTTAAAAGGAACAGGAGTTGCCTTAGTTACTCCTTTTCACACAGATTATTCCATTGATTATCAAGGACTTAATAATCTTTTGACACATACTTATCACGCAGGAAGAGGCGTTGATTATTGGGTCGTGCAAGGAACTACAGGCGAATCTCCTACATTATCGAATATAGAAAAAAGACAAGTATTAGATTTTGTCAGGCATAATAATCCAAATCGTGTGCCGATTGTCTATGGAATTGGTGGAAATAATACGCAATCGGTGTTAGAAAATATCAAAAAAAATGATTTTGAAAATGTGGATGCGATACTTTCTGTGGTGCCTTATTATAACAAACCTACTCAAAATGGTTTAATTGCCCATTATAAAGCCATTGCTGATGCCTCGCCTGTGCCTGTGATTTTGTATAATGTGCCGGGTAGAACAGGTATCAATTTGAAAGCCGAAACGACTTTGGCTTTGTCTGAACATCAAAATATTGTGGCGGTCAAGGAAGCCTCTGGAGATTTGGCTCAATGTATGGAAATTACTAAACATAAACCCAAAGATTTTGTACTTTTATCGGGAGATGATTTGACTACTCCTGCGATGATTTCTTTTGGAGCAGAAGGTGTAATTTCTGTGTTGGCGAATGCTTTTCCACATGATTTTTCTGAAATGGTGAGGCAGGCGTTGGCTACTAATTTTCAAAAATCTACAGAATATTTATTCAAATTTTTGAAAATAAATCCGTTAATGTACGAAGAAAGCAATCCTGTAGGCATAAAAGAAGCGTTACAACAATTAAATGTATGTAAAAATATAGTGCGTTTGCCTTTGATAGAATGTTCTAAAAATTTATCAGAAAAAATAAAAAAAGCAAAAGAAGAAAATGGTTTATAATCAAAAAATATTAAAAATTATCAGTTTAATTTTTATAAGTTGGATAAGTATTATTCATTTCAATTTTGCTCAAAAACCAACTAAATTTGTCAAAAAAAAAATTGCTGAAAATACAATCACAGTCAATATTCCTGATGATTTTACGGTCATGCCTGAAGACGTATATGCACGCAAATATGGTGCGTATAGGCAAGCATTAGCAATGTTTACTTCGCCCAATAGTAAAATTGATTTTGGAGTAAACGAAACGGTAAATCGTTCTTTGTTGGCGGTTTCGAACTCAGATTTTAAAGAAGAAGACTTAAAAATATTGAAAGATATTTATAAAGGTTCTATCAAAGGAATGCACACAGACGTAACTTTTTTGCAAGATGAAATCGTAACGATTGACAATAAAAAATTTATTGCTTTGCAATTTGTAGGCGTTGTGAGAGATGACGAAGAGAAAAAAATCACGATGAAAAGTGGTGCAATTAAACAATATTCTTGCATTTATTATGGCGTACAAGAAGGAAAAATTTTGATATTTAATTTTAATTGTCCTGATTTTTTTAGGCGACAATATCAACCTATCGCTCAACAAATTATGCAAAGTATTAAAATTAAAATAAAAAAGAAGAAAAAGTAAAAATCTATTTTTTGTATCTTAATCTCTCTATTTTAATTATAAATTCAAAAAAACAAAATGAAAAAACAACTATTTTTGCTCATAATTTTTTCTTTGATACTACATTTTTCTTTTGCTCAAACCATAGATACTGTACAAATAAAGAAAGATTTTGATGAAGCATGGGATATTGAAAATGAGAAAGAAAGGAAAGATAAACGAAAAAAAATATTAGATTCTGCCCCTAATACCTCTTATGGCTTATATTGTAAGGCTTGGTTTGAGAGAGTAGATAAAAAATATGAGGCTTCTTTGGAAACTTCTATGTTATTAGTTCAAAAATATCCTACATTTTCTTATGGTTATTATGGTATGGCTGTTTGTCAAGAAAATTTAGATAAACTTCAAAATGCCTTAATTTCTTGTAATAAATCAATAGAATTAAATTCAAATATACCACAATATTATATATTGCGTGGTGGTATCAAAAATAAATTAAATGATAATAAGGGTGCTATCAATGATTATGACAAAGCCGTAGAAATCAATCCAGAACGTATAAATAGTTATAATTCACGTGCTAATTTTAAATTAAAATTTAATGACAATAAAGGTGCTATGAGTGATTATGATAAAATCATAGAAATTAACCCAAAATATACTCTTACTTATTATAATCGCGGCAATATAAAACGTAAAGTAGGTAATCATCAAGATGCAATCAATGATTATAATCAGGCAATAAAAATTGATTCGAATTATTTGAATGCTTATTATAATAGAGGATTAGCTAAAGTAGCATTAAAAGATTATCAAAGTGCTATCAAAGATTTTGATAAAATAACTAAATTAAATAGTAAAGATATTTATGCTTATTCTCAACTTGGATTCATTAAAACAGAATTAAAAAATTATCAAGGCGCTATCAAAGATTATGAAAAAATTATCGAATTAGATAGTAAAAATGTAGAGGCATATTCTCAAATTGCGTTTATCAAAGTTGAATTAAAAGATTATCAAAGTGCTATTAAAATTTTTAATAAGATACTCGAATTGGATAGTAAAAATGAGTATGCCCATTCTCAACTTGGATTTATTAAAAGTAAAATGGAAAACTCTCAAGATGCTATCAAAGATTTTGATAAATTACTCGAATTGGATAATAAAAATGAGTATGCTTATTTTAATCGTGGACTTGCAAAACATAAGACAAAAGATTATGAAGGGGCAATCAAAGATTATAACCAATGTATCAAATTAAATCCAAAATATATTAGTGCCTATATAAATAGAGGTCAATTAAGGTATCACTATCAAAATGATATGAGTAGTGCGATAGATGATTTTGATAAGGCAATCGAGATAGAGCCAACCTCTATGGACGCATATTTTAATCGTGGAGGTCTAAGAATATTAGTTGGAAATAAAGAAAGTGCTATTAAAGATTATAATAAAGCGGTTGAATTAAATATAACAAATCCTGAAGCGTATTATAATCGTGCTATTTTTAGAAAAGCCATAAAAGATAATCAAGGTGCTATGCAAGATTATGATAAAGTAATTTCATTGTCATCTGAACATTCTTTGGCTTATGTAAATAGAAGTATTTTAAAAGCAGAACTAAAAGATTACCAAGGTGCTATCAAAGATTGTGATAAAATAATCCAAATTAATCCTAATTCTTCCATTGCTTATAATCAACGTGGCTTTTTAAAATCAAAAATAGGTGATAAAAAAGAAGCATTGAAAGATTATGACAAAGCCATCGAACTTAATCCAAATTTTGCAGATGCTTATTATAATCGAGGCTTTTTAAAAGCAAAAATAAGTGATAAAAAAGAAGCATTAAAAGATTATGACAAAGCTATCGAACTTAATCCAAAAGTTTATGCAATGTATATCAATAGAGCCATTTTAAAAATATCTTTGGGAGACAAAGAAAGTGTTATGCAGGATTATGATAAAGCAATAGCATTAGACCCACAAAATATAGAAGGATATTTTAATCGCGCTATTTTTAAATTCGAAATGGGAGAAAGCGAAAATGCTATCAAAGATTATGAAAAAGTACTAAAAATTGACACAAATTTTGTAGATGCTTATTTAAATTTAGGCTCTGTAAAATACAAAATGCAAGATAAATCTGGTGCTTGTAAAGATTGGAAAAAAGCAAAAAAATTAGGTAATTTAGATGCACAAAAAATGATTGAAAAATATTGCAAAGACTAATTTTTTATCATCTTTTGAACCTTAAAAAATCATAAAAAGTAATCAATTACTTGATTACTTTTTGTATTTAATCCGTAACTTGTTTAATTTGTACGTAATAATTTTGAATTAATAGAAAAAAATTGGTGCGAAAAATGAAATTTTTTTTTGAAATATATCTTTTAAATTGCCTCCAGATTTATGTAGCGACTAATATACAATTCAATCATTGGCTCTAGCCAAAATCTCTGTGTTTCTCAAATTGATATTTTTCTATATTTTCAAAATAAATGGCTATTCATATTATATCAAAATTGGCTGCGTAATAATTTCCAATGAATCAAAAAAATAAGTATTTTATTTCTTTATCAACCTAAAATAGAAGTTTTAAAACATTATTTATCAGTTTTAGTTATAATACATGTAACAAATACATAGTTTTAAAGTAATAAATGTAAAAATAAATTTATGTATAATAAACTCACAAAAAATAATATGAAAAAAATATTGTTTATAGTTATTTTTGGACTTATTCAGTTCAATATCTTTGCTCAAAATTGCAATCAACCTGTTAGTAATTTCACCTTTCAAGGTTTTAAAAGAGAATTACAAAACCAAAATAGTGATTCACCTCGTTTGAATACAGCCAGAGGACTTTTGAATAATAATTGCTTTTCTGCAAGCCAAATCAAAGAATTAGCAGAAATTTTTCAAGAAGATTTTCCAAGATTAGAATTTGCAAAAACAGCTTATGATAAAGTTTTTGATAGAACTAATTTTTATGAAGTATATAATAGTTTTGCTTATTTTTCTACCGTTTTTATGCTACACGATTTTGTGTTGGAAAAACGAGGAAATAATAATAATAACAATAACAATAACAATAGTCCAAATTTCCCCAATTTAATATATCCTAATGCCGTTGGATATGTGGGAGCGAGCAAATGTAACAATCCTGTTACTTACAATGATTTTATTATCATAGCGATAGAGGTCAATAATTTAGGCACTGATGAATTGAAAATCAATAAGTTAGGTGAATATTTTTCTCAAAATACTTGTTTTACAACAGCACAAATTATGCGTTTTGCAACACTTTTACAAAATGAAAACAATCGTTTAAATTATTTAAAACGTATGTATCCTCGTAGTTTTGACTCAGGAAATTATCAACAAGCAGTACAAACTTTGCAAACTTCTGTCAATCAACAAAATTTAGTGGCTTTTTTACAAGCAGAAAATGGAAATACGCCTTCAAATCCAGTAGGAACAAATCAGACTGCTCCTTGTGTGCTTTCTGATGTTGATTATAAAGATGTCCGAGATAGAATTAATAAAGAATCTTTTAATAATTCAAAAATCAATATGGCTCGTACACTTATTCCAATTAAACGTTGTTTTACGACCCAACAAATTAGAGGAATTATGGACGTAATCACATTTGATAAAATGAATATTGCTAAGTTTTCTTATGATTATTGTAGTGATAAACAAGAATATTATAAGTTGAGTGACGGATTAAGTTCTAACAGAGATAGAGAAGATTTTATGAAATTTTTGGCAACAAAAAGATAAATACTTTGTATATATCATCTAAGCACGCCTACAATTTGATAACGACTTTTTTTTTACGTATTTTTATTATTGAATTTAGTTAAAAAAATGACGCATAAATTTAAAAAGTTGTTATCAAAATAATATTATAATCAGTATGTATAAGGATCAACTTTTAAATAACATAACCGTTTAAGGATTTACAGGTTAAACGCACCTAAAAAGGCATTATTTAATTTTTTTAAACTATATAAATAAACATATTTTTATTTTATTACTTAAAATATTAAATAATTTAACAGATAAAATAATCATTAATTTTTTATTTTCAAAATCTGTTAAAAATATAGAATTTTATTATTAGTAAGGGACTAAATAAAAAATAATATACCTAAAAAAACTCCCTCACCTTCGGGGAGGGCTGGGGTCAGTGTTGTTAAGTTCTAATATTTGTCAGGTAAATTATTTTACAAATCAAAATATAATTTGCCAAATCTATAAGATTTTCAAAAAATTATAGATTTTTTACAGAATATTATACAAGTTAATTTCTATTTTACTTCCGACTTTCCGCACCCCTGTTTTAGTTTATAGTATTTACTCAAAAATGTATAAATATTTAAAATTTTACGCATAAAATATATTTAATTTATCTGAAAATTTACTCGATTTATTAATTTCTATTCAGATTATTGTTAAAATAAAATTTATTAGATGATTTTGCCAATAAATTCTCGAATTTCAACGATAATACTCATTTTTAAAAATAGGGTGCGGAAGGTCGGTTAAAAAATTATAAATATCACTTAAAAAATCATAAAATGTGCCTTTTTAGGTGCGTTTAACCTGTAATTTTTATATCAAAGGTCAGCATTAAAATTTAAGTAAAACGCTCCATTTCCTAATCTATTATATGCATAAGATAGTTTAAAAATCACATTGTGAGAAGTAAAAAAATCTATTCCCCCTCCATAACTATATAAAAAAACATTATTCAAAGTTTTATTTAATTGTGTAAATTGATTGTCTTGCACATATCCAAAATCTGAAAAAAGTACAAAATAAACAGACATCGGTACTTGATTAAATTGCCTTGCTTTGATAAATTTTATTTTTTTAACGCCTGTATATAATTCATATTTTAAAGAATTTCTATTGACAAAAGTGCCTTGTCCATCAATTACAAACAATTCATAGCCACGCATCACGCTTTCGCCATATCCAAAAGCAGACGCAAACGAATAAGGTTGAAAGGTTTGATAAGATTGATATACATTCATAGAATTATCTAAAAACCATTTTTTAGAAAGTGGTTTATAATACGCATAATGCAAAGAATAATTGAGTTGATTGATTTGTGAAATATCATTAAAAATTCCTAAACCATTTTTGGTGATATTAAAATTAAAAATTTGTCCACGCAAAGGATATGCCTGCACATCTCGTAAATCATACCTAAAACTATATCCCAAAGAAAAATAATTTTGTGTACTATTTCCATTCCTAAAATAATTGGGATTTAGAAAAGTAATCGTATCATTTACCCAAGTTTTTGACCATTGTAAATCAAAATTTTGAAACGTATAAAAACCTCGCCTATGCGAAAAACCTACGCCTGCACGTGTACGTTGGCGTAAAATATTATTATTTTTGACAAAATTTAGTTTGTGGTCTTTGGTTTGATAGGCAATAGATTTATTTTCGGCATAAGAAGCAGACAGACCAAAACCCCAAGTTTGTGCTTTATTGATGTAAGGAATTGAATATTGAATACTAAATTTATTGGTAAAACCGCCTTGAATGAGTATATTTATTTTTTCTTTTCGACCTCTAAAATTATCCCAAATAATATTCATTCCATAATTAATTCTACTCAAATCTTTGTTATAAGTTGTCCACCATTCATTAAAATTTCTATCAGATAATTCGAACAGCGGAATGGGAAAAATATACCATCTTTCGTGTAGTTTTATTTTGATATTGGCATAAGGTTTTGGGACATTTAGCGTATCTAAAATTATTTCTGCTGTAACAAATAATCGAGTATTAAAAACTTTGATTTGATTGCGTTTGAGCGTTGTGTCTAATTTTTCAATCAATAAAGTATCACCTTGTTTGATGTCCAATTCACGCGTTATAATTCTTTCTTTGGTTCTTTTATTGCCTTCGAAATTTATTTTTTGGATAATAAAATAAGTATAATTTTCTTGTTTTTTGGGAATAGAATCTTGTGCTTTTATCGTCTGAAATAAAAGAAATAAAAACAAGAAAATGATATATTTTAACATTACATTTCGTATTAAACAATGCCTTTTATATTTTTCCAAAACAAATCATTGGCAACAATTCCTTCTTCATCTTTGGCAAATTTTGGTTTTAATCGATTGACAAAATACATATCAATTTCTCCTTTTCCTTTGGCAGAAACTTTGCCTCTATACTCACATTCAAAATAATCTTTGACGATTTGATACGTATTTTGCGAAATATTTACCTTGCCTACTTCTCCCGAACTTTCCATTCTGCTTGCTGTATTTACGGTATCTCCCCAAATATCGTATGCAAATTTTTTCTTTCCAATCACGCCTGCAATCAAATCTCCCGAGTTAATTCCCAATCTACAATACCAATATTCTTTGCCTTCTTTTGCTCTGGCTGTGTGTTGTTCCGCCATAAAAGCCTGCATTTCTAAGCCCGCCAATACTGCATCAAAAGGATTTACTTTGTTTGCTTCAGGCAATCCACCCGCGCACATATACGCATCTCCGATGGTTTTTATTTTTTCTAAATTATGATTTCCTACAATTTCATCAAATTTTGCAAAACAACTTCCTAATTCTTCTACTAATTCATTGGGAGTCATTTTTTCAGCGACATTCGTAAAACCTTTAAAATCGGTAAATAAAACGGTGGCAGTTTCATAATATTTTACGGCAGCGGTTCCGTTTTCTTTTAATTCTTGTGCAACGCTTAGAGGTAAAATATTCAACAATAAATCATCAGATTTTTTTCTTTCTATTTCAGTTAATTCCTTTTCTTTTGCCAAAAGTGTGTTCGCTTTTTTTCTAATTTTATTATGTCTATAAAAATTAAAAGCTACCAAAGAAAGAATCGAAAAAACCGCTATGCTAATCAAATAATAAGTTCTTTGTTGTGCTTTTTTGAGGTCTAAGGCAGTAGTTTGATAATTTAGTGCTTGTCTTAAAGTTTCAATTTCGGCATTTTTGACGGCAATATTTACATTTGCTTCCATTAAATCTTTGTCTTGTCCTTCATTGGTAACGTTTTCGCCCAAATCATTGTTTCCAAAAATAGTTTCTTCAGGAGGAGCAACTGCGTTATTATTATTGTTATTTGTGTTATTATTTCTTGTATTATTATTTTCGGCAACTTTATTTGTATTATTTGCGTTATTTTTATTGGTATTGGCTGCTTTGGTTTCTGCGGCATTTTCGTTATTTTTTCTTGGGCTGATGGTAATAGTTTTGGCTCTTTTTATACTTTTTGAAAGTTTTAAGGCTTCATCTTTGTCATTATCGTCATCGTCTAATAATTCTCTGGCGGAGCGAGCCATAGATTTTGTAGCTAATTTTTCTGCTTTATTGACCCAATCTGATTTTTCTTTTTCTATAAAATCTAATCTACTTTTGAGTCTATCTACATTTTCTATATTGAGGTTTTTTAAATCGAAAGTATCACCTTTGATAATCATCACAGATTGTGCATTGATTTTTGAAGTCAATATTAAAAATAAGAAGAAAAAAATGAGATTTTTCATATGATTAGATTCTTTAAGTTTGTTTTAGTCAATACGTTTTTTCTTTGTATTTTGTTTTAAACTATTTGCAAAAATACCATATATTCGCAAAAATATATGGTATTTTTAGTATTATTTTTAAATTATTTTGAAAAAGAAATTATTTTGAAAATTTTAAAAATTCATTTCTTGTATTTTCATCGTTGAATTTACCCGAATAAAAAACCGTAATGGTCGAACTGCTAATGTCTTGCACGCCACGCGAAGCCACACATAAATGCTCTGCATCAATTATTACTGCTACATCTTCCGTATTCAAAGCCTCTTTTAAGGCTTCTCCAATTTGATTATTGAGGCGTTCTTGGACTTGTGGACGTTGTGCATAATATTGCACTAAACGATTTATTTTTGAAAGCCCGATGACTTTTCCGTTGGGAATATACGCCACGTGAGCTTTGCCAATAATAGGTACAAAATGATGTTCACAAGTAGAATACAACGTAATATTTTTTTCGATAATCATTTGATTGTATTGATATTTATTATCAAATAAAGTAATAGCAGGCTTTTGAGCAGGATTTAAGCCTTTAAAAATTTCTTTTACATACATTTTTGCTACTCGTTTTGGCGTACCTTTTAGGCTGTCATCTTTCAAATCTAATCCTAAAATTTGCATAATTTGCTCAAAATGAGTGGTTATTTTTTCAATTTTTTCGTCATCATTCATTATAAAAGCATCATCACGCAAAGGCGTATTATACGCACCTCCGATATGATTATCGCCTAACTCTTGAGTGTATAAGTCTTGTTCTGTATCCAAATGATGAGCATTTTTAGTGTGATTTACATTTAGATTTTTTCCGTTCAAAGATGAGGGAATATTTTTCATAAATTAATTAATTGAGTGATTTGAAACAAAGTAAAAAATAGTAAACATATTAGTTCGTATAGTCAAAAAAACAAAAAACTTACCAAGAAAAAACTCACCAAAATTTTACTTATGTTCGTTTTATAGATAACATATAAAAATAAAGAAAAGTGCTTTTTAATAAAAATAAATTTTATATCTTTATTGATAAAACAAAAATGTTTTTTATTTTGTTTAATTTTTTTTAAAAATAATTCAACGAAATAAAAAAAACAACAAAAAACGTTTATGAGAGTTTTAAAACTTTCATAAACGTTAGAACATTAATTATTTTCTTTTGATTTTATTCTACTATAATTTTATGATGTGAAACTTGCATTGTTCCAATTATTCTCATCAAATATGTTCCTTTTGGTAAATCATTGACTTGTAAAGTAATTGCTTTTGAAAATTCCATTTCTTTGACAATTTGCCCTGTCATAGACAATAAAATCAGTTTTGCTTTGTCTAAATTATCACTTCCTTCCACTACTACATAATCTTGTGTAGGATTTGGATAGATTTTGACTTCTAAAATTTTTTTATTTTGGACTACCACCCAATTAGAATATTGCACACTACCATCATTATCAACCGATTTTAATCTATAATAAGCCAAAGCAAAAATAGGATTTTCGTCTTTTGTTTCATAAGAAATAGACGTAGCACTAAATCCTGTGGCTGTTTTTTGTGCCACTATTTTAATATTTTGTAGAGAGGCATCTGCTCTTTCTATTTCGAAACGATTTACATTTACTTCTGTGATAGTTGTCCAATCAATTTTTACTATATTATTTAACCAATATGCTTTAAAATCGCCCAAAGAAATAGGCAAAGCAGTAATATCACCCGGCACGACCCAACCTGTAATTATTGGTGAACCTGTTGGACTATTACCACCACTTTCTGTACGTACACAACTTATATCTGTACAATTTAATCCACCTATTCCAGGAGTACTTACAAAATTTGCGTTGGCAATTTGTGCAGGAGGAACAGCATTTTTTAATAAAATTGGACCTATTCCACCGCCACCGCCGCCACCGTGTGATCCATTGTCGTTTACATTACTTCCATTTCCACCGTTGGCACTTATATTTAATGTGGCAGTTAGGTTATAAGTTAAAACATCTAATAAAATAGTACCACCAGCGCCTCCGCCTCCGCCTCCATCATTACCACCATTTGGCACATTGTTAGTTCCATTGGCATAAAATCCTCTTGTTGATGGGCTTCCTGTGTTGACGGTAAGTGTACCTGCTCGTACCAAAATAATACCACCACCATTTGTTCCAGCGTTTGCTAGATTATTATTTTGTTGTCCAGCCCCAGCGCCTCCACCCATAAAAATTTTATTTGAAACAACATTATAACTCAACGCCAAGCCTTTAATACCTGCACCTGTATCTGTACCACCTGAACACGCCCCTGCACCAAGCCAACCATCTCCCCCACTTCCACCCATACTAAAATTACTACCACCACCACCGCCAGCGTTATGTTCGTTACCCCCCCCACCACCATTTGATATATTACCGCGCCCAAAATTAAGTCCTGCAATGCTATTAAAAGCATAATCAGCAATTCCTTCTCCTTTAGCAGCAGGATATTGTGTGCTACAACTATTATCTGTACTTCCAGAACGATATGTAAAAGAGTTAAGATTTCCACCACCACCTGTTACGTTTGGAATCCCCCCTGAAAAACCATTACCACTTGCAGTAATACTTGCCCCTATTGTCAATATATTTTTTGCTTCAAAACTAATTACCCCACCACGTCCCAATGTTGCGTCCCAGTTGATAGTTGTAATATTTGCGTTCACATTTGCATTGACATATTGTGGCACAGAAATAATCTGAACACTTCCATTTATATTATATGCTCTTAAAAAATTAGTTTTACAAGTAATTGTATAAGGTGCTGAACTTCCAACGATACTTGCTATACTAATCAATTCATAATTTCCCGCACTATTCAGGTTGGTAATATTTCCAAAATTACTATCATTTGTAGTAGTAATAGATGCTCCTTTCATTTGAATAATCATTAATTTTTTATTTGCCCTAAACTCGCCTGCTACGGTTGCTCCTGCTGGGGAAGTTGCTAATGCGATATTATCAATCGTAATAGTATTAGTAGTAATAGATGTTACTCTGGCAAAACTATTGATTTGCCCACTGATGTTAGTTGTTTGTCCAACACTAACATATACATTTATAAAAACTAAAAAGAGACTAAAAATTATTTTTTTCATAGTTATGTGTGATATTTTTTTAAATATATGTATATATGTAAGATTTAAGTAAAAAGTAAATAAAAAAAATACTATATAATTACTTATCAAAATACGTGCTAAATTTATTTATATTTATATTTTTATGATTAAGTAATTGATTATGAATTATTTAATCGTAAAAATATACTTTTTTTATTTTCTTATCGATAATAATATTTTTTAAAATAGGAAAAATAAATTTTAAATTGGGAATTTATAATGTAATATTTTTTCTTATTATTCTATTTATTATTATTTTAAATAGATTTTCTTTATTATTTCGAATGAAATTTTAATTGTTTTTTTGTGATTTTTTTTAACCATATTTATTTTTGATTACTTTTGCAAAAAAAAGAAAATATAAAGTAAAAAATGGAAAATGTATTGCGTTTAGCCGTTCAGAAATCAGGAAGATTGAGCGAAGATAGCTTAAAATTGATAAAAGAGTGTGGCGTTAGTTTTAGTCAAGGGGTAGGAAAATTAAAGTGTGAGGCTTTTAATTTTCCTCTCGAATTTTTATTTTTGCGTGATGATGATATTCCGCAATATGTGAGCAGTGGTATTGCTGATATAGGTTTTGTAGGTGAAAATGTATTGTTAGAAACGGGAGAAAAAACGAATATTATTCAAAAATTGGGGTTTTCAAAATGTCGTTTATCATTAGCAGTTAGCAATGATTTTGTATATGAAAATATAAACAGTTTACAAAATAAAAGTATTGCAACATCTTATCCTAATATCTTACGAAAATATTTAACAGAAAAAAATATACAAGCGGATATTCACGTGATTAGTGGCTCGGTTGAAATTGCGCCAAGCATTGGTTTGGCAGAGGCAATTTGTGATTTAGTCAGTTCGGGAAGTACGTTATTGAGCAATGGATTAAAAGAAGTGGAAGTCGTTTTGAAATCCGAAGCGGTTTTGATTGCTCACCCAAAAATGAATGATTTGAAACAAAAAACGTTATCAGAATTATTATTTAGGATTGAATCAGTCCAAAAAGCAAAAGATAATAAATATATTTTGATGAATGTTCCCAATTATTCTATTGATAAAATCAGTAAAATTTTACCTGTGATGAAAAGTCCTACGATTATGCCTTTGGCAATAGAAGGCTGGAGTTCGTTACATTCTGTGGTCAAAGAAGACGATTTTTGGGGAATTATCAATGAACTTAAATTGGCAGGAGCAGAGGGGATTTTAGTTATTCCAATAGAAAAAATGATTTTTTAGTTTGATATTTTGGCGATAAATACACAAAAAAAGAAAAAATAAATAGTATAAACTTTAATTTTATGCTATTTATTTTTCTAAAAAATATGTTTACTTTTATGGTTTTAACATCGATAATAACTGTGTAAATTTAGTTTTTACTTCAGTTCTTTTGACAATAAAATCTAAAAAACCATGGTCTAATAAATATTCAGACGTTTGAAAACCTTTGGGTAAATCTTTGCCAATCGTTTCACGAATAACTCTCGGACCTGCAAAACCTATCAAAGCATTTGGTTCAGCCACATTAAAATCACCTAACATAGCATAAGAAGCCGAAACGCCACCAGTAGTTGGGTCTGTCATCAAAGAAATATAAGGTAATTTTGCTTCTGCCAAAAGAGCCAATCTTGCCGAAGTTTTTGCCATTTGCATCAATGAATAACCTGCTTCCTGCATACGCGCACCGCCTGAGCGAGAAATCATAATAAAAGGAGTTTGCATTTTGATAGCATTATCAATTCCTCGTGCAATTTTTTCGCCTACCACCGAACCCATCGAGCCTCCAATAAAACTAAAATCCATACACGAAACCGTAATTTCTATGCCGTTCATTTTTCCGTGAGCCGTTCTCAAAGCGTCTTTTAATCCAGTATTTGCTTGTGTTGCTACAATTCTTTTTGGATATGCTTTTGAATCTGTAAAAGTAAGCGGATCGCCCGATGACATATTTGCATCTAATTCTGTAAAAGTATTATCATCAAATAAAACAGCAAAATAATCGGCTGCACTAATTCTTTCATGATGTCCGCAAGAACTACAAACAGAATGATTAACTTTATGTTCTCTTGTAGTCATTACATACTTACAAGAAGGACATTGATACCATAAACCATCAGGAGTTTCCTTTTTTTCTGTGGTTTGTGTTTTGATATTTTTTTCTTCTCTATTGAACCAAGACATATTTTTATTGTTTTGAAATAGTTGTTATTTATTTTATTATTTTTGTGGAAATTTATTTTAATATACTCGAATAATATAAATCTTGGATAATAAATCCTAAAAATCATATCTATTTTGGTATAATATGGTTTTGATTTTTGAGCAAATATGATAATTGAAATATGTTTCGATACTATTTTTTTACATTTTTCCCAATAATAATTTACCTATGTTTATATCAGACATAATTTCTTTGGTATTTTGATGAGCAGAAAATTCTTGTGCCATTATCAATCGCATATCATTGGGCATAAAATCCATCAACAAAAAAAGTTTTAAGTTTTCTAATTCATTTTTTTTAAGTTTACGATTTTTTACCGTTACATAATTAGAAAGTCGAGTACAAATCACAGAAAGAATATCTAATCTTTTTGTTTCTTTATCTACTACTTTTTTAATTTTTTCATATACATTTGTTTCAAATTCTTTTTTATCTTTGGTATTTAATATTTCTTCAGGAGAAATTAATTTACTCAAATCTTGATTGACAAACGCTATAAAAGCCGCCACAGTATTTGAATCCAAACACGCATCAGCCAACATTTTTACCAAAGGTAATTCTTTTTTGAGGTCAGAAATACGTTTAATATTATCTAAAAATTGTACCAATGTGCGTGGAGTGGTTCTTTCTCCTGTAATAATTTCAGGATAAGAAAGCACAAAATTAATTCCTCTTGCATCAATATCGTTATTTTCAGCCCATTTTGCCCATGCTTTTACATCAAAAGTAAGGGTTATATGTAGCATTCGAGTCAGCATCGCAAAATCCATAGGCGTAACCGAATAATCTCCGCCATCAGGATTAGCCGTCAAAATAATATGCCATTTTTTTGGCAAACTCCAACTTACTAATTCATAATTTTGTAATAATTGCATAATTCCCCTCAAAATACGGTCGTCTGCTCTATTGGCATCATCAATCAATAAAATCCCAGGTCCTTCTTCTCTTGGCACCCATTCAGGCGTAACAAAAGCGGTTACTTTGTTATTATTTTCGTTTTGAATTTGTGGCATTCCTAACAAATCACCCATTTCTTCAAATTGTGCGGGGGCAATATAAGCAAATTTAAAATTATTTTCTTGAGCAAATTTCTCAATCGTTTGTGTTTTACCAATTCCGTGTTCTCCCCAAATACAAACAGCGTTTTTTCTTAAATTATTTTTCTCTAAAATTTGATTTGTTTCTATGACGTGTGTTATAAATTGCTCTAATTCTGGGGTATTTATTTTTGTACCATAATAAATTAGATTTGAATTTTTATTTTTATTGCTCATTTAGTTTTAGTTATTAGCATTATTTTTGCACAAAATTATAAAAAATAAATATAAACCACAAATATTTTTAAATAAAAACGAAAAAAACGTAATTTTATTTTTATTATAGATTTGTTCGTAATTTTTTACTATTTATCCATCAAAATAAAAATAAAAATACAGAAAAAAAAACCTCATTTTCATCATTTTATTTGCTCTTTCAAAAACAAATCATTAAATTTGCAAGTATTTTTAAACATCATAATTGTTTTATCATTATTAAATATAACAAAAACAATTTTGAAAATGATAAAATAGAATGACAAAAAAACAAAAAAAAGAAATCAAATATTCTGAGGCTGATTTAATTGATTTTTTTCAGTTAAATAGATTAGTAGGAAACGATGGAAGTGCATTGATGAAAAAATGGACTACTATCAAAAAACCTATTTTTGAGCAATACGAAGAAGTTTTTTTGGATATTATTTGGAATGAAGCAAAAAATGGCATTGAAGGTTGGAATGAAGAAGAATTAAAAACAAAATTTATCTGTTTTGTGATACGTTTGGGACTTTTAAATGACAATCATTTGTATAAAACTTATGCAGAAAGAGAACTATTTGAAGTGATTGATGGCTATTATTTATACGCAAAACCTGATTTTATGATTGCTAAAGGTATTTTGGATAAGCCTAAAACGCCTTATTTTTATTTTCAGGAATACAAAAAAATGAAAGACCCAAGTGGTGATCCTGTCCCACAATTATTAGAAGGATTTTTGATTGCACAAGCACATAATCAAAATAAAAAACCTTTGTATGGTTGCACAATTACAGGAAAATTATGGGATTTTTTTGTGATGGAAAATAAAAATTATTGCATTTCGAAGTCGTATGATTGCACAGATAAAGAGGATTTATGGCAAATTATAGCCCTTTTACGAAATTTTAAACATATTTTAGAAACACAATTAATCGATTAAAAAAATGGATAAATTAAAAATATGCCAAGAAATAGATGTAATATTCTTTTGTATTTATCCGTTTCTATCCGTAAACTCCGCGTTATCCGCGTGCTAAAAATATTTATCATTTTAAAAAAAACTATTAGAAAAATAAAACATAAACATAAAAAAATAAAATGAAAACTATCAACGATTTTAATTTCAAAAACCGAAAAGCCGTTATCAGAGTCGATTTTAATGTTCCTTTGGACAATACGTACCAAATCACAGACGCTACACGCATAGACGCAGCCTTGCCTACAATTAACAAAATTTTGAAAGATGGCGGAAGTGTTATTTTAATGTCGCATTTAGGAAGACCAAAAGGTGGATACGAAGAAAAATTTTCTTTACAACACTTAGTCAAAGATTTATCTACAAAATTAAAGGTAAATGTAAAATTTGCCAAAGATTGTATTGGAGATGAAACCGCAGAGATAGCCAAAAACCTACAAAATGGCGAGGTTTTATTGTTAGAAAATTTGCGTTTTTATAAAGAAGAAGAAAAAGGCGACAGAGATTTTGCTGAAAAATTAGCAAAATTAGGTGATATTTATGTCAATGATGCTTTCGGAACAGCCCATAGGGCGCATGCTTCTACGGCTATTATGGCTGAATTTCATACGGATAAATGTGCAGGTTTTGTGATGCACGCCGAATTAGACAACGCTCAAAAAGTGCTTTCAAATCCTCAAAAACCATTTACTGCGATTATGGGTGGCGCTAAAATTTCTGATAAAATTTTGGTTATTGAACAATTATTAGATAAAGTAGATAATTTATTGATTGCGGGCGGTATGGCTTATACTTTTTTCAAAGCAATGGGCGGAAAAATTGGAAAATCATTGGTAGAAGAAGACAGATTAGAATTGGCAAAAACATTGATTGAAAAGGCAAAAACCAAAGGCGTAAACTTACTTTTGCCGATTGATTCGTTGGTGGCTGATGCTTTTGACAACAATGCCAACACACAAATTTCGGATAATATGAACATTCCTGATGGATTTATGGGCTTAGATATTGCTGATAAAGCCATTGCACAATTTTCGGAAGTTATCAAAAAATCAAAAACAATTCTTTGGAATGGACCTGCAGGCGTATTTGAAATGTCAAATTTTGCCAAAGGTACAAATGCCATTGCACAAGCAGTAGTAGAAGCAACTGAAAAAGGTGGTTTTTCATTGATTGGAGGTGGCGATTCTGCTGCGGCTGTCAATAGTTTGGGTTATGGTGAAAAAGTATCGTATGTATCGACAGGCGGAGGAGCATTGTTAGAGTATATGGAAGGAAAAATACTGCCGGGTGTGGCTGCTTTATAGATGAAAGCTAATATTAAAAAAATTACGGCTGAAATTGTGATAGGTGGTAAGCATAAACCAACAAAAAATAGTCCGTAGCTTCCAAAATTTACCCAATTCTTCATACATTTTGCAAATAAAAACTGATAAAAAAGTACATCTGCAAAAAATCATAAAAGAGTAAATTTAATAATGCCCTTTTTCAATTTTGAGAAAGGGTATTTTTTATATGAAAATAATATGAAAAGTGTTTGTTATTTTAAAAAACAACGCTTACTTTTGTAAAATTTTAAAAAATTGAATAAATAATATGGCTGAAAAATATGATGTAATTGTGATTGGAAGCGGACCTGGTGGATATGTAGCCGCTATTCGTGCCTCACAATTAGGGCTGAAAACCGCAGTAGTTGAAAAAGAAGAATTAGGTGGAATTTGTTTGAATTGGGGCTGTATCCCCACAAAAGCATTGCTCAAAAGTGCGCAAGTTTTTGATTATATACAACACGCCAAAGACTATGGCATTCAAGTCGAAGCACCAACCGCTGATTTTAAAGCAATGGTAGAAAGAAGCAGAGGCGTTGCCAATGGTATGAGCAAAGGAATTAATTTTTTGTTCAAAAAAAATAAAATTGATGTAATTCTTGGACATGGAAAATTAGCCAAAAATAAACAAGTAGAAGTTACTGATGAAAAAGGCGTAAAAACTTTGTATAGTGCTGAAAATACCATTTTGGCTACAGGTGGGCGTGCGAGAGAATTGCCCGCACTCAAAATTGATAACCAAAAAATTATTGGATATAGAAAAGCAATGGTCTTAGAAAAACAACCTGAGTCGATGGTCATTGTTGGCTCTGGTGCGATAGGAGTCGAGTTTGCTTATTTTTATAATTCTATTGGCACAAAAGTTACGATTGTGGAATTTTTACCAAATATTGTTCCTGTAGAAGACGAAGAAATTTCTAAACAATTAGAAAAATCGTATAAAAAAGCAGGAATGACAATTATGACTAATTCTGAAGTATTGGCAGTAGATACGTCAAAAGAAAAATGCGAAGTAAAAGTAAAAACTCCCACAGGCGAACAGACTTTGGTTTGTGATGTGGTACTTTCTGCGGTGGGCGTAACGACAAATCTCGAGGGAATTGGTTTAGAAGAAGTAGGCGTAACAACTGATAAAGGCAAAGTTTTGGTAGATCAATATTATAAAACAAACATTCCAAATGTATTTGCGATTGGAGATATTACTTCAGGTCCTGCGTTGGCTCATGTAGCGTCTGCTGAAGGAATTATTTGTGTAGAAAAAATTGCGGGGCATCATCCACAACCTTTGGATTATGGAAATGTACCCGGTTGTACGTATTGCCAACCCGAAATTGCTTCTGTTGGTTTGACCGAAAAGAAAGCCAAAGAATTAGGATATGAAATAAAAGTAGGTAAATTTCCTTTTTCTGCCTCTGGAAAAGCAAGTGCTGCAGGCGTAAAAGATGGTTTTGTAAAAGTAATTTTTGATGCAAAATATGGCGAGTGGTTAGGAGCGCACATGATTGGTGCGAATGTTACAGAAATGATTGCAGAAGTAGTAGTTGCTCGTAAATTAGAAACAACAGGACACGAAATTATCAAATCAATTCACCCACACCCAACGATGTCTGAAGCAATTATGGAGGCTGCAGCGGCGGCTTATGGCGAAGTAATTCATTTATAAAAATAGTTTTTGTCTTATTTATTTTTCAGAAATTTGGACTTAATTCATACAAATTTTGTCCAAATTTTTGAAATTTTTTATTTTATTTTTATTCCTTATTTTCACTTGGCTCCCATAATTCGATTTTATTTCCTTCGCCATCAAGAATATGAATAAATTTACCATAGTCGAAAGTTTCGATTTCATCTACTATCGTTACGCCTTCTTTTTTGAGTTGTTCGACTAATATTTCCAATTTTTCAACTCTATAATTAATCATAAAATCTTTGGTAGAAGGATTGAAATAGTCTGTTTTTTCATCAAAAGGACTCCATTGCGTAGAACCTTTTTTGGTTGGCTCAGATTCTTCTCTCCATTCAAAAGTTGCTCCATATTCATTGGTATCCAAACCGAGATGCGTTTTGTACCATTCTGTTATTTTTTTGGAGTCTTTACATTTAAAAAAAACGCCACCAATTCCTGTTACTTTTTTCATTTAAAAATTTAATGAGTATTATTTATTTTTTCCAGTAATTTCTTTCACATATTCAATATTTACATCAAAAAGTTCGGCAACTTCTTCGATTTTCATACCTTTTGAAATGGCTTTTAAAATTCTGATTTCCTTTTCTTTAACCACTCCAATTTCCTCACCTTGTTTTACGCCTTGTTTTATACCCTCTTCAAATCCCTCATCTTTGGCAGTTTCGGTTACGGCTAATTCAATTCTACGATTTTCAACAAAACGCTGATAGGCTTCTTTGGCTATATTAGGCATT
>JAAFJG010000052.1 GCA_013298075.1 Cytophagales bacterium | reverse complement strand
CTTTTGTCTTTTTCAGACTTTTGTAACTTCCTCAAACGAGATAAATCTTCTTCTATTATTTCCATATGCAAAGATATTGTATTTTTTATAGATAAAAAAAACAAAACCAATTAATTTTAAGTATAAATCCATTGAAAAAAATTTATCTAATTTTTCACGAGAATAACGAATAATTTTACTATTCATTTCTATTACTTTTACGGCAATTTTTTGACCATTTTTTAAATAAATAGTGTCCTGAACAACAGCATTAAAGTTACTTTTTGAGGAACAAAACGAATCGTTTATTATGATGAAAAATAAAAAAAAGGAAAGAAAAAATGGGTTTTTCATAGTATTAATTTAATTTTTTTTGATATTATTTTGAAACAAAGTTAATTATTTTTTGGTAGATAACCAATTTTTTTATTGATATTTTTTTAAAAGGATTAGATATTTTGACATCAATCTTGAAAAAAAGCCAATTTTTTTACTTCTTTATTGCCTTTAAAACCAACAATAGTGCCTTTCATTTCTATATCTTTGGTTTCTAACAATCTTAAAAAAGCAATCGCTTCGTGATAACTTTTAAAATTTCCAATCAAATATTTATTCAAATCTTTTTTATTTTTTGTTTTGATAATCGTAAAATAAGGTTGTAAATTTTTAAATTTATCTATGGGGTGATTTTTTAATGCTGCAATTTGAATTTTAAAACTTATATTTCTTTTTTTATGCGTGATTTTTTTATCCAAATATTCTTTTATTTCTAATAAAGAATCTAAAATAAATTGTTTTCTATCTGCTAAATCAGCAAAATCATCAAAAGTAATCAAAACTTTATGATAAAAAGAGGTATCATTTTTTATTTTTTCTTTGTCCTCTTGAGATTGAGTTATTTTTTCTTCTTTTATTTTTTTTTGTGTTTCTAAAAACATTTTAAAGCCTTCCAAATTTTTTTTCCACGCTTTGATTTCTTTTTTTAACATCTTTTTTTCTTTTTTTGTTAATTCTTGCCCAAAACAAATAGAATGAAAAGAAAAAATAAAATAAACCAAAAAATAAAATAAAATATTTTTCATTATATTTGTCATTATTTTGTAATTTTGTACGTTTAATTATAAAGCGGGCAAAATTAAGTAATTTTGCTTATATTATTCAAATTTAAAAGACAATACAATGAAAAAAATATTTTTAATACAGATTTTGGCAATATTGATGGTTTCAAATTTATTGGCACAAAAAAAAGCAGTTTCAGCAGGCGTAACTTTTTTTGATGGAACTTGGGAACAGTTATTAGCCAAAGCCAAGGCACAAAAAAAACCTTTTTGGGTTGATGTATATACAACTTGGTGCGCACCTTGTAAAATGATGGCAAAGCAAACTTTTGCTGATGCAGAAGTAGGTACTTTTACCTCTGAAAATTTTATTTCTTATAAACTTGACGCAGAAAAGGGCGAAGGGGAAACCATTAGCCAAAAATATGGCGTAGAGGCTTATCCTACTTTTTTGGTTTTTAATGCAGAAGGAAAATTAGTAGGAAAAGAGGAAGGTTTTATGGACGCTGAAAGATTTATTTATGTATTGGAAAAATATAATAAAACCAATAAAAAGAAAAAGAAAAAATAAATATATATTTTCTATTTTTTTTAAATTGTATCTTGAATTGCCTCCAGATTTATCTGGAGGATAATATATAATTGAATAATTGGCTCTAGCCAAAATTTTATAACTTTTTATATTTCAAAATAAATAAGATAAATTTCATTTCTATCCAAAAATAACACGCTAAAAACAATTCTATACAACTTCCCAAAAACTAAAAACTCTTCCATAAAAATAAAATAATCACATATTTTTGCGAAAGAACGAAAAAAACTATACATTTGCAAAAAAATATTTGCAAAAAAATGGAAATTTCTAAAACATACAATCCAGCTGATACAGAACAAAAATGGTATGAATATTGGCTCAAACACAAATTTTTTGAATCAAAACCTGACCATCGCGAGCCTTATGCTATCGTAATTCCTCCGCCCAATGTTACAGGGATATTACACATGGGACATTTATTGAACAATACCATTCAAGATGTATTGATTCGTACTGCTCGAATGAAAGGAAAAAATGCGTGTTGGGTGCCGGGAACTGACCACGCTTCTATTGCCACAGAAGCAAAAGTGGTGCAAATGTTGAAAGAAAAAGGCATTGAAAAAAAAGATATTTCAAGAGAAGAATTTTTAAAATATGCTTTCGAATGGAAAGATAAATATGGCGGAATTATTTTACATCAATTACAAAAATTAGGGGCATCTTGTGATTGGAGTCGAACTCGTTTTACGATGGAAGATGATTTGAGCGAGGCTGTAACGCAATCTTTTGTACAATTATACGAAAAAGGATATATTTATAGAGGAATTAGAATGGTCAATTGGGATCCTGTTGGGAAAACGGCTCTCTCTGATGAAGAAGTAATTTTTAAAGAAAATAACGGAAAATTTTATTACCTAAAATATAAAATAGTTGGTACAAATGATTATTTAACCATTGCCACAGTTCGTCCTGAAACTATTTTTGGCGATACGGCGGTTTGTGCCAATCCAAATGATGAACGTTATCAACATTTGAAAGGCAAAAAAGTAATTGTTCCGATTATCAATCGTGAAGTACCGATTATTTTTGATGAATATGTAGAAAAAGATTTTGGGACAGGAATTTTAAAAATTACTCCCGCACACGATATTAACGATTATCAAATTGGATTAAAACATAATTTGGAAGTCATTGATACGATTGCAGATGATGGCACGCTCTCGCAGGCGTGTGGCGTACCTAAATATGTAGGCGTGGAACGATTTATTGCTCGAAAACAAATTGTTAAAGAACTCAAAGAAATTGATTTATTAGAAAAAGAAGAAGACTATAAAAATCAAGTAGGTACTTCTGAACGCACAGGAGCGGTTATTGAGCCAAAACTTTCTACACAATGGTTTATGAAAATGGAAGAAATCGCTAAACCTGCGTTGGAAAATGTGATGAATGATACCGTACAATTTCACCCTGCCAAGTTCAAAAATATGTACCGAAGTTGGATGGAAAACCTCAAAGATTGGTGTCTTTCTCGCCAACTTTGGTGGGGACAACGTATTCCTGCGTATTATTTGCCCGATGGAAGTTTTGTAGTAGCCGAAAATATAGACAAAGCCTTAGAAAAAGCGCAAACAAAAAATCCATCAATCACCCAAAAAGATTTAAGACAAGATGAAGATGTTTTGGATACTTGGGCGAGTTCTTGGTTGTGGCCTATTTCTGTTTTTGATGGTTTTAAAAATACAAAAGATTTTCAATATTATTATCCGACTTCTACGTTGGTAACAGGTTTTGATATTATTTTCTTTTGGGTAGCAAGAATGGTAATGGCAGGTTATGAATTTACGGGCAAATTACCTTTCAAAGATGTTTATTTTACAGGTTTAATTCGGGATAAATTGGGCAGAAAAATGTCAAAATCATTGGGAAATTCTCCCGATGCATTGCGTTTGATTGATATTTATGGAGCAGATGGCGTGAGGTTTGGTTTGTTGAGAAGTAGTGCGGCGGGCAATGATTTGTTGTTTGATACTGATGTTCCCAAATCACAGAAAAAAGAAGATGTTGAGGCGTTTGTGAATGACCCAAATTCTCATAATTCTAAGTTATGCGAACAAGGACGCAATTTTAATAATAAAATTTGGAATTCTTTTAGATTATTGCAAGGCTGGGAAATTAGTTCGACTGATGCTTTTAAACATCAAAAATCGGTTGAGTTTATGGAAACAAAATTGAATAAATTATTGATTTCGATAGAAGAAAATACGAGTAAATATCGTTTGTCAGAGGCTTTAAACGATTTATATAATGTATTTTGGGACGACTATTGTTCTTGGTATTTGGAAATGATAAAACCCATAGGAAATAATATTATTGATGCAGAAACGTATCGAAAAACTTTGGATATTTTTGAAAAATTATTGACAATTTTGCACCCATTTATGCCTTTTGTTACCGAAGAACTTTGGCAAAATATCAAACCAAGAAAAGAAGGTGAAAGTATTTGTATGGCTCAATATCCAATAATACAAGAAATTGAAAACGAAAATATCATCGAAGAAGCACAACTTGCTTTCGAAGTAATTATCAATGTCCGTAATTTTAGAAATAAAAAAGGACTTTCGCCCACAAGAGATGCCTTAGATTTGCAAATAAAATCAAAAAATGACAATGATTTTAGTAATTTTACGCAATATATTTTGCGTTTGGCAAACGTATCGAGTATCAAATTTTCAGAAGAAAAGCCTGCAAAAGCATTTAGTTTTGTCATCAAAAATTATGAATTTTTTATTCCTTTTCAAGAAAATGACAATGATTTATCTGATTCAAAAACACAACTTTTGAAAGATTTAGAATATGCCAAAGGTTTTAAGGAAAGTATTTTGAAAAAACTACAAAACGAAAAATTTGTGCAAAATGCGAAACCAGAAGTAATTGAAATGGAAAGAAAAAAATTAGCCGATGCAGAAGCAAAAATCAAAACTTTAGAAGAAAGTATTCTTTAAAAAGATAAGAAATTAGCAAAAAAACATTCCAAAAATAATTTTTATTTTTGGAATGTTTTTTTAATATCTACCAAGATTGCCATTTATATTTAAGGTAGGTTTGCAACAATAAAGTAAATTTTCTACTATCAGGAATTCTAATTCTTTCGCTTAAAATAGTTTTTGGAGATAGTTTTTTTATTTTTTGAAATAATTTTTTGTAGTAAATAAACGCCAAATAAACACCCATTTTTGCTCCTTTTGGTAATTTGATAATGCCTTGATACGCATCATCAAAATCTTTTTGAATATCAGCTTCTACTGCTTTTTTTGCTTTTTCATCAAATAAATTAAAATCAATTTGAGGAAAATAAACACGTCCGCGTTCATCAAAATCACTTTTCATATCTCTCAAAAAATTTACTTTCTGAAATGCTGCTCCCAAACTTTTGGCAGGCAATTTCAATTTTTGATATTCTTCCTCATTTCCTTCACAAAAAACCCGCAAACACATCAAACCAACCACTTCTGCCGAGCCATAAATGTATTCTTCGTATCCTTCTTGATTATAATTTGCTTTGTGTAAATCCAATTCCATACTATATAAAAATGCTTCAATCAATTCGTGTTCGATACGAAAATCATTGACAGTTTTTTGAAAAGAATGTAAAACAGGATTTAAACTAATTTTTTCTTCGATAGCTTGATACGTATCTTTTTTAAATCTTTCTAAAAGATTTGCTTTGTCGTGTGTATGAAAAGTGTCCACAATTTCATCGGCATATCTTACAAAACCATAAATTGCATAAATAGCTGGGTGATATTTTTTATGTAATGTTTTGATGCCCATCGTAAAAGATGTGCTGTAATATTTTGTAATCAATTCACTACAACCAAAAGTCGTTTTTTCGTAAAGTTGCATAATATATTTTGTAATAACTCAAAAAAAATAAAAAGTACCAATAGCAAAACAAAAAAAATAATATTTTTGTTTCAAAAAAAAAAAATTAAAGTTTTTGCAATTTTGTTGCAAAAATGTTTTAACTTTGCATTAAAATTAAATAGAATATGTTAAAGACTGAAAAATTAGGTGTTTCTTTATCTGTTGCGTGTGCGATTCATTGCATCAGTTTGCCTTTTTTAATTACATTTTTTCCTCTTTTGGGAATAGATTGGTTTCACGAAGGAATAGAGTTTTTTTTATTGGGTGGTAGTTTTTTATTAGCGATTTGGATTTTAGGAACAGATTATTATAAAAAACATAAAAATTATGAGCCTTTATTGTGGGCAGCATTAGGTTTTATTTTTATTATGACAGGTCATATTCTCGAAAAATCAGAAACTATATTTTCCTTTTTAGGTGGAATGAGTTTGTTGGTTGCTTATTGGCGAAATATGAAAATTAAACATCAAATAAAAGTTTGTGAATGTTAAAAAATTAAAATATATTGACTCAATCAAAAAATAGCACAAAATTCCTTTTATAAAATTTTGTTATTGTAATTAAAAGTGTGGTAAATAAGTGAGAGAGCATCTAAAAAATAAGTTACTCAAAACATTAATAAATTGACCTTTTATTTTTGGAAAAATACACACATACAAAATGTGGGCGTTAACTGCTATGTTTTGTATGTGTAAATAAATAAGATTTCATTGGGTATAATATATTTTGGTTTTTAGAAAATTTGTGTGGAAAATGTTTTTTTTGAATTTCCTCCAGATTTATCTGGAGGATAATATATAATTCAATTGTTTGTCTTAGCCGAATTCTCTGCGTTTCTCCACTTGATATGTTTGTATATTTTGAAAGCAAATGCTTATTCATATTAGGACAAAATTAGCTCCACAATAATTTTCCAAGAATTTATATTTTTATTTATTGTTTCATTAAATACCAAATTTTGAAAATAAGATTAAAAAGTTATTCAGTTACTTTTAATTTCCCTGCTGCTCTGTCCCAATCTACTTTTGCAATAATGGCATTATAGATTGCGACATAATAATTATTTTCTGCTTCTTTGAAAGAGGCTTGAGCGTTGATAATTTCCAAACTTGCCCCTGTTCCGTTTTGATATTTTGCTTTCGCTACTTTTTCAATTTCTTGGGCTAATTCCATATTTTTAGATTGAATATCGAGGTCTTTCATAGCGGTCATAATAGCAATTTTACTTTGTTCTGCTTGAAATTCTGCGGTTCGAGCAAAAAACTTGATGTCTTCTTCTGCTTTTATCATTTCAATTCTAACTTTATCCATAGCAAATTTTTTGCGTCTGCCATCAAAAATAGGAATATTCAAACTGATATTATACACGCCATAACTCACCCAATTTTGTCTAAATCTAAAATAATCTCCTGCGGTAGATGTACCCGTATTGTATCCCAAAGCCGCATTTGCTCTTAAACTTGGCAAATACAAAGAACGCGTATAACGCAAATTCATTTGTTGCAAATCTTTGGTTGTTTTCAAAATTTCGTATTCAACTCTCGACTTAAAATCAAAATTATTTTCTTGATTTACTTCTGCCAAACTCATCTTAATTTCTCTTAATGTACCTTTTAAAGTCAAAGAATCGTTCATTTTCATACCCATTTGATACTTTAAAATTGCTTTTGATAAAGATTGTAAATAGATTAGTTTTTCTCTTTCGGTTTTGAAATTATTACGTGAAACTTCCAAACGCATTACATCAATTTTTTCTACCAAACCACTTTTATATAAAGCGTTCGTATTGCTCAAAAGTGTATCTAATCGAATTAAATTTAAGTCTAATAAATTTAACCTTTCTTCATTGACTAATGCGCCATAATAGGCTTTGGTAACGTTAGCAACCACCTCTATTTTGCTTAAATCTAATTGTTTTTCGGTCAGATTAGCATACATACGTGCTGCTCTCACGCCCAAAAGATAAGAAAAATCGAACAGTAATTGACTAATTCCGATATTAGCATCGCCATTATATTTTGCCCCAAAAGCTAATACTGCTCTTTGAGGACTTGGATTAAAAGGGGGTGAAAATGGCGGTAAAATTGTTTTACGAATATCAAAATTATCTGTAAAAGTTATGCCTGCACCAATTTGTGGCAAACCTACTGACAACCTTTCTCCTACATCTGCTTTGGCAGATAAAATATTATATTTTCCTTTTTTTACTGATTCAGAATTTTGTAAAGCAAATTTTAAACAACCATTCAAATCGTATGTTTCGATATTAGGTGTATTGTCATTGACAACAAAATTATTAGTTGAATCAACTTGTGCATATAACAAATTGACAAAAAAGAGAGAAAAAACTAAATTTACGAGCAATATTTTTTTCATATTGATTATTTATGTTTTAGATAGATTATTTTTTTTGTATAATAAATATTTTTCCAAACCTAACGGCGTAACAATTCCCCTTAAAAAATGGTCAAGAAAAAATAGATGTAATTCTAACAATGAAAATTTATCAGCAGGAAAAATTTCTTCGTTTAAAATAAGCAGAAAATGCCCCAATCTCATTCTCACCAAAATTTCAATGTTCAAATCAGCCATATACAAACCTTCTTGCATACCTCTTTGTATATTGACGCTAATTTTTTCTACCATCATTGTTTGTCTTACTTTTTGATACGAATCCCACGCTTCTCTATGATATTTTCTTAAATCATAAATAAAATTTGGGTTTAAATTTTTGAGTTCTGTAATCATATATTGAGAAATGCGTGATACTTCTTCTAAGGCATCTTGCACATTTTCGCCTGCTTTATTGAGTATTTCATTTTCGTATTGGCTATGTTTTTTCATCATATCAAAAATAATTTCATTTTTATCTTTGAATGTTTGATAAATTGTTTTTTTTGAAATACCTAAATTAGAGGCTATCTCGTCCATTGTAATACTTCTTGTTCCAAATTTTCGAAATAAATTTTCTGCGGCTGTTAGTATTTTTAATTTTAATTCTTCCATTTTTTTTAATTTTGATTAGCATTCTTGTTCTGAGCGTTTTATCTTTTTTATTTTCAATTTGTAATTATGTATATATAACCATAGGAAACTATAAAAAGTTTAAAAGTTTCCAAAGTTTTTTAAAAAATGTGAAAATCCTTGTTCATTATCATATTTTTAATAATTTTTCTTTGATTTTTTGGATTCATGGGAAATTATTGCTGGGCTAATTTTATTCTACCATAGATAACCATTTATTTAAAAAATATAGATAAAATTATCAATTTGAAAAAAATAGGTGCTGTCCCAAATTCGTTGTAACTTTATTTTTATTTTTCGTAAAAAATACATCATCAATAAATTTCATATTTTTTCTACTATAAATCAGAAATATTTTCATAACTGTTGTTCTTTTAAATTTACAAATTTTTTTTTGCAACGAATTTGTGACACTACCTAAAAATTAGAAAAATTAATACATATTTTATTTTGATAACTATCATTGAAAAGATGGTAGGTCAAAGTACAAATAATCCTTATTAACTAAGATAAAGTGACACTTATGTTATGATTTATGCTTTGTTTCCTTATATTTTTGTTAATTATTTCTATTTTGAATAAAAATAAAATACCTTTGTAGAGAAAATAAATGATTTTGTATAACCAAAATATTATTTCAAATCAATGAGTAGTTTATCACAAACCAGTATTTCTCGCCCTGTTTTGACTTGGGTTTTATCGATTGTTATTATGATTTTTGGAGCAGTTGGTTTTTTATTTTTAGGAATAAGAGAATATCCAAGCGTGGATCCACCTATCGTAACGGTCAGCACAAGTTATACAGGCGCAAATGCAGATGTCATCGAATCACAAATCACAGAGCCACTCGAAGAAGCAATTAGTGGTATAGCGGGCATCAGAACCTTGACCTCTACCAGCAGAGATGGGCGAAGTACTATCACAGTTGAGTTCACTTTGGAGACCAATATCGAAGATGCCGCAGGAGATGTGCGTGATAAAGTTTCGCAAGCCGTTGGTAATTTACCCACTGATGCCGAAAAACCAATCGTTGCCAAAGCCGATGCCAATGCCAATCCGATTGTGGTTTTGAATATTAGAAGTGATTCGAAAAGTTTATTAGAATTGACAGATATTGCTCGAAGACAATTCAAAGAAAAATTACAAACTATCAATGGCGTAAGTGAGATTTTTGTGTGGGGTGCAAAAGATTTTTCGATGCGACTTTGGATTGACCCGCTCAAACTTTCGGCTTATAATCTTACGCCTTTAGATGTGCGAAGTGCTTTGTTGCGCCAAAATGTGGAATTGCCCGCAGGCAGAATAGAAGGCACAAAAACAGAATTATCTATCAGAACATTGAGCCGTTTGTCGTCAGCAGAAGAATTTAATAACTTAATTATCAAACAAGACGGAGAAAATATTATCAAATTTAGTGATATTGGACGAGCAGAATTAGGGGCGGAAAATCTAAGAACGGTTTTAAAAAGAGATAATATTCCTTCGGTTGCGATAGCTATTGTGCCACAACCTGGGAGCAATCAAATCGAAATTGCAGACAAAGTATATCAAAGATTGGCACAAATCAAAGCTGATTTACCTAAGTCTGTGCAGGTTGCCATTGTATCGGATAGTACAGAATTTATCAAAAAATCCATCAACGAAGTAGCAGAAACTATCCTTACAGCATTTTTATTGGTAATTGCAGTAATTTTTTTATTTTTGAGAGATTGGCGAACTACTTTAATTCCTATTTTGGCAATTCCTGTAAGTTTGATTGGGTCATTTTTTGTGATGTATTTGTTGGGTTTTTCTATCAATATCCTTACTTTGTTGGGCATTGTGTTAGCGATTGGTTTGGTGGTTGATGATGCGATTGTTTTGATGGAAAATATTTATGCCAAAGTAGAACAAGGAATGACACCTTTGGAAGCGGGCAAAAAAGGAAGCGACGAAATTTATTTTGCAGTCATTGCGACTACGATTGCTTTGATTGCCGTTTTTTTTCCTGTGATATTTTTGCAAGGCACAACAGGAAGACTTTTTAGAGAATTTGGTATTGTGGTAGCGACTGCGGTGGCTATTTCTGCCTTTGTTGCTCTCACGCTTACGCCTATGCTTTCGACACGATTATTGAAATCGAACGAAAAACATAATTGGTTTTATCGAGTAACAGAACCATTTTTTGTGGGAATGAATCAGGGTTATGCGTATTCTTTGCGACAATTTTTGAAAATAAGTTGGGTAGCTATTCCGATAATTTTGGGTTTAGGATATGTAGTGTATTTGATAGGCAAAAATATTCCTTCCGAATTAGCACCTTTGGAAGATAGAAGTGAATTTAGAGCATCTGTGAAAGGACCCGAAGGAGCAACTTTTGAATTTATGGAAAATTATGCAGATAGTTGGGTCAAACATATTGAAAAAACATTGCCCGAAAAAGAAATGCTTATTTCTGTGATTTCGCCTAATTTTGGGGCATCAAGTTCTGTTAATTCTGCCTTTGTGCGTGTAAAACTCAAATCACCCAAAGAAAGAAAATATTCTCAACAAGAATTAGTCAATCGTTTGAATAAAGATTTACCTACTTTTACAGATGCCAAAACCTTTATTTCTCAGCCGCCGTCTATTGGTGGAAGTGTTCGAGGTGGTGGTGCTTTTCCAATAGAATTTGTATTGCAAGCCACTACTTTGGAGAAATTAAAAGCGGTTTTACCAAAATTTCAAGAAGAAGTTAGTAAAAATCCTACTTTTACTTTTTCGGATATTGATTTAAAATTTAATAAACCTGAAATTCAATTAGCCATTGATAGAGAAAAAGCAACCAAATTAAATGTTTCGATTTTAGATATTGCTCAAACTTTGCAATTTTCATTGAGTGGACAGCGTTTTGGATATTTTTTATTGAATGGAAAACAATATCAAGTGATTGGACAAATTGAACGATTGAATAGAAATGAACCGATGAATTTAAGAGAAATTTATGTAAAAAGTTCGACAGGTGAAATGATTCAATTAGATAATTTAGTAACTATCAAAGAAGAAAGCACGCCACCACAATTATATCGTTACAATCGTTTTACGTCTGCTACTATTTCTGCAGGTTTGGCACCCAACAAAACCATTGGAGATGGCATTGATGAAATGAATAAAATTGCTCAAAAAGTATTAGATAGTTCGATAACAACGGCTCTTTCTGGGCAATCAAAAGAGTTTAAAGAAAGTTCATCGAGTTTATTATTAGCTTTTGGATTTGCTTTATTGCTCATTTATTTGGTATTGGCGGCACAATTTGAAAGTTTTAAATCTCCTTTGATTATTATGCTGACCGTTCCGTTGGCGGTGGCGGGAGCGTTATTGAGTTTATGGTTTTTCAAACAAACTTTGAACGTATTTTCTCAAATTGGAATTATTATGTTGATAGGTTTGGTTACAAAAAATGGGATTTTATTAGTAGAATTTGCTCAACAAAAACAAGAAGAGGGCGAAAATAAACGTGTTGCGGCTTTTGAGTCTGCGATTTCACGCTTTAGACCTATTTTGATGACTACACTTTCAACCGTTTTGGGTACATTACCTATTGCGTTGGCATTGGGCGAAGGCTCGCAAAGCCGTATGCCGATGGGTATTGCGATTGTAGGTGGTTTGATTTTTTCTACCATTTTAACTTTGTATATTATTCCTGCTATGTACGTGATTATGGGGAATGAACATAAAAAAAATAGCAAAGTTTCCTAACTTTTATTATCTTGAGAAAGGAAACTTTGATTTATTTTGTGAAAAATAATTATTTTTTTTCGTTTAATTTACGCATCAACTCCTCAATGAGTTTATCCTTTTCATTGATAACCTTTTTATTTTCATCAAGGGCTTTGTCCTTTTCGTTAAGTGCTTTATCCTTTTCCTTGAGGATTTTTTCACTTTCAATCATTTTACTTCGTAAATCACCCATCATTACATCAATACTTCGCCACGCTTCTTGTTCATCTTCGAGGAGTTTGCGTTCATCTGGATTTGTACCTACATAATGTAAAATTGTTGTCGTTGATTTTATATCTTCATCACTTTCTAAATCGTGTTGAAAATTTTTGGTGATTTTTTTATCATCAAGAAAATATTTTTGCTCAAAAATACTCAACAATTTATCTAATTTAGTTTGATAACGATTGGTAATTCGTTTCACCTGAACAATAAAACTATCGTGAGTTAATTTTTCTGCAAAATCACACCTTTCAAGAATGATTTGTTGATTAACCAAATCTTTATAATTCCTCTCGATTTTAAGACAAGGCGTTTCAATTTCAGGCAGATTAAAACCTAAAATATAAATCGTTGTAATCGGTAAAATGGTTGCTTTGTTATCAATTAAATCTTCTTTTTTGTATTGTTCTGCTAAATAATTTCTAAAACGCATCAAATCAATAAAATTTCTTGCTTTTTGAACTTCAATTAACACTTTTTTAAACTCGCCTGTTTGAGTTTTTATCGTAGCAATAAAATCTAATCGAAAAACAGCTACGCCGACTAAATCATTTACATAAGTAAATTCTTGAGGTTTTACTTCTACATTCTCGATGACCTCATCTAAAAGAGTTCCAATAAAAAACTTAGCAACTTTGTCGTTTTCCATTAATTTTTTGAAAACAACATCATAAATTGGATTGGCTATCAACATAGTTTTATTTTTTTTCGTTTAATTTACGCATCAATTCCTCGATGAGTTTATCCTTTTCATTGATGACTTTTTTATTTTCATCAAGGGCTTTTTTATTTTCATCGATGACTTTATCCTTTTCCTTGAGGATTTTTTCACTTTCAATCATTTTACTTCGTAAATCACCCATCATTACATCAATACTTCGCCACGCTTCTTGTTCATCTTCGAGGAGTTTGCGTTCATCTGGATTTGTACCTACATAATGTAAAATTGTTGTCGTTGATTTTATATCTTCATCACTTTCTAAATCGTGTTGAAAATTTTTGGTGATTTTTTTATCATCAAGAAAATATTTTTGCTCAAAAAGACTCAACAATTTATCTAATTTTGTTTGATAACGATTAGTAATTCGTTTCACCTGAACAATAAAACTATCGTGAGTTAATTTTTCTGCAAAATCACTCCTTTCAAGAATAATTTGTTGATTGACTAAATCTTTATAATTTCTCTCGATTTTAAGACAAGGCGTTTCAATTTCAGGTAAATTAAAACCTAAAATATAAATCGTTGTAATCGGTAAAATGGTTGCTTTGTTATCAATTAAATCTTCTTTTTTGTATTGTTCTGCTAAATAATTTCTAAAACGCATCAAATCAATAAAATTTCTTGCTTTTTGAACTTCAATTAACACTTTTTTAAACTCGCCTGTTTGAGTTTTTATCGTAGCAATAAAATCTAATCGAAAAACTGCTACGCCTACCAAATCATTCACATAAGTAAATTCTTGAGGTTTTACTTCTACATTTTCGATGACTTCATCTAAAAGAGTTCCAATAAAAAACTTAGCAACTTTGTCGTTTTCCATTAATCTTTTGAAAACAACATCATAAATTGGATTGGCTATTAACATAGTTTTATTTTTTTTCGTTTAATTTACGCATTAACTCCTCGATGAGTTTATCCTTTTCATTGATGACTTTTTTATTTTCATTGAGGGCTTTATCCTTTTCACCAAGGGCTTTATCCTTTTCATTGATGACTTTTTTATTTTCATTGATGGTTTTATCCTTTTCCTTGAGGATTTTTTCACTTTCAATCATTTTACTTCGTAAATCACCCATCATTACATCAATACTTCTCCACGCTTCTTGTTCATCTTCGAGGAGTTTACGTTCTGCTGGATTTGTACCTACATAATGTAAAATTGTTGTCGTTGATTTTATATCTTCATCACTTTCTAAATCGTGTTGAAAATTTTTGGTGATTTTTTTATCATCAAGAAAATATTTTTGCTCAAAAAGACTCAACAATTTATCTAATTTTGTTTGATAACGATTAGTAATTCGTTTCACCTGAACAATAAAACTATCGTGAGTTAATTTTTCTGCAAAATCACTCCTTTCAAGAATAATTTGTTGATTGACTAAATCTTTATAATTTCTCTCGATTTTAAGACAAGGCGTTTCAATTTCAGGTAAATTAAAACCTAAAATATAAATCGTTGTAATCGGTAAAATGGTTGCTTTGTTATCAATTAAATCTTCTTTTTTGTATTGTTCTGCTAAATAATTTCTAAAACGCATCAAATCAATAAAATTTCTTGCTTTTTGAACTTCAATTAACACTTTTTTAAACTCGCCTGTTTGAGTTTTTATCGTAGCAATAAAATCTAATCGAAAAACTGCTACGCCTACCAAATCATTCACATAAGTAAATTCTTGAGGTTTTACTTCTACATTTTCGATGACTTCATCTAAAAGAGTTCCGATAAAAAACTTAGCAACTTTGTCGTTTTCCATTAATCTTTTGAAAACAACATCATAAATTGGATTGGCTATCAACATAGTTTTATTTTTTTTCGTTTAATTTACGCATCAATTCCTCGATGAGTTTATCCTTTTCATTGATGACTTTTTTATTTTCATTGAGGGCTTTATCTTTTTCATTGATGATTTTTTTATTTTCATTGAGAAGTTTATCCTTTTCAATCATTTTACTTCGTAAATCACCCATCATCACATCAATACTTCGCCATGCTTCTTGTTCATCTTCGAGGAGTTTGCGTTCATCTGGATTTGTACCTACATAATGTAAAATTGTTGTCGTTGATTTTATATCTTCATCACTTTCTTGATCATGCTTAAAATATTTTGTAGTTTCTTTGTCATCAACAAAATATTTTTGCTCAAAAAGACTCAACAATTTATCTAATTTTGTTTGATAACGATTAGTAATTCGTTTCACCTGCACAATAAAACTATCGTGAGTTAATTTTTCTGCAAAATCACTCCTTTCAAGAATGATTTGTTGATTAACCAAATCTTTATAATTTCTCTCGATTTTAAGACAAGGCGTTTCAATTTCAGGCAGATTAAAACCTAAAATATAAATCGTTGTAATCGGTAAAATGGTTGCTTTGTTATCAATTAAATCTTCTTTTTTGTATTGTTCTGCTAAATAATTTCTAAAACGCATCAAATCAATAAAATTTCTTGCTTTTTGAACTTCAATTAACACTTTTTTAAACTCGCCTGTTTGAGTTTTTATCGTAGCAATAAAATCTAATCGAAAAACTGCTACGCCTACCAAATCATTCACATAAGTAAATTCTTGAGGTTTTACTTCTACATTTTCGATGACTTCATCTAAAAGAGTTCCAATAAAAAACTTAGCAACTTTGTCGTTTTCCATTAATCTTTTGAAAACAACATCATAAATTGGATTGGCTATTAACATAGTTTTATTTTTTTGTTTTAATCTACATAATTACTACGCAAAATTAGAAATAAAAATCAAAAATTCCAAAAAAATAATCAATCTATTTTTCTAACTCAACATATTATACACTAAAAAACTACTCATATACGCTAACAAAGTCATATAAATAAGTTGTAAAAGTGTCCATTTTATACTTTTTGTTTCACGATAGACTGCTCCAATCGTACTCATACATTGCATCGCAAAAGCATAAAAAACCATCAGAGAAACACAAACTGCTAAATTATATTGCGGTTTTTGAGTCTGTGGATTTATTTCTGCTTTTAATTTTTGTTGAATAGTTGTCAAATCGTCATTGCTCTGTCCCAAACTATAAATAGTTGAAATTGTACCTACAAATACTTCTCTTGCCGCAAAAGAGGCAATCAAAGCAATGCCAATTTTCCAATCATAGCCCAAAGGAGCAATGATAGGTTCAATCGATTTTCCTAAAATTCCCATATAAGAAACTTCTAATTTGGCGGCTGCAATTTTATTATCTAATTCTTTTTTAGGTAAATTTTTAAACGTTTTTTTAGTGTCATTTTCTGCTTTTTCCATCATACCTGTAGGGGCATAATTACCCAAAAACCACAAAATAATTGAAATGGCTAAAATAATTTTGCCTGCATCTATCACAAAAACTCTTACTTTTTCCCAGACTGTTAAGCCTATATTTTTAAAACTTGGAGTTTTATAAGTAGGCAATTCCATGATAAATGATGATTTTTCTTTTGTTTGGATAAATATTTTAAACAATAAAGCTGAAAATAAAGCTGAAAATAAACCTAATAAATATAAACCCAACAAACACAAAGCCTGCAAAGGAATAAAACCCAAAAATAATTTGGGCGGAATAACCAACGCAATCAAAACCACATACACAGGCAAACGAGCAGAGCAACTCATCAAAGGCGTTACAAAAATCGTCAAAAGTCTTTCTTTCCAATTTTGAATGGTACGCGTAGCCATCACCGCAGGCACAGCACACGCAATACCCGAAACTAGTGGTACAATACTTCTTCCATTCAATCCAAAAGGTTTTACCAATCTATCTGTTAAAAAAATCGCCCTCGACATATAACCTGACTGCTCCAATAAAGCAATTAAAGTAAATAAAATCGCAATTTGAGGAATAAAAACAACGATGCCACCCAACCCTGCCAACACGCCATCTGCCAACAAATCTGTCAAAACGCCTTCGGGTAAAATAGTTTTTGTGGCTGCCTGCAAATTCCCAAAAATCCACTCTAAAAATTGCATTGGATATTGGGCTAAGGTAAACAAAGTAGAAAAAATAGTCAATAAACAAAGTCCAAAAATTACTAATCCCCCAAATTTATGCAATAAAATTTTATCTACATTTTTTGTAAAATGATGAATTACTTTTTCTTTTGTTACACATTTTTTTTCGATTTCGTTAAATATTTCATACTTTTTATAAAGTCCTGAAACAATTTTTTCATTCGAGATATCTATATTTTTTTCTGTTTTTGAGTTAGAATCAATCAAATTATTTTTTACGAGTTCATTTTTGAGTTCGATAAGTCCTTGTCCTTTTCGAGCATTGATAGGTAATATTTTGGTTTGAAGTTCATTTTCTAATGCTTCAATATTGATATGATACCCTTCTTTTTTGGCTTCGTCCAACATATTCAAAGCAATAATAACTTCAAAACCCAATTCTTTGATTTGAGAAAATAAAATTAAACTTCTTTTGAGATGATGTGCATCTAAAATATATAAAATTTTATCAAAATTTTCAGTAGGATTTTTGAGTGTATCTATCACAATTTGTTCGTCTTTACTTTTAGCAAACAAACTATAAGTGCCGGGCAAGTCAATAATTTCTGCTTCATTTTGATTTTCAAAAATTATTTTTCCCATTTTTTTATCAATGGTAACACCTGCATAATTGCCTATTTTTTGGCGTAAACCTGTTAATTGATTGAATAAGGTCGATTTTCCTGTATTTGGATTACCTACAAGTAATATTTTCATATACACAAAACAAATATTTTTTATAAATTGTTCATTTTATTTAGAATATTTCTAAATAATCGTAAGAAAGAACAGAATTAAATAGTATTTTTTAAATGAAAGAGATTTTAGCACACAGATAACACGGATTTAGCGGATTAATACGGATTTTTTTTTCTTTTTTCTTGAATTTTTAATGATTTTTGTCAATTTTTGGTTACCATTTAAAAAACTCTAATATATAAATCATTTTATAATCTATCATTTGGCAAAAAAATTGCACTTTGTTAGGTTTAGTTTATCAATTTTATATTTAAAAAAAAATTTTTTTTAGTTAAAAATTTACTTTTCTTCTCTATCAACGTATATAAGAGTAATAATAAAAATTCGCCTTGTATGAATAATTTAACTTTCATGAATACTAAGTATATTTTCTTCTATTTCATTGTTTTTAGTTTGTCATCTATTATAAATTTGAATGCGCAGCATAAAATACCAATACGTGTACTTACCAATAGCAATGGACCTACGCAAGTTACCTGGATTACAAATATTCCTATTAATAGTGCTGGTTGTTTGGATAGGGTTGTGTATGCGGGTGGTATTGGTAGTTCTGGTCGTGAACCTGGTATTGTAAAATTTTCGAGTCCACTCCCTACTAATGATGTAGATCCTAGTAGTAATATTACTCCTTTAAGAGATATTAATTTAGGTGCTAGTGGTGGTAGTGGTTCAAAACCTTCTGATTATGTGCCTTTTAAGATAGCAGGTCTTGATTATTTTTATTTTTTAACAGAGTCTCCTGGTTATACAATTTTCACACCTACGCCGCGTGTTCAAACAGGAGTAGTATATAGGAGTGATTTATCAGGTTTTTCAGGTGGAACGCCAAGAATTTCAAATGCTCCTTCGGGCGTATATGCTACTAATCCAAGATTTCAATTTCCTCAAAAAATAAAGCAAAATGAGAAGAGAATGATTAAAGCAGGTAATAAAGTATATATCGCAACAGAAAGACAATTAGAAAATGGAAACGTTGAACTCTGGAGCATGACGCCTGATGGCACAACCGATGTGATTACTTCTTTGGGTGAAATCTGTCCGGGTACTACTAATGGTTCTTTTCCTGAATCATTAACAAGTGTGGATATAAGTGGAACAGGATATTTATTTTTTACGGCAGATGCTGGAGCATTAGGCACACCTGATACGAGTACAGTCTCACCTAATAGAGAGTTTTTTTGGTTAAATACAAATACAAATATTATTCAAAGCGCAGATTTAAAAACCGTTGGAGGTTCTAATCCAATCAATTTAGTAAGTTGTAATAATGCTTGTTATTTTGCTGCCAATGATGATCTTGGGACTAATTTTTTATATAAATCAGATGGCGTGGCTGCCCCAAGTAAAATCAATTTACCTGTGGGAGTAAGCGTCGATACAAGAGCAAAACCCTTAATAAATGGTACAATTATTTATTTTGCAGCTTATACAAGTGGGACAAGTAATTTATGGCGTTTTGATACTTCACAACCCAATATAACAGGAACAAATCCACGCATTGTAGATAGTGATATGACTAATCCTAATCAATTTGAAATTATTAGTAATACTTTATATTTTGCAGCGGATAGTACGGCTTCAGGTAGAGAAATATTTAGAAGTGGAGGAACGTCTGCCACTACTTATATGTTAGCAAATTTATTACCAGGTGCTACTTCATCTAATCCATTTAATTTAACTAATATAAGAGGTATTTTATATTTTTTTGGTGGAAGTGGTTTTACAAGAAATATCAATCAAATTACAAGACCTACTTTTTATTTGTATCAATATGACCCAAACCTTGCTACTTCCGCTACAAATCCAAATATATTTTATCGATTTAAAAATAATGTTTCCTCTACTTATTATGGTTGGGGAACTTTTCGGGGCAATGACGCTTCTGATGTATTGGGTCAGATAACAGAGTCTAATGGAAATTTTTATTTTTCTGCCGCAGGTTTGAGTGATGGGGCTACGGCTGATGATTCAGATGCCACTACCACCGCTCGTCTTCCATTAGGATCTGCTTCTACTAACGAAATAGGATTGGGTAATTCGATATGGTTTGTAGAAGCTTGTCCTAGATCTGATATAAGATATGGAGCTATCATTGCCAATAATGTAGTTTGTCAATCCGTAGGAACTGTATCGCCCATTATTACGAATTTAGTTTGTAATTATCCTTGTGTAACTTCTACTTTTACAAGTACCGCTGGTTTAGTGTTAGATAATACAACAGGAGCAATAGACGCAGCAGCAAGTACTATCGGAACTTATACGGTCATTTTTACGTGTAATGGCACAGGTGGTTGTGTAACTACTACCCGAATTTTAGTAACTATTCAAGGCAGTGCTTCAGCCAATATACAAGTTTCAACTTTGGCAGGAGACGGAACTGTGGGCTGTGTGAGTGGTGGATTAGCAACTTCTAAATTTAGATTTGGTGATATTACTGCACCTCCTGCGGGTAATATTACAGACCAAGCAAATGTAAGTATAGCACGTTCTCCTGATGGTACAAAATTATATATTGCAGACGAATTAAATCATGTAATTCGTATGGTAAATATTACTACAGCCACTTCAAGTATTTTAGCAGGAACTTGTGGAGCGGTAGGTGATAGTGATGGTCCAGCTACGAGTGCTTTATTTTTCAGACCTTCAGGCGTAGCTACTGATGCTTTTGGTAATATATATGTAGCCGATAAAGGAAATCACATTATTCGAAAAATAGACCCCAATACAGGCAGTGTAACTACTATTGCAGGCGTACCTACTTTGGGTGGTGGTGATGTAAATAATGCGAATCCTTTGTTAGCACAATTTACACAACCCTCTGATTTGGTGGTAGATAACAATGGAATTATTTATGTTACAGATAAAAATAATCAAAAAATAAAAGCCATCAACCCAAATACAGGCGTTACAACTTTTGCGGGAAGTGGCGTAGCTGGTTTGACAAATGCTACAGGAGTTGCGGCTCAATTTAATCGTCCTTCGGGAATAGATATTGATGCAGCAGGAAATTTATATGTAGCAGATATGGTCAATAATGTTATTCGTAAAATCACGCCTGCAGGAGTAGTAACAACATTAGCAGCTGGATTTAGTTTTCCTACTGATGTAACTATCCATCCCGATGGAAAATTATACGTGGCTGACCGTTCTAATCAAGTAATTAAAAGTATAAATTTAACAACAAGTGCAGTTACTACTTATGCAGGCTCAGGAACAGCAGGGAATTTTGATGCACCATCTCCTACAGCACAATTCAATTTTCCAAGTGGAATTACTACCGATTTATCAGGAAAAATATATATTGTAGATAGAAATAATAGAACTATCCGAACTATCTTAACTGTCAATCCTGCGGGAGATATTAATGGAGGTACAACAGTTTGTGCAGGTACAAATTCAGGAACATTAACTTTGGTAAATTTTCAAAATGCACCCAATCCATCGCAAATTTTGCGTTGGGAAAGTAGTATAGATAATGGCGTTACTTGGGTAAATTTATCTAATGGAAATAGTACTACTTATAACTATACAAATATTACACAAAATACAATTTTTAGAGTAATGTTTAATGAGAGTGCTTGTGGCGTATTACCTTCGAATACTACCAAAATACTTGTCAATACAATCGCACCACCAACAGTTACACCAGCCTCTGCTTGTGGAGTTGTTCCATCTGCTAATATAAGTCTTACTTTGATAGCATCAGGTGGTTTTGCAGGTGATTATGTTTGGTACGATGCTTCTAATGTAGTGATTGCGGGACAAAATAATGGTACTCTAAATGTTAATATCTCAACAACCACCAGCTATTTTGTATCTATCAAAAAAAATGCTTGCGAAAGCACAAAAGTTGGCGTTACTGCAACCGTTATTCCACCACCAAATCCTGTCATTACAGGTAATGCAAACGCTTGTTTAAATAATGTACAAACTTATTCTGTTACAAATGTAGCAGGAAATATATATAACTGGACATTACCCTCAGGAACTGGTACAATCAATTCAGGGCAAAGTACAAATAGTATCAATGTTACTTGGACAGCAGGTGCGACAGGAACTGTAAGAGTAGTACAAACAGGAGTTACTCCTTCCTCTTGCGTTACAACTTCTACTTTATTTAATGTTACAGTAAATCCAAAACCTACTCCTACCATCACACCCACATCAACCGCTTGTGTGGGAAGTGTAGTGAGTTATTCTACTCCCGTAATTTCAGGAAGAACTTATTTATGGACAATTACGAATGGAAGTCCAGCAACTGCTACGAGTGCTAATGTTTCTGTTACTTGGGGAAATTTTGCTACTGGAACTTTATTATTGAGAGAAACAATTACAGCGTCAGGTTGTTTTGTAGAAACTACTCAAATTATTACTTTAAATCCATTGCCTCCCACTACAATTACAGGAAATTTATCGGTTTGCGAAGGCTCGGCACAATCTTATTCAGTAACAGCACAAGCAGGAGTTACATACCTTTGGACAATCACAGGTGGAACACTTAACTCAGGACAAGGGACAAATACTGCCTCTATATTGTGGGGAACTACGGGAACGGGAATTGTTTCTGTCATGCAAACTATTACGGCAACAAGTTGTAACAATACAACTAATCAAAACATAATTATCAATCCAAAACCAATTCCAATTATTACGCCTACGACGAATGCGTGTAAAGGAAGTACTGTAATTTATTCTACTCCTAATAATGTAGGAAGTACATATTCGTGGACAGTTACAGGGGGAACGCCAACGTCAGGAACAGGCAATACAATTTCAGTTACTTGGGGAAATGGAGCAAGTGGAACTTTAAATGTGAACGAAATTATTACGGCAACAGGTTGTACGGCTAACGCAACGCCTGTAACTATCAATCTTAATCCATTGCCAACTCCCACTATTACAGGAAGTTTAACGGCTTGCCAAAATGCAGTCAGAACTTATTCAGTTATAAATAGTGGTAATACTTATTTATGGGCTGTTACAGGGGGAACGATTACAACAGGACAAGGCACTAATCAAGTAGATATTACTTGGGGAATAGGCGTGAGTGGAACTTTACAAGTTACCGAAACGATTGCAGCCACTACTTGTTTTGTCTCACAAACTATTAACGTTACTATCAATCCAAATCCTGCTCCTACATTTACAGGTTCGAATGCGGTTTGTGCCAATGACATAAAAACTTATACAGGTACAACCACGAGCGGAAATACAATCAATTGGGTTGCTACAGGCGGAGCAATTACTTCAGGACAAGGCACAAATAGTGTATCTGTTACGTGGGGAGCGGCAGGTGCTGGAACATTGGTTTTAAGTGAAAATAATGCGACAACTACTTGCACAGGTACACAAACAATGAATATTACTATCAATCCAAATCCTACTCCAAGTATAGTTGGAAATACAACGGTTTGTATTAATTCATCTCAAAATTATTCTGTGGTTGATGCAGGTGGTAGAACTTTTTTATGGACAATTACAGGTGGAACAATCAACTCAGGACAAGGCTCAAATGGAGTAAATGTTACTTGGGCAACTTCGCCTGCGAGTATTCAGGTGAGAGAAACCAATAATGCCACGACTTGTTTTACCCAAACGAATACAAATATTATTATCAATGCTTTGCCAACTCCCACAATTACTGGAAGTTTGAATGTTTGTAGAAATACAACGCAAAATTATTCTGTGGTCAATGCACCTAATACAACTTATATCTGGACTGTAACGAATGGAACGATTAGCACAGGACAAAATACAAATGCAATTTCTGTTATTTGGAATGATTTAACGGCTACAAGTGGAACGGTGCAAATACAACAAACAAATACTTTGACAAATTGTATCGGAACAAGCACTGCGAATGTTACGATTGTACCAATACCTGCTCCTACTTTTACTGGAAATGCTTCTGTTTGTATTGGAAGTTCACAAACTTATACGGCTACATTTACCGCAGGAAATACATTGAATTGGGCAGTGGTTGGCGGAACGATTTCATCTGGTCAAGGCACTGGAACATTAGTAGTGCTTTGGGGAACAAATGCCACGCCAACGGTTACATTGACAGAAACAAATCCATTGACTACTTGTAATAATTCTTTTGTTTTACCCATTACTATCAATCCAAATCCTACGCCTGTTTTGACTGGTGCCATAAGTGTTTGTGCCAATAGTACACAAAATTATTCTGTAGTCAATAATGTAGGAAGTACTTACACTTGGACAATTACCAATGGAACTCCTGCGACAGCCACAGGAAATAGCGTTTCTGTTGTTTGGGGAAATACAGCCACAGGTACAATTGTTGTACGTGAAACGATTACGGCAACAAATTGTTTTATTGATGTTACACAAACTATTACAATCAATGCACTTCCAACTCCAACGATTACAGGAAGTTTAGCAGTTTGTGAAAATGCAGTACAAAATTATTCTGTGCCTAATCTTCCTAATACGACTTATTTGTGGGCAATTACAGGAACGGGAGCAGTTATTTCATCAGGACAAAATACAAACGCCATTTCGGTTACTTGGGGAAGTGTAGGAGCGGGAACGGTTGCCATTACACAAACAAATACAACTACAACTTGTGTCAATACGATTACTTCGAATGTAACCATCAACCCAAATCCAAACCCAATTATTACAGGCACATTACAAGTTTGTCAAGGAGCAACAGGCGTGGCTTATTCAGTAGTGAATAATGTTGGAAGTACATACGTTTGGACAGGTGATGCGAATATTACGATTGCCACAGGACAAAATACAAATGCAATTACGGCGACAATAGGCACAGGAACGAGTGCGGTTTTGACTGTATTAGAAACAATCACAGCCACAGGTTGTACCAAAACAACTTCTATTACGATAAATATCAACGGAAATCCTACCAATACGATTGTAGGAAGTTTAGCAGTTTGCCAAAATGCCACACAATTATATTCTGTTACCAATAACGTCGGGAATACATACGCATGGACAATTACAGGTGGAACGCCTGCGACTGCGACAGGAAATAGTGTTTCGATTGTTTGGGGAAATGGCACATCTGGAACGATACAAGTCATAGAAACGATTACGGCAACTACTTGTACCAAAACGTATAATGCGAATGTAACTTTAATTGCTTTACCAAATCCAACAATTACAGGAAGTTTAGCAGTTTGCGAGAATGCCGTACAAAATTATTCAGTTCCTAATCTTCCTAACAATACTTATTTGTGGGCAATTACAGGAACGGGAGCAGTGATTTCATCAGGACAAAATACAAACGCTATTTCGGTTACTTGGGGAAATGCAGGATCTGGAACGGTTGCCATTACACAAACAAATACAACTACAACTTGTGTCAATACGATTACTTCGAATGTAACCATCAACCCAAATCCAAACCCAATTATTACAGGCACATTACAAGTTTGTCAAGGAGCAACAGGCGTGGCTTATTCAGTAGTGAATAATGTTGGAAGTACATACGTTTGGACAGGTGATGCAAATATTACCATTGCCACAGGACAAAATACAAACGCAATTACGGCGACAATCGGCACAGGAACAAGTGCTGTTTTGACTGTATTAGAAACAATTACAGCCACAGGTTGTACCAAAACAACTTCTATTACGATAAATATCAATGGAAATCCTACCAATACGATTGTAGGAAGTTTAGCAGTTTGCCAAAATGCCACACAATTATATTCTGTTACCAATAACGTCGGGAATACATACGCATGGACAATTACAGGTGGAACACCTGCGACTGCGACAGGAAATAGTGTTTCGATTGTTTGGGGAAATGGCACAGCGGGAACGATACAAGTCATAGAAACAATTACGGCAACTACTTGTTCAAAAACGTATAATGCGAATGTAACTTTAATTGCTCTACCTTCTACAACAATCGCGGGAACGTTTAGTTTGTGTGCAGATGGAACAGCAACTTATACAGCACCAGCAGCACCAAATGTTACAGGTTTAACTTATACATATAGTTGGAATATCACAGGAGGAACGGCAGTAACGCCTTCAACTTTAACTTCTAATCCGATTACGGTTAGATGGACAGATAATCCTGCGGGAGTTGAAAATATTAGAGTAACGGTTACGGCAGTTTTGAATGGAGTACCAACAAGTTGCTCAGCAACTACGCCTTTGCCTTCGGGAGCGGGTGATAATGGTTTTGTTACTTTAAATCCAATTCCGACACCCATTATTTCAGGAAATATTTTAGTGTGTAATTTTAGTACAAATACCTATTCAACGCCCAATTTACCTATCAACAGCACTTATACTTGGACTGTTTTAGATGGAAATGGAGCAAATATTACAGCCACAGCAGCGGTAACAGGGCAAGCAACAAATAGCATCAATGTAACTTGGGGCAATGCAGGAACAGGAAAAGTAAGAGTACAACAAACTACTCCTAATACTTGCTCAAAAACCACTTTAGATTATGATGTAACTATTCAGGCTGCTCCCGATGCACCGATTTCGCCAGATAGATATAGATGTGGAGGGGCGGGAACGATTACTTTGACAGCCACACACGCAACGGCAACTAATTTTAATTGGTATAATGTCGCAACAAACGGCACACCATTAGTAAATAATGCGTCTTATGTAGCAACTATTACGGTTTCGCCTACATTATTTTGGGTGGCTGCTATCAATACTGCAGGTTGTGAAGGTGCGAGAAAACAAGTAACAGTTACTTTAGACCCAGCCAATTCGCAAGTTTTGACAAGTGCGGTAATTACAAAAGCGGATAGTTGTGTGGCGAGTGGCGACTCTCCTTCAGGTAGAATTATTTTATCTTTGACAGGAAATAATCAAAACGGACCTTATACATATCTATGGTCAAAAGTGGGAGTACCTGCTTTTAATGCGATTACTAAAGATTTATTCGCTATTACCAAAGGCTCTTATAATGTAGCAATTACCGATGGTGGTGGTTGTGTAACGAATGCGGGACCTTTTGTAGTTGATGAAACATTGGCACAAATTACCGATGGAAAAGTGAACGGAGAAGCAAATTTAAGCGTTTCGATTGCCAAAGGAACTAATTTTACTTTGACTGCCACCGCTAACAATGCAGCCACTTATGAATGGCGAGATATGAATAATAATATTGTTGGAACTACTGCGAATTTATTGCTGACTCCTTCGAATATTATCTTAAATTTGAATGATAACACAGGAATATACACCGTAAAAATCACCAATAATCGAAATTGTTTTATTATTTTAACGGTGAATGTGAAAGTGGTAGATTTACAAATATTTGTGCCAACTGTCTTTACGCCGAATGGTGATAATAAAAATGATTTGATGCGTGTGTATGGCACAGGTATCAAAACGGTTACTTTTAAAATCTTTAATCGTTTGGGCGAATTGGTTTTTGAAACGCAAGATTTTGATATAGTAGAAAATCAAAGCAAAGGCTGGGACGGAACTTTCAAAGGAACTTTATTGCAAGATGGCAATTATACTTGGGCAATCGTTGGTAAATTTATTGATGATACAGATATAAAAGTACAAGGACGAACCACAGGAAATGTTTTGCTGATGAGATAAAATAGATAAATAAAAAATGCCACAAATTGTTTTTTGTGGCGTTTTTTGTTTCATTTCTTTGGAAAAATAAATTTTCTTTTTCATTTTAATTTTCTTAAAAAATATGCGTTTTTTTCTTTTGATTATTTGTTTTTTTCTGTGTATAAATTTGCAAGCACAAAATTATCATTATACCATTATTTTTTTTCAGGGCAATATTAAAATAAATGAAAAATACGTTGAAATTGGTATGAAAATCAATCAAAATGATAAAATTATTTTTGAAAACAAAGAAAATAAAGTGATTTTGATAAATCAATCTAAAGAAAAATTTTTCTTGGATTTTAGAAAATATCAAACTCAAAAAAATAACACTATCAGAGATGTAATTATCCCAATTCAAAATACAGAAAAAATCAGAACGCGTTGTGTAGATTGTCCGCAAGCAAAAACTTTACAAGCATTGTTAGGGCTTCAAAAAAATAGTGAACCTACTAAATTTATTATTATTGGAGACACATATAAACTAAAATACAAATGTGATGTGGACAAATGTTTGTTTTTAGGGATTCATTATGTGGACAACAATCGCGACCCAAGAGTAATAAAAATTGGGTATAATGGTGATAAATATTTTTTGGATAAGAGTATTTTTAAAGGTTTAACGGATAGTTTGGCGTATTGTCAATTATATGAAATTTCGTATCAAAATTTTTCTCCGAAAAAAACATCTCAAGAAATTGATAAAAATGATTTCAATCCAAAAAATATCAAAGCGATTTTTGAACCTATTTATATCGAAAAAGATAATTTAAGAAAAACTATCAATCATTATTTATCTTTGATTGACATCAACGAAGAACTTATCAAGTTTGAAAAAGGAATCAACCAAAATATATCCAAAGAAAACGAAGAAAGTCTATTAGAACAAAATGAAAATATCAAAAAAAACCAAGTTTTAAACTATTTTTTGAGTATTTGTTATGGAAATGTTGATGTCAATGGAATTATTGACGTAAATAAAGTAAAAACTGACGATAATATTTTTGAAAAATTTATAACAGAAAAATAATTGAAAATATCTTTTTTTAAATCAAAAAATACTACCTTTGCATTTATTGTGTTTTATTGTTGTATATTTATTTGGTTGATGTATGTTTTTTATTCTTTCAAAAACAATTAGTACGCTTTTGATGCCTATTTTTTGGTTATTCGGTTTTTTGATTTTTGCTCTTTGGACAAAAAATGAAAAAAAGCGTAAAAATTTATTAAGAATAACGTTTATTTTATTATTATTTTTTACTAATCCATTCATTATCAATAGTTTATTATTGCTTTGGGAAATTCCTCCAATGCCTTTAAAAGATTTAAAAAAACACGAAATTGGCATTGTCTTGACAGGCATTACACGATTTAGAGAGCCAAACGATAGAACTTATTTTGATACAGGAGCAGATAGAATTTATCACGCTTTGTTATTGTATAAAAAGAAAAAAATTGATAAAATCTTAATTACAGGCGGCAATGTAGATATTTTTGGAAAAATAAAAAAAAGTGAAGCAGAAAGATTGAAAGATTTTTTGTTAGATGCGAATGTGCCAGAAACGGATATTATTTTGGAAAATCAAGCACGAAATACAAGAGAAAATGCCAAAAATACAGCCGAAATTATACAAAAAAAATATCAAAATGCAAGTTGTTTGTTGATAACTTCTGCGTTTCATTTGAGAAGGTCGCAAGGTTGTTTTCAAAAAATAGGACTTAGAACCACGCCTTTTAGTGCGGGTTTTTATGCGCAAGATTTTTCAGAAACAGGCTTTTATTCGATTATTCCAAGTGAAAAAAGTTTGTTTTTATGGTATGTACTCACACACGAAATTTTAGGCTATATTACTTATTGGGGAATTGGTTATTTATAAAATTTATTTTTATGCTCAAAAATGATTAGTTTTTATGATTTTTTAAGGTGAAAAATCATAAAAAAAACGAGTAAATCAATCTTCTAAATCATTCAAATCTTGTAAATCCTGTTAATTTTTTTGTCATTCTTTGCCATTTTTGAATAGGAAAATTATAAATAATCACAGAAATTAAAATCAAACCATATGCCAATAATTTTTCAAAACTCGCACTTTCTTTAAAATATCCAAAGGCGATTCCAAAATTAATCAATGGATTGATATACAATAAAATTCCCACCGTACTCGAAGATAAACCTTTCAAACTATATAAATTTAAAAAAAGTGGTAAAACCGTAAAAGCCATACCAATCAAAAGAATAACTAATAAAAAATAAATATCTAATTGTTGATAATTTACTCCTAATTGCGTTTGAAATGGAGATATTACCAAAAAAGCCAAACTTAATTGTAATGCTAATAAATAAATTTTATCATATTGTTTCCAATTACTTTGTGAGATTAAATAAAAAGCGTAAGTTCCTCCAATAATCAAACTATAAATTAGATTTAACCAAGAATTGGTAGCCAACATAATACAAGCAATTCCACTTAAAAATATCGCTCCCCATTGATGTAAACCAATATTTTGTTTCAAAATCAAATAAGATAAAACGGCAGTCAAAATAGGACAAATCAAATACGCAAAAGAACCTGTTTGCACGTCAATATGATTGACAACATAAATATAAGAAAGCCAATTTGAGGACAATAAAAGCCCGCCAATAATCGTCAAACCCCAAAATTTTTGTCCTTCTTTCGAGAATAAATGAGGCGTTTTTTGTATCATTTCTACTAAAGTTTTTCTTCTTCCTATCAATAAAATTCCCCACAAAACCAGCAATGCAGCCATTACTCTAAAAAATAAAATATGTCCACTCACATATCCTTCTAACATTTTGAAAGGCAGCGCAACAACTCCCCAAATAATAAAAGAACTAATAGCAGTGGCATAATAAGGAGTAAGATTTTCTTTCATATTGATAAAAAACAAAATAATATAATAAATTTTTAGAGAAATAAGATAAAATACCTATTTATACCAAACAATATTTTGAAATAATAAGTTTCAATTTTTTTATTTTAGGATAGGTTTAACATATTCATTGATAATACACATAAAAAAACTGCTTTGAATAAAAGCAGTTTTTTTAAAATAATAAAAAACTAAATTCTTATTTTTTCTTTGCTGACCATTCTGCTTTCAATTTATTGTTAGCATTGACATAAGCATCGTCTTTATCTTTGGTAGCCAATTCAGTAGATTTTTCAATCGTTGCTAATGCCCCTGCAAAATTGTTGGCTCTTGCTTGAATTTTTGCTTTCATTTGCAAAGTCCAATAACGCGGAGCCATATCAGTTGCTTTCGTAATAAATGTTAATGCTTCGTCATTTTTTTGATTGGTATCATAATAATAAGAAGCGATATTTGAAAACAATGACGCATCACGTGTAGGAGCAGTCAATTTTTCAATTTGTTTAGCAATTTTTTCTTCTACTTTATTTTCTAATTTGATACGCACTGCCGTTTTTTCCCATGCTATTTCTAAGGTAGCAGCGTTAGCACTTAAATCAGTAAAAGAAATAGTAAAACTTTCAACGTGTTGTGTCATTTTTGTAGATTTTACAACAAATTTAGCCACATCATCAGTATTTTGATACGTGAAAGCACCATTTCCTTTGGTATCTTTGTTGATAACGACAGTCCATTGGTCTTTGTCAGGAAAAGTCATCAATGAATATTCGCCTGCGGGAACTTTATTGCCTTCCACCATTACTTCGTCATCAAATTTAATTTTTGTGGGTGAATTTGCACCTGTACGCCAAATTTTACCAAAAGGTACAATATCACCAAAAATAACTCTGTTTTTTGCGCTTGGGCGTGAATAAGAAACGGTTGCTTCTGCTAAGCCAAATTTTTGACTGATTTTTGAAGCGGGACTTGGTTGCGGAGTTACTAAACCTTGTGCTTGTGTAAATGTTGTGATAGCAAATAATAAACTTGCTAAAAAGAATAATTTTTTCATAAAATAAAAAATACTAATATTTGTTTTTAGTTGTGCAAAATTCACAAAAAAATACATTTTTATACCATTTTTTTTAATTCTTTAACACAGATTTAACGTGTATTTAACGGAATTTTATGAAATCTATATATTTTTCACAACTTGTTGCACATATTGAATATCTACCTCAAAAAGTTCTGCAACTTCTTTGACTTTCATACCTTTTGAAATGGCTTTTAAAATTCTTATTTCTTTTTCTTTAACAGCTCCAATTTCTTCACCTTTTTGAATTCCTTTTACGATTCCAATTTCTTCACCTTTTTGGATTCCTTTTGCGATTCCAATTTCTTCACCCTGTTTTATACCTTCTCGAAATCCTTCATCTTTAGCAGTTTCAGTTACAGCCAATTCGATTCTACGATTTTCAACAAAACGTTGATATGCTTCTTTGGCTATATTAGGCATTTTTTCATAGCGCAATTTTTCTCTTGCTTGTTTGATTCCTTGTGCTTGAAAA
>JAAFJG010000051.1 GCA_013298075.1 Cytophagales bacterium | reverse complement strand
ATAATTTATTTTAACAAATTATATTCGTATTATTCTATATTAAAAATTTAAAAATTTAATAAAAATAGCATTTAAAGTCATTAAAACCGACTTTTTTAATAATAATCAATTTTTCCACAGTTTTCAAAGTTATTAGTGTTCAGTCTTTTTCAAAATTTTGGAGAATGAAATAAAAACCTGTTTCTCATCTAAAAAACAGGCGTTAAAACCTATTTTTTAGATGTTGTTTACAAAATAAAAAACGAATTTTTACTCCGACTAAACACTATAGGCATTTCAGAAAGATTTTAGAATAAAAAATAATTTATTGAAAATCAATAAATTAAAAAATATTTTAAAAATATTTCTCAAAATATTTGGAAGTTTAAAAAAAAAGTATTTACTTTGCAACACGATTTGAAAATAATCACACATATTCTTTCTTAGCTCAGTTGGTTAGAGCATCTGACTGTTAATCAGAGGGTCCTTGGTTCAAGCCCAAGAGAGAGAGCAAACAAAAAAACTCATATTTTTTATAAATATGAGTTTTTTTTGTGTAAAATAAAAAAAAATGTTACTTTTGCACCAAAATCGAGGCAAATTATGAAACATTTATTAGGTATCAAAAATATTTCTAAGCAAGAAATTATACAAATATTAGACACAGCCAAAAATTTCAAAGAAGTTTTACAAAGACCTATCAAAAAAGTACCTTCATTAAGAGAAGTTACGATTGCCAATGTTTTTTTTGAAAACTCTACACGCACTCGATTATCTTTCGAATTAGCAGAAAAAAGACTTTCCGCTGATGTCATTAATTTTTCATCCTCAAGTAGTTCGGTCAAAAAAGGCGAAACTTTATTAGATACAGTCCAAAATATATTGGCAATGAAAGTTGATATGATAGTAATGCGTCATGCAAGTGTGGGCGCACCCCATTTTTTAGCCAAACATATCAACGCAAACATTATCAATGCAGGCGATGGCACACATGAACACCCTACGCAAGCTTTATTAGATTGTTTTTCAATTCAAGAAAAATTAGGTGAAATTGAAGGAAAAAAAGTAGCCATTATTGGTGATATTTTACATTCAAGAGTCGCACTTTCTGATATTTTCGCCTTACAAAAATTAGGAGCAGAAGTAATGATTTGCGGTCCTATAACGCTTTTGCCTCGTTATGCGAGTGCATTGGGCGTAAAAATTGAAACTGATGTCATGAAAGCGTTGGCTTGGTGTGATGTGGCAAATGTGTTGAGAATACAATTAGAAAGGCAACAAATCAAATATTTTCCCTCTTTGAGAGAATATAATTTGTATTTTGGTATTGATAAAAAAATGTTAGATTCATTGAATAAAGAAATTATATTGATGCATCCAGGTCCTATCAATCGTGGCGTAGAATTGAGTAGTGATGCCGCAGATTCTCATCATTCTATTATTTTAGACCAAGTAGAAAATGGTGTGGCGGTTCGAATGGCAATTTTATATTTATTGGCACAATCAAAAAATGAATAATATTCTATAAAAAAAATCGGTTCTTATGAAATTATTGCGGAACTAATTTTATTCTACTATAAATAGCGATTTATCTTGAAAATATAGAAAAATATCAATTTGAAAAACGTAGAGATTTCGGCTAGAGCCAAGAATTGAATTTTATATTATCCTCCAGATAAATCTGGAGGGAATTCAAAAAACACATTTCAAAAAAAAATTCATTTTCCGCACAAATTTCCTAAGAATCTTTTTGATTTAATATAATTGCTTCCATTTGTATTTGCATAATTTTTTGGTATAAATTAGCATTTGTTTTTTTGATGATTTGATTGGTAGATTCTATTAAATCTAACCAAGTTTCGTTCAATTTTTCTAAAAAATCATTGCCAATTTCTGTCAAAAAAAAGTGTTTTTGTGGAGGACCCGAATTAGATTCTTTCCAACTATAACCCAATAATTCTGAATTTTTGAGGCGAGTAAGCAACGGATATAAAGTACCTTCTACCACAATAATTTTTGCTTCTTTGAGTTCTTTTAACATATCAGAAGAATAAATTTCTCCTCTTGAAATAATGTGCAATATACAAAATTCTAAAATTCCTTTTCGCATTTGCACCTGTGTATTCTCTACATTCATATTCTAATTTGATAATTTTTGCTTTGCTTATTGATATAAACGTAAAATGTAATAAATAGTTCCTTGTAATACAAAGTATTATTAAATTTTTTTTTTTAAGAATTTATCTCAAAAGATTTATTTTTTTGTTTTAATCCTCGGTCTGTGGCACACAGACCGAGGAGAATAGAAGGGAATTTATCTCAAAAGATTTATTTTTTTATTTTATTTTTATAGATATTTTTGATGTATAAATATTTCGGCAAACGTTTGTATAAAGTTTTGAAAAATAATGATTAAAATAAAAATTATTATTATTTTTGCAACAAATTTATAAGCAAAAAACTATTCTTATTTTTTCATTTTTATTTCTCAATCATAATTTAAGATGTCATTTTTATTTAAAAATATAGAAATTATTGATAAAAATTCTACTTTTCATCAAAAAAAAGTGCATTTATACATCGATAATCAACATAAAATTTCAGGAATTTATGATGTAAATGAAAATCCTATTTTTTTAGAAGATATAATTATCAAAGATTTTGCTGGCTCGTGTGCGTCTGTGGGTTGGGTAGATATGTACGCACAATTAGGCGAACCAGGTTTTGAATACAAAGAAACTTTAGAAACAGGGGCAAAAAGTGCTTTAAAAGGCGGATTTACGAGTATTTGTGTGATGCCTAATACAAATCCTATCATTCAAACTAAAAATCAAATTCAATTTATCAAAAATTTTACATATCAAAATCCACATATTGATTTATTACCGATTGCTTCTGTTACCATAGATAATTTGGGAAAAGACTTGACAGAAATGATTGATTTGCATTATGCGGGAGCGGTTGCGTTTTCTGATGGCGATAAAACCATAGAAAATTCTGATATGATAAGAAAAATTTTATTGTATTTACAAAAATTTGATGGTTTGTTGATGCAAAAATCAGAAGACGTTTATTTAGCAAAATTTGGGCAAATGAACGAGGGCGAAACGTCTACTTTTTTAGGTTTAAAAGGTATTCCTAATTTGGCAGAAGAAATTATTATCCAAAGAGATTTAAAAATTTTGGCTTATACCAAAGGAAAAATTCATTTTCATTTGATTTCAACGGCTGAAAGTGTTGATTTGATTAGAGAAGCAAAAAAACAAGGTTTGAATGTTAGCTGTAGTATGGCGGCTCATCAAATTGCTTTTACTGAGGAAGATTTGAATGATTTTGATACATATTTAAAAGTAAATCCACCATTTAGAACAAAAAATGATCAATTAGCCTTGATAAAAGGTTTGCTTGATGATACGATTGATGTGTTGGTTTCGGCTCATACGCCACAAGATTCAGAAAGTAAATTATTAGAATTTGATATGGCAGATTTTGGGGCAATTGGTTTAGAAACGGCTTTTGCAGTAAGTAATACTTTTTCTACGCTTTCTTTAGAACATTTAATCGATAAAATGACTACTATTCCTCGAAAACTTTTACAATTATCTTCCGAAAAAATTGAGATGGGAGAAAAAGCAAATCTAACTTTTTTTAATCCAAATGAAAAATGGGTAGTAAAAAAAGAAAATATTGTTTCAAAATCAAATAATTCTCCTTTTTTAAATCAAGAATTAAAAGGAAAAGTAATAGGAATTTATAAAAATGGTTGGATAGAATAATGCAATAAGGATGAAAAAAATAAAAATATTTGGTTCTTAGGAAATTTGTGCGGAACATGAAAAAAATTTTGAAATGTATTTTTTGAATTGCCTCCAGATTTATCTGGAGGATAATATAAAATTCAATTCTTGGCCTTAGCCGAAATTTCTGCATTTTTTAAATTGATATTTTTATATTTTCTAAATAAATGGCATAACTACTATTTCTATTCATACAAAACAAATTATATCCGCAATAATTTCCTGTGAACTAATAAATTATTAAAATGAAACTCTATGTCTATCAATAAATTAGCCTTAATTCGTTACAAAACGATAGATAAATGTTTACAAAATAGGTTTCGACAATGGACTTTGGACGATTTGATTGACAAAGTTTCGGAAGCCTTAGACGATTATGAAGGCATCAAAACAGGCGTAAGCAAACGCACTATTCAGGCTGATATTCAATTAATGAGAAGCGATAAATTGGGTTATAATGCGCCCATTGTCATTCAAGATAAAAAATATTATATATATGAAGATAAAAATTATAGTATTTCGAAAGTGGCTATCAATCCAAAAGATGTCGAAAAATTAAAAGATATTTTAGGCGTTTTGAAACAATTTAGTGGCTTTAATTATTTTGGAGAAATGGAAGAAGTGGTGTTGAAATTGGAAAATAATTTGAATAAATCTATCAAAAAAACAAAAAATTATATCCAATTTGAAAACAATCAAGACCTAAAAGGAATTGCGTATATTACGCCTTTGTATCAAGCCATTTTACAAAAAAAAGTTCTATCTATCGAATATAAATCGTTTAAAGCAAAAGAATCTCAAACGCATACTTATTTTCCACGTTTATTAAAAGAATATAGAAATCGTTGGTTTTTGATTGCTCATCGAAAAGAAAATGGGAATTTATTTACGTTGGCTTTGGATAGAATTATGGCGGTAAAAGACAATGAAAACGAAGATTTTATCGATACTGATATTAATTTTGATACGTATTTTAGTGATTTGATAGGCGTTACAAAAGCCATTTCAAACAAACCTTCGCTAATTGTTTTAGAAATAGACATAGAAAATGCACCTTATATTCTTACAAAACCTTTGCATCCCTCTCAAAAAGTAGTCAAAGAAAGAGAATTGACTATCATTATTACGATTGAAGTAATTTTAAATTTTGAACTTCAAAAAGAAATTTTAAGTTTTGGAGAGGCAATCAAAGTTTTATCGCCTCGAATTTTAGTCAATCAAATTAAAAAAAGATTAGAGAAAGCAAAAAATTTGTATAAAGATTAATGATTCTTATTGATATTCTATTCTATTCTTGAACCAATCAAAATAAAAAAAAAGGGTACTGTAATTTTTCGTGTGGTATAAATAAAAATAGCGATTTTATTTGTAATTTTATGTCAATTAATCCACTTTATTTATAAAAAAATTGTAAATATTTTGGTACAAAATAATTTTCCACAGTTTTAATTACACTAACAATTATTTTCTATTCATTCACACTAATTGGAATTCTTTGCACTTGAAAACTTTTGTCTAACCCTTTATTTTGATTTAACCATTCTTGAAATTTTGTTAAAGTTAAGGTTTTAAAACCATCGGCTTCTTCCATTAATGGCTTTTTAAATGATTTTTCAGAAAAGGCAACAAAAAGCATATTAGATAAAGGCGTTTTATCTTCTGGCAAAGTCAAGCCATATTCATCAACCATTCCATATCCTTGAAAATAATTGCGATGTTCAGGCGAAAAAAGTAAGTACTCTTTGTCTGCTATCACAGGCACCAAACTTTCGTACTCATTTTCCATGTCACGATAAGGCAATAAACGAAAAACTTTGCCATTTTCTAACATAAAAACACTCAAAAAACCTTTTGTAGCGGCTTTAAAATATAAAAACATACTTTCATTTTCTTTGAATTGTGTGGTAATACATTTTTTGGGGTCATCTTTACATTTATAAGTAAAGGTTTCAAAATTTACCTTTGCTTCTATTATTTTGCGTGCTTTTCCTTTTACTTCACATTCGAGCCAAATTTCTTGGTCGCCATTTTTTTCTCTCACCGTAAATTTTGTGATAGGAAAACCTTTGTCATCGCTTATCCATTCGCCTTTTACGATAGTATTTGAAACTTCATTGAGCGAAGAAGTAGTTAAAACGGCTTGTCCTGAAAGTGTTTTGGTTTGTGTATTGATGCCTTGCACGATAGAATAGCCAAATTCATCGCCTATGGCTTTGATTCTGGCTGTTTCGATGGCTTTTTGTTTGAGTGCTTCTTTGCTATAGCTTCCTTCCATCAATACTTGGATTTTGGCAGAAACTTTTACAATTTTTTCTTTTTCTTTTTTTTGTGCGAATGAAAAAGAAATAATACTCAGAAAAATTAAAATAAATATGCAAAATGATTTCATATAGTTAGTCATAAAATTTAAAAAAAGCCACCTTTTTAGTTAGTGGCTTTATATTTAGAAATGTAGAATTAGTCTTTTTTCAATTCATCACCTCTTTTTCTTGGGTTGATGTTTAAAATATCATCTAATTGTTTACCTAATTCATCAGATTCTTTTTCAAGTTCTTTTCTGATAATTTTTGTAGCTGCTTTCATTGCCTCTTCTTGATTATAAAATATTTTTACCTCTGCGTTCACATTAGTTTTTGCCCCTTGCAAAGGTCTTCCTTTTTTATCTACCTGGTCCGAAACTTGTCTATAAATTTTATATCCTGTTCTGATTTGTGTTAATTCCGCCTGAATTAAAGTTTTACTATTTGAAACTGTTTTGTCTAATGTGTTGGCAGTTTTCTGGTCGATTTGGTCGTTTGCTCTTTTTGTTTCGATTAATTCAGAAACTTTTGCCCCCAACGCTGCTGCTAATTCATTTCTTGCGGCAGTCATGGCTGCTTGGTCTGCTGCTGAGTTTGTACCTGCGACTGATGAACCTGTGGCTACAATATATTTTTTAGAGCCATCTGCATTTTCTTCTAATTCTAATTCCCAAGCATTTTCGAATGATTTTGCCATTGGAATAGACCCAGGAGGAACGTCCCAACCTTGTTTTTCACGTTTGCTTGCTTCTTTACGAGCAATTTTTACGGCTTTCAAATCACTATTACGTAATTCTTTCTTTTTTTGTGCTTGTACATTATCAATATGCAAAAAATTAATACAAGCAATTAAACAGACAACTATGATCGTTTCATATAACTAAAAATTTATAATTTTAAATGTGAATTTTTTGATGCTGATGTTATTTTTTATCAGCGTTTGAATAGATTACCAAACTACATGTATTTTGTTACAATTTTTTTTTTTTTTTTTTCATTATACTACCCGATGTTTTTTTAAACGGTTAAAAATATTGGTTTTAAGGGACTAAGTAGCAAATAATATACCCACCGAGTACGATTCCTTCAAGGTTTTTAAAACCTTGAAGGAATTTTTCCGATAAAAAAGGAATTTTTCCGATAAAAAACGCTTTTAAATGGGTATTATATTTTTTAGAAGATACCTAATTCTTGTCCGATGAATAAATTCATCAATAAAATTATTCCAAGTATCGATAAAAAAAATTTCCCTTTTCTTTATAAAAATTTCACGAACGATATTAAGTCCTGTTCTAAAAATATTTTTAGAACTATATTTATGATTTTTTAAAGGTATTTTTTTTACATTTTTTTCATCATGCATACCATCTACAAAATATTTTTTTTACAAACCAAAAAATATTAAAAAACAATGATTACTTTTGCTAAAACATAATACAAAATAAAAATATGATGCTAAAAACTATCATTGTTGATGATGAACCAATGGCAAGAAATGTGCTGAGAGGTATGTTAGAAGAAAGTTTTGCTGATAACATTACCATTATTCAAGAATGTAAAGACGTTCCCGAAGCCGTAAAAGCCATCAATACTTTGCAGCCTGACGTTGTTTTTTTGGATATTGAAATGCCTACTTATAGTGGTTTTGATTTGTTAGATTTTTTTGATAATGCCAAGATAAATTTTAAAATCATTTTTGTAACCGCGTATAGCGAATATTCTTTGCAGGCTTTCGAGATTTCTGCCGTAGATTATATTTTAAAACCTGTGCGTTTTGAAGCATTAGAAAGAGCCGTAAAAAAATTACTCGCTCGCCCAAAAATAGAAAATGAAGCACAAAATTATAAGGTTTTATTAGAAAATATGCAAAATAGTCAAGATAAAAAAGTAATTTTACAAACTGCAGAAGAATTACATATCGTCAAATTATCTGATATTGTTTTTATTGAGGCAGATAGTGGTTATTGTAATTTTTATACAGAAACGCAAGGCATGATTTTGATTTCGAAAAGATTGACTAATTTTGAATATTTAGAAGTTCAAGATAATTTTTTTAAAAGTCATAGAAGTTATTTAATAAATATTAAAAAAATTCTTAAAATCGATAAAAAAAACTATACAATCACAATGAACAACAAAAAAGAAATACCTTTGGCACAAGATAAAAAAAATTTATTAATGGATAGATTAGCACAACACTAAAAAATGAATACAGACGAAGCAAAAAATATCAGAGAAGGCGAGGAAATTCCTACGGAAAAATTAGCCATTTTTCTCAATCAAATTTTAGAAACCAATCATTTACCTTTAGAAATTTTACAATTTCCGGGCGGTTATTCTAATCTAACTTATTTATTAAAATTAGGCGAAAAAGAATTTATTTTACGCCGTCCTCCCAAAGGAGCAGAACATATCAACAAAGGACACGATATGCAAAGAGAACATAAAGTATTGTCTTTGATAAATAAATGCTACGAAAAATCACCCAAAACAGTGGTTTATTCTGATGATTTGACCATTATTGGCTCACCTTTTTATGTGATGGAAAGAATAAAAGGGACAATTTTGAGGGCAAAACAAACCATTGACCTATCAAAAGATATGGCAAAAAAACTAAGTCAAAATCTCATTGAAAATTTGGCTGATATGCATAATATTGATATTTATGAAACAAAATTGATAGAAATTGGTAAGCCTGAAGGATATTTAGAAAGACAAATTTCGGGTTGGATTCAAAGATATAATCATTCTAAAACCGATGAAATTGCGGACATAGATTTTGTGATACATTGGTTGGCAAGCAATCAAAAAGAAGATAATTTAAAACCAACTTTTTTACACAATGATTATAAATATGATAATGTGGTTTTAAATCAAAATAATTTGAGCGAAATTATTGGTGTGTTAGATTGGGAAATGAGTACTGTGGGTGATTCAAATACCGATTTGGGCATTGCATTGGGTTATTTGCCCGAAAAAAATGACTCTTTGTTGTTAAATTCTTTGAATGTGCCTATTATCGAAGGTATGATAAGCCGACAAGAGGCAGTAGAAATATATGAAGAAAAAAGAAAGCAAAAAGTAGAAAATTTAGTTTTTTATTATGCTTTTGCTTTGTTCAAATTGTCAGTTGTTTTACAACAAATTTATTATCGTTACAAACAAGGTTTTACAAAAGATGAAAGATTTAAACCTCTGATTTTTATTGTCAAAGATTGTGTAATGATGGCAAAACGTGCTATTCAACTCAATAAAATAAGTAATTTTTGAAATTTTTGAAACTATTTGTATCAAAGGTATTATTAAAGTTTTTAAATTATAAACGTAAACATTTTGTTATTATGAATTTTCTAAAAACAATATTATTAAGTTCAATGGTTGCTTTCTTAGCAATAAATTTCACACAAGCACCTAAAGGCTATAAAGCTGAAACAAGCGAAGCAAAAAAAGTAGAGAGAGAAAAATTTGCTGAAAGTAAAGAAATATCTGTGGACACAACATCAAGTGTAGTTACTTGGATAGGTACAAAAGTAACTGGTAAACATAATGGTACTTTCAAATTATCAGAAGGTAAATTATCTGTAAAAAATAAAAAAGTAGTAGGCGGAAGTTTTACAATTGACGTCAATTCTTTAGATGTAAAAGATTTAACTCAAAGTAGCGGAAAGTTCAAATTAGAAGGACATTTAAAAAGTGTTGATTTCTTTGAAGTAAAAAAATTTCCTACAGCAACTTTTGAAATTACAAGTATAAAAGATTATACAAAACCTGAAAAATATGTTGAGCAAAATGAAGAAAAATATATTTTGTCTGTGCCCAATTCATTAGTAACAGGTAATTTAGAATTGAAAGGCATAAAAAAATCTATTACATTTCCTGCAAAAATAACTGTGGATAAAAAAGGTAACGTAAAAACAGAAGCAAAATTTAACATAGATAGAACGGATTGGAAAATCTCTTATGGAAGTGATAAATCATTAGGGGATAAATTTATTCGCCCTACTGTTCATATTGGTTTTGAGGTTATTGCAAAAAAATAATTTTATTCGAATTATTGGTTGTTTTGCAACAAATTTATTATCGTTACAAACAAGGTTTTACAAAAGATGAAAGATTTAAACCTCTGATTTTTATTGTCAAAGATTGTGTAATGATGGCAAAACGTGCTATTCAACTCAATAAAATAAGTGATTTTTGAAATTTTTGAAACTATTTATATCAATTAAATGTTATTACATCGAATCGTTTATTTTTTTAAATGATATTTTTTAATTTTTATCTTAAATTTTTATTTTATTATTATTATTATGAATTTCTTAAAAACGATATTATTAAGTTCAGCAGTTGCTTTTTTAGCAACAAATTGCTCACAAGCCCCTAAAAGCGATAAAGCAGAAACAAGCGAAGCAAAAAAAGTAGATGAAAAAAAATCTGCTGAAAGTGAGGAAGTAGCGGTGGATACAAAATCAAGCGTAGTTACTTGGGTAGGCACAAAAGCAACGGATAGACACGATGGTACTTTCAAATTATCAGAAGGTAAATTATCTGTGAAAGAAAGAAAAGTAGTAGGTGGAAGTTTTACGATTGACATCAATACTTTAGAAGTAAAAGATTTAACTGAAGACAAAGGAAAAGGAAAATTAGAAAAACATTTAAAAGATAATGATTTTTTTGATGTAGAAAAATTCCCTAAAGCAACTTTTGAAATCACAAATGTAGTAGGTTATTCAAAGTCTAAAAAAGATGATGGTGAAGAAAAAGAAAAAAAATATACTTTGTCTGACCCTAATTCACGAGTAACAGGTAATTTAGAATTGAAAGGCATAAAAAAATCTATTAGTTTTCCTGCAAAAATTACTGTAGATAAAGATGGTAATGTAAAAGCAGTAGCAAAATTCAATATTGAAAGAACAGATTGGAAACTTTCTTACGGAAGTGATAAATCAATAAAAAATTCATTTATTAATCCTACTGTTCATATCGGTTTTGATATAACTGCAAAAAAATAATTTTCTTTTCAAAAGTAAATTAAAAATAAAAAAATCTAATTATTGTAATATAATTAGATTTTTTTTATTCGATATAATAATAAAAAAAAGCCTTTACATTACTGCAAAGGCTTTTTTTTATATTTTCAAAATCGATTATTTATCCAATATTTGAAATTCTGTACGTCTGTTCAAAGTACGATTTTTTTCATTTGAATTAGGATAAGCAGGTTTTTCAAAGTTATATCCTTTTACTTCCACACGATTAGCATCTATTCCTCTTTCAATCATATAATTGGCTACTGCCTTTGCTCTTTGTGTAGAAAGTGCTTGATTATAAGCCGCAGAACCAATATTACAAGTATGTCCGCCCAATTCAACTCTTATTGAAGGATTTTCTTGCATAAATTTCAATAAACTATTACAAGATTCTTGTGAAATTGGTTTGTTCAAATTACTTTTATCATAATCAAACAATACTAAAAATTTAAAATCAGGTTTTGCAGCAGGTTTATCTACGTCAGTTTTAGCACTTCCGGGAGGTGTGATATTCAAACCATTTTTATCTAATTTAACCATAGTACGTTTTGGAGCGCTCAAACGATAAATATCTTTATCACCCATTCCACCTTCTTCTGCTGATACATAAAATCCCATTTTGCCATCATCAGTCAATACTAAATGTGCGTCATCTTCAGGTCCATTGATAGGAGTTCCTAAATTTTCAGGTTGTCCAAATGTATCACCTTCTTTTGAAGAACGGAAAATATCAAATCCACCCATTGTATCGTGTCCTTTTGAACTAAAATAAAAAGTTTTTCCATCATTAGTCAAAAAAGGAGAGTCATCATCAAAAGAGGTATTGATAGGTGCGCCCATATTTTTAGGTACGCCCCAATCATTTCCTTCTTTTTTGACTACATAAATATCTAATCCGCCCATTCCACCTGGTCTGTCGCTTGCAAAATACATTGTATTTCCATCAGGAGTGATACAAGCAGCCGTTTCTTGGAATTTAGAATTGATATTTTTGTTCATTTTTTTTGGCTCTGGAAACATATCTTTTTTGCTGTTTCTTTTGCTTTGATACAAATCACCTTTTGTTTTTGTGTTATCTCTGTATATCAACAATAAATTTCCATCAGAAGAAAGAGCAGCAGCAGCATCATGATATTTTTTATTTAGATTGGAAATATTTTGTGCTTTTCCGAATTTACCATTTTTATTTTCAGACATATACACGTCTTCAAAATATTCATTGTCAGAATAATCTACTCTTTTACCTACATTTTCGGGTCTGCGTGAAGTAAATACCATAAAAGATGTATCAGATGGAATCAAAGGCGTATAATCTGGTCCTGCACTATTGATGTTTCCACCTAAATTTTCGATGTCTGCATAAATAGGTTCTTTAGAGTATTTAGTACCATTATCACATTCAGAGGCTTTTTTGTCGCACATTTTTATCATGTTATCTAAATCGGCTACTCTTTTTTCTTTAGCACGTCTTTTCATTTTTGATGCACTTGCTTCGCTTTTTGCTTTTTCAAGTACAGGTTTTGCTTTTTGATACATTTCTTTAGCAGTTTCATATTCTGCTTTAGAATGATACGCTTGCGCCAACATATAAGGAAGTTCAGGTTTGAAATCAGGTGTTTGGTCATATACTTTTTTCAAATAAGAAAATCCTTCTTTTTTTGAAGATGAATACAACAAACAGACTCCCATTTGATAGTTATACTCTAATTCATTTGGCTTTGATTTCAATAGATCTTTATATATCTCCATCGCAGAGTTATATTCATTATATTCCATTGACATTTGTGCTTCTTTATTTAAGCGTGCTATTTCTCTGTCTTGTGCTTTTATTTGATAAGATAAGCCTAAGAATATCAGAAAAAATGTTAAAGTTAAAATCTTTTTCATACTATATTTTTGTTTTTTTTATAATTTAAAAGAATTATATTTGTGGTATAAATACATATACCAAAACTAATTCAAAAATTAGTTTCGATACATGAATAAAAATCTAAAATTATCTACTACGATAACGTGGATGACGACGTGTAGTCAATATATAATTCAAGTGAAAACCTGTTACTACATACATATCATTTTTGGCAAATCCACCTGAACCTCTTACATCCCCTTTCAAACCATAACCTAATAAACGTTGATAACCTGCCACAGGAACTAAATTACCCAAATCATCATTTGAACCGTACATATTGGTAGCACCACCCACCACAGCAGTCAAGGCTGCCATATCACGTGCTTGTCCTGTCAAGGCAGAAGTTGGCTCTGCTGAACGGTCAGCCATTTTTCTTGCTAAATCAGAGTCTAAATCTCTAAGATTTGCATAACGTCCACCTACATCATCTAAATGGTCAGTGGTTGTAATTCTGAATCCAATTTCAGCAGAAATATCTAATTTATCATTCAAACGATAACGCAAACCAACGCCTACTGGAAATGCTAATTGCCATAAAGAATATGCTTTGGCATATCCTTGTTTTCCTTGTCCTTCTGTACCTAATGGTTGTAAAGCAACCCAATTTCCGCCCATACTTTCTGCGGTTTTTGCTTTTGGATTATGATAAATTCCTGCAATCCCTGCCATCACATAAGGAGTTAAATAAGAACGGCGATAAAAACGTCCTTTGCTACTTTTAAATTCATAAATACCTACGAAAGCCAATTCAAAAATATCGTTACGGAAGTGTAAATTACGACCATATCTTCCCACACTTTCTAAATTTTTCACGTTTGCAGATTGAGAATCATCTCCGACAATCCTACCATACCCCAAACTTGCACGAATAGACAAATTTCTAGTCATTTTTTTAGAAATATTAATCGCAAAATTGGGGCGAGTGAACTCAATTTTTGTAGAAACATATTGTTTCAACGGATTCAAATCTCCAAAATAATTGAATGCGTTTACTTGGACACCTACACTCCAATATTTTTCAATTAGTTGACTTGGAGGCGTTTTTTGTGCATAAATGTTTGTTGAAATGGATACAAGAACCATCAGCAACAAAAAAAGTAATGTCTTTTTCATAGTAAATTTTTTTATATATTTTTCGTTTATTTTAGTTGAAAAACAAGTTATTTTAAATTATTTTTTTTTTTTAAGTAATTTTTTCGATTGCAATTTATGATTTATTTTTATAAAAACAAAAAATAATATTTTTTTTATCAATTTAATACCTTTTATTTATTCTTATATTTTAAAAAAAGTAACTATTTTCTAATTAATTACATCAAATTTTGTGTAAGGTATTAAAATTTTTGGAATATTAATGCCTTCATTCGTTTGATTATTTTCTAAAATAGATGCCACAATTCTGGGTAAAGCCAACGCACTACCATTTAAAGTATGGGCAGTATGATTTTTTTTGTCTGCATCTCTATATCTTAACTGCAAACGATTTGCCTGAAAAGTTTCAAAATTACTCACAGAACTTACTTCCAACCAACGTTTTTGAGCGGCTGAATATACTTCCATATCGTAAGTCATCGCAGAGGTAAAGCCCATATCACCTCCACACAAACGCAATACACGATAAGGCAATTCTAATTTTTCTAACAATCCTTGCACATATTTACTCATTTCTTCCAAAATCTGATATGATTTTGAAGGGTGAGCAATTTGTACAATTTCCACTTTATCAAATTGATGCAAGCGATTCAAACCTCGTACATGCGCCCCCCAAGAACCTGCTTCACGCCTAAAACAAGGCGTATAACCTACATTTTTGATGGGCAAATCTTTTTCTTCTATAATTACATCGCGATACAAATTAGTAATTGGCACTTCCGCAGTCGGTATCAAATACAATTCATCTTCATTCGCAAAATACATTTGTCCATCTTTATCAGGAAGTTGTCCCGTACCAAAACCCGATTCTTTATTGATTAAAATAGGCGGTTGTATTTCTTTATACCCTGCTTTTTCAGCCTCATCTAAAAAGAAATTTATCAAAGCACGTTGTAATTTCGCCCCTTTTCCTTTATAAACAGGAAAACCTGCTCCTGCAATTTTAATTCCTAAATCAAAGTCAATAATATCGTATTGTTTTATCAAATCCCAATGGGGCAAAGCACTTTCAGGTAATTCAGGCAAAGACGTTGGCTCTTTGATAATTTCGTTATCTTCTGCTCCTTTTCCTGCTTTTACGTCTTCAAAAGGTACATTTGGTAACTTTACGTGCATTTCGTACAAAGTTTCTTCTGTATTTTTGAGTTTTATTTCTAATTCTTTTGTTTTTATTTTTAGGTCTAATGTCGTTTTTTTTGCTTTTTCTGCTTCTTCTTTTTTGCCATTTTTCATTAATTCGCCAATAGATTTCGATAATTTATTCATTTCTGCATTAATATTATCTAATTCCACTTGAGATTCACGTCTGCGTAAATCTATAGCCAAAACCTCTTTTACCAATATTTCAGCATTGGGAAAATGGCGTTTTTTTAAACCTTCTATTACTTTATCGGTTTGTTCACGAAGTACATTTAGCAACAACATATTATATCTATTATAAAAAATTAAAATTATAGTCTAATTGAGACGCAAAGTTACTACTTTGTTTATATATATTCAATTTTTTTTTATTAAATTTTTATTTTTTTTTGAAAATGTGAATTTTTTTCAGTTTGATGGGAATTTTAGGGCTATAATAATCATTTTTTTTTAATTACTTTTTTAAAATTACTTTTTTAAAATTACTTTTTTAAAATTACTTTTTTGAATTGCCTCCAGATTTATCTGGAGGATAATATAAAATTATTCTTTAAAAGTCTCATATTGAAAAACTTGTTTTGATTTATCTTCTTCTAAAACTAAAGTCATTTTTTTAGAGGTTAGTTTTTCTATTTTAAATTTTAAAGCAGGTTCGTTATCAGCTTGTAAAACAATAGAATTTTGGTTATCTTCAAATTTCCATGTATTTCGTTTAGTCGTTTTTTTCTTGAGCGTTTTGATATATACCAAACAAGAGCCGCCTTTTTGAAAATGTAAAATGGTTTGTATGCCTCTTTTTCTTTGCCTTTCTACTTCTTCTGTAGAAATTTTATTATTTTCAATTTGTAAAGAAGTCATTAACCATTGTTTTGTCAAAAGTTTTGTTTTATCTTTTGATGGATTTGAAAATTGAGCAAATAAAAGCACAATCAATCCTAAAAATATTGTTTTTTTCATATTTTTATATACGATTTAAGTCAAAAAAAGTTGGTACTATGCTTGGTTTGTTGTGAATAAATTTATATGTATAAAAATGAAGTAAAAATAAAGTCTTGTCAATAAATAATTTGCCTAAAAAATTTCAAAAAAACCAAACTTTTCGTGATAAATAACGTTTAAATCTATACATTTTATAGATAAAATAAATTTTCAAAGATTGTATTTTTATCAAAATTAAAAAAAGAAAAATGAATAATTGTATTATAGATTTGCATTATTTGCCTTGTATTGCTTATTTTGAGACTATCAAACCATACAAAAAAATTATTTTTGATATAGGCGAAAATTATCAAAAACAAACTTATAGAAATAGATGTAAAATTTTAACGGCTCAAAATGAACTCCAATTAAATATACCGATTATTCATCAATCTCCAAAAATGCCTTTGAAACAAGTAAGAATTGACCATGAACAAAAATGGCAACGAACTCATTGGAGAACAATCGTTACTAATTATGCAAAATCGCCTTTTTTTATGTATTATGAACATTATTTTGAAAAAATATTTAAAAATGAATATGAATTTTTATATCAATGGAATTTAGATTTATTTAAGATTTGTTTGCAAATATTAAAGTTTCAAATAACCATAGAAATTTCTGATACGTATATAGAATATAAATTGATTGATTTCGAAACGCAAGATTTAAGAAATACTATAATTGCCAAAGAAATACAAACAATCCAACAAAAACCTTATTTACAAGTATTTGGAACTGATTTTATACCTAATTTAAGTATTATTGATTTGATTTTTTGTGAAAATAAATTAGATTAAAAAACTAAAATAAAAAAAATCTTACATTGTAATAAAAAAATATTAAAAATTAGATGTAATTATATTATTTTTATGTAATTTTGTAAAATAATAACACGAGTATTTAATAAAATAATAAAAACAAAAAATAAAATGACTAAAATTATAATTATTTTATCTATTTCTATTTTATTTCTAAGTTGCAAGGGAGATAAATATGATAGTAAAACAGAATTTATTAACGGATTTGCAACTGTGAATTTGAATGGCAAATATGGCGTAATAGATGAAAAAGGACAAGAAATTGTGCCTTGTAAATATGAATTTGTAGGTACTTATATTGATGGACTTGCCAAAGTAAAAATGAATAATAAGGTAGGTTTAATAGATGAAAAAGGAAAAGAACTTGTATCTTGTAGATATGATAAAATTTCATTATTCAATAAAGGTCTGGCAAAAATAGAATTGGCTGAAAAATGTGGCTATCTCAATAAACAAGGCAAAGAAGTTATCTCTCCAAAATATGAAGCGGTCAATTATAATTTTATTGGAAAATATTTTGAGGTAGCAGAAAATGGTATCGTAAAAAGAATTGATGAAAAAGAATTATAGTTTTTATTGTCTATTTTTATAAATATATTTTTTATATCCGCAAAATTTTTAGCAATTTTGCGGATTTTTATTTGAAAAAAATAAAATGGAAAACCAAGAAAAACACGCCTATTTTATGAATCAAGCACTTATTGAAGCCAACAAAGCTTATCATAAAGGAGAAATTCCTGTGGGTGCGGTGATTGTGGCAGAAGATAAAATTTTAATTCGAACACATAACTTAACCGAACAATTATTTGATATTTCTGCTCACGCTGAGATGATGGCTATTACTGGAATCGCTCAAAATTTACAAGCAAAATATTTACCACAATGCACTTTGTACGTAACTTTAGAACCTTGTGTGATGTGTGCAGGAGCAATTTTTTGGTCGCAAATTGATAGTGTTGTTTTTGGTGCAAAAGATGAAAAAAGAGGTTTTTTAAGATTAAAAGAAAATATTTTACATCATAAAACTAAAGTAACTGGTGGAATATTAGAAGAAGAATGTAAAAAAATTATCCAAGATTTTTTTAGTCAATTAAGACGAAAATAAAAAAAGGAGACTTTAAAAAAGTGTCCTTTTTTTGATAAAAAAATTATTTATTTGTTTTTTAATATTTCTTTCGCTTTAACAACTCTGACTAAAAAACTAAATAAAGATATTTATTTCAGAAAAAATAAAAATATTTTTTATTTTTAAAACTATGTTTGAATCACGCCTACATTATATCTTTTTTCAATCGGCGAATGATTTGCCATCTCGATTCCTTTTGAAATAATTTTTCGAGTATCTAATGGATTGATAATGCCATCAGTCCAAAGTCTTGCAGCAGCATAATAAGGTGATAATTGCTCTTGATAACTATTAGTAATATTTTCTAACAATGTTTTTTCGTATTCGGGAGTGATAACTTCTCCTTTGGCTTTTTTGGAAGCAACTTGAATTTGCAATAAAGTTTTGGCAGCCGATGCACCACTCATGACCGCAATTTTTCCTGTTGTCCAAGAAAAAATCAAACGTGGGTCATAAGCTTTTCCGCACATCGCATAATTGCCCGCCCCATAAGAATTTCCAATAATGAAAGTAAATTTTGGCACCACAGAATTTGCCATCGCACTCACCAATTTTGCACCATCTTTAATAATTCCACCTTGTTCAGAACGACTTCCGACCATAAATCCTGTTACATCATGCAAAAAAACCAACGGAATATTTTGTTGATTACAAGTCATAATAAATCTGGCTGCTTTATCCGCAGAATCAGAATAAATGACACCACCCATTTGCATTTCACCTTTTTTAGATTTTACCATTTTTCTTTCATTGGCAACGATTCCGACTGCCCAACCATCAATTCTGGCTCTGGCACAAATAATAGTTTGTCCATATTTTTCTTTGTATAAATCTAATTCAGAATTATCTACTATTCTTTTTAAGATTTCTAACATACTATATGGTTTGGTACGGTCTTCGGGTAATATTCCCAAAATTTCTTCGGGTTTTTCTTGGGGTAATATCGGATTTTGTCTATCAAAACCTGCTTTATTAAAACGCCCAATTTTTCCAATAATGCTTTTAACTGCGTCCAGAGCACTTTTATCATTTGGATATTTATTATCTGTAACGCCTGAAATTTCGCAATGCGTAGTGGCTCCGCCCAATGTTTCTGCATCAACTTCTTCACCAATCGAGGCTTTTACCAAATAAGGTCCTGCCAAAAAAATCGAGCCTGTTCCTTCTACAATCAACGCTTCATCAGACATAATAGGCAAATAAGCACCACCTGCCACACAACTTCCCATAATCACCGAAATTTGTGGGATTCCTGACGCAGACATGTGTGCATTGTTCCTGAACATACGCCCAAAATGTTCTTTATCTGCAAAAATATCGGCTTGCAAAGGCAAATAAATGCCTGCACTATCCACCAAATAAATCGTTGGCAATCTATTTTCCATCGCAATTTCTTGCGCCCTCAAATTTTTTTTTCCAGTAATAGGAAACCAAGCTCCAGACTTTACGGTGGCATCGTTAGCAAGAATCATACACAATTTTCCTTGCACTGTGCCGATGCCCGTAATCACGCCACCTGAAGGACAACCGCCGTGTTCTTCATACATATTATAGCCTGTAAAAGTACCAATTTCTAAAAAATCAGTATTTTCATCTATTAAATAATCAATTCTTTCGCGGGCAGTTAATTTTCCTTTTTCGTGTTCTTTTTTGATTTTAGATGCACCACCACCCATTTTTACGACCTCAAAGCGTTGTCTAAGTTCGGAAATAAGTAGTTTGTTTGCGTCTTCGTTTTTGTTAAATTCAAGGTTCATATCTTTTGATAGTTTAAAAAATTTCTTATCATTTTATTGGTTCTTAGGAAATTTGTGCGAAAAATTAAAATATTTTTTTGAAATGTATTTTTTGAATTGCCTCCAGATTTATCTGGAGGATAATAAAAAAATTCACTCGTTGGTTTTAGCCAAAAATCTTTGTGCTTTTCAAATTGATATTTTTCTATATTTTTAAAATAAATAGCTATTTATAGTAGAATAAAATTAGCTCCGCAATAATTTCCCATTAACCATTTTATTTATACGAAAAGTAAGTTTATTTGGTTCTTAAAAACTTATTGCAAAGTTACTATGATTAAAATATAAATTTGAAAAATATAAAAATTTCGGCTAAAGCCAACTCTTAAATTTTACATTATCCTCCAGATAAATCTGGAGGCAATTCAAAATAAATATCAAAAAAAAAAATTTCACTTTCTAAATAAATTCTTTAAAAACTATTTATTTTTATACTAATTGCTCCAAAGCAATCGTTAAACCTGTTTCGCTCAAACCAATTTTAGTATTATTTTTTGCGTGAATTTTTTGCAAAGCATTTTTAATCGTTTTTGATACATCATTAAAAATATTTTCATCGCTTACCAAATCCTTTTCTTCTGTCATCAAATAAGCAAAAGTGCGAGCCATACCACAATTTGCAATAAAATCAGGAATAACGGCTATTTTTTTATCGGCAAAAACTGAAATGGGTCCGAAAAATATTTCTTTATCAGCAAAAGGTACATTTGCTCCGCAAGAAATTACTTCTAAGCCTTTTTGTGTTAATTTTTCTATGTGATTTTGTTGTAAAAGGCGAGAGGCTGCTGCTGGAATTAAAATTTCGGCTTCTAATTCCCAAATTTTTTCGTTCATTTCTGCAAAAGGAATTAAATTATCTGCTACTAAAAAATTCTTATCTTTTTTCTCAAACAAAACCTTAATTTCATCTAAAGTAAATCCGTTTGTGTTGATCAATCCGCCAACTCTGTCAATAATTCCGACAATTTTTACGCCCATTTCTGCTAAATATAAAGCGGTTGGTGCGCCCACTGCTCCCCATCCTTGAATAATGGCTCTTTTTTCTTTGATTTCTCCTCCCCAAAACGAATAAAAATGTCTTACTGCTTCTGCTACGCCATATCCTGTAATCATATCTGCAATCGTATGTTTGCGTGAAGAATTATCAGGAATGAATTTTGGATTTTCTATTACTTTCGAAACGCCATGACGCAAACGCCCAATTTTACGAATTTTTGCGGGTTTATCAGCGTTAAAATGTCCATTGACGATGCCTTCTTGCGGGTGCCAAAGTCCGTATTCTTCTGTGATAGGAATTACTTCGTGAATTTCATCGACGTTCAAATCTCCTCCTGTACCATAATAATTTTTTAATAATGGATAAACTGCTTTATACCAACGTCTCAAAACGCCCTCTTTTCTCGAATCATTTGGGTCAAAATTGATGCCTGATTTTGCTCCACCAATAGCGGGACCAGAAACCGTAAACTTCACTTCCATAGTTTTAGCCAATGATTTTACTTCGTGTTCGTCTAGTCCTTTTCTCATGCGTGTGCCTCCGCCTGCTGCTCCTCCGCGTAAAGAATTAATAACTACCCAACCTTCTGCTTCCGTTTCGCTATCTTTCCAAGCAAATACAACTTCAGGTTTTTTATCTTCAAATTTTTTGAGTAACTCGTGCATTTTTTTTGATTTTTTATGTTTTTGATAATGATTTTTCAAACGTTTGCAAAGATAGGATATTGCTTTTACATTGCAAAATTAGTTTAAAAATAAAAATTTATTTTGTTTGATTTTTCAAAAAAAGTATTAAAATTTAGAAATGTAAATAGTAAAAAAAAACATTGATATTGATAAAAAAACTTCAAAATAATTTCACATCAAAAATAAAAATAACCTATCCAAAAAATATGAATAGGTTATTTGATGTAAAAAAACTATTTTTGTATTAATAAGGGAGCATCTAAAAAATAAACTACCCACTCAAAAAACCTACTTTTAGTTCCCTCCCCAAAGGTGAGGGAGTTTTTTTAGGTATATTATTTTTTATTTAGTCCCTAAATGAAAAATTATCTTAAAATGATAGGGTCAAAAAATTGAATGCTTATTTTTTATTGTTATCTTTCTTACAATTAGAAAGAGTTAGCAATTTTCTTTTTAATTCTGCCGTTTGTTGTTTCAACAACTCTAAATGTTTGAGTTGTGAAGAAATTTCTTCGTTTAATTGATTTTCCATATTCTGAAATTTATTATTGTTTTAAATTGTATCGCTAATTATTATTTTAAACTCATTTGATATGTTAAGGATAATTGCAATAATTTTGCTTTTTCCTCTATTGAAAGTATTTATTTTAAAAGAGTTTTTTGGGTTGTATTTATATTTTGCATAATTTTTACTTTTTTTGGTGTTTTAAATCAATCAATCAATCAATCAATCAATCAATCAATCAATTATTACATTTTTGTTTCTTTTATAGTGCAAATATGTTATATAATTTTGAATTGAAACTTAACATTCGACCAAAAGCAAAAAAACTTCGACTGAATAGATAAAAACTTCGACTAAATACATTTTTAGCTTGATAATTTGAATAATTTTTACAAAAAAGTAAAGACCTACCAAAATGGGACGTTTCTATAAAACCAACATACGAAATGGGTATGATATTTATTACTTAGTCCCTTATTTTTTTTGAAAATAATTTATAAATATTTAAAAATTATTTCTTGAAACAATACAAATATTCCTATCAACAATAAAAACCAACCAAAAACAGGTTTTAAATATTCATTGCTTATTTTTTTACTCAAATAAATGCCTACTAAAATTCCAATCACAGAAAAAAATGTAAAACGCAACAAAAAATACCAATCTATCTCGATATTTGAAATACTACCTACAAAACCAATCAAGGCATTTATCGAAATAATTGCCAAAGAAGTTGCGACTGCTTTTTTCATCTCTAATTTTGCAGAAAATACTAATGTTGGAATTATCAAAAAACCACCACCAATACCCACAAAGCCAGATAAAATACCTACGAAAATACCTTTGAAAATGATATTTTTTGGATTAAAATGTGTATTTTTTTCATCGATTTTGGCTTTTATTTTTATCATTGAAAAAGACGCTAACAACATCACTATTGCAAAAACCAACATAATTAAACTATTTTTGGTGATAATAAAACCAAAAATTTCTATGATATTATTAGGTAACAAAGGCATCAAATATTTTCGCATCAAAAAAATAAAAATAACACTTGGTAAACCAAAATAAAAAATAAGTTTATAGACTAATAATTTTGATTTGATATTTTGATAACTTCCTATCAAAGCCGAAATACCTACAATAAATAATGAATAAGTAGTCGATAAAGTAGCAGGAATTTTCATTACATATACCAAAATTGGAATGGTTAGAATCGAGCCGCCACTCCCAATCAAACCCAAAGAAATGCCCACCAAAAAAGAGAAAAAATAACCTACATATTCCATTATTTTTGTTATTTTTATTTGTATTTTTCGTACATTTTTGTAGGAATAGGCGATTGAAAATCAGATTTTTTAGGCGTAACTTTTACCCATTCTAAATATCCTTTTGCCCAAATATAAGCCAAACCCAATACCAAAACAAAAATAAAAGCAAACATTTCTAACAATGCCATCAAACCCCATTTTCCATCGGTTATTGTGATGAGTTCTTTTTGTCCAAATACGGTTGCCCAAGGAAATAAAAATACAATTTCAGCCTCGAACAACACAAAAATAAGTCCCATCAAATAAAATCTTACATTTATTTGTCCCCAACCGTTGCCTATTGCTTCCTCGCCACATTCGTAAGCCGCTAATTTTTCATCATTTGGGCGTGCAGGACGTATAAAACTACTGATAGTTAAACCAACCATCACCAAAATTATTCCCAAAATAATAAAAACAAACAAAAAACCAAAGGCTGAAATTTCTTGATTCATAACCAAAAAAAAATAAAAAATATTTGCAAAGATACGTTTTTTTTGATAGAATAAAAAATTAAAATGACAAATTTTTAATCTTTGTAAATCTTTAGAGAAATAATATTATTCATTTTTTCATTTAAAAATAAAAAAAATGTTAAAATATTAGTTTTTTTTATTTTTAAATTATACATTTACATAAAAAATGAGAATAAATATATAACACATTGATTATGAACGACTATCAAGCTGACATAGAAAATAAAAACAAATTATACCAACAGGAAAATAATTCTATCAAAAATGTATTAAATGGCGTGGTAAATACACTTAAATTTAAAGAAAAATTTGGAGAATTATCTATCGTGGAGGCGTGGGGAAAAACATTGGGCGAAAATGTTTTGAGAAGAACCGAAAAATTACAAATCAAAGATAGAAAAATTTATGTAAAAATCGAATCGGCTGCACTCAAAAACGAATTATTGATGAATAAAACCACTATTTTATTTAATTTGAATCAATTTGCAGAGGAAGATTTAGTTGATGATATTATATTAATGTAATATCGAAAAAAAATATCATATTCTTCTAAAAATATGATATTTTTTTTATTTTATTTTGTCAAAATCTCGCATAATTCATTGATTTCTCTCCATTGTTCTGAAATTAATCTTTCAGAAAGAGCCACCAAATAATTCAATGTTTCTACGCTTGTATCGTCCATATCATTGTATTGATTTTGTAGTTCGCGCTGAAATCTATAATATTTATGATTTTTTCTTGTATCAAATAGCGCTTGTAATTGATAATTGATAGAATTAGAAACGCCATCAAACATCATATCAATCGTTGGTTTTGCCCAATGTATCAAACCCCAATCTACTGCATTTTTATATAAATATGGTTTAAAAACATCACCTGTACCCATAGAAGCCAACAAACAACCATCTTCTTCCATTTCATAATTCTTTTTTGCGTACTCGATATACGCACACATAGAAGGATTATTGGCAAATAAACCACCATCAACTACGTGCAAAATCCGTTTTCCTTTCACAGATTTAATTTGTGCAGGCTCAAAAAAAGTAGGAGCAGCAGAAGTGCCACGCGCTACATCACGCATAAAAAAATCTTTTTCTTTGTCTGATTTAGCTGATTTGCTTTTGAAAATAATATTTTCTCTTTTTTCAATTTCATAAGCCGTAATCATTGTATCTATCAATGCATCACTCAAAGTGGCATCTTCAAAATAATTATACAAAACCGTTTCAATACCTTTGGCAGAGTATTTTTCTTCTATTAAATTGGCAACTTTTGACAAAGCATAAGGAGGAAATATATTTTTTCCCTCTTGCAAATACATATCAACCAATTTTTCAGCCCTAAAAGCAGGTTTAGTAGGATCATTTTCGTCAGGTTTAACCAAACCTAATGCCAAAATTCCGCCTGTGGACGTTCCCGCTACCATATCAAATAGTTGCGAAATATTTTTGTGTGTTAATTTTTCAATTTCAGTTAAGATAACGGCAGGAATAATTCCACGAATCCCACCGCCATCAATACATAATATTTTTTTCATAGTCAATTTTGTTTTTAATCTTTATGAAATAGATTTACGATATTTTTCGTTATATAGTTTCAATTCTATCCAAAAAAGTTTGTTTATAACTTCTTCCCAAAGGAATTTCTTTTTCGCCAATCATAATGCCCATATCATGAACCGATTTTAGATGCGTTACATTCACAATATACGACCTATGCACACGTGCAAAAGTTTTGAAATGTAATAATTTTTCTTCTAAACCTTTCATTGTGAAGTGTACGATATGTTTTTCTTTGGTCGTAAATAAAATTACATAATCTGCCAATGCCTCCACATATAAAATTTCTTTGGGGTCAATTTTCACAATTTTATAATTAGAACGCACAAAAAAGTATTGATTATCGTTGTTCGGAACGATTGCCATTTCTTCGTATTCTTTTATTTTTTTGCGTATTTTTTCCACCGATTTTAAAAATCTTGGGTACATCACAGGCTTTACAATATAATCAGATACTTCTAATTCAAAGGCTTCTACGGCATATTTTTCTCTACTCGTGGTCAAAATAATTTGCATGGGAGAGGCAGGCAAAGCACGAATTAATTCCAAACCATTCATTTCAGGCATTTCTACATCCAGAAATAATACATCAATATTTTCTTTTTGAAGAACAGGATAAGCATCAATCGCATTCGAAAAAGAATGTACTAATTCTAAATCGTCTGTTTTTTGGATAAATCTACTTAAAATACTTAAGCAAATTTCATCATCATCGACGACTACACAGGTGAATTTTTTCATATTTTTATTATTGTCAATAAGTTTTTTTATGTGAATATTCGAATAACCTTTTTATTAAATAGCAAATTTATAAACTTAGAAGATGAATACAAAATTTGTACGGATTTTTTATCAAAATAAATGCTAATTTCATAAATTCCTTACAAACGTAATAAAAAAAATCCAAATGTAAATAAATACACTTGGATTTTTTTATAAAAATATTATTTTTTTCAAAATAAATGAAAATGATTACATCATTCCACCCATTCCACCGCCCATCGGAGGCATACCGCTTGCTCCACCTTCTTCTGGCAAATCTGCTATTACCGCAGCCGTTGTCAAAATCAAAGAAGCAATAGAAGCAGCATTTTCTAACGCCAAACGAGTAACTTTAGTTGGGTCAATAACGCCCACTTGCATCAAATCTTCATATTTATCAGTACGAGCATTATACCCAAAAGAGCCTGTACCTTCTTTTACTCTTTGAATTACGATAGAACCTTCGCCACCAGCATTCGCAACAATCGTACGCAATGGAGATTCCAAAGCAATGCGAATGATATTTACGCCTGTCAATTCGTCTTCGTTCAAAGTTTTTACATTTTTCAAAGCATCAATAGCACGCACTAATGCTACTCCACCACCAGTTACAACGCCTTCTTCAACGGCTGCTCTTGTAGCGTGTAAGGCATCATCAACTCTATCTTTTTTCTCTTTCATTTCTACTTCTGTCGCAGCACCGATATATAAAATTGCTACTCCGCCCGCTAATTTAGCTAAACGTTCTTGTAATTTTTCTCTATCATAATCAGAAGTTGTATTTTCCATTTGTGCTTTAATTTCTTTCACACGTGAATCAATCGCTTCTTTTTCGCCTGCTCCTTTGATAATAGTTGTGTTATCTTTATCTACGGTAATTTTTTCAGCTTTACCTAAATAATCCATCGTTGCGTTTTCCAATTTATACCCTTGTTCTTCGCTGATAACTACTCCGCCTGTCAAAGTTGCAATATCTTGTAACATTGCTTTTCTTCTATCGCCAAAACCCGGTGCTTTTACTGCACAGATTTTTAAGGCACCACGAATACGATTGACCACCAAAGTAGCCAATGCTTCTCCGTCTAAATCTTCAGCAATGATTAACAAAGGACGACCAGATTGAGCAACGCCTTCTAGAATAGGTAAAATTTCTTTCATTGAAGAAATTTTCTTTTCAGAAATTAGAATAAAAGGATTTTCTAATTCTGCTTCCATATTTTCAGTATTAGTAACAAAATAAGGAGACAAATAACCTCTGTCAAATTGCATACCTTTCACAGTTTTTACTTCTGTTTCAGTTCCTCTTGCTTCTTCTACCGTGATTACGCCTTCTTTTCCAACTTTTTCCATCGCATCAGCAATCATTTTGCCAATTTCTTCGTCATTATTAGCTGAAATTGTTGCCACTTGTGCAATTTCTTGCGTTGTGCTGATTTGTTTTGATTGAGATTTCAAATATTCAACTACTGCTGTAACCGCTTTGTCGATACCACGTTTCAAATCCATTGGATTTGCACCTGCTGTTACGTTTTTCAAACCTGCATTAAAAATAGCTTGTGCTAAAACAGTAGCCGTTGTTGTACCATCTCCTGCGTTATCGGCAGTTTTGGAAGCAACTTCTTTTACTAATTGCGCACCCATATTTTCGATGGGGTCTTTTAATTCGATTTCTTTTGCTACTGAAACACCATCTTTTGTAACTGAAGGTGCGCCAAATTTTTTGTCAATAATTACGTTACGACCTTTAGGACCTAACGTTACTTTTACTGCATCTGCCAAACTATCTAAGCCTTTTTTTAATTTTTCACGTGCTTCGATATCAAAGAAAATTTGCTTTGCCATTTTATTTTATAATTTTATTAGAATTAGTCAAAAAAAATTTTGAACTAATATATGTTTTGAAATTTTGAATAAGAAAAAAAAATTACGAGATTTGAAAGATTAAATAACTGCAAAAATATCAGCCTCACGCATAATTAAATAATCTTTGCCTTCGAGAGTGATTTCTGTCCCTGCATATTTGCCATACAAAATAGTATCTCCAACTTTTACTTGTGGTTTTACAAGTGTGCCATTATCGATTACTTTTCCTTCGCCGATAGCAACGATTTGCCCTCTTTGAGGTTTTTCTTTTGCTGTATCGGGGATAATAATACCTCCTGCTGTTCTTTCTTCTGCTACTGCTGGCTCTACTACCACTCGGTCAGCCAACGGTTTGATTGTTAATGCCATAATTTTATTTTACAAAAAATATTTATTAGAATGAATATTAAATTTTGAAAACATACCATAAAAAAATTATTGTACGTCTTTGTTTATCTATAAACGAAACTTATGCCAAGTAATAAAATATGACAAATTGACATATTTTATTACTTTTTTAGAATATTATTTTGATTGATTGTCGTTTTTATTTGTTTTTTAAGAAAAAACAAATAAAAATGTCAGTTTTTTAGATACCCATAAAACCTTGTAAAATAATGGTGGCACTTATTTTATCAATATTTGTTTTTTGTTGTCTATCTTTTTTCTTAGTTCCGCCCAAAACCATAGATTGAGCAGCCAATTTGGACGTAAATCTTTCGTCTTGTAAATGGACAGGAATTTGTGGATATATTTTTCCTAATTTTTTGACAAAACCTTTTACGTGTGGCGTAGCATCTGTATCATTTCCCTCCAAATCTACGGGCATTCCGACTACAAACGCCTCTACTTCGTTATTTTTGAGATATTCTTCTAAAAAAGTCCATATTTTTTCGGTGGTAGTTGTGTCTAAAGCGGTGGCAATAATTTTTAATTCGTCAGTAACGGCTAATCCTATTCGTTTTAGTCCGTAATCGATGGCAAGTATTCGAGGCATTTTTTTTATGTTTTTTTTTGATAGAATATACAAAGATAAGTTAGTTATTTTTTTTGATTATTGAGAAATTTGTGTAGATTTTTTTGAAAGTGTATTTTTTGAATTGCCTCCAGATTTATCTGAATTGCCTCCAGATTTATCTGGAGGATAATATACAATTCAATTGTTGGCTTTAGCCGACTTCTTATTTTTTTTAATAATCGTATAAATCTTATTTTTGTTGAAATAGCAATACACTAAAAATAATTCTCCAACTGTTTTTAAGTACTAAACAAAGCATTAGAATTTTTTAAATGAAAGAGATTTTAGCACACGGATTTAGCGGATTGATACGGATTTTTTCCTTTTTTTTTCTGGAATTTTTAGTGTTTTTTGTCAATTTTTGGCTACTATTTAAAAAACCTATTAAATTTTTTTTGATAAAATGATATTTTTTATTCGTTATAATCAAACGTGGTGTGTCCGCCCTCGCGCAAATATTTATCACGTTTGAAAAGCATCAAATCATTATCCATCATATCTTTCACTAAATCTTTTAAAGTATGTTTTGGAGTCCAGCCTAATTTTTCTTTTGCCTTTGTGGCATCACCCAATAAAAGTTCGACTTCTGTAGGTCTGAAATATCTTTTATCAACCGCCACTACTTCTTTTCCAATTTCAATTTGATAATCTGGATTATTACAAGATTTTACTTTGGCAATTTCATTATCATCTTTTCCTTCAAATTGAAGTTCAACACCTATTTCGTTAAAAGCCATTCTTACAAAATCTCTTACTTCTGTGGTAATTCCTGTGGCTAATACAAAATCTTCGGGAGTGTCTTGTTGTAAAATTAAATACATTCCTTCTACAAAATCTTTGGCGTGTCCCCAATCTCTTTGGGCAGATAAATTTCCTAAATATAATTTTTCTTGTAATCCTAAAGCAATTTTTGAAACGGCTCTGGTGATTTTTCGAGTTACAAAAGTTTCACCACGCAAAGGACTTTCGTGATTAAATAAAATACCATTGCAAGCAAACATATTATAAGCCTCGCGATAATTGACCGTAATCCAATACGCATATAATTTTGCGACAGCATACGGAGAGCGAGGATAGAACGGAGTTTTTTCAGATTGTGGCACTTCTTGAACCAAACCATACAATTCAGAAGTAGAGGCTTGATAAATTTTAGTTTTTTTGGTTAAACCTAACAAACGGATTGCTTCCAAAATTCTCAAAGTTCCAATGCCATCGGCATTGGCAGTATATTCAGGCGTATCAAAACTCACTTTTACGTGGGACATTGCACCCAAATTATAAATTTCATCAGGTTGAGTTTCTTGTATAATTCTAATCAAATTAGTAGAATCGCTCAAATCTCCATAATGTAACTTTAAATTAATTTTTTTTTCGTGAGGATCTTGATATAAATGGTCAATTCTATCCGTATTAAATAAAGAACTACGTCTTTTGATACCGTGAACAATATATCCTTTTCCTAAGAGTAATTCTGCTAAATAAGCACCATCTTGCCCTGTGATGCCTGTAATTAATGCAACTTTTGACATTATTTTTTATGTATTATATTTTTTTAAGGCACAAAATTAAGCATTTTTTTGATAATTACAAAAAAAATATGCATTTCTGTTCCAAATTGGTTACAAAAATCATATTTTTTAGTCTTAATTTATATTAAAAATTTTCGTTTGTTTGTTTTTAAATTTACATCACAATATCTTTTGCGTTCACAAATTTTAAACCTTTTTGTTTTGCTTCGTCATAAATAGGCGTTCCGTAATGTGCCATATTAGGTACATCAGACATACAATCTTCAATAATTATCATTTTTTCGGCTAATTTTGGTGCATAATCTAAAGCTTGTTTTAGGCTTGTGGCTACGCAATGCGATTTTGCTTCTCCCGCCAAATAAATATGATTGTATTGCATCAAATTATCAATTAAAGTTTGATTTAATTGCGTTTCAGGGTGATTTTTATCAGGAATTTGAGCCATAAAAATTCCAAAATGTTCTGTCAAAGCATACGTTCCTTTGATAGCCGTTTGATATTGTTTGCCTTGTTTTGTCCAAATTTTTAGTGCGTCCATCAAAGTATCATCAATGGCTGCTCCTCTCGAACCTTGCAAACAATGTTCAGGCCAAATCAAATGTGGAAACTTTCCATCTTTTTCTAAATCCTCTAAATATTTTAAAGATGATTCAGGAAAAAATTTTGCGTTCCATTCTTTATTTTTAACTTGTACAGTAGTAATTTGGGTGAATGGATTGGGCGAATTACCATTTTTATCTTCCCAAAAATTTGGGTGAGAAATATCATTGACAGGGTGAGAATCAAGCGTAACGCAAATATGGTCAATTTTATGAACATTGTTTATAATCAATGTTTTTAATTTTTCCATATCTTTTTCTGCATTTGGCACAAATAGTGTTCCTTTTGGATTACAGAAATCAAATTGAGCATCAATAATTAACAAAGCATTTTCCATATTATTTTTGTTTTTTTGGTGATAAATGATTGATAAATATAACCACAAAATTTTGAGTTATACTTATCAATCAAAAAATATCACCTCAAAGAATTAAATTTTGTCTATAGTTACCGCCTAACTCCTTGGCAACCGTTTCAAAATAAGATTTTAAATTTTTAACTTCTATATTCTAATAAAAAATGTGATCGATTAGTTTTACGCATGTAAATTATTTAACTTTTTTGAATATAAAAAATATTTTATAAATTTTTTATATTTTGTAAATTATCAATTATTTAATTGCACAAATTTTTCGATTTCGTCATGTTTTCCCATGATAATCAAAATATTTCCTTCGTTCAATTTTGTTTCGGGTTTTGGCACGCCTACAATATGATATTCGCCTTTTTCTTCATCAGCTTTCATTTTGATGGTGATAAGATTTAGCCCATATTTTTGTCTTATGTCAATATCTTTAATAGATTTTCCGATAACTTTTCGGGGCGTTTCAATTTCCACAATTTCATATCCATCAGGCAAAGCCAAAAAAGATTTGATATTTGGATTGATAAGCATTTTGGCAAAAGTTTGTCCTACTTCTTCTTCGGGAGATAATATTTCGGTAATACCTAATTTTTCTAAAATCATTCTTTGTTGTTTGGTAGAGGCTCTGGCAACAATTCGATTGACTTTCATCTCCATTAATTGTACTGTGGTCATCAATAATGCCTCAAAATCTTCTCCAATTGCCACCACAACGGCATCAAGTTCTTGCACATTTTGTCCTTCCAATGCTTTTCTATCTGTGGCATCTAAGGCTACTGCGTGTGCTACGTCATCTTTGATATTTTCAACGTGGTCTTCATTATTGTCTATTGCCATTACCTCAGCCCCTTGTGCGGATAATGCTCTTGCGATAACAGTTCCAAATTGTCCTAATCCAATGACACCAAATTTTTTCATATATATTTTTCTTTTCGAGATTTTATTTTTATGATTTTAATACACAAAAAACGAGCAAACTTATTATATTTCGCTTAATTCATCTATTTTTTGATATAATTTCATAATTTCTTTGCTGATATTTCTTTGTTCTGTCATCAAATCGTTTATTTTTTGATGTGTTTCAGTCATATCTTCTTCGATGTCAATTTCGGGAGAGATAGTTTTATTGAGTGTAGTCCATTGATGAAAAATTATATTTTTTCTATCAATCAATTCCTGAATTTCGCTTTCGATGCTAATAGTTTCAGTCATGAGTTTTAATTTTATTTTGTTTTTGTGTGAAATTTCTATTATTATTAATGCAAAAATATGAAAAATATTACATAAGTTATAATTTTTTTCATATTTTTTTTATGCAGAAAAATTTTCTCTATCAAAATAAAGGTAATAAATTATATAAATCACTAAGATTGTATAAATTTTAGCAATATTTGACGCATGATTCAAATTTCTTCTATTTCGATTTGATTTATTATATCTTGAATGATTTTAAATATACCTACTATATGACTTTCAGTCATACCAAATGAGTTATTTTGGCTGATTATTCCTTGATGTACAAAATCACCTCGTTGTTTTACAAAATTTACCAATTGCCCATATAATTGTTTATTACCTTGCTGCTTTGTTAACAATTTAGAAATAATATCATAAATACCAGATATAGTATTATTACTTTTATTGGTATAATTTTCAAATATAGTAATAGATTTTTGTAAAAAATCATTAAAATTTTCTTGGAAATTACTATCTTTCTGGTTGATAAAATGGTCGGTAAAATCAATAATCATGTTTTAAAATAAAGATTTACTAATTTCCTCAGTGCCAAGTTTATCAATTAAAATAAGATTTTTTAATATTTTATTCACTTTATTATCTTTATCTTGAAAGCTGTGGAAAAAATATTTTATTTTGAAAAGTGGTTTTAAACTAGTTATTTTGCATAAAAAAGAATATATATGTCAAATCTATCCATATTTTCCCAAATTTTATTGGGTAAAATTCAGAAT
>JAAFJG010000050.1 GCA_013298075.1 Cytophagales bacterium | reverse complement strand
ATTACGTTGGACAATTACGAATGGAACTTGTGTGGCAAGTACGAGTGATATTATCATTACGAGATTAGATAATCCAAGTTTGGCAATTATTAATCCAACTGGATCGAATATTTGTTTAAATTCAATCACCTCATTAACTGCTCAAGCAATAAGTTCAGGTACAGGTTTGTGGAGCGTAGTAAGTTCACCATCAGGAGCGACAGTTACTTTTGGTAATCCTATTTCAAATACAACAAGTGTCAATGGTTTAAGTGTGGCGGGTGGTTATACGTTTAAATGGACAGTAAGTAACGGAGTTTGTATTCCAAACGAAACGACCGTAAGTGTAACAAGAGATGCAAGTCCGAGTGTTGCCAATGCAGGTTCAGACCAGACTATTTGTATTAATAATGCTACTTTATCAGGGAATTCTCCTATGGTAGGCATTGGTACATGGTCAGTTTCACCATCAGCAGGGGTTTTATTTGGCAATGTCAATCAATTTAATACATCAGTAACAGGTTTAAGTACAGCAACAGCCTATACATTTACTTGGACAATTAGTAATGGTACTTGTACGCCAAGCACCAGCACAATGGTTGTCAATAGATTATCTTCGCCAAGTGCAGCGGTTATCAATGTTACACCAGCGAATATTTGTTTAAATTCAATAGCCTCTTTAACTGCTCAGGCAATTACATCAGGCATAGGTTTGTGGAGCGTAGTAAGTTCACCAGCGGGAGCGACAGTTACTTTTGGTAATCCTACTTCTAATACAACAAGTGTAAATGGTTTAAGTGTAGCAGGTGGTTATACATTCAAATGGACAGTAAGTAACGGAGTTTGTATTCCAAATGAAACAACTGTAAGTGTAACAAGAGATGCAAGTCCGAGTGTTGCCAATGCAGGTTCAGACCAGACTATTTGTATCAACAATGCAACATTATCAGGAAATTCTCCTATGGTAGGTGTTGGCACTTGGTCAGTATCTCCAGCACCTGGAGTTGTTTTTGGGAATGTTAATCAATTTAATACGTCTGTAACAGGTTTAAGTACTACAGGAGCATATACATTTACTTGGACAATTAGTAATGGTACTTGTACGCCAAGCACCAGCACAATGGTTGTGAATAGATTAGCAGCCCCAAGTGCTGCGGTTATTACAACAGCCCCAAGTAACACATGTAATACAACATTTGCTTTGAATGCTCAAGCGATTACATCAGGGACAGGTTTATGGAGCGTAGTAAGTTCGCCAGCAGGTTCAACGGTTGCATTTAGCAATCCTACGAATATATCAACGAATGTGAATGGTTTAAGTGTATCAGGCGTTTACACATTTGCTTGGACAGTGAGTAACGGAAGTTGTCCTACCACTCAAGCAACGGTAAGTATTACAAGAGATGCGAGTCCGAGTGTTGCGAATGCAGGCACAAACCAGACGATTTGTATAAATAATACAATACTATCAGGGAATGCACCTATAATAGGCGTTGGTACTTGGTCAGTTTCACCATCATTGGGTGTTGTTTTTGGGAATGTCAATCAATTTAATACATCAGTAACAGGTTTAAGCACGACAGGAGCATATACATTTACTTGGACAATTAGCAATGGTACTTGTACAGCAAGTACCAGCACAATGGTTGTCAATAGATTATCTTCGCCAAGTGCAGCGGTTATCAATGCCACGCCATCGAATATTTGTTTAAATTCAATAGCCTCTTTAACTGCTCAAGCAATTACATCAGGCACAGGTTTGTGGAGCGTAGTAAGTTCACCAATCGGCTCAACGGTTGCATTTGGTAATCCTATAAATACATCAACCAATGTAACAGGAATGAACATAGCAGGAGTTTATACGTTTGCATGGACAGTTTCAAATGGCGTTTGTACTTCAAATCAAACGACTGTAAATGTTACAAGAGATGCAAGCCCAAGTATTGCTAATGCAGGTACAAATCAAATAATTTGTGTTGATAATAATGTAAATCTAAATAGTAATATACCTTCAATAGGTACAGGTTTATGGAGTGTTGTGAACGTTCCAATAGGAGCAAATATAACAATATCTAATGCTTCACAAAGCAATGCCGTAGCAAGTGGTTTCACTTTTGCAGGAACTTATACATTACGTTGGACAATTACTAACGGAACTTGTAACGTTGTAAATGGCAGTGCATCTACTTCAGATGTATTGATAACAAGATTAGATAGTCCTTCACCTTCATTAGTAGGAATTCCTCAAACGGTTTGTACTGATGCAACAACTTTAAGTGCAACATTGCCAACAATAGGCACAGGGACTTGGAGTTTAGTAAGTGGTGCGGGTACAATTTTAAATCCAACATCAAATAATGCTTCAGTAGTAAGTTTGGGTATAGGTAACAATATATTCAAATGGAGTGTTTCAAATGGTATTTGTCCTCCAACGGAAAATACTTTAGTGGTTACACGTACCGCACAACCAAGTGTGGCGATTGCAGGAGCAGACCAGACAATTTGTGGTAATAGTACTTTGATAGCAGGAAATTTACCAACGATTGGTACAGGTTCTTGGTCAGTATTTAACCAACCTGTTGGAGCGAATGCAACATTTGCCAACGCAACTCAATACAATACAACTGTGAGTAACTTGACTTTAGTTGGTACTTATACATTGCGTTGGACAATAGCAAACGGAGTTTGTACAAGTTCAACTTCTGATTTGGTGATTACAAAACAACAATCACCAAGCCCAGCAATAGCAGGTATGAATCAACAAATTTGTAATAATTCATTGGTATTGGCTGCCACTGCTCCTGTAAATGGTATAGGAACGTGGTCTGTAGTAAGTGTGCCACAAGGAGCAGTAATAGCGTTTAATAATGCAAATAATCCTGCAGCAACAGCAAGCGGATTTAGTTTAATTGGTAATTATGTAATAAAATGGACAGTAGCAAATAGTATTTGCCCTGCCAATGAAAGTACGATTGTAATTACAAGAGAAACTGGTCCTTCACCTTCAAATGCAGGACAACCGCAAACGATTTGCGTAGATAATACGACATTAATTGCGAATGACCCTCTTTTAGGAACAGGAGCGTGGAGTGTGGTAAGTGGTTCAGGTACATTCCAAAATGCAACAAGTTTCATTACGCAAGTAACAAACTTAGGGTTTGGACAAAATGTATTTAGATGGACAATTACAGGAACAATCTGCGCACCAACATCAAGTAGTGTCGTAATCACTCGTTTACAATTACCAACATTATCTAATGCAGGTACTAATCAAACGCTTTGTGCAGGAACATCTACATTGAATGCAAATACGCCAGTAATAGGAACAGGAACTTGGATAGTAATGTCAGGAGGTTCTGTGGTAGCCAATCCAAATGTGCCAAATGCAACCGTAACTAACTTAGGAGTTGGAGCAAATGTATTCAAATGGTCAATTACAAATGGCGTTTGTCCTCCCTCAGAATCTTTTGTAACGATTACAAGAGATGATAATCCGAGTATTTCGAATGCAGGTATTAACCAACAGGTCTGTGCAGCAGTAGCAACTTTATCTGCTAATAGTCCATCAGTAGGCATAGGAACTTGGACAGTAGTAAGTGGAACAGGTGCTATCAATAGCATCAATGGAAATACAACAAGCGTAAGCAACTTAGCCATAGGTGATAACGTATTTAGATGGACAATCGCTAACGGAACTTGTCCTCCAACTACTAGTATAGTAACAATTACAAGATTTGTGCAACCAGCCAACGCTGATGCAGGAGCAGACAAAGAATTGTGTGGAGCAAGTTTGGTAACAATGACAGCAGTTCCAGTAACAGCAGGAACAGGAACTTGGAGCCAAATTGAAGGTCCGAATACTGCGACTTTCTCTAATGTAAATAATCCTTTAGCAACTGCAAATGGTTTAGTAGGTGGAATTTATAGATTTAGATGGACAGTTACCAATGGCGTTTGTATCACAACAAATGATGATATATTAGTTACAAATGTACCAACACCTAATACATCAACTTTATTAGTAGTAAGTGATATTGCTTTTTGTGAATCACAACAACCTTTTATTAATGTAACTATTACCAATACACAAGCAGGTGTATTGTACGAGATACGCAATGCAGGTGTGCCTTTGGCAAATGGTGTGAGTGCAGGTGGATTATTAACTTTAACATTCCCGGGAACGACATTTACGACTTCGCCTGCTTTGCAAACTATCTATAATTTAGAAGTATATGCAACGCCTGCAACTTTGAATAATGTGCAATGTCCAGCAGTGTTATTGACTGATAGAGCAAGAGTAACAGTAAATTTGTGTAACAATCCAATTACAAATCCAATTACAAGATTTACAGATTTCTGTACTATTTTGGAAGTAGATGTAATGGCGGTGAATAATAATGACTCTGCAAACTTTAATGCAACGGTAGTAACGAACTTTGTAACAACTAATGGTGGTATTGTAAATATATTAGCGAATGGAAAAGTAACGTACCAACCAAGAACAAACTTCTTAGGAATAGATACATTTACTTATATTATTTGTAATAAAGACACACCACAAATCTGTAATCAAGGAACAATTACTGTGAATGTAATTGCTTGTACGAACTCAGCACCTGTCGCAGTTGATGATATATACAACACTGATAATTGTACTGTGGTAACAGGAAATGCGAAAACAAATGACTCTGACCGTAATAATAGTCCAATAACGGTAACGCCAATAGCACCATTCTTAACAAGCAAAGGGGGAGTGTTCTCAATGGACGCAACGGGTGCATTTGTCTATACGCCTAAATTAGGTTTTGTAGGAGCAGATGAAATCACGTACCAAGTTTGTGATGATGGCTCGGGTACGCCAGTAATTAAATGTACTACTGCAAAAATTAAAATAAATATTGCAGAATGTAATAATGTTTATATCCCAGATGGTTTCTCGCCAAATGGTGATGGAGTAAATGATTTGTTTGTCATTGTAGGGGCTGATAAATTTGATATTCAATTAAGCATTTATGACAGATGGGGTAATTTAATTTTCAGAGATGAACATTATAAAAATACTTGGGATGGTCGTGTCAATGTAGGTATTTATAACCAAAATGCAGAAGGCGTTCCAAATGGTACTTATTTCTATGTGGTAGATTTACGTGATGGTTCAAAACCTCGTGGTCGTTATCTCACCATTCAACGATAAATTGTAAAAAGGAAACTTTACAAATCTATGGAATAAAATTGTTCCATAGATTTGATTAAAGTTTAAAATCCTTATTTTTTCTTAAAAATATTAAATAAAAACGTATGAAAAATTTTTTACAAGGGCTTCGAAAAATAGCATTGGTGAGCATTATCAACATAGGAATATTCACCAACGTATTCGCCCAACAAGATCCTCAATTTAGTCAATATATGTTCAATATGTTGTCTGTCAATCCTGCGTATGCGGGAAGCATTGATAATACTTTATCTGTTACAGGTTTGGGACGTATTCAGTGGGTAAATTATGCGGGCGCACCCAATACGCAAACCATTTCTATTCATGCTCCTTTGATGAATAACACTGTGGGAGTAGGTGGACAAATTGTAGCAGACCAAATTGGTATCTCTAAAACATTGGCTTTTATCGGAACAGGTGCTTATCGCATCAAGTTCAGAAAAGGAGTTTTAGCGATGGGTTTACAAGGCGGAATTCGTCAGTATAGTGCAGATTATACAAAAGTAAGTACTTCTTTGAGTGGTGCTTATGATCCTGCATTTGCTTCAAATGTAACGGAAATGATGCCTGTAGTAGGAGCAGGGCTATATTATAATACGGATAAATTTTATGCGGCAATTTCTACCCCTCAATTATTGCGTACTTCTCAACAAATATCTCAACAAGTAGGAAACTTTTCTGTAACACACGAAAGCCATTTCTTTTTTACTTCGGGATATGTATTTACTTTGAATCCAACAATGAAATTAAAACCTTCGATAATGGTAAAATATGTAAATGGAGCGAGATTATCGGCTGATTTTAACGCAAATTTATGGTTTTATGATAAATTAGGAGTGGGAGTTTCTTATCGTATGCAAGATGCTTTTTATGCGATGGTTGAATATCAATTATCACCAAATTTATTTGCAGGATATGCTTTTGACCAAACAATTACTAAACTAAGAACGGTCAATAGTGGCTCACACGAGTTGATTTTACGTTATCAAACATTGATAGGCAGAAGTAAAAAAGCACGTACAAAAATATTAACGCCTCGTTTATTCTAAAATATCCATTTTCAACATAAAAAAATATGAAAAAAATTATATTAGTCATTGTGATAGGGGTATTTTTAGGAATAAATATCAATGCCCAATCTTTAGATAATGCTCATCTTGAATTTGAAAAATTTCATTATAAAAAAGCATCTGAATTATACGAAGCATATTTAGTAAAACCAAGCGACAAAGCAGAAGTGAATCAAAAAATTCACGAAAACTTAGCCACTTGTTATCGTAAAATGAACGATTCTAAAAATGCTGAAAAATGGTATGCAACGGTCATTACTAATCCAAATACTGACCCAATCAACAAAATGTATTACGCACAATTTTTGGCTCAAAATCAAAAATATGAAGAATCAAAAAAAATGTGGCAAGAATACGCAAATGCCGTTAAAAGCGATAAAAGAGGAAAAGATTTTTCTAAATCATATCAAGATGTAGAAAAATATTTTCAAGATGCAGATAGATACACTATCGAACCTGCTCCTTTTAATTCAAAACAAGCCGATTTTAGTCCAACGTATTATCAAGGTGGAATCGTTTTTTGTTCTAATCGTGAGTTAAACGTTAAAGAATTAGGATTAAGCAAAGAGTTTGATAAAAAATATCGTTGGAATGGAGGAAGATTTTACGATTTATATCATTCGGGAGGTGGCGTAGGAACTCCTAAATTTTTTAGTAAAAAACTTAATACTCCTTACCACGAAGGTCCTGCAAATTTTTACAATGATGATAATTCAATCGTTTTTACACGTAATAATTATGACAAAGGAAAAATAGGAACAAGTGAAGACGATATTACTAAAATGAAACTATTTTTTGCTACAAAAAGTGGTGATGATTGGAATAATATCCTTGAATTTCCTTATAATGATAAAGAATATACCGTACAACACCCTGCGATGTCTCCCGATGGAAATACTTTGTATTTTGCTTCAGATATGCCTGGTACTTTGGGTGGAATGGATATTTTTAAGTGTGTTTGGACAAATGGTGCTTGGGCAAGACCTGTCAATTTAGGACCAGAAATCAACTCAAAAGGCAACGAAGTTTTTCCTTATATTGATAAAACCAATAATTTGTATTATGCTTCTGATGGTTTGGCAGGTTTAGGTGGTTTGGATATTTTTATCTCTCGAAATAAAGATGGAAAATATATCAATCCGTATAATGTGGGCGCACCTTTGAATAGTAGCAAAGATGATTTTGGAATTATTTATGATACTGATAATAATGAAGGATATTTTACTTCTAATCGTGATGGCGGACAAGGCGATGATGATATTTATAAATTCAGCATCAAATCTTGTAAAGTTATCGTAGTTGTGCAAGATGAAAATACCAAAGAAATTATTAAATTACCAAAATTAGTGATTCAAGAAACGGCAAGCAATGGCGAAGTCGTGTATTTAGCAGAAAGCGAAACAGCTTTTAGTTTCAAAACCAATTTTAGAACGGGCTATAAAATGCGTGGTACAAAAGAAGGTTACAACGAAGGCACCAAAGAAATGACTGAAGAACAAGTATTAAAATGTAAAAATTATAATGGTACTTTGTCTGATACTGTTTATATTGGAATTCGTAGAATGAATGATTTAGAGCGTGAAAAAGTGGCTAAATTATTAGGAAAAAATCCAAATGACAAAGATTTATCTTCTAAATTAACTAAAAATTACAAAGACAATCCAAATATCAAAGTAATTGAATTGGTCAATGTTTATTATGATTTGGATAAATACAATATTCGTCCTGATGCTTCTCGTGATTTGGACAAAGTATTGGCGGTTTTACAAGAATATCCTGCGATGCGTGTAGGTTTGAGTTCGCATACGGATTCACGTGATACGTATGATTACAATGTAAAACTATCACAGTCCTGATGCTTCTCGTGATTTGGACAAAGTATTGGCGGTTTTACAAGAATATCCTGCGATGCGTGTAGGTTTGAGTTCGCATACGGATTCACGTGATACGTATGATTACAATGTAAAACTATCACAAAGACGTTCTAATTCTGCTCGTCAATATTTGATTGATAGAGGAATTGCTCCTGATAGATTAGAAATATTTTGGTTTGGTGAAACAACTTTGGTAACTCCTTGTCCTGATGGTGTAAATTGTTCAGAACCTGACCACCAATTAAATAGACGTACAGAAGTGGCAATTTTGGAATATATCAATCCACCAAAAAACCCATAGTTATTTACAAAAAAAAGCCATTTATATTTTTTATAAATGGCTTTTTTTTATTTGACTTATGAATTTTAAATATTGGCAAAGAATAATAATTTAGCGTTATATGTACATTATTTTCGGGTAAAATAAAAATAAAAAACTAATTTTAAAGTTAAAACTAATTAGTTATCACTATTTTATTTTGCAAAACTACTTTTATATATAATTTCCTTAAAATTTCTTATTTTTTTTGTTTTTCTCAAAAATAATATTTACCTTTGTAAAGTAGAAAAAAATAAGATTAATTGCTATGTTTATTATTTTTAGAACATAGGAGATGTTAATTTTTTTGTAACCTAAAATAAAAAAGTTACACTACCAATCCCAAAGGTATTTAATCAAAGAATAAAATCATAAATAATATCCCTATAAAAGCTTTGTTATGGTATTTCATCAAAAAGATGTTTTTAAATGGTAATTTATTTTTTGAAATAGGTCTATTTTATTTACCAAAATAGTTTTTAAACGTCCTCTTAACAAAATTATGATTTCAGAAATAACCAACGTATATAATAGTACAATTCAGTCATATAAGATTTTAGAACTTGCAGACGCATTTCAAGGTTCTGCAGTTTTGTTTTTTGCGAATAAAGAAGAACTCTTTAATTTGCTTGAAAATCCAATTACAGCAAAAGAAATTTCATCTATCAAAAATTGGCAAATTTGGAAAACAGAAATTTTGTTAAATGCTTTGGTTGCTTTGGATTTAGCGATAAAACAGCAAAACAAATATTCTAATACAAAATTGACTTCAACAATTTTAGTCAAAGGAAAATCAACTTTTCAAGGTGATATAGTAGAACACGAAAGGCTGCAATGGAATTTATGGAACTCACTTGACAAAGTAATGACATCTGAAAACGCAACGACAGAACAACAAGATGTAAGGTTGATTCAAGAGAGTTACGATAATAATGTTTTTCATAATGCAATGATGCAATTGGCAGATGAGTTAATTGATTACGTAATTAAAATCGAGGGATGGGAAACAAAGAAAAAAGTAATTGATTTGGCAGGTGGACATGGTTTGTATCTTGCAAAACTTGCAGCAAAACATCCACAACTATGTGGAGAAATTTGGGATTTAGAATCGGCAAATCAATCGGCAAATGTTGTGATTACAGAATTTAATCTTGCAAATAAAGTTAAATTCTGCAATAAAGACATTACACAGTCTGCATCTTACATAAACCAAAAATGCGATGGTATTTTAATAAACCATTGTTTGCATCATTTCAAACCACAAGAAGCATCAGACATTTTAAAAGCATGTGTTGATATACTTGAAAATGGTGGCATTATTTCTTTAGTAGAATCATTTCTTGAAACAGATAAGACAAGTCCATCAAGTAATGCGCTTTTCTCGATGTATATGATGGTAAACAGACAATTTGGACAGGTTCATTCAAGTGATTGGATTGCAAACGAACTTTCAAAACATGGATTGCAAGTTGAAGTAAATAGAATTAATAATCCAGCAGATGATGCTTTAATAGTTGCAAGAAAAAAATGAATTTAAAAATATTAGATAATGAAATATATTTTACTACAGATTTATTTGGAAATAAAGCTGCTGGTTTGCATTGTCTTTTAATTAATGGAATTAAAATTCCACAAACATTTCTTTTGCCAACAGAAACAGAAATTCTAGATGAAGATATTTTATTTTTGTTTGAGAACATAAAATCAGAAAATGTTATTGTCCGTTCTTCTTCTGAGTTGGAAGATTCTCTTTCAAACTCTTATGCAGGAGTTTTTCTTTCTAAAAAGGCAACACAACAAACTATTTCAAAAGTCATTTCTGAAATAAGAGAACATGCAATATCACAAGCAAAAAATCTTTTCAGACAAGAAATAAAAAAGATTGCTGTAATAATTCAACCCTATATTTCAGGCATAGGTGGAGTTTATTTATACGACAAGGAATGTAAAAAAGAAAAACTAGAATTGTCATTATTTGGTACTAATTCTATTACAAGTGGAAAAAGCACAGAACAAGATTTAGTTAAATCGAATTCAAAAGAGTATCAGTATGCACTAAAAGAGTGTAGATTGGTTGCAGAAAAAATTTCTACTGCATTGGATTTGGAATTTGTTTTAGAAGACTCAGGGATTGTATTTTTTCAATTTAGACAATTAACAAAATCAATTGAAAGTGTTGACGAACTTGAATTGCAAGACAGTGAATATTTTCCATACCTTATCAAACCTTTGTGCGGAACATTGTGGGCAAAAATATTAACTAAATCATTAGGCAAACTTTGTATTTATGAAAATGGTTTTTTAAAAATAATTACTCATGAAGATGATTTCTCAATTCAAAACTTTGATGACAAGAAATTAGAAGATGCAATCACTTTTTATAAAGAAAAACTCTTTGTAAAATGGGAACAACAAATTCAAGAACTAATAAAAATCAAAAATGAAAACAAAAATGAAAACTTTGGTTTCATTTTTAATACTTGGAATGATTTTATTTATGAATATTTTACAAATGATTACGAGCCAATAATTGATTTTGCAAGAGAAAATTCTCCTTTTGGTGCATCATTAAGCCCTTACATTTGTAATTGGTTTAATGACTTAAATAATTTAGCAGACATACATAAAAATGGAGCAGATATAAAAAGTCATTCTCAGTTCTTACTGTTTCTAAAAAAATATGGAAAGTCATTTATTCCAAACAGCAACTATTTCGATAGTTATTCTGTTATGGAAGATCCCGAGCAGCTTATAAACATTATCGAGAATATTGAAAATACAGATATAATATATTCGCCAATAGAAAATCCATCAACAATATTAAGGGCTGCATGGATTGCAGAAGATGATAATAGATTTAAAAATGAGTTTAGTTTTTTGCTACGCAAATCAATTTTGGAATTGGCAGATTCAATGTTTCAGAAAAAATTTCTTTCAAATAAAAATGAAATTTGGAATATTGAGATTGATGAATTACTTTCTGCAATTCAAGAAGATAGAAAACCCAAAGTTACTCAATCAGTTTTGCTCGATGATTTGAATGTTAGTAATGATGAAACCGTTTTTACTGCAGTAGTATTATCAAGTGGGAATTGCTTTGGTGAAGTGTTTACTAAAGCAAGTGAATCAGGCGAAAATAAAATATTTGTAAAAAATTATTTGGATACATGGGATTATCCAACTCTTTTAAAGTGTAAAGGTGCTGTTGTTGGCTTTGGTTCAATGAATGCACATTTTGCAATCTTTGCAAGAGATTTTGGCAAACCTATCTTCAAATCTTTTAATGCTGTAAAAAAATTAACCGATGGAAAAAAAATAGAATTGAGTTCGAAAAAAAAAACCGTAATACTCACAGTCTAACAATTAAAGTATGGGAGAGAAAAATATAATTGACCCTCGTTCAGCAGTTCCTTGTAGAACGGTTGCATTTACTGCAGATGGGAAATATCTTGTTGAAGCAAACTACTTGGGATTTATCACAATTCGTTTAACAAGTGATGGAAGTATTGTAAATAGATTTTTAGGACAGACAGCATTAGTTGAAACTATTCGTTTTGAAAAACAAACAGGAAATTTATTTCTTGTTGGCGCAGGGTTTGAGGGCTACAGAGATTTTGGAGTTGCAAAAATTTTTGACTTCCCAAATGGAAATAGAATTGGTGAACTGAAAGGACATGAAGATGATATTACAGATATTGCTTTTCTTGAAGGTAAAGACAGACGGATAGTAACAGTTGGGCTTGACAAAAGAGTTAAGGTTCATAATATGACAAATCCAAAATTGAGTTGGACTTGGGAAGGTTATACTGACTACTTAAATATGGTTTCAGCAAGACCATTACATGATGGACAATTTGCAATAGCAGGTGATTCAGATTTCACTTATGTTTTAGATACAAACCAAAACAAGATAATTGCCGAGTTACTTACGCCAGGTGATTCAAATGGATTAATATGGAGTCCTGATGGAAGGTTTTTAATTGTTGGTGATGACCACGCTGATCTTCATTATTTTGATTCGAAAGCAAATTGGGAAAAAGTATCTACTACCAAATTGGGTGGTGCAGTTAAAAAAACTGTAAGAGACCCTTTATTTTCTGATAGAGCAGTTTCTGCTTGTTATGACGGAAAGGTTTGGAGTTTTCCTCTTTTTCCTACAAATAAAACAGATGATAATTATGTAATAGTTGAAAGACGAAAAGGATTATGGGGAATAAATGTTGATGTAACGCCAACACATATTGCTACACCAAGTTTTTTTGACAGAGCATTTTTAATGAAACGAAACAAATTAGGAATTGCAGAGGAATATCTGGGAACAGAGCCACAACCAACTTATGGTGCTAATTGGGTTGCAATTTCTAAAATACATGAATACATTGCAATTACTCATGATGATGGATACATTCGGTTACGAAAAAAAGATAGTGGAGAACTAATAAAAGTTTTTGGTGGAGATACAAATTCGCTTTTTATGGGAGCTTCTTTTCATCCTTACTTACCTCTATTAGCAACTATTGATTTTTATGGGGAAGTATGGGTTTACAATTGGCAATTAGGCAGCTTAGAACAAAAATTTGGAATGCCTTTCGGTCCGGGTATTTCAGTAGATTATAGTTTAGATGGAAAATTTTTAGCTGTTGGTGGTTATCGTTGGGATGCTTGGGTATTGCCCTCAGATGAAAATGGAAATCTTAAAAATCCGATTGCTCTTGAAAAGCCAAATAAAGGCGTAATCAAAAACATAATTTTTACAGAGGAGAATAATATTCTTACAGCATCAGGTGATGGAAGTATTGTATTCCATGAGTTCAATGGAAATGATTGGAAAGTAAAGAAACATTTAAAAACAAATCCGTCAATGGAATTGTGTAATGGTGTTGGTTATTCTAAAATTCGCAACAGAATTTATTCTGTTTCTAGAGACCAAACAGTTAGAGCATTTGATGCTGAAACAGGAAATAATATTTTAACAGGTTTTGCACACACAAGAAGTATAAAAACAATTTCTGTTTCTGAATGTGGTAATTATGTAGTTACAGGTTCGTACGATAGAACAATTTTAATTTGGGATGCTGATACTCTAAAACCAAAATTACCACCTTTACGAAATGCAAACGCAGGTATTTCATGCGTACAAATACACAATGATAGAGTTTATTCATGTTCTTTTGATGGAGTTATTTCCGTTTGGGATTTGAAAACAGGAAGACCAATTTGGGTTAAAGATAGTTTTGATTCTTATTCTAACAACTAAATATAAATAAAAAAATGAGCAAAAAAATTCATATTATTTCAGCATCAGCAAGTAAAGAGTCAAGAAGTAGAAAATATATTTCTTACTTGACAGAATCTCTACAACAAAAAAATGTAGAGGTTTCGGTATCTGACATTAGAGATTTTACTCCAATATGGGTTGACGATAGAGATTTAGAGGAGTTTCCGAAAGAATATCAAGAATTATATACAACAGTTGAGAAATCTGATGGAGTTATTTTTCTTATTCCTATTTACAACTACACAATCAGTAGCACAGCAAAAGCAATATCAGAAATTATAGGTGATGCTTTAGAAAACAAGCCAGTTGCAATATTGGCGGCGGCGGGCAGTCTAAGAAGTCATTTGGCGGTAGCTGATTTTATGAAAAGCATGATGTTTGAGCAAGAGACACTTTGCTATCCGAAAATTGTAATGATTACCAAAACAGATATTGTAGACGACAAAATTTCTGATGAAATGATTGAAAGAATTCAAGAACTTGCTAATGGATTTTCAGATTTTGTAATCAAAAACACATAATATGACGCAAATATTTATTGAACTTTACGTTGAAAATATCACTTTAAATATCAAATTTTTTACTTCAATCTTTGATTGTATAGTTGTAAGAGATGAAGATGATTTTTCAGAGCTATGTTTAGGTAACTCAATTGTATTACTAAACTCTTATGCTGGTGATGTCGAAGGGCATACCTTTCATGGAAAAATAAACCAAAAAACAAATGGTATTGGAGTTGAAATTGGTATTTTTGTTGATGATATAGATTTAGTTTATGCAAAGGCAAAAAAATTTAAAGATATAAAAAGTATTTCTGAATTAAAACTACAAGATTGGGGAATGACTGATTTTAGAATATTAACAATCGACAATTATTATATTAGAGTTACTTCACGAAAATAATGTTTGTAATAGCATCTTTCTAATATAATTTTAAACTCCATTTAGTCGTTTAAAAGCACTTTTAATAGAGTTCAATAAAATTAATTATTATCAATTATTTAATTTATTTATTTGGAGAGATGTATTCTATTATTCTCATTTTTTTGATAAATTTACTTAGGATAGAAATTTTATATGTCCTGATGCTTCTCGTGATTTGGACAAAGTATTGGCGGTTTTACAAGAATATCCTGCGATGCGTGTAGGTTTGAGTTCGCATACGGATTCACGTGATACGTATGATTACAATGTAAAACTATCACAAAGACGTTCTAATTCTGCTCGTCAATATTTGATTGACAGAGGAATTGCTCCTGATAGATTAGAAATATTTTGGTTTGGCGAAACGACTTTGGTAACTCCTTGTCCTGATGGTGTAAATTGTTCAGAACCTGACCACCAATTAAATAGACGTACAGAAGTGGCAATTTTAGAATATATCAATCCACCAAAAAATCCATAGATATTTAAAAAAAAAGCCATTTATATTTTTTATAAATGGCTTTTTTTATGCTAAAATAATAACCATTTTTTGTTTTCTAAAAAATATCATTTAACTTTGTGAAAAGAAAAATAATCAGCAAAAATATTTATTTTTAGCGTATGAAATTTATCGATATAAAAAATGATGTAGCTTTCCGAAAAATATTTGGAAATGAAAACAAAAAAGAAGTATTAATTTCTTTTTTGAATGCTGTTTTATTCTTAGAAAAAGATAAAAAAATTATCGGAGTCGATATATTAAACCCATATCAACTTCCTACATTAAAAGGAGGAAAAGTTACGATAGTTGATATAAAAGCAAAAGACCAAAATAATAAAAGTTATATCGTAGAAATGCAAGTCGCAGACGCAGAAGGTTTTGATAAAAGAGTTTTATATTATGCGTCTAAAAGTTATTCTTCGCAAATTGATAGAGGAGATTTATACGAAAAACTCAATCCAACGTTTTTTATTGGAATTTTAGATTTTGAAATTACTCAAAATACAGATTATATAAGTCGCCATAAAATTGTTGATATAGACACAGGTGAAAATTTTATAAAAGATATTGAATTTAATTTTATAGAATTACCAAAATTCAACAAAAAAGAAAATGAACTCACAACCATTATAGAGCAATGGGTTTATTTTATTAAAAATGTAGAAAATTTAAAAATAATTCCAAAAAGTGTCAAAGATAAAGGTTTAAAAACTGCTTATGAAGAGGCAGATAAACATAATTGGACAAAGGAAGAATTAGATGCTTATGATTATGTTTTGATGAGAGAACAAGATGCAAGAGGTCGATTGACTGCTGCCGAAACAAAAGTTCAGAAAAATATTGCCAAAAAACTCATCAAAGGAGGACTTTCTGATGAAGATATAGCGGAATATACAAGTTTAACTATCGAACAAATTGAAAAATTAAGAAGTGAACAATAAGAAAATTATCAAGATATTTTTCTCAAAACCTCCTACTTATTTTTTTGCCTACCAATATAGAAACAAAAGCAAAAAATGATAAAAAAACCACTACCCAAGGTCCCGTAGGCATTTGACTCCAATGATATGACACCAAAGCACCCAAAAAACTCGACAAAACACTTATCACACACGCAATCCACAACAAAGGAAAAAGGGAATTTGTCCAATATCGCGCACTCGCAGGTGGCGTAATCAACAAAGCAGCCATCAAAACCACCCCCAACGCTTGTATGCCAATCGCTACGGCAATCACCATCAAAATAGACAATGAATTTTCTAAAAAAACAACTTGATAACCTCGCACTTTGGCAAAATTAGTATCAAAAACCATAATTCGCAAAGGTTGAAAAAATAAAAAGATAAATAACAACGAAATTCCGCAAATAATTCCCGCCAAAATTACGTCTTCTGACATCATAGAAGCCGCTTTTCCAAACAAAAATTTGTCTAATCCTGATTGTGCTGCATTGCCCGAACTCTGAATCATCGTCAATAAAACAATGCCAATGCCATAAAAAACGGACAAAACCAATGCAATCGCTCCATCACTTTTTATTTTTGTATGTTGAATTAAATAATTGATACTTTGCAATGCCAACCAACCTGTAAAAGTTGCACCCAACAATAAAACGTATGTATTTTTTTGTCCGCTTATCAAAAAACCTATACACACGCCCGGCAATATGGCGTGAGAAATGGCATCTCCCACCAATGCCTTTTGTCTCAAATAAGCAAATGAGCCAATCAAAGCACTATTTACGCCCAAAAATATCATACCTAACATTACCCAACGCACATTTGCATTATCTAAACCTAAAAACTCAATCAATGGAATAATTTTTTATATTGTTCTAATTTATTTTTTATGCAAATCTAAATTTTTTTTTTGAATAAACAAAAAATTACAAAAAAATTATATTTTTATGCAATCTTTACAAAAAATACAGGAAAATACCGAATAAGATAAAAAACTAAAAAAAATAATCGATTGAAAATCAATTATTTAGAAAAAATGTTTAAAAATTTAGAAAATAATTGTTTAAAAATTTGGATATTTCATTTTTTTGTTATAATTTTGTACCATCATAAAAAAAGATAGTTCAAAAACATTATTCATATATTGATTTTCACTCATATAAAAAAAATTAAAATTATGGCTTCAGTAACTTTTTTTTCGCCAAAATCATTCTTATTTAGAATCGCTGATATGTTTCAAAGACCAGCAAAACAAACTTGGGAAATGCCTTCAACAGAAGAAACATTTGTTACCAACGAAAATACAAGCACTACAAACGTGCCAACACAAAACAAAGGTAAATTAAACGTAAATTTATCAGATTTGAAATTAATTTCTACGGCATTGTTGCAATACAGACGCACTTTAGCCAAACAAGGTTTAGGTGAAAAAGCGGAAGATGTAGCCCGAATTGATAGACAATTTTATGAACTTATTTCAAATTTAGAAACGGCAGAAGATGAATAAGCAAATAAAACCCAAAACGCAAATCAAAAAAACGAAATCTAAAACGCACCAAAGCAATGGAAAACAACATGCTCCTCCGCGAGCAAAAAGAAGAAAAACAAAACCAAAAGATGCACAAGCGTCTTTATTATCTCTCGTTATTGCTTTGGGTATTTTGTTTGTATTGGTATGTATTTGGCACTTAAAAAGGTAAAACCTTTCATTGTAAAAGATGAAAGGTTTTTATTTTTTTGATAAATACGTTTTTTTTAATCATTTTTATATATTTTTGCAGATATTTTAAAAATAAAATGCAAAAACACACCATTCGAAATCCTCTTTTTGAAATTATTTGGAATGTTGAATCTATGGCTTGGAATAAATGGGATTCTAACGCAAAAGATTTAATATATAATAAATTATTGCCGATTGCTGAAAAAGTTTTTGATGAAATAATAGACGAAAAAACTGTTATTAAAATCGATTCTTTGGAAATTAATTTGGGAGATTTCTCATTAAATAATGTGCAAAGTGTAATTGGAGAAGTTTTTGAGGAGAAATTAAGGAAGGCTTTGATGGATAAAATTCCACAAACCAAACGATTTAAACCCAATATTCAGCCCAGCAAAGATGAACGTTGGCAGGCTTTTACTTATTTTTTGGAAACAGGCAGAGATACTTGGTGGATTTCGGTTTCGCCTACACAACAACAAGAAATAAATATTTTTGAAAATAAGCCTTTATCACAACTTTTTAAACAAATTACAGAAGAATCTCCTGAATTATTGCGTGCTTTTTTGAAACAACAACCACAAAATTCGGCGTTGATGCAACGTTTTTTTCAAACAATTTCTTTTGAAAAATGGATAGAAAGTTTGTATTTATATCGAAAAGAAATTGCTATTTTTTGGCAGAATTTTTTCAATGAATTAGTTTTTTTATTGTCAAAAAAGACTTTTAAACCGATTCAAGTGTTAAAAAATGAATTATTTCAATTTATTTTAAAAAAAGCATTAGATGATACTTATTTTTTTAATTTTGCTACTCAAAAAGAAGCGATACAAATTGAGTTTTTAGAGATTTTTTTTAAGAATTTACCTGAATATTCTTCTGATTTTAAAAATTATTTATCTAAAAAATCATTAATTTTTCTAAAAATTGCAGGAAAAGATATGAATTTTTTGATAGAAATAATGAATTTTTTTAAACAAAATACATCTTTAAAAGATGGTTTTTTATCAAAAAATATTCAAAAAACATTCGAAGAATATACAAATATTCTAAAAAAAGAAATTGAAAAAAATCCTTCAAATCTATCAATTTGGCAGGAATATGAAAATATATTACCTGAAAACCAAAAAAACAAACTAAAATCTTTTTTATTGATTTATCAAAATACGATTAATGATATTTTTGAGCCAGCAAATATTGTTTTTTTAGAACAATATTTGAAAAAATTTATGGTAAATTTATCAATTTATCAAGAAGAAAAAATATTTTTACAACCTAATTTTGAGCAAATCGTTGTCGATTTTTTGATTAATTATATAGAAAAAGAAACAAAAACTAATCTAAATTTAGTAAAATTATATGAAAATTTAGTCAATAATTTACAAAAAAATTCACTTTTTCAAAATATTCAATTAGATAAAAATAAAGACGAAAAAATTACAGAAATTGTAAAAAAACAAGATTTGATTGATAATTTTTCTACGCAATTTGAAATACAAAAAAATCGAGAAAATGAAATTTTTGTAGAACAAAATTTAATAGAAATTTTACAAACTATTTTAGGCAATCAATCTCAACAAATTTTACAATTATTACAAAAATTAGGTGATTCTTTTCGTTGGTTTCAATATTCAAAACCAAAATGGAAACAAATTTTATGGGAAAATTTATCAAAAGTTTTATGGGAAAATCGTTTTCAAATTATCACAGATATAAATATAATTATTGCCCAATTTTTTGAAAATTTGAAACAAAATATAAAAGTAGAAGAATATGTTTGGGAAAATTTTTTGATTAGAAATGATATAAAATCTGCTTATTCTTTTGCTTTTGAACCTAAAAAAGAAAATTTAATTGAATTAGAAAAAGAAAATTTTGTTTTAGTTGATTGGTTTTTGAGTTTGCAAAAATATCAATTAAATTTGAATGAGTTTCATTTTGTTGATAAATTTTGGATAGAATTAGTGTATGTTTTTTCGACACATTTACCCAGATTTCAATCGAGTATTTTTTCTATTTTTAAAAATGAAATTGAAATATATGTAGCCAAAAATAAATCAATAGAAACAAAAAAAATAGATTTTTTAACTATTATTATTCAAAAAATATTCCAAGAATTGAATATAGTTATCATCGATAAAAATCTCGAAAATGATTTTAACCAAATTGTATTATTCAAAGAAAATAAAATTAAAATCAAAAAAATTATTAGCACAATTTATGAAATCAATCAAACTGAAAAAATTGAAACTTTAGAGCAGTGGAAAAAGTATTTTGGTATAGATAATAAAATCAAAAGAGAGAAAATTTTACGATTATTATTGCCCAAAGAAATAGAAAATATAATCAAATTTTTAGATAAAATTGAATTTAAAATCTCAAAATTTAGAGAATTTATGACCAAAACTCCCGCAGAAAGACAAAAAATAGTGTGGGAAATATTAGTAAATTTCTTTTATAAAAATCAAAAAAATGAACAATGGACATCTGAAAATATCTTTATTTTCTTTGAAAATTATTTATTTGAAACGCTAAAAATCTATCCACAATACTATGCTGATGTGATAGAATTAGTTCCTGCGGCAAGAAAAAGAGTTAGAAATTCGAATTATATTGAAAAAATTATTCTTTATTTTTGGCAAACAGGCGAGTTTCCTTGGACTGAAGTTTGGAAATATAATGTTCAAAAAACAGAAATTTCATTAGAAAAACAAATAAATGTATTCTTTCAATTTTTGGTAGAAAATAATCCAACACGTTTATTAGAAATTATAAAATTACCAAACGAAGAAAAAATTTATCGAAAAATATTACAAATCATTGAAAATCAAGATATTAAAAATGCAATCGTTGAAAATCGTGTATCGATTCAAAATGATGAGCAAGTGATTGATGAAAAAAACATCGATAAACAAAGAATTATTTCTGAAAATCAACTAACTATTTCTAATATTTATCAGAGTTTAATTGATTTATCAAACCAAAAAATAGATATAAATATAGAAAGTTTAGAACAATTTTATCGTGGTTATCCCGAATATTTTCACTTAATTTGGAAAAATTTATCCGAAAATATCAAAGAAAATTTACTAAATTTAGTTCCTAATTTCTTCGAAAAATTAGATTTAGAAGTACAAATGTTTGCAGAACAATTCGAAAAAATCGAAAATGATATTCTTAAAAATGATTATTTGCCTCGATTAGAAGAAAGAAAAGACCTCAAAGATGACTTACAAACTTTAGAAAAACTAAAAGAATTAGCCAAAAAATCTTTAATTAAGAAAAAAGAATGGCAAAACGAGCCTACATACGTCAATAATGCGGGAGCAGTTATTTTGCACCCATATTTGTGGCGTTTGTTTGGCGTGTTAGATTTGTTGGAAAATAATGATTTGAAAGACGAAACTGCTCAAACAAAAGCCGTACATTTAATAAATTATTTAGTTTTTAAATCGATAGAAGGTGAAGAAAGTCAATGGATTTTAAATAAAATTTTGCTTGGAATTCCAATAGAACAGGCTTTATTGCCTGATATTGAATTGACAGAAAAAGAAATGGACACTTGCGAAAGTTTATTGCAGGGAATTATTGCGAACTGGACGGCTTTGCGACAAACTTCCAATGAAAATTTACGAATTTCTTTTTTACAAAGAGAAGGAAAATTGACAGATGAACCTGATAATTGGGTTTTGAGAGTGCAAAATTCTGGGTTTGATATTTTATTGGAGCGTTTGCCGTGGGGCTTAAATCCATTAAAAACACACGCCATGAAAAAAATTATGGTCGTAGAATGGATTTAATTTATTTCAAAAAAAATGATTAAAAATTTGTATAATATATAAAAAATTAGTAATTTTGCATATTCAAAGTAATCACAAACATAACCTCTTATTATTTTAATTGACTGATTATCAATGTATTATCATAAAAAATAAAATAGGTTGTGTTAAAATCAACATAACATCATGGATTATTCAATTCTTAAACAACAAGCTGAAAGCAAAATACTTTTTATCAGAGATAAAGAGGTAATGATTGATGCAGATTTAGCAGAAATGTATGGCGTATTGACTGGCGAATTGAATCGTCGAATCAAAAAAAATCCACAACGATTTCCAAATGATTTATATGTATTTGAACTCACGAATGAGGAAAAAAATGATGTGATTAATAAATATCAACACTTAGAAAAATTGAAATTTTCTTCCCATAATCCAAAAGTTTTTACGGAATATGGCGTAATAATGGCAAGTACAATTTTGGATAGTGATGCAGCGATTCAAGTGTGTCATATTATTGTTGATACATTTATTCAACTTAGAAAAAGCCAAAAAACAGTCGAGGAATTGAAAGAGGAAGTCGCACATTTGAGAAATACAATAGATGAGCAAGCCCAACAATATGCTACGCATTTTCAAGTTGTTTTTAGAGAAATTCAAAAACTAAAAGAACAAGTGGAAACAAAAATTGATACGCAGGCGGTTGGTTTTGTTTTGCAAGAAAAAAATAATGAGGAAGAATAATCAATTAAAAATCATATCAAAAAATCTAAATTTATGCCTAATCCATACGTTAAATATTCTTCGATGACTTTTCAAATGATGGCAACGATTGCTGTTATGGCATATATTGGTCATTTATTAGACGTATGGATTGGGATTAAATTTCCTGCTTTTATGTTATCTTTTTGTTTGATGGGTGTGGTGGGTGCGTTATATTTGGTGATTAAAAGTTTACCCAAAGAGTAATCAAAAGTTAATCATTTTTGGTACTTGAATCCAAAGAATAATCCCATTTTTCAAAAAGTTTGATGAATATTTTGGCGATATTTCTCGCATCATCTATGCCTCTATGATGTGTGCCATCTAACACTAATTTTTCGTGTTCGATGGCTTGTTTCATACCAATTCCTTTTGGCAAATTTCTAATGATTGCGTGTTGAAATTTAATATTGATATGATTTTTGAGCCAATTTGTGTCTAATTGATGCAATAAACAATCTTTTTCGAATTGTCCTTTGTCATAAAAACCCCAAGAACCTAAAACATAATCTTTTCCAAAAGAATAAATCCAAGTTTGAAATTGCTCCAAAGCCACAGGAAAAGTAGGTGCATTATCGACCATTTCTTGTGTGATAGAAGTTAATTGTTTACAAAAATCAGATAATTCTACGTGTAAATTAGGTTTTACAAAAATTTGAAATTCGCCTAAAATTTCTTTTTTTTCATTGACACAAATTGCACCAATTTCAATAATTTCGCTTTTGCGGGTATGATGTTTTTCATTCCAACAAGTCGCTTCTAAGTCTACAATAATATAGTTCATTTTTTTTATTTTTTTAATCAATATTAAAAAAACTTGTTGATAAATCAACAAGTTTTTTTTTATTTTAAATTATTTTTTTTTCGTTTCTGCTTTTGCTTTTGGCTCTGCTTTCGCTTTGCTTTCTGCTTTTGCAGGGGCATCAACTTTTGTTTTTGCTGCAGGTTTTGCTGCTTCGCCGCCAAGATTACCTCTTACATAACTTCCCCAAGTTAAATTATCTTTGCCAAATTCTTGTGCTTGAGCTCTACGGATTGCCATATCAGCCGATGCTTCTACTATCCAATCGAAGTTTGCTTGTCCTACCGAATTGATGTCCGCATCAGGAGCAGGATTACAGAAATCAATCGCATAAGGAATACCATCTTTTACTGCAAATTCGACCGTATTAAAGTCATATCCTAAAGCTACATTTAATTTTAAAACGTAATCTTTTACGGTTGCCAATAATTTTTTAGCGGCATCACCTTGTGCTTTCACTTGTGAATCATAACGCAAATGATGTGGATTGCGTGGTTCGTAAGGCATAATATGCACATCTTGTCTATCCAAACAATAGCAACGGAAGTAATCATCAAATACGATTTCTTCTTGTAATAGCATTACTAATTGATTTGTTTCAGGATGTTTTGCATAAAAATCGTTCAAATCATTCAATCTGTAAACGCTTTTCCAACCGCCACCAGAGTGAGGTTTCATATAAGCAGGAAAACCAGAAACATTCATCATTTCATTCCAATCTAATTTCAAATTACGAAGAGATTTTTCGTTTGTGTCATCAGGGTGATTAAAAGAAGGTAATAATATAGTTTTTGGAACTGGAATACCTAATTTTACTGCTAAACAATTATTAAAAAATTTCTCATCTGCACTCCACCAAAATGGATTGTTGATAACAGAAGTTCCACACAAAGCAGCATTTTTCAACATCGCGCGATAAAAAGGAATATCTTGAGAAATACGGTCAATAATTACCGCATAATCTAAAGGAACACCTTGCTCTACTTTTACAACGGCTACAGGTTCAGCCATTAAATTAAGCCCTTGTTTTTTTGCTTTTTCGTTTACTCTATCTACAAATGCTTGCGGATATGTGTCTTCTTGTCCGTGAAGGATACCTATTTTTTTCATCTGACTTTGTAAGTTTTAAAATTGAAAATATCTAATGTATAAAATTATGTGCAAAAGTAAAAAAAAAAAGTTGTTTTTTTACTGATTTGAAAAAAAAATTAGTTTACTATTGTAATTTTTTTTTGATTTATAAAAAAATAATTGTATTTGTAAAAAATAATTAAAAAATATGTAATAATTTAACATATTTTTATGAAAATAAATGTGTGTGCAGTATGAAAATATATTTCTTGAATTGCCTCCAGATTTATCTGGAGGACAATATAAAATTTAATCATTGGCTTTAGCCGAAATTTCTGTACTTCTCAAATTGATATTTTTCTATATTTTCAAAATAAAAGGTTATTCATATACAGAAAAAAATTAGATTCACAATAATTTCGATGAATCAAATATTTTGATAGTTTCCAATTCTTTAAAAAAAACAAAAACCATTAACTTTTTTTAGGTTAATGGTTTTTTTGATACAAATTTTTATTTTTTATGTATATAAGAAATGCAATAATTTTTTCTCATATTGTTTCAAATCAGGAAGATTTAGACGTTTTTGGTCTGCCCAAGTTTTATAAATATACTCAAATTCTTTCATTTTTTCTATCGAAAACCAACGTGCTTCCGCTACCACATTCGCAGGTACACATTCTTGTAACAAACTTTGTATTTTTTCTTGAAATTCAATGCTCGCAAATCTCGAACTCCACGCAGGAAAAATAACGCTGACATGAAAATTAAAATAATCTTCATCAATAGCAGGGTCATTATCGTTACTTTGAATATAAAAAGAAATTTTTTCTTGAATCGGTACAATCAAACGCTGATTAGATAAAAATCCATATAATTGTTCTAAATATTCGTGAATTTTCTGCACAGAAATATCTTTTTTCAAACTTACTAATTGCCAATTTTCGCCATTTGCTTCAAAAGAAATTTCAAAATCGCCATCAGGTCTTCTTTCCACAGAATAATTTTTATAATCCATTAAAATTGGCTCAACATCTTTCAAAAGTGCTTTTCTTTCTGAAAAATTAAATCTTTGTACTGATTTTAAAGCTGGATTTCCTGCTTCATCTAAAATATAAAAGCCAAATTGCAAATCTTCTAATTCAGGTCTTAATAATATATGCTCGACAATAAATAAAGTTTCGTCTTTTGAATTTTGTCTTTCTAACCAAACTTTAATATCGCTCACTATTTGCAAACCTTCTTCATAAGTAGGATATTTTCCTAACAATAAAAAATCATCTTCATCTTTGATAAAAAGATAAAAATCGTCTTTCTCTTCGAATTGTCCTAATTTATATAATTTTGGATTGATGCCTTCTCTAAAAAATGCAGTAGTAATTTTTTTGAAATTACTAAATGTTAATTTTTCAGTTGATAGCATTACATTTTCAGAGGCTTCGGGCAAATCATTTTCATCAATCCAATCAAAATGTTGATTAAATTCTTTTTGAGAAAGATTTTTAAATGGATTTTCAGTGAGATTTATCCATTCTTTAAAATCTTGTGGAGATTGATAAATTTCAAAAATTTGCCAATTTTCTTTTACTCTTTCTTCTGAAAAAATAAAACGATTGTTCGAACTTTCCTCATATAAACCTAAAAGTCCTAATAATTTTACTTCTGCTCCCGAAAAATTTTGTCCATCAGCCAAATTATCAGAATAATCAAAAGCCTGTCCTCTGTTTTGTCCTAAATAAACTAATTCTCCCAAAAAAGACATTTTACTTTTTATTTCTGAGGCTAATATAATCGATTGATTGGTCGTTCCTAAATATTCGCTCAATGAATAATCTTTCCAATTTTCGCCGTGCATTGCCAAGAAAAAATCTAAAAAACGATTACGTCTTTCTAAAAAATTATCTTCTTTTGCCATAATGGCGGGTAAATCTTCATAATAATTATCTTGATATAATTCTTTTCCGTTTGGAATAGTATCTAAAAATTGATAAAAATATGAATTTTCAATATCTGTTTCAGGCGAAAATAATTCTTTTGCTCTCGCTAATTGTCCTAAATAATTAGTCAAAATTTGCTCAAAAATCATCAAATATCCTTTTAATTGTTTCGCTTGCGCTCTGCGTTTATCATCAGGATTATTAGGAACTCCATCTTCTCCAATGCCATAAATATTTGGAAACTGATTTTGTAACGAAAAATATTCTTTGAGTTGAATATTTCGTCCTTCTGTCCATTCCATCAAAGGCGAATTGGTGTGATAAATGCGTTTATTTCCTGCTTTTAATTCATTATATTTTCTCAAAACCGAGTTTCTATCCAAATGTTGAATAGGCAAACTTCCTTTAAAAAATTGAATCGTAAAAGTATCATCTTCTCGATATTTTCCAAAAATTAAATTAGCAACTTCGGTCATAGAAAGTTCAATTTGATTGGTTTTGAACTCATTATTGACACGCACCGCCATATTTTTAACGCTTACTACGCCTGCCACCTGCATCATAATTTTTGAAATTTCTGAAAAAGGCATTCTATCGATTTTAGGTTTTAAATCTTCATCTTTAATAAAGCCATGTTTCAAAAGTGAGCCTTCAAAAATATCTTCTATTTTTTTTCCTTCTTGTAATAATTCTTTGAGAGAATAAAATTTCAAATCAGGATTAAATGCTTTATCCAACGCAAAATAAATTTCTGCTAAAATATGTTCAGGCGTATGCAAATTATCGATTTCAATTTGTGCTGCCACAGATACGTCCACCGCTTTTGCGACTTCTATTATCTGAACGTCTTCACACATATTTCTACGGCTTGCATAAACATTTCTAATTTTTTCTTTGGTATTTTCGATGATTGAATTATCATCAGAAACTTCCGCCAAATCCGCATATATTTTGAAAAGTCCTTTCAAAGAATGTTCTTCTGGAATAGTTGGCACAAACCAAATATTCTTTAATTCTGAAATTTCATCTAAAAAAACTTTTCTTAAATCATTGATAGTCAATGGCTCTACTGTAAAAATATCAGCAGGTTGTTTAAAAATCGGACTTTCATATTTGGATTGTCCCAATAAATCAGGCACAGGAAAATCAGTACGAAATGCTACGTCAGTCAAAGCATAACATAATTGTTCGAGGATAGTAATGCCGGGGTCGTGAGCATTAAAGTCCGTCCAATAATCTCCTGTCAGTTCTTGCAAAAGTTTAATTCCTTCTGCTTTTAAGAATTCAAAATCTAAACCTTTATTTTCTTGTTCTTCTTTTTGCTGGATAAATACTGTTTTTTGCATAATGGCAAATTAACCCCGTTCCCGATGGGGTTTTTGTACACACGTGAAGGTAGCCTGTTTTGGGCATAAGGCTATAATTTAAAAGCCAAAGTTAGTAATTTTTTTTGGAATAAAAAATTTTTATAGATATTTTATTTGATTTAATTTTTTTTATCTTGATATTTTGAGAAAAAAGTGTTTTTTTTGCCTATTTTTTTCTATTTATTTTTTATTTTTATCTCGAATTTATATTTTTAAAAATTATCCTAAAAAAAATATCCTAAAAAATAAAATTTGAAAATCAATACAAAAACTATTTTTTTAAAAAAATTCACAAAAAAATAATATAGAAAATTATAATATCACTCAAAAACGAGTTACCTTTGCATACTTTTTATATATTTATCAAAAAAAATATTATATTTTAAATTATTTTATATTCTATATGAACAAAATTACGAATTTTTTATGGTCGTGCATTTTATTGATGTGTACGATTTTTTTTGTATCTAATGAGGTCAGAGGGCAATTATTGACCGAACAATTTAACTATACAAGTACAGGTACACTTGCAGGTGATAGCATCATCAAAATAAGTGGTACAACAACTGGGGTGAATGGTAATGCTGTTTGGAAAGGACATAACGGTTATTCAGCAAATGTACCCACTAATCCACAACTACAAACCGCTACAAGTTTAACCTATGCTACTTATCCAACTTTGGGAGGTGCTGCAAGTTTTACGACCACAGGTTTAGATATAAATGCAACCTTTGCTTCTCAAAATACAGCAGGTACATCAGTCTATTCATCATTTATTTTGAACCTTACAACAGCACAAGCAGCAGGAGATTATTTTTTCAATTTAGGGCAAACAACATCATTAGCACAACCTTGGAATGTTTCATTCTTCACAACAAGGGTATTTGCAAGGTCATCAGGTACAGGTTTTCAATTAGGCTTTACTCGTACAACAACTGCACCTACTTATGGAACAACCATTTATCCATTTGGTACGCCTATTTTTATAGTAGTGAAACATACTTTTGTAACAGGTACTACCAATGATATTGCGTCTATGTATATTTATTCTAGTGGTTTACCACCTAATACTGAACCTACTCCAGATTTTAATATTACAACAGAAACAGGTACAGACCCTACCGAAGTTAGTAAAGTAATGATACGCCAAGGAACAGCAACGCCAACTGGACAAGTAGATTATATACGTGTAGGTACTACATGGGCAGATGTAACTTCTGCTCCTGTGGTTGGAGCTACTTTAGTTGCCAATCCAACAACCATCACAGATTTTGGAAGTATCAATAATGGCTCAAATTCTACGGCATCATCTTATACATTAACTGCTACAAGTGTAACAAATAGTGTCATTGTAACAGCACCCACAAACTTTCAAGTAGCAAAAACAACCACAGGAACTTATATGAATTCTGTTACTTATACAGTCGCAGAATTAGCAACACCTCAAACGGTTGGAGTTCGTTTTTCGCCTACATCAGGAGTTAATGGCATAAAAAGTGGTAATGTAACACATTCAGGTTTTTCAGGAACAACGGTAGCGGTTTCGGGAACGGAAGCGGGCAATGTAGCCAGTCCAACTTTGGTGGCAAATCCAACGACTATAGCAGATTTTGGAAGTGTAAATAATGCAGCAAATTCTACTGCCTCATCTTATATTTTAACAGCTACAAATATAACAAATAGTGTTATTATAACTGCTCCCACTAATTTTCAAGTAGCGAAAGGTGCAGGTGCTTATACTAATACAATTACTTATACAGTCGCAGAATTATCAACACCTCAAACGGTTGGAGTTCGTTTTTCACCTATATCAGGTACAAATGGCGTAAAAACTGGTAGTATCAGTCATTCAGGTTTTGTAGGCACAACTGTAGCAGTTTCGGGAACGGAAACGGGGAATGTGGCGACTTTGGTGGCAAATCCAATAACTATCGCGGATTTTGGTAGTGTCAATACAAATGCCAATTCTACCGCCTCATCTTATACTTTGACAGCCACTAACTTAACGGCTGATGTAATTGTTACTGCTCCTACTAATTTTCAAGTGGCAAGAGGAATTGCTGGAACTTATGGAAGTTCAGTTACTTATACAATCGCAGAATTAGCAACGGCTCAAATTGTGGGAGTTCGTTTTTTACCTACATCAGGTGTTGCTGGTATAAAAAGTGGTAATGTTACACATTCGGGTTTTATGGGTACAAATGTAGCGGTTTCGGGAACAGAAACTATTCCAACTCCGCTTCCTAACTATGATCCTTTTAATTATACAGGTACTAATTTACAAACACAAACAGGCTGGACGGTACTTAATACAGGAGATGATATTGCAATTACTTCGGGAAGTTTGGCTTATCCTAATTTACCCACGCCTATAGGAAATAAAATTTCTTTTCAGGGGGCGGGTATTGATGCGTATAAAGAATTTGCTTCTCAAAATGCTAACACTGTTTATTCTTCTTTTTTGATAAGAGTAACAGATTTAACAAGTATCACAACTGCTGCAGGTGGTTATTCATTGGCTTTTATTCAAGGAGCAAGTACAGGCGCATTTGGGGCTACTTTTTGGACAAAAGTTGACGGGGCAGGTTATCAAATAGGTATTAATCCTCGTACTACTGTAGCTAATACGGTTTTTACTACAGGTACGCCACTTGTAGTCAATACAACTTATATGGTTGTTATTTCTTATACGTTTAATGCTAATACAGGTGATGATGTAGTGAAATTATGGTTAAATCCTACATTAGGTGTTACAGAACCAACCTCTACTTTACAACAAACGAATACAGGTGGAACGGATTTGGCAAGCGTAGGAAGATTTTTAATAAGACAAGGCACTGCCACTGATACGCCTGCACAGGATATTGATGAATTAAGAATTGGAACAACTTGGGCAGATGTTACACCAATAATGGCAAGTGCTACTTTGGTTGCTAATCCAACAACTATCGCAGATTTTGGAAGTATCAATAATGGCTTAAATTCTATGTCTTCTTCTTATACATTAACAGGAACGGGCATCGTAAATGATGTAATTGTAACAGCACCTACTAATTTTCAAGTAGCACGAGGAATCGCTGGAGTTTATGCCAATTCAGTTACTTATACAGCCACAGAATTAGCAACGGCTCAAATTGTGGGAGTTCGTTTTTCACCTACATCAGGAGTTAATGGCGTAAAATCTGGAAATATAACTCACTCAGGTTTTACAGGAACAAACGTAGTAGTTTCGGGAACAGAAACAGGAAATACGCCTCCTAATATTAATTTATTTTTAGGAACGAATACAAGCCCATTTTTTGCCGTAGCTAACAATGCAAATATAAATATGCCTGGTTTCATTTCACTTTCGACACAAGCAACTACTTTTACGATTCAAAATACAGGAACTGCTAATTTAACATTGGGTACAATTACATTTACAGGGACAGATGGCGCAAATGCAACGATTACTTCAGTGCCAACTTCGCCTGTTGTATCGAATGGAACAACTACATTTAACGTATCATATACGCCCACTTCTCCGGGTACAAAAACGGTGATATTTAATTTACCCAATAATGACCCCGCAAAAAATCCGTACATTGTTACAATGACTTTTAATGTGGTTGCCCCTTTAATCAGTGTTTCACAAGCAGCGACAAATATTAGCAATAATAATACTCCTGCGTATAACATGGGTTCAGCGGTAGTAAGCAATAATTTAGATGTAATATTTACGATTACAAATGCGGGAAATTCTAATTTAGATTTAGGCACAACAACGATTACTGGAGTAGGTTATTCTATTTTAACTCCACCAACAACGCCTGTTGCGGGTACAAATGGTACAACAACATTTACTATTCGTTTTAATTCTGCGTCAGTCGTTTCAAATGCAGTAGGAACGGTTACTATTCCTAATAATACAGGAACGGCAAATTATGTAGTTAATTTATTGGCAAGCACAACAGCCGCACCGACTCCAACAATTACAGTTTCTCAAGTAACAAATATTGCGAATGGTGGAACTTTTAATATGGGAACTACAAATACCAACGTAAATAATGATAAAATATTTACGATTACAAATGGTGGTAGTGCGAATTTAACGATTACTTCATTGGTAATTTCAGGAGCAGGTTATTCTATATTTACACAACCTGCCACTTCTGTGGCATTTGGGGCAAGTAATACAACTACATTTACGGTGCGTTTCAATTCTGCGACAGCGGTTACAAACGCAAATGGAGTAGTTACTATTACAAATAATACAGGAGTAGATTATGTTATCAATTTAACAGCCACAGCAATAGTGCCACCTGCTCCAATGATTGCAGTTTCACAAGCTGCGACAAATATTAGCAATAATAATACTCCTGCGTATAATATGGGTTCGGTAATCACAGGAAGTAATTTAGACGTAACATTTACCATTACAAATGCAGGAAATTCTAATTTAACATTGGGTACAACAACGATTACAGGGACAGGTTATTCTATTGTAACTCCACCAACAACGCCTGTTGCTGGTACAAATGGTACAACTACATTTATTATTCGTTTCAATTCTGCGACACTGGTTTCTAATGCAGTAGGTACAGTTACTATTCCTAATAATACAGGAACAGCAAATTATGTTATCAATTTAACAGCGACAACAACTTTAGCACCTGCTCCAATGATTGCCGTTTCTCAACTTACAACAAACATCACAAATGGTGGAAGTTTCAATATGGGAAACACAAATACAGGCGTAAATAACGATAAAATATTTACGATTACAAACGGTGGCAATGCGAATTTAACATTAGGTACAACAACGATTACTGGAGTAGGTTATTCTATTTTGACTCCACCTACAACGCCTGTTGCGGGTACAAATGGTACAACTACATTTACAGTGCGTTTCAATTCTGCGACAGTAGTTGCAAATGCAGGTGGAGTAGTTACCATTACGAATAATGCGGGAGCAAATTATGTGATAAATTTAACAGCAAGCACAACAGCAACTGGTTCAGCAAGTTTAACAGTTGCTCCCACTACATTGGTAGATTTTGGAAATGTGCAAACTAATCAAGCATCTATTACACAAAGTTATACTTTATCAGCCAATAATTTGAGTGGAAATGTAACCGTTACAGCATCAACAAATTGGGGTATTTCGAAAGATAATGTAGTTTTTACGAACATTTTGACTTATATTCCATCTGAATTAGCAACGCCACAAATGGTTAGAGTTCGTTTCAATCCTACAAGCAATGTTTTAGGAGTAAAATCGGGTAACATTACACACGCCACTGCGGGAGTAACTACGGTCAATATTGCCGTAACAGGTACTGAAATTACGCCAAATTCTTTAGAAAATTTTAGCAATGATTTTATTGTATCGCCTAATCCAGCGGAAACATTTATTACAATTAAATGTGATGCGCCAAATCGTTGGCAAAAAGCGAACATTACTTTTTATTCAATAGATGGAAAATCTAACTCAAATCATACTTGGGCAGATGCTACGCAAACATTATACATTGATGTAAAATCTTGGACAAGAGGTTTGTATATTTTGAATATTGTAGAAGGAAGTAAAATTGCTACAAAGAAAATAATCGTAAGATAATTTTTTTAGTGGTTGAATAAACAATTAAAAATAAAACAAAAAAGCAATCAAAAATTCATTTTTTTGGTTGCTTTTGTTTTTATCTCAATCTTCCACTTTCTTTTTCTTGTATCCAATAATCTAAAAATTGTAAACAAATATATTCAAAACCATCTAATTCTATAAGACTTTCTACTAACAATCGAGGGTTTTCCGAAGTAATTACAATATTTTTGATATGGTTACTTATTTTTTCCCATTTTTCTGCTACTTCTTTATGCTTAAAAAAAATATTGTTTGTGATTTTGCCAATATTAGTTTTAGTTTCATAAATAAAAAATTCAGGCTCAAATGCTAAATGTTCTTCAGGATTATCAAAAGTAGGTTCTAAAATTCTATCTGTGGTAGATGATAATAAACTTTGGTGATTATACACTTCTTCATTTGGAAATATATCACTCAAAATATTTTCTATAAGGTTTTTTCCTTTTAAAGATAAAGGTACAAAGGTTTTTTTGCGGGTTTGGTTACAACTTTTACACGAAGGTAAATAATTTTCAAAACT
>JAAFJG010000005.1 GCA_013298075.1 Cytophagales bacterium | reverse complement strand
CATACGACAAACTTCCGTAACTATTTTTTAATATTTTACCTCAATAATATACCTTTGAAAAATAAAAAAATATCTATGTACTATTAAATAACACATTTATCGTAAATTCAAAATGTCATTCATATTGCTATATATTCTAAATAAATGTAAATATTTTTAGGATAATTTCAGTTTTATTTTCTTCATATAATTTTTGAATATGAAGATTTATGTTTATATTATCAGAATATTTTTGCTTTGCATACCTTGTAAATATGGTTTTGAACAGCGAAAGTAAATGATATAACCGACTTTCCGCACCCCCTTATTCCATATTATAGTATTTACGAATATTGGAGGAGAAATATTTTATAATTTTGGTATGAATTTCTTTCATATTGAGTAATATAGGCTGTTTTTGGTTATTTACTGATGTTACGCAAGGTAAAATTTAATTTGTAAAATGGTAATTTCCTTATCATAAAATATTGATTTTCAATGAATATAGAATTAAGAAAGCAGAATAAAATGAAAAAAAATCTACTTATTACAAATATTATTTAAAGGCTGCATAACATCAGTAAACATGTTATTAGTCTTAACAGATACGTTTTACCGTAACCATTCTCGCCATCTATAACATTTATATTTCTGTGTAGATCAATATTTTTATGTTCTTCAGAACCTACTTTTGTATATAAATCAAAAAAATCGTCAGCATTTTTTGAGTATATTCCAAAATTTGATATTGTTAAATCTTTTCCTAAATATTTTGAGTTATGCTCTTTTTTTTTTGGAAATTGTCAATTTTTTTTGCTTCTACATCTAAATATACTTGTTCGAATGGTAATGTAATTTCTGATTCATCAAGTTGTCTATAATAGCCTGTGAGTGTTTTTAAATCTTTGTTTACTTTAGTTACAGTAAACATTGCTCCATCTATGTCCTTAATAATACATGGAAAATCTTTATCTTCATAAATCCAATCATCGAAATTTCTTATTTTTTCTATTTCAAGAGAGTTCGTAGGTTTATCAAAAAATATTACTTGAAAACGTTTTGCATTTTCTACTTTTTTAATCATACCTACATACCATCTGTTATCTTGATTGTAATCAGCAATAACAAATTCATTAGCATTAAAATTCATTTTACTTGGATTTTAAACATTATCTTTATTGTACTTGGCTTGTTAAGCATTATCTTTATTTTCTATCTCTAAATAAATTTGTTTGAATGGTAATACAACTATTGATTTACTATCTTGGATATAGTTTCCTGTAACCTCTTTTAACTCTTTATTTACCTTGGTTATAGTAAATATTATTCCATTTATATCTTTAACAATACATGGAAAATTTATATCTTCATAAATCCAATCATCAAAAGGTCTTATTCTCTCAATTTCAAGAGAATTTGCAGGTTTATCCAAAAATATTACTTGAAATTGTTTTGCATTTTCTACTTTTTTAATTGCGCCTACATACCATTTGTTATCTTGATTATAATCAGCAATAACCCAATCATTTTCTTTAAACTTATTCATCTTGATAATAAAGTTTTATGTTGTTAGTCTAACGCAAAAATAATACAAAAAATACAAATTTACAAATTTTCATTCTAATTTTATCAAATTTTTTTTATTATATTTTAATAAATTTTTTTTGTATTTATTTTGTTTTTTCTTATGATCTAGGTATTAAAAAATCCTTTTAAACACTTTAAATGAGGATTTGAAATTATGTTTCTCATAAAGAAATACAAATATCTAAATAAATTTTATTCATTCATAAATAATTTTCTTTTTTTTATTTATATTTGCACAAAAATAATAAAAAGCAATACTAAAAAAACGAATAAAAATATGTCAAATTCATACGGTCATCTTTTTAAAATTACTACTTTTGGAGAATCACACGGAGTAGCCATAGGAGTGATTATTGATGGTTGTCCTGCGGGCTTAGAATGGGATTTAGAATTTATTCAAAATGCACTCGACAGACGAAAACCTGGGCAGTCTGCTATCGTAACACAAAGAAAAGAAACGGATTTGGTGCAAGTTTTATCAGGTATTTTTGAGAATAAAACGACAGGAACTCCTATTGCTTTGTTGATTCCGAATGAAGATGCAAAGAGTAAAGATTATGCCCATATTGCCACACAATTTAGACCTTCACACGCCGATTATACTTATTTTGCGAAGTATGGAAATAGAGATTATCGAGGTGGAGGCAGAAGTTCTGCGAGAGAAACGGCTGCTCGCGTTGCGGCAGGTGCAGTCGCACAATTATTTCTACAAAAAAAATATCAAATCAATATTACCGCTTATACTTCGCAAGTGGGACATCTTAAATTAGAAAAAAATTATAAAAATTTAGATTTTTCATTCATTGAAAATACGCCTGTACGTTGCCCAGATATAGAAATGGCTAATAAAATGGAACAATTTATCAAAGAAATAAAAAAACAAGGCGATACGATTGGGGGTGTAATTAGTGTGTTGATAACCAATGTTCCTGCAGGTTGGGGCGAGCCTGTTTTTGATAAATTACACGCAGAATTAGGCAAGGCTATGTTAAGCATCAATGCTGCCAAAGGTTTTGAATATGGAAGTGGTTTTGAAGGCGTAACGATGAAAGGCTCTGAACATAATGACGTTTTTTATGTTGATGAAAACGAAAAAATAAGTACCAAAACAAATTTTTCGGGAGGAATCCAAGGTGGAATTTCGAATGGCGAAGACATTTATTTTCGAGTAGCTTTCAAACCTGTCGCCACGATTATTCAACCGCAAGAAAGTATCAATGAATCGAAAGAAAAAGTAATTGTAGAAGGAAAAGGCAGACATGACCCATGCGTACTTCCGCGTGCTGTGCCTATTGTGGAGGCGATGGCGGCGTTGGTTTTGGCAGATTTTGCGTTGCGATCAGAAACAAATCGATTCAATTTTGAGAAAAATTGATAGATAAAAATAAATGTTATACGTCTAAAAAATATAGAAGTATAACATTTATTTTGAATGTGAAATCAAAATATATTTCAAAAAAATTCGTGGACAAATTTACTAAGAAACATTAAGTATAAATAGAAAATATATATATAAACTCAAAAATTTATATGTATGTTGAAAAAAAACGACTATTTCTTTTTCTTTAATATCATTTTTAGACTTGGCATTTGCTCATCAAAAACTTCTAATTCACGATCTTTGTTGATATTTACACTTTGTCCATCTTCAACACCTTTAATTGTCGTAAATATTTGTTTAGTGGCTTTATCATATCTCCAAGTACCTTTTTCAGGTTGTGGGCTATCAGGGCTTATGCTCGTAAAATTTCCATTTTTATCAAATTTCATAGATGCTTTGCCAATAAAAGCAGACATTTGCTTTTTCATCAATGCTAACATTTGTTTTGTTTCATCGGAATTATCTGTGTCAGATTTGACTCTAACATCATTTAAAATCCATTCTCCGATAAACGCTTTATCATGACCACCTTTATTTTTTTTGGTTTGTGCATTAGCAAGGCTTATTTGAGTGAAAAATAAGCTTATCATCATAAGCTTTATTAGTAGATTTTTTTTGAACATTTTTTTGATTTTTAATTGTGAATTATATATCAATATGAGTGACATTTTGAATTTAACACAAAAAGGCTATTTAAAGACGATTAAGGTATTTTCAATATTTTTAAATATTTAGTATTTGGTTAAATTAATAAAAAATACTTACGGGAATTTGTCGTATCTATTTTTAATTAATGTTTTAAATACAAAAAATTCTTTTATACTAAATTTAAGCCTTTATAGCCTTTACAACTATGTCACCCATATTGATATTTTATTTTTTATTTTTTATTCAAAAAACAAAAATAGTAATTTTTATGCTTTTTTTAGCTTTTTTTATGCTTTTTTTCATCAGTTTAAATTAATGTCACCCATATTGATATATACTAAATTCAATCAAAAATGTTTCATTTTTTTTCAAAATTTTTTATTTATTCGAAAAAAATAAAACACGAATATATTTCTATCAAATCGTTAAATATTTGTCAAAATCGTTAAATGTGTGTTAAATACATCATTTTCTTTATCTTTTCTTGTAATTTTGTGTTTATTGATTAAACTTACTAACAAATTCTAAGTCTATATAAAAATAATTAAATAAAAGTAATTAAATAAAAAATATTAATACAATGAAAAAAAGTATCATTATATTTATTTTTTCTTTTATGTTGATTTCTTCCGTCTATTCACAAGATTGGAAAAATTTTAACGAAGGAAAAATTATCGGAACAATCACAGACAAAGACAAAAAAGAGGGAATACCGGGCGTGTCTGTGGTTATCAAACATTTGAGAGATTCTACTTATACAAAAGGTATCACAACCAATGAAAAAGGAGAATTTATCTTTGAAAACTTAAAAGGTGGACGATATGAACTCTCTACTGATGCGGTAGGAATGAGAAAATATAGTATGACTAATATTCCTGTCAATCCAAAAATGCCTGAAGCAAAAATTCCTGCCTTTGCTCTCGAAGAAGATACAAAAGTTTTGAACGAAGTAGTCGTAGAAGGAAAAAAAGATTTTATGGAAGTTACGGCTGATGCCATTATTATCAATCCTCAAAATAATCCAAATACACAAAGCGGAACAGCGGCTGATGTGTTGCGTGATGTGCCTGCGGTGCGTGTAGATGAATCGGGTAATGTAACGATGCGTGGAGGAAGACCAAATATTCTTATCAATGGTCGCCAATCGAACTTCGGTGGCGGTGGTGGTCGTGGTGGAATGGGTGGAGGAATGGGAGGCGGTGGTCTTGACCAAATCTCTGCTGATGATGTAGAAAGTATAGAAATTAATTCTAATCCTTCGGCAAAATATGATGCTGATGGCGTAAGTGGAATGATAAACGTAAGATTAAAAAGAGATAGACAACCCGGCACGCATGGCAATGTAAATTTGGCTGTGGGCAATCGCCAAAGGCTTTTTGGTGGATTTCGTGTGAGTCATAAAACAAAAAAATGGACGACAAGTTTAGGATATAATGCTCGTTTTGACAATCGTTTGGCTGAAAATATAACAGACAGAACAACGTTATTTCCTAATAATGACGTACAATATTTATCACAAAATCGTAATTTTAAAATTCGTTCTGAAAATAATAACATTCGTGCAGGCGTAGAATTTTCTCCCAATGAAAAAAATACGATTACTTTTGATGCCACTATTGGCATTAGAAAAAGTTGGAATGATGGTGATTTATTGACCAAAACTTTCAATAATAATATTTATAACAATGGCAATGTGCAAGGAACAAATGCTAGTAATAATTCTCTTTCTTATGATTTTTCATTGAGTTACAAAACAGAATTTAAGAAAAAAGGACAAGAAATGACAGCCTCAGTTGCTACAAGTTTGGGCAATGGAGAGGATAGACAAAGTTTGGTCAATAGAATTATGATGGGTGATGGCACGACTATCAACACCAATATATCAACAAAATCTACTTTGAATGGCACTAAAAACAACATTACCACTTTGCAATTTGATTATTCGCACCCATTGGCAGAAAAATATGGTATGATTGAAACAGGTTACAAAGCCATTATTAGAAATTTGAGTACAGAATTTAATTTAGATTCTATCAATAAAAATAATAATAATGCTTGGGAAAGAGATCAGTCGAGAAGCAATGATTTTACGTATAACGAAAACGTACACGCTACTTATGTGAGTTATAAAAATAAAACAGGAAAATGGGATTATACAGCAGGTTTGCGTTTTGAGCAAGTTTGGTTAAATGGCAATACATTGAACCAAAATCAAAATACAAGTTTTAACAAACAATATTTTAATATTTTTCCTACGGCAAGAATTGCTTATAATTTTGGAAAAGGACAATTTATAAAGTTGAGTTATAGCAAAAGAATTGACAGACCAAACTTTGATGACTTAAATCCTTTTATTGATGTTTCGAATCCAAGAAATTTAAGACAAGGCAATCCTGACCTCAATCCAGAGAAAATTCACGTCTTAGAATTGGGTTATAACAAGTTTTGGAATAATTTTTCAATTTCTCCAAATATTTTTTATCGAAAACGTTGGAATTTATCTCAACGTGTATTATCTTTGCAACCAGATAACGTAACAACTATGAGTACACCTATTAACATTGGTTCTTCTCATGCTTTTGGGATAGATGTTACGGGTAGTTTTGACCCTGTAAAAGTAAAATGGTTTAGTTTGTCAGGCGGTATTTCTGCTTTTCAAACCACTATCAATGCGGGTGCTGGACAGATTAGTAATATTAATAGTACAGTCCAAACTTGGAATGGTAGATTAAACGCTAATTTTACTTTATGGAAAGGGGCAAGATTGCAAATAGGTTATATGTATAACGCACCTACTGCCACTGCACAAGGCGAAAATATTGGGTTTTATTCGTTTAATGGTGGTTTGATGCAAACATTAGACAAAAAGAAAAACTGGTCTTTGAATTTAATGGTAAGAGATATGTTTTATACGATGCGTTTTGGTAGTACAATAAAAACAGAAACTTTAACACAAAGTTCAATCGTTTTGAGAGATACAAGAATGATAATGTTGAGGTTGAATTATAAATTTTAAAAAAAATTCAAAAAAAAATTCAAAAAAACGCAACCTTTATTTATTTCTATCGTATAACATAAAAGACAGCATTAGTCTGCAAAATTTAGAAGTGTTCAGCAAATTTTTAATTTGCTTATTTATATACACAAAAATATCATCATACACTGGTGATTTATCTGTTTGGTTAAAATACAAAAAACTACTATCCTTTGGATAGTAGTTTTTTTATGTTTAGATGGATAAAAAAACGGTGATTTATTCTCAAAAGAAATCACTTTTTCTTACTAAAAATCTGTGTTTTATCTGTTCGATCTTATATTATTCTGCGTTCTAAAAATGAAATATAGATACTAGTATTTTTTAAATGAAAGAGATTTTAGCACACATCTAACACGGATTTAGCGGATTAATACGGATTTTTTTTCTTTTTTCTTGAATTTTTAATGATTTTTGTCAATTTTTGGCTACCATTTAAAAAACTCTAATAAAATAAATGCTAAAAACTATGGAAATAAATACAAAAGAAAACCTCAAAAGTTGGAAATATATATCATATACTAAAAATAATTTCGTAATAACTTCCTAAGAAATAGATTTTTTAGAAAAAATCACTATTTTTGCGATGATATTAAAATCAAAAATATATGGAACTCTCAAAACTTTACGATATTTTTTTAGCATGTAATCAAAATATTATTACAGATACAAGAAAATTATCACCTGATTGTATTTTTTTTGCACTCAAAGGTGAAAACTTTGATGGTAATTTATTTGCTGAACAAGCCCTACAAAATGGTGCAAAATATGCCATTGTTGATGAAAAAAATACAGAAAATTCAAATACAATTTTGGTTGATGATGTATTAAAAACTTTGCAAGATTTGGCTAATTATCATCGAAAAAAAATAAATATTCCTATCATTGCCGTTGGTGGTTCAAATGGAAAAACAACTACAAAAGAATTGATTTTTAATGTTTTATCTAAAAAATATAACACATTTGCTACCTTAGGAAATTTTAATAACCATATTGGAGTACCTTTGAGTATCTTAAAAATTACCACTGAAAACGAAATTGCTGTCATAGAAATGGGAGCGAATCACGAGGGAGAAATTGCTTTATTATGCAAAATTGCGATGCCTAATTTTGGCGTGATTACAAATATTGGATTGGATCATTTAGAAGGTTTTGGAAGTTTAGAAGGGGTAGCGAGAGCCAATAGTGAATTATATTATTTTTTGTTCAAAAATAACGGAAAAGCATTTATCAATACCACAGAAGAACATTTATCGAGAATGGCTCAAAGGCTTTCTAATAAAATTACATATCCACAAAAAAATGATGATTTTGAAGTAGAATTATTGCCAAGTTCTTTTTTTGTGCAATGCAAAACCAAAGAAATAAATTTGATTGAAACACAACTTTTTGGTACGTATAATTTTAATAATATTGCGACTGCTTTGTGTATCGGAGATTATTTTAAAGTTCCTGCGAGTGCGTGTGCGGAGGCAATCACTGAATATATACCCATAAATAATCGTTCTCAAATCATCAAAAAAAATGAAAATGTAATTATTTTAGATGCGTATAATGCCAATCCAAGTTCGATGGAATTAGCACTGAAAAATTTTGAGAATATTCAAAATGTAAAAAAATGCGTTATTTTGGGTGATATGTTTGAGTTGGGAGAAGCAAGCGAAGAAGAACATTTTAAATTAGGAAAAATTTTAGAAGAAAGTAATTTTGATACGATTATTTTATTCGGAGAAATGATACAAAAAGCACTCATTTACAATCCAAAAGCTTATTATTTTACGGATAAATTTTCTTTGCATAATTGGTTATTGGATAAAAAAATTACAAACACACATATTTTAATCAAAGGTTCAAGAGGGGTAAGCTTAGAAACTTGTGTTCAATTTTTGTAAATAAATTTTTAAGAAAAACCTATAAAAATTATCATAAATTTTAGTGTAAATTTTGAATTTCTATATTATTTTTATACTTTTGCAAGGCTTAAATAAATCTTACTATGTTAGATTTTTTACAAAAATAGAAATTTAATAAAAGCCAGAATAATCATAAAAAAAATTACCACAAAACTATCGAATACACAAATACACAATGCAAATAGATTTAATTTTTCCTTGCTATAATCCTCCAAAAGATTGGCATTTGGATACATTCAATAATTATCAAGAAATATCAAAATCAATTCCTGATGTGATTATTTATTTATATGTAGTAGATGATGGCTCAAAAAATGGCGTTATTCAACAAGAATCAATCGATTATTTGAAAAAAAATATTCCTTATTTTAGTTTTTTGAAATATAAACAAAATAAAGGAAAAGGATATGCTCTGCGACATGCTATCCATCAAACAAAATCAGAAAAACAAATTTATACAGATATTGATGTACCTTTTGGTGTAAAATCTGTGTTAGATGTTTTTCAAGCATTAGAAAAAGGAGCAGACGTAGTTACAGGTCTACGTGACGATATGTACTATCAAAAAGTGCCTTTCAAACGCAAAATTATTTCACAAGTTGCACAAATATTGAATAAATTATTTCTAAAATTACCTATCAAAGATACACAAGCAGGATTAAAAGGTTTTAATAAAATAGGCAAAGAAACTTTTTTGATTACCAAAGTGAATGAATTTTTGTTTGATACAGAATTTTTGGCATTGGCACATAAATTTAAACTAAATATCATAATCGTTCCTATTTCTTTGAAACCAAATATTAAACTTTCACGCATCAAAATTAATACTTTATGGCGAGAATTGATGAATTTTTTTTCTATTTGTTATAGAATTAATTTTAAAAAAAGATAATTTTCGATTGATTTTTTTTTAATAATTTTCGTAATATCAAAAAAAATACAGAAAAAGTACTTAATTTAAAAAGTATTTTTTCTGTATTTTTATTTATTTTTTATCTTTATTTTTTATCTTTATTTTTATGCTATACAATCGTTTTTTTGGCAATAGTAATTCTTTCCATTACATTGTCAAAACCGACTAATTCCATAATCATTCCTAAATCCGCTCCACCACTCGCTCCAGAAACCGCCAAACGCAAAGCAGGCATTACTTTTCCCATTTTATATCCATTTTGCTCTACCCAATCGTGCAAATTATGTTTAATATTTTCGCCTTCCCAATTTTCTTTTAAAGTGGGTAAATTATTTTGACAAAAATCTACAAATAACAAACCTTCGCCTTGCCAATTTTTTGCGACTCCTTTTTGGTCATATTCTGTAGGAAGTTCGAATAAATATTTCGCATCAAGATAAATATCCTGCGGAAATGTAATTCTATCACGCATCAAATTACAAATTTTCAATAATTTTTCGTCAGAAAAATCATTTTTTATGTTTAATTTTACAAATGTTTCTTTCAAATATTGCAATAATTCTTCGTTCGTTTTCAATCGAATATAATATTGATTAAACCATTCTGCTTTTTTGATTTCGAATTTTACGCTTGCTTTTCCCACTCTTTCCATATCAAAAACCTCAATCAAATGCTCTAAACTAAAAACTTCTTCATCACTCGAAGTATGCCAACCCAAAAGAGCCAAAAAATTATTCAAGGCTTCAGGCAAATATCCTTTTTCACGAAAACCATCAATGGTAATATTTTTATCTTTTTCAAACCAATCCAAAGGAAAAATTGGAAAACCATATTCTGCGGCTTTTCTTTTGCTTAATTTTCCTTGTCCATCAGGATTAAGCAACAAAGGCAAGTGCGCAAATTGTGGCATTTTATCAGCCCAACCAAAACTTTGATACAAAAAAACGTGCAAAGGAGCAGAAGGAAGCCATTCTTCACCACGAATGACGTGAGAAATTTCCATCAAATAATCATCAACTACGTTTGCCAAATGATAAGTTGGCATCCCATCAGATTTCATCAAAACTTTATCATCTAAAGTAGAAGAATGAACGTTCATTTTTCCTTTTACAATATCTTCAAAACGAATATCGTCTTTTTTTGGCATCTTAATTCGAATCACATAATGTTCGCCTGCATCAATTCTTTTTTTAGTTTCTTCGGGAGTTAATGTCAAAGAATTAGTCATATTTACCCTTGTCAAAGCATTGTAAGATAAATTTTTTGCCCCTGCTTCTTCTAAATTTTTACGCATCAAATCCAATTCTTCGGCTGTATCAAAAGCATAATACGCATGCCCAGATTCTATCAGTTGCTCCGCATATTGTCTATACATTGCTTTTCTTTCAGATTGACGATAAGGAGCAAAAGTTCCGCCTACTTCAGAAGATTCATCGGCATTCAAACCCAACCAATGCAATGCTTCAAAAATATAAGATTCAGCCCCTTCTACAAATCGAGTTTGGTCTGTATCTTCTATTCGAATTAAAAATTTTCCTTGATGTTTTTTAGCAAAAACGTAGTTATACAACGCTGTACGCACTCCACCTATATGCAATCCACCTGTGGGACTGGGTGCAAAACGCACGCGCACAGGTCTATCTAAATTTACCATTTGTTATATTTTTTTATTTTTTTTGCAAAATTACACTAAAATTTTCTTATTTTGTTTTTAAATTCCAAAAAAAAATATACTTTTGCAAAATATGTTATTTTTTTATACAATCATTTTTATAATAACATTTCTTTTATGTTAATCCTTAGTCTGTGGCATACAGACCAAGGAGAAGAGAAAGGAATAATAAAATAAGTATTTATTGACAAAATCAAAAAGTTGTTATTAAACCATTTAGCTGATTTTATAAATATCAACCTCAAAAATAAAATTAATTTTCAAATATTCATAAAAAAAAAATGGCAAGAATATTAACAGGTATTCAAAGTTCGGGCAAACCTCATTTAGGCAATCTTTTGGGTGCAATTTTGCCTGCTATCGAATTATCCAAAAATCCAAATAACCAATCTTTCTTTTTTATTGCTGATTTACATTCTTTGACAACTATCAAATCTGCTACTGCAAGAAAAGAAAATACCTATTCAGTGGCTGCGGCTTGGTTAGCGTTTGGTTTTGATACAGAAAAAAACGTATTATATCGCCAATCCTATATTCCTGAAGTAACAGAATTGAGTTGGTATTTGAATTGTTTTACGCCTTTTCCAATGTTAGCAAACGCTCATTCTTATAAAGATAAATCAGAAAAATTAGGTTTGGCTGCTGTCAATGCAGGTTTATTTACCTATCCTGTTTTGATGGCGGCAGATATTTTATTGTATGATGCAGAAATTGTACCTGTAGGAAAAGACCAAAAACAACACTTAGAAATTACAATAGATATTGCTGAAAAAATAAATCATCAATATGAAAAAGAAATTTTTGTCGTGCCAAAATCAAAAATCCAAGAAGATGTAATGCTAGTTCCGGGGACTGATGGCGAAAAAATGAGTAAATTTTACGGAAATATTATTGATGTTTTGTTGGCAGATAAAAAGGAATTAAAAAAACAAGTGATGACAATTGTGAGTGATAGCACGCCTTTGGAATCACCCAAAAATCCTGATACTTCTACGGTTTTTAAATTATTTAATTTGGTAGCAGACAAAGAAAAAGTAGAAAAAATGCGACAAAATTATTTGGCTGGAAACTATGGATATGGACACGCCAAAACCGAATTATTAGAAGTTTTATGGGAAAAATTTGCTGAACCACGCGAAAAATATCAATATTTAATGAATCATCTTGATGAATTAGAAAATGAATTAGCCAAAGGAGAAAAGAAAGCAAAAGAGATTGCAAAAGTAACTTTGGAAAGAATTAGAAGCGTTTTAGGTTTTAGATAAAACAAAAAAATAAATTAAATTTGCAAATAAAAAAAAATATACGTATTTTTGTAAAAAAATTTAGATTGTATGAATTTATTTTGTTTCAAAACAACAAAAATACGCTTTATTTTCTTAATAAGCTTATTTATTTTGATTTTTCACAATCCCCTACACGCCACACACATACGCGCAGGAGATATTACGGTGGTAAGAACGGGAACTCTTACGTATTGTTTTACGGTTAGTTTATATACTTGGTCAGGTTCGAGTGCGGATAGCCAAAACCTAAATCTTAATTTTGGTGATGGAACTGCGGTTGTGTCTGTGCCGCGTGTAGGTCCGAGAGTGGATATTGGTAATGAAACACAATTAGGTATTTATAGAGTTTGTCATACATTTGCGGGAGCAGGAAATTTCAGAATATTTTTTGTAGAAGAAAATAGAAATGCAAGTGTTTTGAATATGAGTAATTCAGTCAATACCCCTTTTTGTGTAGAAACTTTAATTACGATTGACCCATTATTAGGACTAAATAATTCACCTATTTTGCGTGTTCCTCCGATTGATGTGGCTTGTCCTCGTCAAAGATTTGTACATAATCCGGGTGCTTTTGACCCTGATGGCGATAGTCTTTCGTTCAGATTAGGTACGCCAAAACAAAATATCAATACATTTGTAGGTAGTTATTCTTTACCAAATGTGGCAAGTGGTGGTAATAATGAGGCAAATACAGCCCCCGCTAATTTTTCTATCAATCCGATTACAGGTGATTTAGTGTGGGACGCACCATTGACAGTGGGCGAATATAACGTAGCATTTTTTATTGATGAATGGAGAAATGGAGAGCGAATTGGTTGGGTAATGCGTGATATGCAAATTATTGTTAGAGGTGATTGTAATAATAAAAGACCAGAATTAACCGTTCCAAATGTTTGTATTGAGGCTGATGAAGATGCAGGAACAACTTCTAATATTATCCAAAGAACAATCACAGCCACTGACCCAGACGTTGCGCCAACTGATGAAATAAGAATTACTTCAAATTCTACGCAAGGCGTATATGACGCTACTTTTTTTACGACAGTGGCTACTTTTTCTTTTATTCCTCCACAATTTGGAAATGCTTCGGGGAATTTTAGATGGGATACTCGTTGCGAGCATGTACGAGACCAGCCTTATATTGTTGTTTTTAAAGCCGAAGACCAGCCACTTGGCACTCGAAGACCTAAATTAACAGATGTAAAATCTATGTTGATTACAGTTAAAGGACCTAAAATAAAAAATGTAACCGCCATTCCTGCGGGCAATCGAATGAATTTAACTTGGGGAAATTATGCCTTAGAATGTCCAAGTTTTACGCCTGCTCAACGCGCACAAATGACGATTAGTATTTGGCGACGTGAAGGTTGTTCTCCTGTTGTGCCTTGTTTGCAAAGTCCGAAAGACGTTGGTTATCAAAAAATAACGACTACAGATTTGCCTTTGACTGCTACTTCTTTTCAAGATATAGGACCTTTGGCGTTGGGTTTGATTTATAATTATGTGATTGTTGTCAATTATCCACAACCCAAAGGAGGAGAAAGCCAAGCCTCTATACCTGTTTGTGTTTCTTTGCCTATCAATAGTCCAGTTTTGACAAAAGTTTCGGTTGATGTTACTAACCTCACAACTGCGACAACGAATGGAACAATGGAAATAAATTGGTTGCGTCCTTCGCCTTTGGGTGGAAATATTAGCGGAACTTTTACTCCTCCTTATCGATATGAATTGTATAGAACAACTGATTTGACAGGAGCAACAGGATTGACGCTTGTCAATACGCAAAATGATGCGACAGGAAATAACATTAATTTTGCTTATACAGATAATAATTTGAACACCAAAGACACCCAATATTTGTATAAAATAAGATGGTTTTATGGGGCAAATGTAGCAGGACAACCTTCGGATACGGCTTCAAGTGTAAGATTAACCACTACTCCAGCCAATAATAGCATTGTTTTGACTTGGGATTATAAAACGCCTTGGTCTAATCAAAATCGTATTCACGAAGTTTATCGCGGTCTGCTTGGTACGCCCAAAACAAGTATGATAAAAATTGCAGATGTATCAGTTGGACAAAAAAGATTTGTGGATAACGGTACATTTAATAACGAATGTTTAGACCCGAAAAAAGTATATTCTTATTATATCAAAACAAAAGGTTCTTATAGCAATCCACTTTTAATTCCTGAGCCTTCGAATAGTTTGTTGAATGATTCTCAAATTAATTCTGCTTCTCCGATTGATAACACGCCACCTAATGCACCTGTTCTTTCGTTAGAACCTTTGATTTGTGAGAATTTTAATCCAAGTCAGATTAAAAATATTTTGAAATGGACAAAAGTAACGCAAGCAGGAACGAATAGTTGCCAAACTGATGTGGCTTTTTATACCTTATATTTTCAGACAGAAGAGGGAAGAAATTTTGAGCCAATTCCTAATCCACCAATGATTCAACCTTTTACAGATACCACTTTTACACATAGTACTTTTCCTGATATTGTGGGCGGATTGCCTTCGCAAGCAGGTTGTTATTATGTAACGGCTACCGATGCAAGTGGGAATCAAAGTGCGGCAAGTAATACAGTTTGTCAAGATAATTGCATTTTATTCGAATTACCCAACGTATTTACGCCTAATGGTGATAATAAAAATGATTTGTTCAAACCTATTCGTTATCGTTATGTGTTGAATGTAGAATTTAGAGTTTTTAGTCGTTTGGGTACAAAAGTATATCAAGGCAATAAAGGCGTTGAGATTGATTGGGACGGCAAAGATAACAATGGAAATGATATGGCTGATGGCGTTTATTACTACGAAGCAGAAGTTACTTTTAAAGCCAGAAATCCATCTTTGGCTAAAAAAACATACAAGGGTTGGGTACAAATAGGAAGATAATTTTTTAATATTTATTAAAATAGATTTTTAGAAAATTTGTGTGGAAAGTGAAAATATTTTTTTGAAATGTATTTTTTGAATTGCTTCCAGATTTATCTGGAGGATAATAAAAGATTCAATTCTTGGCTTTAGCCGAAATTTTTATGTTTTTCAAATGGATATTTTTCTATATTTTCAAAATAAATGGTTATTTTAATAGTAGACCAAAATTAGCTCCGCAGTAATTTCCCATGAATCTAAAAATAAAAAGGCAGTTATCAAATATAGATTTGTAAGTGTCTTTTTTTAAAGATATTTTTTCAAATTTCTACAAATATATTTATTTCTCCCAAATATTTGTTATTCTAATTTTTCTTGTGGTAGATGCTATATTTTTAATTACATCGACAGATGTTGAGTGAGTTTTTTGATATAATTTAAACTTTTTTTAAATATAAACGTTTATTGTAATAACAAAAGACTCCATTTGAAAAACTATATTTATATGAAAATTTCATATTTTTTGAAAAAAATGCTCCTTTATTTTGTGTTATTTCCTTCTTTTTTATCAGCACAAAATAATTTTTTTGAGCGTTTTTCTATCGTAACTTTGCCTTATCGTGCTTCTTCTTATACTATTTGGAAAGATACTATCAGTCCAAAAATTGCTATTCAATCTATTTTTGAAAAAGCAGATAAAAAAGGATTGCCTACTTTTTATGATTTTTGGAGAGAAGAATCAAAACAAATGACTATTCAAGCCTTAGAAGCAAAAAATATTGATGTTCATAAACAACAATATGCGGCTTTAAATCTTGGTTTTGGCGTTATTTTGCCATATTCTCCCCATTTCAAAAGTGTTATTTTTCACTTATCGCCTGTTTTGATGGAGGGAAGTTATCATTATAGTTATTTGGTTAATTTTGATTTTAATGGGAATATGATTGATGCTTTACAGATTGCAACCAGAGCAGGTTATGTGGATATTCAAACAGAAGCCGAAAGTTTTATTGATGCAAATGGAAAAATAACGATACAACAAAATGTAAGAAAATACGAAAAAATTTCTGTAGATAATACGCCAGATTTGGTCGAAAATTCAGATTTTGTCTATCAAATGGATTATCATTCAGGAAAAATAAATAATATTTCACAAAAATTTACAGGTTTTTCGGGAAATTTTATCAGTAAAAACGAAAAATGGCAACTTTTACATTCGCCTTCACAACTTCGTATTTTGTATGAAATTACATTACAAACAAAAAGTAATTTTCAGGAATTAGAAGTGATTTATTATGATAGAGAAAAAGGTGAAATTACGGCTCAAAATAATTTACAACAAAAATATTATTTGAAATTTAATGCAGAAAAAACTCAACTTTTTTATTCTTATCAAAATGAAAATAAGATGTTAGAGCGAACCAACGAATAAATTGTAAGAATGTGAAGTATGAAATTTGATATTTTATACTTCACATTTTTTTATTGGATAAATAGAAAAATTATTTTTTTAATTTTTTCCATTTATTCGTAAATTCTCCTTTGTTTCCGATTTCCCAAAAATCATTTTCGCCTAAATTACTGATTTTTAGTCCTTTTTTTGATTCTTTGTTTTGATAAAAAATGCTATCACCTTTGATATTGTAGGCATAATTTTCAGTTTTTCCATCATCGGTCAAAGCCGCAGAATCGCCTTTAAACATTATTTTTGTAGGAATTTTTTTGATTTTCATTTCCCATTCTCCCTCCAGCATACCTTTCATTTTTTTGATTTCTTCGGGATTTTTGGAGATGCCTTCATCTTTTTTTTCTTCGTTTTTCTCTTCCTTTTTGTCATCTTTTTTATCGTCTTGTTTTTTTTCGCAAGCAAACGATAACAAAGCAATAGCAATAATAGCAGCAATCAGTTGTTTTTTCATTGGATTTAGATTTTTATATGAATAAATATTTTTAAATTTGATACAATAATAATAAAGATTTTTGAATTTTAAACAAAAAAACGTAAAAAAAGACAAAAAAAACGTAATTCTTGAGGTAATTTTTGAATAATAAATACTTTTATAACTATTATCCAATTTTAAAGCCAAAAAAATAAAATCAAAATATAAACTTTTTTAAGAAAATAATGTTGTAACTTTGTCAAAATAAATCAAAATAGTTGAGCGTTAATCATCAAAATATGAAACAAAAAACACAAGGAATTGTCTTAAAATATTTTAAATATGGAGATACTTCGTTGATTATCAGAATTTATACGCAACATTTTGGTTTGCAATCTTATCTTATCAATAATGTACGAACGCACAAAAATAAAAATAATAAAATTGCTCTTTTTCAACCGCTTTCTTTGTTAGAATTGGTCGTTTATCAAGGTAAAAATGACCAAAATTTACATCGATTGGCAGAAGCAAATATTTTATATCCCTATCAAAATATTCCTTTTGATTTTACGAAAACTTCTTTGGTTTGGTTGATAGTTGAAGTATTGGATATGTGTTTGAAAGAAGAAAATGAAAACGAAATTTTATTTCAATTTTTAGTAAATGCTTTGATAGAATTGGATAAAATAGGCACAGAAATTGCTAATTTTCCTATTTTATTTTTATTGCAATTAAGCCATTTTTTAGGATTTATACCCGAAAGTGGATTACAAATTTTGACACAAATAGAAGATAGTTTTCAATCTTATTTACCACAAGAAACCAAAGAAAAATTATGTCATTATTTTGATTTTTTTTTAACACAAAATCAATTTAATCCAAGTATTTTGATGACTATTTCAGAAAGAAGAAAATTATTAGATATTTTATTAGAATTTTATCAATTACATATTCCAAATTTCAAAGAAATAAAATCTTTGGCTTTATTGAGAGAATTGAATTAGAAATAAAAGCAAAATAGCAACAAAACCAAAAAAAATATAAACAAATCTCGAATTATTTATATTTTTTTTGATAAAAACAAAATAAAATTTTGATATTTGAGATGTATTTTCCTATCTTTGCGAAATATTATAGTCTATTTATTTTTTTTATCTAATACTTTCTAAATATGCCTACTGAAACGATACTAATAACTGGTGCATTAGGGCAAATTGGCACAGAATTATCCGCACATTTAGCCGATGTGTATGGCAAACAAAATATTATCTTAACCGATTTAAGACAACCTGAAGATTTTGAAACTGACTTGATTTTCGAATCGTTGAATGTAATGGATTCTAAAAAATTGGGGGCATTAGTAGATAAATATCAAGTTACACAAATTTATCATTTAGCAGCTGTATTATCTGCATCAGGCGAGCAAGACCCACTTTTTGCGTGGCAAATCAATATGGAAGGCGTTTTGAATATATTAGGAATTGGGAAGGAAAAAAATTTAGATAAAATATATTATCCAAGTACGATTGCTGTTTTTGGATTGGATACGCCCAAAGAAAATACGCCTCAAAATACAATTATGAACCCCAATACAGTCTATGGAATTAGTAAATTGGCGGGAGAAAGATGGGCAGAATATTATTTTAAAAAATATAATTTAGACGTAAGAAGTTTGCGTTATCCCGGTATTATTAGCTATAAAACTCCTCCGGGTGGTGGCACCACTGATTATGCGATTGATATTTTTTATCACGCCGCAAAAAATAAAAAATATGAATGTTTTTTGAACGAAAATACAGAATTACCGATGATGTATATGCCCGATGCCATTCGTGCCACTTTGGAATTGATGGAAAGTCCCGCAGAAAAAATAAAAGTTCGTTCTGCTTATAATTTGAGTGCGATTAGTTTTTCACCCAAAGAAGTTACAAAAGCCATTCAAGCACATATTCCTGATTTTAAAGTGAGTTATAAACCTGATTTTAGACAAGCCATTGCGGATTCTTGGCCTATGAGCATCGATTCGTCAGTTGCCACCGAAGATTGGGGTTGGAATTTTGAATATGATTTACCAAAAATGACCGAAGATATGTTGGTCAATTTAAAACAACCAAAAAAATTAGATGAAACCAAAAAAAATTAGATAAAAACCAAAAAAATAGATAAAATATGTTACATTTTAAATTAGGCACAAGAAGCAGTCCGTTGGCTCTTTGGCAAGCAAATTTTGTGGCAGATAAACTCAAAAATGCAGGAGCAACCATCGAATTGGTGCAATACGAAACGATAGGCGATAAAATTTTGAATCGTAGTTTGGCTGAAATTGGCAACAAAGGACTTTTTACGGCAGAATTAGAACAAGATTTAAGGCTTAGAAATACTGATTTGGCGGTTCATAGTGCCAAAGATGTGCAGTCAGTTTTAGATGATGATTTAGAATTATTGGCTTTTTGCGAGAGAGAATTAGCGAATGATGTCGTGATTAGTTTTGATAAAAATGTACGTTTGTCTTTGTTGCCAGAAAATGAAATCGTTGGAACTTCTTCCACTCGAAGAAAAGCATTTTTAAAATATTATTTTCCAATCTTACAAACCGCAGAGGTGAGAGGAAATTTACAAACTCGAATCAAAAAGTTAGAAAATGGACAATATAAAGCCATTTTGTTAGCGTATGCGGGCGTAGTGCGGGCAGGTTTTGAAAATTTAATTGTTGAAAAATTAGATTTGGAACAATTTACTCCTGCAGTTGGGCAAGGAAGTGTGGCGATTGAAACGCACAAAGAATTATCAAAAGAAAAAAAAGATTTTCTAAAAATGCACTTAAATCATCACCAAACTGCCTTATGTTTGGCAACTGAAAGGGCTTTTTTATCTACTTTGCAAGGCGGTTGTAGTATTCCTATTTTTGGTTATGCACATCTTAATCAAGCCCAAGAAATAGTATTTGAAGGTGGAATTATTAGTCTTGATGGCAAAGAAATGATAAAAATGAAAGAAATATCAAAAGAAACTCCTGCTGTTTTTGGGAAAAAATTAGCAGAAAAATTGCTCAATCAAGGTGGAGATAAAATTTTAGCAGAAATCAAAAAAATAAGGTAATTTTTAAATAATTAAAGCAATATTTTTCACTTTTGTAAATCACTAAAATTATACAAATCTCAACACAAAAATAATAATGAAAACAACACAAATAAAAATAAATGACAAACATATTCTTCTAGAAAAAACAAAAATAGGCAGACGAATTGCCATTGGTGATGTGCATGGTTGTTGTAAAACTTTAAAAAAATTGATGCTTGAGCAGATAAAACCTACTTTAGATGATCAAATTATTTTTTTGGGTGATTATCTTCATAGAGGTGATGATAGTGCGGGCGTAATGGATTTTATCATCGATTTGCGTGCAAAAGGTTATGAAATATTTACGTTGAGCGGCAATCACGAACAAATGGCGTTAGAAAAAGATGCAATGGCACGTAGAAAATATGGAAATATGACAGAGGAAGAAAAAGAAAATAAAGCAGAAAACGACGAACACTTACCTCGATTGATTAAAAATAATAATTTTTCGGATAAATTTCGCATTATTTATCCAAAATATCGTGCTTTTTTGGATACATTAGTTTATTGTTATCAAATGGAAGATTTTGTTTTTGTGCATGCGGGTATTAATTTTGAAGCCGAAAAACCTTTTGAAGATTTTGAATCTATGATTTGGGAAAGAGACCTTGATTTTATTCCTACATCAGCAAATTTTAGGATTATACACGGACATACGCCTATATTTTTGTCTGAAATTGAAACACAAATTAAAAATAAAGCAAAAGTTATTAACCTTGATAATGGTTGTTATTATGGCATCAACCCTAATAATTTACGCGTAACAACTGGTTATTATGGCAATTTATGTGCTTTAGATTTAGATAATTGGATACTTTATACTGAAAAATGTTTGGATTTAGGAAGTTATGATTTTTAAAATGATTTTTATTTTTTAGTTAATAATATTAACAAAATTCAATTTTCTTACAATTTTAAGGTAATATTTTCTATATTTATTCACATAAAAAATATCACTTTAAAGGTCTTATATTTCTATTCCAACAAAAAACCATGTTCATATACTTTTGGCTCTATTTTTTTTGCCAAAACTTTTAATTTTTCTCTCAAATCACCAATTAATTTTGTATAAGTTTCATCTTTGCCTTTGTGGTTCATTTTTCCCGATTCATTTCTACCTTGAAAATACTCACGAATATCGTACAAACTTGCATTTGCATTATACGTTTCTATTTCATAGACAGGAAATGTTTGTGTGTGATAGTATTTCCATAGATTTTTACCTGCTTCAAAAACTTCTTTTGCTTCTTGAGAAAATATTAAAGGGGTGTTTCGAATGGCTTTTTCTATTTTGATAAGTGATTTATTTTCATTATCATTTTTTACTTTTCCTGATATAAATCTTGACATAAAATTACTTTCAAACTTTTTCTTTGAATCTACTTCGTATTCTGTGAATGGAATCCAATGATTTGTACCAAATTTAGATTGAACATTATTGCTAAAAAGCGTATAAATCAAACAATCATTATGAAATTCAGTATCTGTTTCCCAAGTATTTTTTGGATATAAAAATTGGTCTCGGTCATTGAGCCAAGTAGCTTCTATACAATGACGCACAGCATAAAAAACAGTACATTCTACAATGTTTTGAACACAAACTTCAATAATTGTAAAACCTGCTTGATTTGGTATATCTTGACTATTTAGTCTACAATTATCTTGATGTTGAAAATCACTACCAACACAAAATATTTTTGCAATAATAGTTTTTCCTTCCTTACACCTTTTTTCTATAATCCAACTATTCACATATTTTATGTTTTCGTAAGAATAAAACATTTTTGTTCCTTGTAAAACTCCATTTTTATCATAAAAGTTAGCAGAATTTTGTTCAAATTTCTGTTTTTCGCTTGTATCCCAAATTTGAAATCCTATTGGAAACTGTCCTTTTACGTTATCAAAACTATTTGCAGGAACAACAAACATTTTTTGAAGTTTGGCTAAAAACTTACTTCTGAAACCTTCATAAAAAGGAGCATTTAAGATTTTTAGTTTTGAAAAGATAGCAATTTTACAATCTTTTATTTCATTATAAAGCCTAACAACAAATTGTGCATATACTTCCCGTTTCCCTTTTCCTAAAAAAGCATCATATTTATCACGTAGTTTTGTTAAATTTACCCCACTTTTACCAATATTAACACCACTTTCTGTTCCTTTCTTAGCATTTGTTTCCGCATAAGGCGGATTAATATAAACCACTAATTTTTTCCTTTTTTCAGGGTCATTGATAATATCTTGTAATTCTTTAGGAAGTTTTGTAAAATCATCATTCAAAAAATCAAATTGAAAAACATTGTTTTCTATTAAATTCGCACCATTTTTTATACGGTCTTTTATCACATCAATATCTTGTCTATCCAGCGTAGATGCAAAAATATTGTATTTATTAGTTAATCCTATTAATAAATTCCCCGTTCCTGCCGCACAATCCCAAATATAATATTCATCTTGCCAATTTACGCCCAGAACGTCAGTAAGGTATTTTTGAGAAAGTTCTACCCAAATTTGTGGCGTAAAAAAACTGCCTGTTCTTTCTCTTTTTATTTTATCCATTATTTCTATTCCAACAAAAAACCATGTTCATATACTTTTGGCTCTATTTTTTTTGCCAAAACTTTTAATTTTTTTCTCAAATCACCAATTAACTTTGTATAGGTTTCATCTTTGCCTTTGTGGTTCATTTTTCCCGATTCATTTCTACCTTGAAAATACTCACGAATATCGTACAAACTTGCATTTGCATTATACGTTTCTATTTCATAGACAGGAAATGTTTGTGTGTGATAGTATTTCCATAGATTTTTACCTGCCTCAAAAACTTCTTTTGCTTCCTTTGAAAATACTAAAGGCGTATTTCGAATGGCTTTTTCTGTTTTGGTAAGTAATTTATTTTCTGTATCATTTTTTAGTTTTCCTGATATAAATCTTGACATAAAATCACTTTCAAACTTTTTCTTTGAATCTACTTCATATTCTGTAAATGGAATCCAATGATTTGTACCATCTTTACTTGTTATTCTATTTTGCCCATGAAAAAGTGTATATGCTACACAATCATTTTGAAATATTACATCTGTTTCCCAAGTATCTTTTGGGTGCAAAAACTGGTCTCGGTCATTTATCCAAGTTACTGATATTGAATGCTGAACAGCTAGAAATATAGAATCTACAACCAAACTTTGTTGTGTTATGCTCAATCCTCTATCTGCTTTATGTGAAATCCAAGTTAAAGCTATATGTTGAATATCATTTCTTGAAACGCCAACTTCACCTATTTTGAGTGAAATTCTTAAATTTTCGAAACTTTTAATCCAATCATTAATTCTACCTTTCATTTCATCATAGGAATAGAAATTCTTAATCCCATCAAAACCCCCATTTTTATTAAAAATATCAGTTTTTGTAATCTCAAATTTCTCATGTTTTTCTGTATTCCAAATTTTAAATCCAATAGGGAAATTTCCTTTAACGTTATCAAAAGTATCACCAGGTACAACAAAAGATTTTTCTAATTTCGCTCTAAAATAGTTTCTAAAAATATTAGCATTACTTCCATTTAATAGCTTAACTTTTGAAAATTCACCAATTAAACAACCAGAAATTTCAAAATAAATTCGCACTAAAAATTGAGCAAATAGTTCATTACTTGCCTTTCCAAGTTTTTCCTTATACTTTAAATAAATCTTATTATCATTTGAAACTCCAGACTTCCCTTTTCCTGTACCAGTTAATTGTTTAGTATCCCCAGCCTCTGCATAAGGCGGATTAATATAAACCACTAACTTTTTCCTTTTTTCAGGGTCATTGATAATATCTTGTAATTCTTTAGGAAGTTTTGTAAAATCATCATTCAAAAAATCAAATTGAAAAACATTGTTTTCTATTAAATTCGCACCATTTTTTATACGGTCTTTTATGACATCAATATCTTGTCTATCCAGCGTAGAGGCAAAAATATTGTACTTATTGGTTAATCCTATTAATAAATTCCCTGTTCCTGCCGCACAATCCCAAATATAATATTCATCTTGCCAATTTACGCCCAGAACGTCAGTAAGGTATTTTTGAGAAAGTTCTACCCAAATTTGTGGCGTAAAAAAACTGCCTTTTCGCTCTCTCACATCTTGTGGAACGAGCAAATCTCTGCGACCTATAATATAATCCCAATATTCCTCTTTGGGAGGACGTTCATATTTGTTCCAAAACTGCGTATGTGCTACTTGTTTATCTTTAAAATCTGTTCTTTTACTACCAAACATCCCAGATTCATCGAATTTTCTATCCAATTCATAATAATTTTTTTTGAGTAATACATATAAATTATCTTTCAAACTTTCATTTTCAGCAGATAATAAATCAGCCAAATAAAAATCACCATCGATAATACCATTTTTTTTAGCAATATCCCAATTTACTGCAATGGTTGGTTTTACGGTTTGCAACCATTTATTATAAATTGTAATAAAATTATTTTTATCAATTTTAGTTTTAATAAACCCAAATTTTCCTATCTTGAAGTTATCTTTGATAAAATTATTAAGTTCTTTATCGTCTTTTTCGTAATAAAAAAGCAACGCTTTTTCATCAATATTATTTTTTACTTTTTCATGAATCAGTTTAAATTCTTTGGTATCATAATTAGAAGGTGTAACATTCCAATTAAAATCATTGATATAAAAAATTTCTTGTATTTCATTATAAGGCACAAAAGCTATTTTTTCGCCATCAAACGCACCCAACATATTTGGGGGCAAAAATTTATCAAAAGTTCTTGCTTTTCCTATGGTTAAAATAAGTTGTGTGATAGATTTGTATAAATCCGAAGTGCCTTTTTTTGCTTCCGCCCATAAAAGCGATTCTTGTTCGAATAATGTTTGTGATTCCTGAAACGTTGCTACGCAAAAATCTACATTGCCCATCATTTTGGTACAATCATATATCCAAAAATAATCTCTGGCTATTTTATTTTTTAGTTCTTCCTCTCTGATATTTTGATATTTCATTTTGTTTTTTTATAATTTTCCAACAAAATTACTTTTTTTGTTTAAAAAAAACAAATAATTATAAAAAAAATCGTTCAAAAAAGTAAAATTTTATTCTATAAAGATAAAAAATGACTTTTATGAACGATTTTCAGTGATAAAAATATAAAAAACCTTTATTCAAATGCTTTATTTACAATCGCTTCTTGCTCTTTTGCGTGCAATTTTGAATAACCGGTGGCAGGCGAAGCACTTTCTTTTCTGCCAATCGGAATAATTTTATCATACGTATAAACACGTTGAATAAAGCCCCAATATCCCATATTCAAAGGTTCTTCTTGTACCCAATATGCTTTTGCTTTTGGATATTTGGCAATTTGTTGATGCACAGATTTTGAAGGGAATGGGTGTAATTGTTCGATTCGAACTATTGCCACATCATTACGTTTGTCGTCTTGTTGTTTTTTTAATAAATCAAAATAAACTTTTCCCGTACAGAAGATTAGTTTAGTGGTTTTTTTTGCATCAGCAAAATCATCAGCATAATATTCTTGAAAAGATGAACCTTCTAAAAAGTCTTCTATTGGCGAACTCACTTTCGAATCTTTCAATAACGATTTTGGCGACATTAATATCATCGGTTTTCTAAATTCCCAAGCCAACTGACGACGTAACGCATGAAAAATATTTGCGGCTGTTGTCAAATTCAAAATAATCATATTATATTCTGCCGAAAGTTGCAAAAATCTTTCAGGTCTTGCGTTAGAGTGTTCAGGTCCTTGCCCCTCATATCCGTGCGGAAGTAACATCACCAAACCATTCATTTTTGCCCATTTGCTTTCAGTAGAACAAATAAATTGGTCAATCATAATTTGCGCACCATTCCCAAAATCTCCAAATTGAGCTTCCCAAATCACCAACGCATTAGGGTCAGCCATACCATACCCAAACTCAAAACCTAACACTGCATATTCAGACAATAAAGAATTATAAATATTAAATTGTCCTTGTTTATCGTGAATATTTTTGATTGGACAATACGCTTCATTGGTTTCAGAATCACGCAAAACGGCATGTCTATGCGAAAAAGTTCCTCTCCAAACGTCTTGCCCTGTCATTCTTACTACTTTTCCTTCGTTCAAAATTGAGCCATAAGCCAACAATTCTGCTGCGCCCCAATCTAATCTTTTATCCTCAAAAAACATTCTTTTTCTATCATCGAGGATTTTTGAAATTTGTTTTAAGACACTAAAATTTTCGGGCAATGTAGTCATTGCTTTTCCTATTTTATTAATATCAATTTGAGCAATACCTGTTTTGGGAGAATGGTCAAAGTCTTCAGGTTTTGAAAAACGAATTTTTGTCCATTCTTGTTCAAATTTTTGAATCACATAATCCACCGATTTTTGTTTCACCATATTCAAACGGTCTTGCAACATTTGTTTAAAATCGCTTTCCATTTGTTTTGCCATATCTGCTCCTGCCTCACCTCTTTCTGTTAAAATTTGAGCATATACTTCTCTTGCTGATGGGTGTTTTGCAATTACGCTATACATTTTTGGTTGCGTAAATCTCGGTTCATCGCTTTCATTATGTCCATGTTTACGATAGCAAACCATATCAATAAAAATATCTCTATTGAATTTTACACGAAATTCTGCGGCTAATTTACAGCAATAAATCACAGCTTCAGGGTCATCTCCGTTCACGTGTAACACAGGCGAATCGGTTACTTTTGCTAAATCGGTACAATAAATACTTGACCTTGCATCTTCAAAATCAGTCGTAAAACCTACTTGATTATTGATAACAAAATGGATAGTTCCACCTGTCGCATACCCCGCCAATTTTGACATCTGAATCAATTCATATCCAATTCCTTGCCCTGCAACCGCTGCATCTCCATGAATTAAAATGGGTAAAATTTTATCTATATTTCCTGCATAAACCGTATCTATATTTGCTCTCACATAGCCTTCGACTACCGCATTGACCGTTTCCAAATGCGAAGGATTAGGCATTAAATGTAAAGTAACCGTTTTTCCATTGATAGTAGTTGCCTGATTTGAATAGCCCATGTGATATTTTACATCACCATCGCCTGTCATTTGTTCTTGTCCTATTTTTGGCAATGTTTCTTCAAATTCATTGAAAATATCTTCGTAAGTTTTACGCATAATATTTGCCAAAACATTCAAACGTCCTCTGTGTGCCATTCCAATCACCACTTCTTCTGTTCCCAAATCTGCACTTGCAGAAATAATAGTATCCAACGCAGGAATAGTTGTTTCGCCACCTTCCAAAGAAAATCTTTTTTTACCTACATATTTTGTATGCAAAAAATTTTCAAAAGCAACCGCTTCATTCAATTTAGATAAAATTCTGTCTTGTTCTTGTTTTGAAGGCACAAAAGTAATATCTTTGCTTTCAATTTTTGATTTAAACCAACTAATAATATCTGGCTCGCGTATATACATATACTCGAAACCAATTTTATTTGTATAAATATATTTTGCTCTTTCTAAAATCTCACGCAAAGTAGCAGGACGTTGAAAAAGAGATATACCTGATTGATAAACTTTTTCCATATCGGCTTCAGTTAGACCAAAAAAGTCTAAATTCAGCATAGCAATCCTGTCTTTTCTTGGTCTGATTGGATTAGTTTTGGCTAATAAATGTCCACGACTTCTGTAGGCTTGAATTAAATTACGGACTTTAATTTCTTCAAATTGTTCCGTTCCTGCTACTCCAATCGGATTTACTTTTCCGTTACTTTGTGGATTGGTTTGTACATTTTGGTTTTCGCCATTAAAAGATTTATGAAAGTCAAAACCTTCAAAAAATTTTTGCCAAGTTGCATCAACACTTTCAGGATTTTGTTGATAAGATTGATACAATTCGTCAATATATGCACTATGTGCGTTTGAGATATAAGAATATTTATCCATTATATATAAAAAGTTTCAAAGAAAGCGTAATAAATATTGCAAATATATTGCATTTTTTTTCAAAAAAACAAAATTTTTGTAAATATTTGAATAAAAATAAAAAAAACCGTTTTAATCTGCTCAATCCGCGTTATCCGCGTGCTAAAAATCTTTGTCATTTTCAAAAAATATAGTTTCAATTTTCTAAAATCTCGCCACAAAACCCAAATGAATTTTGGCACGATTGGTACTAAAATTTTGCCCTTTAGATTGTCCTAACGCATACGCCACCTGAAAAATTCCCGCTTGTGTAGTAAAACTCAATCCTACTCCTGTGCCAAAAGGCGTATCGTTTAGTTCTTCTTTGAATGTTTTTTGTTGTATAAATGCTTGGTCAAAAAATAAAAAAAGATACGATTCATTTTCCCAAAAATATCGATATTCTGCCGTAGCCAATAAAAATGTGCTGGCAAAAAAACTATTTTCATTAAAACCTCGCAACGATTGCAAACCACCCACACGCGTTAAATCATTGAATACCAAAAAACTATTATTTAAAGTCATAAAATTAGTTTTCAATAAAAGTGTTGCTCTTTTTTGCAATCTAAAATAATGTAAATATTCGACATTAAAAATCCATTGAGCTGTTTTTAAAGGTACATTTTTATACAAAGTATCTGACCAAAAAGGATTTTTTGTGATAGATTTATAGCCCCATTGCCCCGAAATTTTTATTTTTTGTCCTTGTTTTGGATAAAAAACATCATCTAAATCTTGCCAATCATAACCCAATCCATAAGAAGTATATTGTCCATCAGAAATTTGTGGTAATTGTGTTACTTGTTGAAATGTATTAGACGCACCTAAATTAGAACGTCTATTTTGAATATTGATACTAAGTTTGGCACGATTTGGCAAACGATATAATAGACTTGCTTTTAAATCTAAATTTAAAAAACTGCTGTCTTGTTTAATAGATTGTAAACCTAATTGCAAATCAAAATTTCTTCTAAAAAGCAATGGATGTTCATAATTTAACTCCAACCATTGTGCTTGTGTTTGTAATCTTTGCCATCTTCCTGCAAAACCAATTCCTCTTTGTCCAATGTTTTTGAGAGTGATATTTACATCACCTGTGATTAAAACTTGTCCTTGTTTTTCTTCGTTTGGTAAAATTCCGATAATTCCATCAAATCGATTTGCATTTTTTTTATTGATTTCAAGCGTAATAGTGCCTAAATTTTCTCTAAAATTAACTACAGGATTATTTTCGAGAGATAAATAAGGCATTTCTTTAATTCTTCTATTGATTTGTAATATTTTTTGATGTTGATAAGTTTGTCCTGCTTTGATGCCTAACCAAGTCATTAAAAACCATTTTTCAATTTTTGTATTTCCTTTTATTTTTATACTATCAAAATAAAATGCTTTTTCGGATTTATAATGAATAACGGCTGATATTTTATCATCAAAAATAGTTGTGCTATCTAAAAAAACTTGAGCAAATGGAGAGCCATTGTTTTGAGAATATTGGATTATTTTTTGGGATAACTTTTCCCAATCTTTCCAATTAAAATCTGTATCTCTAAAATATTTTTCTTTGAAATTAATATTATCTGCTAAATTACGTGGTAAATTTCCAATTTTTAAATTTTCCCATTTTAATTTTTGATTTGATTGCACGACAATAAACAAAGTATCTTTTTTACTTTTTTTGATATGATATTCATCTTGCCAAAATCCTTTTTTCAGTCTTTCATCTCTATATAAATGTATTTTTTTTATCATAGAAATACTATCTTTTTCTACAAAATAAATATTTTCTTTTTTATCTATCAAAGATTGAATTTCGATAGATAAAATTTTTTGTCCATAAACGAATGAATTTATCAACCAAAAAAATAAAAAATAAAAAATAAAAAAACGCATTTGTATTCTAAAATAATAATTAAATTTGCAGAAAATAAAACAAAATAAATATATGTACGATATGTGTATGTGTGGCGGAAAAGACTGCCCTTTAAAAAATGATTGCTACCGATTTACTGGCGAAGTATTGGGCAGACAAGATTTTTTTGGCTCTGCTCCTTACGATTTAATAACGCAAAGTTGCGAACATTTTTACGAAAATTCACAACAAATTGCAAAATTAGCTTATATTATTTGGGAAAAAAATGGAAAACTAAATGGAAAAGATAAAATTGATTGGGAAAAAGCAAAAAAAATGATATTGGAAGGAAAATATGAATATGATTTTAAATCTTAAAAATGTCTTTTGTAAGGTTCTTATCAAAGTTTAGCTTGATAAAAAATAATTTTGTAAAAAGTATGACCTGAGTAGTCTATTTTTATCTTTCTCGAGAGGAGGTTAGACAAAACAAATACTAAAATATCGTTTTTTTTACATTAGAGTTTTTTAAATGGTAGCCAAAAATTGAGAAAAATCATTAAAAATTCGAGAAAAAACAAAAAAAATCCGTACTAATCCGCTAAATCCGTGTTATCTGTGTGCTAAAATCTCTTTCATTTAAAAAATACTATTTAAAACTTCAAGATATACTATCAGCCTAAAAAATAGGTAAGAACCAAGATATTTTTATTTTCTGTATTTTTTCATGAGCCTTAATTTTCAATTCATAACTTCCAAAAAACCAACATATTTTTTTATTTTTTCTACGATGTCTTTTGTTTCATTTTTTTCTTTTTGTAATCTTTCTGCGAATGTTTTTTTTCCAATTTTATAAGTCCAAAAAATATCAGGAATATTTTCGAGAATAAATTCTTCATTGACAACAATGACCTGTTCGTTTTGAATAAATTTTATCGATTTTTTGGTGATATTATGATTGTTATTATTATTATCATTATTATTTGAATTTTCAATTTTTTTTTCTTTGATAGATACACTCGAATAAATATTTTGAAAATCAGTACAAATACGAAATAAATTTTGTCCTTTTTCTACATATTCAAAAAAATCAGGCAGTAATTCTATTTCCATTTTTTCATAAAAATCAGTAGAAAAAGTTATATTTTGAGCATTTCTTTTTTGCATCAAAATCGCCAAAGTATAATAAAAAACGTCTTCATATTTTATTTCTACTTCATAAATTTTTTCGTTACTTTCCCAAAAATTTTCCAAAAAAGCGAGATTATTTTCAGCAATTTCAAAATATTCTTCTAATAATTCTTTGCTTTCTATATCTTTACAATCTGATTTTTTTAGTTTTTCAAACTTTCTATGCGTTTCTTCAAATTTTCGTTTCAATTTATCAAATAATTTTTCTGATTCGAGAGTTGGCGTGATGATATTTTTTCGAATTGATACATAATTTTGTTCTGATTCTATCCAAAAAATCCATTCTTTGAGTGCGAAAGCCAAATTTTCTTTTATTTGTAGACTTTCCCACTCACTCGTATTAAAAAAACTATCGAAAGATTTTGTTAGCAATTTGATTTGATTTTGCCAATGTGTTTGGTAATGTTTTCTAAATATTTTTAAAGCTTTTGCATAAATATTTTTCTTTTGATTACATTCAAAAAGTGGTAAAATTTTTAGATTTTTGAAAAAAGATTTATCTATGGCTGTGTTGCCGAGCCAAAATTCTTCTTTTTCTTTGCCTATCAAAATAACAGGATTTTGTTTATTTATGCTAAAAATTTCTGTTTCAAATAAAGCTAAATCGGTTTCTTTTTTTATTTTTTGCTGTGAATAAACATACTTTTTATATTGCCAAATATCGATTAAAATATCGTCATTTTCTTCTAAAAAAACAGATTCTGCTCGAAAAAAACGTTTAAAAATAGCAGATTTTTCGTCTTTTTCGGTTAAAATTTTACTTTTTAAAAGTGGTAAAGAAATATATATTTCTTCATTTTTCATAACAATAAAAATAGGTTTAAAGGCTGATAATTATCTTGACAAATGAATATTTGTATTTGTACGTCCACAAATTTAGCTGCAATATTAGTCAATTTAATTCAATTTTACAAATGCAATTTTGATAATATGTTGTTTTTTATTTTGAACTAGACGTTATTTTTTCTTTTTATACTGATAAAATAAGTGGTTATGTTTGCTTTAACATCTTTTAACTTTTTTTAACTTGCCTTTAACCTCAACCTATACAAAATATATTTATCTTTGCATTGTCATAAAAAAATATTTCAAATTATTAAATCCATATCACTCATGAAAAATCTTTTTTTTATTCCATTTTTAATTTTGGCTATATTGATTAGTTTATTTAGCCAAAAAACATTCGCACAAGAAACGAAAAATAAAACGACTAAAAAAATAAAAGTCAAAATTAAAACCAATAAAAACGGTGAAGAAAAAAACATCGAATGGGACGGCAAAGACAACGAAGAAATGCCCGAAGACATCAAAAAACAAATAAAAGAAATAGAAGGATCATCAGACGTTCAAAGTATTGATTTTGATTTCAGAGGTATTGATGACAAAAATTTAACGCCGCCAAAATTTACTTTTAAACATTTTGATTCAGATAGTACGTTGAAAAAATTACGAAATAAAATAGAAAAATTTAAAAATCAAACTGATAAATTATCTTTTCTTTCTGATTCATTAAAAAATCATATCGAAATAAAAATGTTTGGAGATTTCAAAAACTTAGAAAATTTTGATAATTTTAATAAGTTTGATAACCTTGATAATTTGAAAGAAGGAACAACAGAAGATACAAAAGAAGTTGATTTGGGCGATGGAAAAAAAGCAACTATTACCACAAAACGCACCGTAACGATTAAAACAGACAGAAAAACTAAAAAATCAACCACTGAAACTGAGGACGAAAGCATAAATGTTTATCCTAATCCAAGTGATGGAAATTTTAAAGTGGAAGTGGAAGCAAAAGAAAAATCAAATGTAAAAATTTCTGTGATAAATCCCGAAGGAAAGGTAGTTTTTGAGCAAGCTGTTAAAGGAATTTCTGGAAAATATTCACAAGATGTCAATTTATCTGATGCAAAAGCAGGAGTTTATATCGTGAAAATTGAGAAAAATCGTAAAGTTTCAACTAAAAAAATTGTAGTAGAATAAATTTTACTTTTTTATCTAAAAATAATTCATTTTAATTCATCAATACATAAGAAAAAGTATTGGTGATTTTTTTTATTTGTAAAATAAATTTTTTAAGCGTATCTTTGCAAATTAAAAATCAAAAAAGATGAAAATATTAGCCATTGGACGCAATTATGTTGCCCATATTCAAGAATTACAAAACGAAATTCCTGACGAACCTGTGATTTTTTTAAAACCTGATACGGCACTTTTACGCAACAATGAACCATTTTATATGCCTTCATTTAGCCAAGATATTCATCACGAAGTCGAGTTGGTGCTGCGTGTATGTAAGGAAGGAAAATTTATTTCTCCTGAATTTGCGCATAAATATTTTGATGCCATTGGTTTGGGCATAGATTTTACGGCAAGAGATATTCAAAACAATGCAAAAGCAAAAGGTTTGCCTTGGGAAACCGCCAAAGCGTTTAATGGCTCTGCACCCATTTCTTCAAATTTTATTCCTGTGAATGAATTTTCTGACTTAAAAAATATCAATTTTCATTTAGAAGTTAATAATGAAATCAGACAAAAAGGCAATACAAATTTAGTTTTATTCGATTTTAATCAAATTATTTATCATTTATCCAAATATTTCACTTTAAAAGTAGGCGATTTAATTTTTACAGGTACACCTGCGGGAGTGGCAAGCGTGAAAATTGGTGATGTATTAAAAGGTTTTATTGAGCAAAAAGAAATGTTTGAATTTGAGGTAAAATAGTTTTTGTTTCACTTCTGTTTTTTGGGTTCATTGGAAAATATTACGGATATAATTTTATTCTGTTATGAATAGAAATGGCATTTATACCATTTATTAAAAAAATATAAAAATATCAATTTGAAAAATGTAAAAATTTTGGCTAAAGCCAACGAGTAATTTTTTTATTATCCTCCAGATAAATCTGGAGGCAATTCAAAAATCATATTTCAAAAAAATATTTTTATTTCCCGCACAAATTTTCTAATAACCTGTTTTTTTAGTCTTTATATAAGTATTAGTTTTTAATTTTTGAGTATGAAAAAAAAGCGATTTGAAGAATGGGAATATAGCGAAATAAACAAAGAATTTGGCTATACCCGATATTTTGAAGGATTTAATTTGGTGGAGGAATGGTTAGAATCAGATATTTTACCCAATGAATTTGAAACAAAACAATTGGAAAATTTAAGGAAAGAATTATTGTATAATACAGAAACTTGGAATGAAGACGAACTAAAAATGTTCTTTATTGCTCCTTTTTTTCATTTGATAGACTTCAAAAATCCAAATTATAAACTATTTACACAACGTAAATTTTCAGGAATTATTGGTGATTGGGAACTCAATGGCGTGTTCGATTTAATTGTTTCGAAAGGTGAACAACATCCCGAAGAACCTTATTTTTTTCTTCACGAATATAAGCAAGAACGAAAAAAAGAAAACGACCCATTGGGGCAATTATTGGCTGCTATGTTGGTGGCTCAACATAAAAATGAGAAAAAAATACCTTTATATGGTTGTTATGTGGTAGGTCGATATTATTTTTTTGTAGTTTTAGATGATAAAAAGTATGGCGTAAGCAACTCTCTCAACGCTTGTAATTCTCAAGAAATTACAAAAATTTTTAGTATGATGCGTTGGATAAAACAAAAAATTGATAAATTAGTAGAAAACAAATAAAAAAAATAAACCATTGAAAATGAACCAATTACAATACGCATATAGCCCATATTTGCAACAACACGCCCATAATCCTGTCGATTGGTGCGAATGGAATGAGGAAATTTTACAAAAAGCACGCATAGAAGATAAACCGATTTTAGTGAGTATTGGTTATTCGGCTTGTCATTGGTGTCACGTGATGGAAAAAGAAAGTTTTGAAAATGAAGAAGTTGCCAAAATAATGAACCAATATTTTGTTTGTATCAAAATTGATAGAGAAGAAAGACCCGATATTGATGCAATTTATATGGACGCTTTGCAGGCAATGGGACAACGTGGTGGCTGGCCTTTGAACGCTTTTTTGATGCCAACAGGTGAGCCTTTTTATGCAGGAACTTATTTTCCAAAACAAAATTGGATAGAATTATTAACACAAATCGCACAAGTTTTTCGAACTCAAAAAGAGGATTTACAAGGTTCTGCTGATAATTTTAAAAGCATTATTGCAGCTTCTGATATAGAAAAATATAAATTATCTTCGGCACAAACGCAAACAAATTTTCAAATTTTAGAAGCTTCTTTTGAAGATTTAGAAGATAAATTTGATATATCAAAAGGTGGAATGGAGAAAGCACCTAAGTTTATTATGCCTTGTTTGTGGGAATTTTTATTGCTATTTTCTCAAATTTCTGACAATAAAATCTTAGCAAAAAAAGCCTTACAACAAACAGAACTTACTTTATTTCAGATAGGTTTGGGCGGAATAAATGACCAAATTGGTGGCGGTTTTGCTCGATATTCTGTTGATGAAGATTGGTTTGCACCGCATTTTGAGAAGATGTTATATGATAATGCACAACTTTTGAGTTTATATTCGAAGGCATATTTAGTTACAAAAAAGGCATTTTATCAAGAGGTTTCTTTGTCTATTTATACATTTTTAAAGAGAGAATTGTTAGCAAAAAATCACGGTTTTTTGGCAGCAATAGATGCAGATAGCGAAGGAATAGAGGGCAAATATTACGTTTGGACTTGGGAAGAATTGCAAAATTTGTGGGAAAATAACAAAGAAAATATCATTGATTTTGAATTATTTGTCAAATATTATCAAATTCAAAAAAATGGGAATTGGGAACATCACCAAAATATTTTACATTGTGCTTTTTTACCTACAGTTTTTGCCATAGAAAACAAAATTAATCTCGATATTTTACAAAATAAAATCAAAAATTGGCAAAAAAAACTGCTCGAAACAAGAGAAAAAAGAATAAAACCAAGCACCGATTATAAAATTATTACGGCTTGGAATGGACTAACTTTGACAGGTTTATGCCATTTATTTCGAACTATTTCTGATATAAATTTACAAAAAAATATCTTAGAAGATGCTAAAAATTTAGCATTTTTTATCCAAAATATTCTCTGGAATCATGAAAAATTATATCGACAAGAAAAAAATAATCAAGGAAATTTAACCGCTTATCTCGAAGATTATGCGTGTGTGATAGAAGGTTTTTTGAATTTATATCAAGTTTGTTTTGATAAAAAATACATTGATTTGGCAGAAAAATTGACAAATTATGTCTTAAAAAACTTCGAAAATTCGAAAGAAAATTTATTTTTTTATACAGATATTAATGCCGAAAAACTGATTGCACGCAAAAAAGAAATTTTTGATAATGTAATTCCTGCGTCTAATTCGATGATGGCAAAGAATTTATTTTACTTAGGAAACATTATTTCTAATCAAAATTATATCGATATTTCTTTAAAAATGTGCTTACAAATCAGTCAATTATTCGAAAATAGTATCGAATATTTGGGAAATTGGGCATACGTTTATGCGTTACATACGCAAGAATTAGCACAAATTGTGATAGTTGGAGAGCAATATTTGGAGGCTGCGAAACAAATTTCAGCCAAATTTCAAACTCCTTTTATTGTCTTAGCCAACGAAAAAAACAACAATGATTTTCATTTATTCGAAGGAAAAACAACCAAAAAAAATCAAACTTTGATTTATATTTGTTATGGAAATACGTGTCAAAAACCAATTACAATCGATGAAATTTAACTAAAAAACGAAAAAATAATCAAAAAAAAACAAATGAATTTAAAAGATTTACAAGAAATTATTGCTCAAGAATTTGGAGCAAAAGCAATTATTAAAAGTGATGAAACAAGTTTTCCACAAATTATCACTATTCCCACAGAAAAAAATGCTGAAATTTGTGATTATTTGTATCGAGATCAACACACTTATTTTGATTTTTTGAGTTGTTTGACAGGAATAGATAACGGAAAAACGGCTAATTCGATGGAGGTTTTGTATCATTTATGTTCGATTCCTTTTGATATGCAAATTTGTTTGCGTGTAGAATTATCGCGTGAAAATCCAACGTTGAAAACGGTCAGTCATATTTGGAAAAGTGCGAATTGGCACGAGAGAGAGGCTTTTGACTTGTTAGGAATTTATTTTGAGGGACATCCTGATTTACGTCGAATTTTGATGCCTGCAGATTGGGAGGGACATCCGCTACGTAAAGATTACGAAATTCAACAAAAATATCATGGCATCGAAGTCAAATATTAAAATTGCGTTTGCTTCCACGCTCAAGCCTGTTGATGATGTGCGTATGTACGAAAAATTGACTCTTTCGGGACTCGACATTTTGCCTGATATTTCGTGGCATTTGATTGGTTTCGAAACTAAAAATGACTTAAAAAATGCCCCTAAAAATATTTTTTTTTATCCAATTTTTAATTTTTCTCGCCTTTCTTTTCGCCGTCTGTTCGCAAACTTTAGATTTTATCAGTTATTAAAAAAAATAAAACCAACGCATTTAATTATTTGTTCAGTAGAATTGTTGCCGAGTGCTGTTTTTTTTGCTCAAAAATACAACATAATTTTAATTTATGATTTACAAGAAAATTTTTATGCTAATATTTTATATAGTAATACTTACCCTTTTATTTTTAGAAAAATAATTGCCAATTTTATACGAAGTATTGAAAAATGGGCGCATAAAACGATTCATACTTATTTGGTAGCAGAAAAAATTTACATCAAAGAAATGTCATTTATTGAACCAAAAGGCATTATTTTAGAAAATAAAACAACTATTATCCCTACAAATATACATAAAAATACGCAAAAAAAATTACCAAATAAATATATCATAGCAGGAACATTGGGCGAAAGTTATGGAATTTTTTTGGGAATAGATTGGGCCATCGAAATACAAAGAAAAATACCTAATTTTTCATTGACAATTATTGGAAATTGTGCTAAAAAATCTGATTTTCAAAAATTAGAAAAAATAGCAAAAAAATATATTTGGATAAAGTTTTTAGCAGATACAAAACCAATTCCTCACTCGATTATTATAGAAAATATACAAAAAAATGATATTTTGTTGATGCCTTATCTTCCTGAAAAACATTTATTGCAACGTATTCCTACAAAATTTTATGAAGGTCTAGCCTTACAAAAAATAATGTTAGTTCAAAAAAATATATATTGGCAAGATTTTTTTTCTCAATTTAATTTTAAAAGTAGTATTTTTATCGATTTTAATTCACCTGAAGATTATGATTTTGATAACAATAATTTTGAATTTTTTTATAAAAATTTTGATTTTCCTGCATTTATTTTTTGGGAAAATGAGAAAAAAATATGGCAGAATTTATTACAAAAAATTTGCAGTTAAAAATTATTGAAATTTTGAATAATTGTAATTCTAAAAGCGAGAGAGGAGAGAAAACAATTTGCTACACATAGATAGGAGTATATTTATAGCTTATTGGAAAATATTTAGGATACCGATTGCAAATTGTTTTCTCTGACTTCTTTTTTTAATTTGTGTGTATGTTTATATTAGGTAAAACAGAAATAAAAGAAGTTCGCTTTTAATTATGATGCAAAATAAAGAAAAATCATCAAAAAAACAAAATTTTAATGGATAACAAATGGTTAACATACGAAAAATAGTTATTTTTTATTATTTAATTTATATATTTGTTAAATTTTTGATTTTATTTTGGTTGTATATTTAACTATTTATTTTCTAATAATTATTCAAAAAAACAAAAAAATGGTTTACCATAATTTTTTTATCTTTGTAGAAAATAAAGGTATTATTTAAATTTTTCATTTTTCTGCAAAAAAAGCAATCTAAAAAAACTAATTATATATGTTTTACAAAATATTATTCGGTAAAAAATGAAATATAAAAATCTTAAATAATTGACATATTTGTTTAAATAATTATATTTAACTAATAAATTAACAATAATTAAAATTATAAAAAAAGATAAAAAAATAAAAATTTAATATTTATATTTTTACCAAATTATATTTGGATTGTTATTTACCAAAAAAATAAAGAATAGTATTTTTTAAATGAAAGAGATTTTAGCACACATATAACACGGATTTAGCGTATTAATACTGATTTTTTTCTTTTTTCTCGAATTTTTAATAATTTTTGTTATTTTTGGCTACCATTTAAAAAACTCTAATAAAAAAAACTTATTTAAAGCCGTTTTAAAGATATTTTTACTAAGAAAATATTTTCCACAGTTTTCAAAATTAATATAATAGTAGGCTCTTTTTGATTTTCGCAACAAGTTTAAGGAAAGCAACTATTAAACAAAAAATAGTATATTTTCTTTATTTTTTTGTATTTTTAATAAAAATTTTGTTTATTTGCATTAAGAAATAAATAAACTTTTTTCAATTAAAAAACTCCTAAACAAATTATTTGGTTCTATAGCATAAAAGCCACTTTTATTCATTACAAATCAAAAAACTAATAATAGTATTTTTTAAATGAAAGAGATTTTAGCACACAGATAACACGGATTTAGCGGATTAATACGGATTTTTCTCGAATTTTTAATGATTTTTGTCAATTTTTGGCTACCATTTAAAAAACTCTACTATAATAATTTTCTAAGAACCAAAAACATTAACCAAAAAATATAATATAAGCTTACATCAAAATAATTTAAAGAAAAATAAACTAAAATAAAAATGCGTATTGATTCATTGACAACCTATTTTCAAGAATATGAAAAAAGTATAAATAGTCCTGAAAAATTTTGGGAAAATATAGCAGAAAATTTTTATTGGCGAAAAAAATGGAGCAAAGTTCTCGAATGGAATTTTGATGAACCGAAAATAAAATGGTTTCTTGATGCCAAATTAAATATTACAGAAAATATTTTTGAGCGAAATTTAGATAAATTAGCCCAACAAACGGCTATTATTTGGGAATCTAATAATCCAAACGAATCTTCCAAACACATTTCTTATCAACAATTATTTTCAGAAGTTTCACAATTTGCGAATGTACTTAAAAATCAAGGCGTAAAAAAAGGCGATAGAGTTGCTATTTATATGCCAATGGTGCCAGAAGCAGTGGTGGCTATGTTGGCGTGTGCGAGAATTGGAGCAATACATTCTGTAGTTTTTGGTGGTTTTTCTGCCCAATCTTTGTCTGATAGAATTATTGATGCAGAAGCAAAAATTTTGATTACGGCTGATGGTGGATTTAGAGGAAGTAAAACAATTAATTTGAAAAATATTGTTGACGAAGCCTTAGAAAAATGTCCTTCTATCGAAAAATGTATTGTATTAGAACGTACCAAAAAATCTATTCAAATGAAAAATGGTAGAGATATTTGGTGGCATCAAGCCATAGAAAATATAAGCATACATTGTGAGGCAGAAGAAATGGATAGCGAAGATATGTTATTTATTCTTTATACGTCTGGCTCGACTGGAAAACCAAAAGGAGTTGTGCATACGATAGCGGGTTATATGGTTTATACGCAATATACTTTTGAAAATGTTTTTCAATATAATCGAGGAGATATTTACTTTTGTACGGCTGATGTGGGCTGGATAACGGGACATTCTTATATGGTTTATGCACCACTTTTGGCAGGTGGAACGATGGTTATGTTTGAAGGAGTGCCTAATTATCCACATTCAGGGCGTTTTTGGGAGATTATTGATAAAAATAAAGTTACGCATTTTTATACTGCTCCCACTGCGATTCGGTCTCTGATGGCGAATGGTTTAGAGCCTATCAAACCTTATCAACTAACTACTTTGAAAGTTTTGGGAACCGTAGGCGAGCCTATCAATGCGGAGGCGTGGCATTGGTATCATACGTATATAGGCAAGGAAAAATGTCCGATTGTAGATACTTGGTGGCAAACCGAAACAGGTGGAATTATGATTTCGCCTTTGGCAGGAATCACTCCGACTAAGCCAACTTTTGCGACTTTGCCTTTGCCTGGCGTCCAGTTGATGATTGTAGATAGTGAAGGAAATGAGTTGAAAGGCAATGCAGTGGAAGGAAATTTATGTATAAAATTCCCTTTTCCGTCTATGATTCGAACTACTTATGGCAACCATGAAAGATGCAAGCAAACCTATTTTTCTACGTATAAAAATCTATATTTTACAGGAGATGGAGCAAAACGTGATGAAGATGGATATTATAGAATTTTGGGGCGTGTTGATGATGTAATCAATGTTTCAGGGCATAGATTAGGAACAGCAGAAGTTGAAAATGCTATCAATGAACACCCACTTGTGAACGAAAGTGCAGTAGTTGCTTATCCACATGACATCAAAGGGCAAGGAATTTATGCGTTTGTAGTGTTAGAAAATGAAGGAAAAACACACGAAATAACGGCTATGAAAGCAAGTATTTTGGAAACTGTCAATAAAATAATTGGAGCAATAGCAAAGCCTGACAAAATTTTATTCTGTTCGGGTTTACCAAAAACTCGTTCAGGTAAAATTATGCGAAGAATATTGCGAAAAATAGCAGAAGGAGATATTAGTAATTTGGGAGATATTACCACGCTTTTAAATCCTGAAATTGTAGAAGAAATTAAAAAAGAAGCTGGATTTTAATTAAAAAAGCCTATAAAATTATAGGCTTTTATTTCTTTAGTTTAATTTTTTAGTACGGATAAGCACTTTTTACAAAATCTTTATTATCCAAATGTATTCTGATTTTAGTAGTTGGTTTTCCTCTTTGGCTCAATCCAACTGTTTTTTTCAAATCAGTTGTAACCGTTTTGTGTCCGCCATTTTCTGGGCTTATGTCTTCTTTTTCGGCATTTTTCAAAGCCTCAGTAATTACTTTTTTGATAGCGTCTTTTGAATTATATTCCTTTCCAAATCGACTTACATTGTCATAAGTGCTATTAAAATTATGCCTCAACCAAATGTGTTCGATGGCTTCAATTTTACCTTTATGTGCTTTATAAAATCGGCTTCCCCATTGTGGAACGATATAAGTTCCGTCTTGTTTTGGTTCGTTTTGTTTTAAATTTTCTTGTTTTGAGTGTGTATTATTAACACACGCCATCAAACCAATAAAAAGACTAAAAAAAGCGAAAATAAATATTTTTTTTACGAAGTTTTGCATTGTTTTTAATTATTTTTGAATTGATTATTTATTATTTTTCTTTTGGTCTATAATTTTCGGGTAATTCTTTGATATTTTCCAATCTTTTTTCTGTAAAATATACGACCACAAAAGCCACTGCACCTCTTTGATTGAGATATTGAGCAAAAGATTGTGCTTCTTCATATCTTGTAAATTTACCCAAAACATATCTTTTCATTTGATTATCTTTATTTTCAATAAAGAAATTTTGTTGATTTTTTAATACATTGGATAAATATTTATTTTGATATGCTCCAATTTGCACACGGAAAATAACGGGTGGGGGAGGAGCATCTTCTTTTTCACTTTCTTCTTTTATCACATTAGAAGTAGATAATTTTTTAGATTTTTTGGTTTCGAGAGCAGCCATTTTACTTTTTTCAACTTCTGTGCTTGCGTTCAATTTTTGCTTTAATTCATTCAATTCTTTTTGTTTTCTGAATATATCTTTGGCAATCTCACGCATTCTAAGGCTATTTTCTTCATCACCTTTTTTCATATTTTGATAAAGTTCAGGGTTTTTTATCAAATTACCAATTTCATTTTTTAATGCTTTTTCTTCTTCTTTGGATAATTTTTGTCCGAAAGAAAAAATATGTATAAACATCAATAAAACCATAAATACAATATTTTTTTTCATAATGATACATTTTTGTTTGAGATGAAAAACAATCTAATAAGCAAAGGTAAAAAAATATATTTAAAAAACCAAATTTTATAAAAAAAATAAAAAAACCATATTTAACAAAAGTCAAATATGGTCTAATTTTTTATTCATTTACAAAAACTATTCTTCCATCAAAACAGGTTTATATTTATGTAAATCTCTTGAGGCGATTCCTGTACCTTTTACGACTGCTTTCAAAGGCTCATCAGCAATATGAATTGGTAATTTTGTTTTATGAGAAAGGCGTTTATCCAAACCTTTGAGCAATGCACCTCCACCCGTGAGATGAATACCATTGTTATAAATATCGGCACAAAGTTCAGGTGGCGTACTTTCTAAGGTATTCAAAACCGCATCTTCAATTTTTGCGACTGATTTATCTAAACAAAAAGCCATTTCTGTGTAAGAAACTTTCAACGTTTTTGGAATACCTGTCATTAAATCACGTCCGTATACTTCAAAATCAGGTGGTGGAACATCTAATTCAGATAAGGCAGAACCAACAGCCATTTTGATTTGCTCAGCAGAACGCTCTCCAATATATAAATTGTGTTGTCTTCTCATATACTCTTGTATGTCGTGCGTAAACACATCACCTGCCACTTTAATTGACTTTTCACATACAATTCCTGACAAAGAAATTACTGCAATTTCAGTTGTTCCTCCCCCAATATCTACAATCATCGAACCCATTGGGTCTTCGATATTGATACCAATTCCGATAGCGGCAGCAATAGGTTCGTGAATCATATAAACTTCTCTAGCGCCTGTATGTTCTGCGGCTTCTTTTACAGCCCGTTTTTCTACCTCTGTGATTCCCGATGGAATACAAATCACCATTCTATAAGAGGGAGTAAAAAATCTTGAACCTATGTTCAACATTTTTATCATACCTTTTATCATGGCTTCAGCGGCACTAAAATCGGCAATTACGCCATCTTTGAGTGGTCTGATAGTTTTAATATTATCGTGTGTTTTTTCATACATCAACATTGCCTGTTTTCCAATCGCAATTACTTTATCTGTTTTGCGGTCTTTTGCAATGATAGAAGGTTCATCTATCACGATTTTCTCTTTATAAATTATTAATGTATTTGCTGTTCCCAAATCTATGGCAATATCAGCAGAAAAAAAATCTCTTAAACCCATTGTTTGCTTTTATTATTTAGCTTTATTTTTTTATATTCCTTATATTTTATGCAAAGGTAGTGAAAAAAAATGATAGTTTTAAAAAAAAGTGATATTTTTTTGGTATTTCGATTAAATATAAAACAATAAAAAAACCTAACTTTATGAAGAGTTAGGTTTTTTTGTATTCTTAAAAGAAATTTAAGATACGAAAGAGAAACTATTTTTTAGGTTCTGCTTTTTTCTCGTCTTTTTTCTCACCTTCTTTTTTAGCGTCTTTTTCAGCAGGAGCTTTTTCGCCTTCTTTTTTCTCGCCTTCAGCTTTTTCGCCTTCTTTTTTCTCGCCTTCAGCAGGAGTTTTTTCAGCGTCAGCAGGTGCTTTCTCAGCATCAGCTGGTTTCTCAGCAGATTTTTCAGTACCTTCTTCAGTTTTTTTCTCGCCACCAGCAGCACAAGAAGTGAAAGAAATCATAGCAATAGCAGCAATAGCAAACATTAACTTTTTCATAATTTTATGAGATTTTTTTTAATTTTTTAAAAAATGTTTTTTAGATGATGCAAAGGTAAAACGTTTTTTTGAGTATTCCAAATTATTCTTTACTTTTTTTAAAAAATATTTAAGAATGTTCTTTTTTATTCCCTCCACATCCATATAAACGATATAAACATAAAAAGGTTTCATTTTTATTTAATTTTTATTTACATTTCATTTACATTTAACAAAAAAATGCTTTTAAACGATTTAAACCTACCTTTTTCGTTAAAAATATTTTTATTTTTTTTTATTTTTTTTTCAAATAGCCAAAAAAATATTTAATTGTAGGAATGAAAATGCACAGAAATTTTGTTTTTCTTTCTTTTTTGTAAATTTTTTTTGATTATCATTAAGAAAAATAAAAAATATATTTAATTTTGCACAAAAAATAAAAAGCAATATTGCTTTATATATATATATGAATAATATAGACGAGTATCGAAGTTTGATGTCCCAACCGCAAAATGTGGTCATCACTACTCACCAAGTTCCTGATGCTGATGCGTTAGGCTCAAGCCTTGCCTTAAGCCGTTATCTATCAAAATTAGGACATCAAGTAAAAGTTATCACGCCAACAGAATATCCATCTTTTTTAGATTGGTTGCCTCAAAAAAATGAAGTGATTATTTTTAGCGAACAAAATAAAAATATATGTGAAGAACAATTTAATAAAGCTGATGTTATTTTTTGTTTAGATTTTTCTTCTTATCATCGATTGCAAGGTATAGAAAATTACGTTAAAAGTTCGAGTGCAAAAATTGTATTGATTGACCACCATTTGCACCCAAATGTCATCGCAGATTTTGAGGTTTGGCAACCTGAAGCCGCCGCTACCGCCGAATTAGTCTATCAATTTATTGAGAAAATGGGCGATAAATCTTTGATTGATGTTAAAATTGCGGAAGGAATTTATGCGGGATTGGTAACTGATACGCTTTGTTTCAAATTAAGTACTACGACTTCTACAGCCCATAAAATTGCCGCTCATTTATTAGAATTAGGTCTTAATTCATCTAAAATTCATACGTTTATTTATGATAATAACAAGGTAGCAAAAATTAAGTTTTTAGGATATGTTTTGCAAAATAAGTTAGTACATTTGCCTGCCTTTCGAACTGCCTATTTTATAATTACTGCCGAAGAATTTAAAAAATTTGGGATAGGTTTGGGAGATACCGAAGGAATTGTTAATTATGCTTTATCCATAGAAAATATTGTTTTGGCAGCTATTATTATAGAAAGAACAGAATATACAAAACTTTCTTTGCGTTCTGTGGGTGATTTTCCTGCGAATGAAGTGGCAGAAAAGCATTTTCAAGGAGGTGGACATAGAAATGCAGCAGGTGCAAATTGTCCTCAAAATAGTGAAAATCTCGAAAAATATTTTTTAGAGGTGTTGAAAATTTATCAAAATCAATTATTGGCTATGTAGTTTTTTTGAAAGGTTTTTTTGAAAGGTTTTTTTGAAAGGTTTTTTTGATATTTTTTTGTATTTTAAAGAAATAAATTCTCTCGAAAAAACAAAAAATAAACATTTTTTTTTCAGATAAATAACGTTATTAGAGACTTCAAAAGTTGTAGGTTTAAGTAATGCTTTGCTTAATACTTAAACCAATTGGAGTGTAGTAATTCCAAATAAAGACCAAGTTAAATAAATGAACAAAAAAATTGTATTTTTATTGATAATTTGCATCATTTTAGGTGTTGCAAACATTATTAAATCTTTTTATTTGGATTTGGTAGACGCAAACCATAAAAAAGAAGAAATTTCTTTTTATGATAATTTTAAACAATATGTAAAAACGACAAAAACAATTCGTAAAGAATCATTACAAAAGTATTTGAAACCATTAAATTGGAAAAAAGACATAGTAATTGATGATTCATCTAATATTTTATTAACAGAATTAGACACCATATATTTTGAGAATATGGAAATAGATGATGTAAAATTACAAAATATTTTCTTGTGGCGTTTAGATGTTACAAATACAACAAAAAAAGACAGTTTGAATAATTACATTATAGTTTTGTCAGTGAAAAAAGATACAATTGTTGATGTATTAGTTTTTCAAGATAATCTTCCTAAGATTGCTAAATTAACGTACTCAAATTCAATAAAATGGGAGCAACAAATGCATTGGGTAACATTTATCAAAAAACGAAATAATGTCAGTAATTATCCATCTTTTTATGTTGATTTCTTTAATAAAATATGGGGTGGTAGACATGTAATACATAAACGTGATTTTCTCAGTTATCATACACACCCTTATAGAACACAACATTGGGGAACCAACAAACATGGTTATTTTATATTGTTGAAAGATTTATATTTATTTAATCCAGAAACTGATTTTGACGATTATAAAAAAAATTGAGTTGCTGTGTTTTCTCCAACTAATTTAAGTATTAAGCGAAGTGTTACTTAAACCTACAACTTTTGAAGTTTCCCCAACTTCGCTCTTTGAAAGAATAGCAATATTTGATTTCATAACGTTATTTATCTGAAAAAAGTTTATTTATTTTTTATTTTTTTTGAAAAATATTTTTTATTTAAAAATACAAACTGAACTATATGAATAGTAATTTATTTTGAAAATATAGAAAAATATCAATTTGAGAAATACAGAAATTTCGGCTAAAGCCAAGAATTGAATTTTATATTATTCTCCAGATAAATCTGGAGGCAATTCAAAAAATACATTTCAAAAAAGATATTTTTTCAAAAGATATTTTTACTTTTCCAAATAAATTTCATAAAAACTATTTTTTGAAATGTATACAAAAAAAACCATCAAACAAAATATTTTTTCCACCAATATTGAAACACAATAATTCCCCAAACTCTTGCGTGTGCGTCTGCGGGATTGCTCGAAAAAAGTTGTTGTTTGAGTTGTTTAATTCCTTCCACAGAAAAAATATTTTGCTCACGAATAAAATCTTCATTCAACCATTCATTTTCAATTTTAGAACGTAAATCAGTTTTAAACCATTTCAATAAAGGTACTTCAAAGCCGTGTTTTGGACGTTTGTATAACTCAGCGGGCAAATCTTCTCTAAAAGTATCTTGTAATATTTTTTTACGCATTTGACTATCAATTTTCATATTGACAGGTAGTTGACTGACAAAATCCATCAAACGCACATCTAAAAACGGACAACGAATTTCTAAGGCGTGAGCCATCGACATCAAATCTACTTTTGTGAGCATATCCGAAGGCAAAACCAATCCTAAATCCGTTCTCAACACTTCATTAAACGCATTTTCTGATATATTTTCATTGTTGATAAATTGCAATATTTCAGACTTATCTTGTTGATAATCAGCCATTTGTGGTTGAAAATCTTGGCTTAATAAATCCAACGCATTTTTTTCAGACGCAAAAGTTGCCCATTGCCAATATCTTTCTTTGGCGGTCAATTTTCGTCCTTCTGCAAAACGTTTAAATTGACGAATTTTATTACTCAAAAAACCACTTCGAGATTGTGGTAACATTTTCCAAAGTGGCAATAATTTTTCTACAATATTCGTTTTCCAATTCGAACTACGAGCCAAAAACTCCCCCGAATGTTTTTGATAACCCGAAAATAATTCATCTGCACCATCTCCTGAAAGTGCCACACTCACTTTTTTCTTCGTATATTTACTCAAAATATTGACCGCCAAAGCCGAAGAATCTGCAAAAGGTTCATCAATATAATCTAAAATCGAAAATAAATCTTGATATAAATCTTGATTAGTCAATGAAAAAACGGTGTGTTCAGTTTTATATTTATTCGCCACTAATTGTGCGTATTTGGTTTCATCAAAAAATGGTTCATCTTTATAACCAATCGAAAAAGTCAATAAATTTTTGGTATGTTTCGAAGCCAAAGCCGTTATCACAGACGAGTCAATTCCTCCACTCAAAAAACAACCCAAAGGCACATCAGCCACCATTCGAAGTTGTATAGAATCGTCCAATAATTCGCGCAATTTTTTTTGTGCATCTACATAAGAAATAGACAAAGTAGGTAAACTTGGCGCAGGTAATTGATAATAACTTTGTTTGGTATGTTCTCTTTTTTTGATTTTTAGAAAATGTCCAGCCTCCAATTTTTTTACGCCCTCAAAAATCGTTCTATTTTGTGGAATATAATTAAACTGCAAATATTCATATAATGCAATTTTATCAATTTGTTTGGGAATACGATATTTTAGCAAGGCTTTCATTTCTGAAGCAAATACAATTTTATCTTCATCTTCGAAATATAAAAGCGGTTTGATGCCATATCTATCTCTCACCAAAATCATTTCTTGCGTTTCATTGTCATAAATAGCAAAAGCAAAAAAGCCATTCAATTTCAAAAAACTGTCCGTATTCCATTGCATATACGCTTTCAAAAGCACTTCTGTATCTGATTGTGTATGAAATTGATGTCCTAAATTTTCTAATTCTTGCCTAATTTGTTTATAATTATATATTTCCCCATTAAAAACAATCGTAAACCTTTTATTTTCACTTTGAAAAGGTTGATTTGATTCAGGATTTAAGTCAATAATTGCCAATCGAGCATGCCCCAAATTCACAAAATAATCTAAATGAGAATTTTGAAAATCGGGTCCTCTTTGCTTTAATTCTTCCAAAGAAGCCTGCAAAAAAATGCTGGAAATACGTCCAACTTCGTTATATGAATAAATGCCTGTAATTCCGCACATAGTTTTTTTTAGGTTTTTTTGATTTTGTTAATTCGTTAATTTTAATGTATGTTTACTTTGTGGATTTAATTTTCCATAAAAATTAAGTTCTCCTAAATGTTTTCCTTGAAATTCGAAAGCCTCGAATACTAATTTTTTTTCAAATTCTATCGATAAATATATTTTATCTCTGCCTTTTCCTGCTGAATATACTTTTCTTTTACTGTTTGATGTTTCATTATAATGAGAAATTTTCTTTTCATACAAATATCCATTTATCATTGCCACCAACTCTCCGAATTCTAAATTAAGAGCCTTTGTGTCTTCATTGGTAATATCTTTATTTGACAATAAAAAGTTAGATAATTCAACTAATGGAAGAAGTTTTTCTTTTGTGGGTTTCCAATCTAAAAAATTGAAAGATAAAGCATTTTTTTTTATTTTTTGAAATTCTGGATTATTTTCTAACTCCTCAAATTGTCGTTTTGAATATCGTTTTTTGATTTCATTTATGGCAAAAATAAAATTTATCTGTTTTAAATCATCTAAACAATTTATTTTAATAAAATCAATTTTTTCAGATATTGGCTCTTTTCTCAAAATATACAGACAATTATCTAAAACACCTTCTTTTTTGTCATTAATATTCAATAATAAAATATTTTCTTGTGGATATTTTATTTGTTCTTCTACCGCTTCAGCAATAGAAGAATTACTTTTGATGTGTAATAATTGAGGATTTTCGGGAGTTATAATTGGTAAAAAATAGTTTTTATATAGATTTTGGTACGTGTAAATGGTCATTGATTTTTCTATTTTATCAGAAATTGATAAAAACATTTGACTTATATTTGGGTCTTTTTCTTCACTAAACAAAATAATAAAATTATATAAGTCTTCTGACCAATAAATATTTTCTATTCCTTTATTTTTTAGTTCATATATAAAATCATCGAGAAGACTCAAACAACTTAAATTTTCATAGTCTAAAAAATTTTCATTCAAAAATACTTTCATTATTTTTTCTCTGTTTTTAGTTTAAATAATTCTTTTACGTCAGTATTTAATTGGTCAAAAAACCTTTTTTCCCAATTCAATATAAAACCATTATCGTCCATTTTAATTTCTATTATATCAGAAAAATTTTTATATTCTTGTTTTTCAAAGAAATATATTTTAGTTTTTTCTTTATCAATTATTTTTTTTGCTATCGCCAAACGAAACCCATTAATAATATGATCGCTATGCGTTTCAATAAAAATTTGTCTTCCTGATGACGCACAAAGTGCCATCAATTCTGCCATTTTTGCTTGTCCTGCGGGGTGCAAATGCGATTCTGGATTTTCGATAATAATCATTCCATTTTTTTTGGTAGTCAATAACGCAATAATGACAGGCAGTACATAAGTCAATCCAAAACCAACATTTGTCGGCTTAAATTCCGAACCACCTATTTCAAACGCACCACGAACTTTATCAATTTCAGGCATATAATAAGTATTCAATTTTATGTTTGGCGTAATAGTTTCGAGCCAATAAGAAACTTGTTTACTTAAATAATCTTCGTCTTTTTGTGTGTTTGGGTGCAATACGTGTGTATTTTCTACTTTTTCAGTTTTATAACTATCCAAATAATGCAAAGCAAATCTTCCATCTTTTCCTAATTCTTGTTTTTCAATTTTATCCGAATTAGCATCATTAGATTCTTTAGGAGCAAGTCTTTCTGCTTGTAAATAATGAAAAAATCCATCACTTAAAAACAAACTTTGTTCAAAAAAATTAGTTTCAAAACGAGAGTTTTCATTTTTTCTCAACAAACTACTTCTTCTAAGCATCTCTAATTTATTTGTATTATTAGATTTTTTATCATCTTCTCTTAAATAATCAAAATAAAAATTATTTTCGTGATTATTTTCATCAGTTAAACCAAAAAAAATTGGATTTTGAGTTTCTTCTACATCGATTGATAAAGCATCTTTTCCTGTGCCAATATTCACAAAATCACCATTCAAAGAAAGTCCTTTTTCTTCTAAATTTTTATCTAAAAAAGATTGTCTTAAAAGTAAAATTGTTTGAATAAGCGAAGATTTTCCCATGCCATTCACTCCCGTAAATACATTCAAATTTGATAACTGAAATTCATTATCTTTCAAAATTTTAAAGTTTTGAATTTTAAGCGTTTTTATCATTTTTCCAGATTGTTAGTTGATTATAATATTTTTTTAAAATCGTATATATTTTTTCAAAACGAATATTTACCTTTGTAATCCCGCCTGTAGCTGATGTAATTGAACTTTTAAAATCAATATCATTCAAAATATTTCCAAAATCTTGTTTGATATTTTCTTTTTTATTAATAAAATTCTCTTTATTTTCTGTTGGAATTTGTGCAAAATAATACATCATCACATCATACAAAGCACGATTAAACATTGATTTTTCGTTTTCATTGATATTAATGCTGAATGATTTTTCACCAAAAATTTTTTGATTTATATCCAAAGCATTGATAAATTTATTTTCTAAATTTGGATATTCTGCTGATATTTCATTTAGTTTTTCTAATGTTTTATCCAAAAAAACTCCCAAAGAACCATTATATTCTTGCATTTCCATCGTCTGAAAAGCCAAAAAACGCAATATAATTTCTTTGTCTTGCATACGTTTGTCTGTAATTCGAACCAGATTTTTAAACATAGAAATTTGACTTAATTTTTTTAAAAATTCTATCCCATTTTTTTCTTTTTGGTTTAATGAATTTCTAATTTCTTGTGCGTTTAGGCGTAATCCGCCCGTATTAATGCGATGAAATATAGTATATTTTACTTCTATGGGCGTGGCTGGTTTGATAAGATAAGCCGTAATTTGCATCTCCGAAATACGTCTTTTATATAGTCCAGAAAGTTGATTATAATCTCCCGAAATATCTTTTAAAATTTTCAAATCTTTTAAAATCAGCCTTTCTTGATGTTTTGGGTGATTTTTATCTGCATATATCACAAATTTTTGCAACGTAGAAAGTCTTTGCAGACCATCAACGACCAACCAATTTTCATCATTGCTGGCATCAAAATAAAAAGCAGGAAGTGGCAATTTTAATAAAATAGATTCTATCAATCTGCCCATATTTTTATCAGACCACAAATTTTCACTGCGTTGAAAATCTGTGTTCATATCAATTCCATCGTATTTCAAACGGTTAATAATTGAATCTAAACTTCTTTGTTCAGTAGTAATATCTATTTTTGAGGAGTCAAAACTATATCCATAATCATCGTCATCTTCTTCATTTTCAATATCTCTTTCTGTGTATTCTTTTATTTTTTCAGGTGTTATATTTTTCAGAATTTCCGCTCTGTATATTTCTTCTGCACACGCTTTCCAGAAAAAATAATTCTGTTTTTGTTTATTATTTGCCTTATAATTTTTGTTTATTTCTGTTTCAATACAATCATAAAAATCATTTTTTATACGCTCAAAAAAAGAAGTTTTTATGAGTTTTAAAAAATCAAAATACACTAAAATAGGCTCATTTTCAGTGCTTTTTCCTTTGCTAAAAGGAAATATTTCGATAAAACTTGGATTTATTTCGTATTCTGTTTGATTAAAATTTGGCAATATCAATCCAATAATTAGTGTATTTTTGGTGCGTTTGATTCCTATTATTTTTCTATTGCCAATGATTAAAGCCAAGCCCAATGTTTCTCCTGTTTCTAAGGCAGCAAATTTTATACATTCGGTTTCTAAAGATAATTTATATTGTTTCAAAATATCATTACACATCTCTAAATATAGATTTGCTTCGTCGATATGAGCAAAAATTTGAAGTTGATTGATAAAAATTTCTTCTTCGTTATTCATTTTTTTTGTTATTTTTAAATGCAAATATACACATTTTTTTTTGTATTTTGATAAAAATTTATCAGCAAAAATAATATTTTTTCTGTTGATAAATTAGCCATTTAGCAAATATCTAAAATGCAGGCGTTAACGCCTGCATTTTAGATATGTAAATAAATAATATTTTTTTTTTTTGTAAATATTTTTTACTTATTTTTTTACTTCGTCAAAAAATCTTTCTTATTCATTTTAAGAAACAGAATAAATTTATCATCTTTTTCTTTGTCTGTCAATTCTTGATTTTCAGTAAAATTAAAAAACAAAGATTTTAATTCATCATCGTTCCAATTACTATATTTTGTCAAAAAACCTACATATTTTTTTTGCCTTAATGCCTCTGTGAAAGTCATTTTTTCTTTGGGTTTATCCGAACTTGTCCACATTCCTTTTTCTCCTTTTGATATTTTATGAAGTTGATGAATGTACGTATCAATTTGTGAAAAAGGAAATTCTGCAAAAGCCAAACTTCCTAATTGCGTCAAAGCAATACTACCTTTTGGTATAATTAAACTAAGATGTGTAATATTTTCAGTAATTTTACCTTTTTGAGAAGGATTTTTATCTGTAAAATAAGCCACTTGCAATCGAATCATCAAATCTTCAGGCGATATAAATTTTAAAAAACTCATAAATTCATCTTTTGTCATCAATTCTCGTTTTGCTTCTGTATTTTGGTACGTATCGGCACTCATTTTATTGGGTTGAATTTGTCCTTTTTGTACGCCTGCGACAATCAATTTCATCAATTCGCCATAATTTACGTTCATATTTTGATAATTCAAAGTGTCCAATTCATATAATTTATACCACAAAGAATCGCTATCAATACTCGTGATAATATTGTATGGTTTGCGTGTGTCGATGGTATAATTGACAATGGTTGTATATTTATTTTTGCCCAAAGATAACCAAATTTGCTCAGGAAGTTTATTGCTTTTTTGGAGAGATAATTGTTCTTTGATAGAGAAATTATAGGTAGTTTCTTCAGGTAAAACTTTGTATTTTTTTTGTTCTAATGCTTTTCCAAGCGATATTTCGATGATATTTTCTTTTGCATCGATATACCCTGCTTCTATATTTTGAATACCTTGATAAGTTAATGATTTTTGAAATTTATTTTCTAAATATTTTGTAATTTCTTGAAAATCAAATCGAATTTGAATTGGTTTACTCAATTCCATACTAAAATATTCAATATCCAAAACAATAGATTTTCCATTCTGAGAATGAACATAAAAAATCTGAAAATCGGTTGATTTGGCGGGAATAATATTGTCATTTTGGTCAAGACTTACTTTCATTTCTCTATAAAAATCTTCTTTTGATAAAGATTTAGCCAATTTTAACACATCTTTATTGTATTGATATACTTTAATTTCATTGCTTTCGACTGCTTTCAAAAGCAACGTAAATAAATTATTTCCTTGTGCGATATACGCTTGATTTTCAGGTTCACAAGTGTATATTTTTTCTGTTTTTTGGGCGAATATATTATTTTGTGATACATTCCATATCAAAAATAAAAAGATAAAAAGAGATTTTCTCATATATTTATTATTTTTTTTATACGTTTTTTTTGCAATTTTATTTTAAAATTTTCATTAAAAAGGTGGTTCATCATCTAATCTTGCAGGAATATTTTGTGGAGCATTATTAAATTGTTGCGGGTCATTTGCCTTGCTGCTAAACGTAACAATTTTCGAGTCTGACTGTCCATTGGCACGCACTCCAAAATTATCTAAATTTTCAAAACGTGTAAATTTACCCACAAAACGCAGTTGTACGGTATCTAATGAACCATTTCTATGTTTGGCAATAATGACTTCGCCCACATCTTTGGTCGGATTTCCGTTCATATCTTCCGTAATTCCATAATATTCTGGACGATATAAAAACATTACTATATCCGCATCTTGCTCAATAGAACCAGACTCTCTCAAATCTGATAATTGCGGTCTTTTATCGCCACCTCTCGTTTCTACTGCACGACTTAATTGCGAAAGAGCAATCACAGGTACATTTAATTCTTTGGCTAAATTCTTTAAACCTCTTGAAATAGTTGAAATTTCTTGCTCTCGATTTCCGGGTGAATTTTTTCCACTTCCTGCCGTCATAAGTTGTAAATAATCGACCACAATCAGTTGAATATCGTGTTGTGCTTTTAATCTTCTACATTTTGCTCGCAATTCCAAAATCGAAAGAGCCGCTGTATCATCAATAAAAATAGGTGCTTCTCCTAATTTTGTAGTTTTTTGTTTTAATTGTTGCCATTCATAATCTGCCAAAGTTCCTCTTTTTAGTTTATCACTTTCCAATTCTGTTTCTGCTGAAATCAAACGCGTAGCAATTTGTGTTTCGGACATTTCTAAGGAAAAAAAAGCCACAGGATGACTAAAATCTAAAGCTGCATTCCGCAATAAAGAGAGTGAAAAAGCCGTTTTTCCCATCGCAGGTCTGGCAGCAATAATTACCAAATCTGATTTTTGAAAACCTGCTGTAATTCTATCTAAATCTAAAAAACCAGAAGGAATTCCTGTTAATCCATCTTTTAAATGCCTTTTTTCTTCTATTTCTGTAATAGTTTTTCGCAATAAATTACTCATCACAGAATAATTTTTACGAATATTATTTTCAGAAATTTGAAAAAAACGTTGTTCTGATTGGTCTAATAAATCAAACACATCAGTTGTATCATCAAAAGCATCTTTTTGAATATCGATAGCAATTCTTATCATTTCTCTTTTGATAAATTGCTCAACAAGTATAATTGCGTGATATGCAATATTGGAAGCTGAATTGGTAGAAGTCGTCAAACTCAACACATAACTTGCACCGCCCACCATTTCTAATGATCCAAATTTACGTAGTTGTTGCGTAACAGTAAGCATATCAATGGGTTGAGAATTAGCAAATAAATCTTTGATAGCACGGTAAATTTCTTGGTGGGCGGGTCTATAAAAACTTTCGGGGTATAACATATCAATCACCGTATTGATTGCTTCTCTATCAATCATTAATGCACCCAGAACTGATTTTTCTAACTCTATTGCTTGTGGTTGTAAACGTCCCCCAAGATTAGACATACTATTTTTACCTGCCATTTTATTTATCCTTTTTTATAATAAGTTTGCAAAGATAAATATAATTTGAAAAATAAATTAAATTATTGAATTAAATCTAAAAAAAAAAAATTTATCGTTGGTGTTTGTTATTTTTGGGGAAATGTATGAAAAATATACTAAATAAATTTGCTTATTTGAAAAAAAATTATTATTTTTGGACAGAATTAAAGTCAAAAAATTAAAAATAAAAAAATATGTTAGGAGCGATTATAGGTGATGTAGTTGGTTCTTTATTTGAAAAATCGGGTAAAAAAAGTACAAAGTTTGAATTATTTACCAAAGAATCAACTTTTACAGATGATACAATTATGAGTTTTGCTACCGCAGAAATTTTGTTGTATCAAGGAAAAAATTATCCACAAAATTATAAAGAATACGGGAGAAATTATCCAAATCGTGGCTATGGGAGAGCCTTCAAAACTTGGTTAGAAAGTGATATATTAGACCCTTACCAAAGTTATGGAAATGGCTCTGCTATGCGTGTAGTACCAATTGGATTTGCTTTTAATGAATTATATGAGGTATTGGCTGAAGCTAAAAAAAGTGCAGAAGCAACACACGATCATCCCGAAGGAATTAAAGGAGCGCAAGCAGTGGCGGCTTGTGTTTATTTGGCAAAAAACAAAGTAACTAAATCTGAAATAAGAGAATATATTAGAAATACTTTTGGGTATGATGTTTATACTACGATAGAAAAAATTCGACCTAATTATCATTTTTCGTCTGCTTGTCAATTTTCTGTTCCTGAAGCGATTGTTGCTTTTTTAGATAGTGAAAATTTTGAAAGTGCCATTCGTTTGGCAATTTCTTTGGGCGGAGATGCGGACACGCAAGCGTGCATTGCGGGCGGTATTGCGCATGCGTTTTATGGAAAAATATCAGATGAAATCCAATATATTACCCTCCAAAAAATCCCAAGAGTTTTTAGAGATATTTGGCAAGATTTTAAGGAAGAATATAAGGTTGAAATATAAAAATTTATGTTATTGATTCATTTTTTTGAGGCATTTTATAACAATAGAATCTCTAAATGTTATTCGGATTCTGAAAATTATATTTTAGATGGACATCTTTTAGGGACTAAGTAGAAAATAATATACCCATCAGGTACGATTTCTTCAAGGTTTTTAAAACCTTGAAGAAATTTTTCCGATAAAAGACACTTTTAAATGGGTATTATATTTTTTAGAAGATACCTTATTTGTATTTATCTTGGTTTGAAAATAGAAATAAAGAATCAGAAAAAACATACCTCAACGGAAAAATAATTGAGGAAAAAAAGTATGATGAATTAGGAAAATTGATAGATTTTGAATGATTTTGCTAAAAATATTAGATTTTTTAAAATAACGTAGATTTTAGGATGCGGATAAGGGACTAAATAAAAAATAATATACCTAAAAAAACTCCCTCACCTTTGGGGAGGGCTGGGGTCAGTGTTGTTAAGTTCTAATATTTGTCAGGTAAATTATTTTACAAATCAAAATATAATTTGCCAAATCTATAAGATTTTCAAAAAATTATAGATTTTTTACAGAATATTATACAAGTTAATTTCTATTTTATTTGTTAAAAAAAAAGAATTTAACAACACTGACCCTAACCCTCCCCAGCGGTGAGGGAACTAAAAATAAGTTTTTTTGAGTGGGTAATTTATTTTTTAGATGCTCCCTAACGCTAATTTTACAGATTTAAAACAATCTTTTTTCAAACTCTATTTAATTTTCTGCACAAATATAATAGTATTTTTTAAATGAAAGAGATTTTAGCACACAGATAACACGGATTTAGCGGATTAGTACGGATTTTTTTTGTTTTTTCTCGAATTTTTAATGATTTTTCTCAATTTTTGGCTACCATTTAAAAAACTCTAATAAGAAAAAATAAACACAAAAAAAATTTATTCTGATTTTTGAATCATTATTTATTTCTCAAAACCAAAAAAAAATATTTAATTTTAAGACTTTATGACTTTTTTTATAATTATTATATTTTTTGCATAAAATTTGTTAAACTTAGATAGAAATAAAATTATTTAAAAAAAATCTTAATTATTTTCAATACAATGAAAAATATATTTTTTGCTTCTGCTTTGATAGCTATCAGCATTTTGTTTTACAGTTGTGGTAGTGCGGTTACTGCCAATATGGAACTTAATAAAAAATTAGAAACCGAACATCAAACGATTGTTCAAGAACATGAATTAATGTTGAAAGAACACAATGGTTTGAAAGATGAATTTAAACGTTGGGAAGTTGATTTTGCTAAATTAGACTCAAAAAATGAGCAAACAAAAAATCATGCTACGTTTTTATCAGACCATAATAAATTTTTATCAGACCATTTTGATGAAATTGAAAAACACCAAAAATTATTATTGGCACATACAAAACTTATCGTTCAACACAGAGAAGGAACTATTGCAGATAAAGAATATTCTGAAAGACATTATAAACTTCAAAAATTCCATGAAGAAATGAAGAAAAAACATGCAGAAATGTCTGATAAACACAAAAAATTTGCCGATGAACACGATAGTGTTATGAAACAATCTTCTAAAACGCCAGAAAAGGCACAAGAAAAAAAATAAATTATTTCAATTATTTTACCTTCAACTTAAAACCTAAAGAATATTTATTATGGATATAAATGCAGATGAACTCAAAGAACGAATCGCAAAAAAAGAGGACTTGAACATCATTGATGTCAGAGAAGAATGGGAATATGAAGAACAAAACATTGGCGCATTGCTTATTCCATTGGCTTTATTACCACAAAGAATCGAAGAAATTGCGGATTGGAAAAATAAAGAAATTATTGTTCATTGTAGGTCAGGCGCGAGAAGTTCTCAAGCGCAAAAATATTTACAATCTCAAGGATTTGAACACGTAAGAAATTTAACAGGCGGTATTATCAAATTTTTAGAGAAAGTATAAGATATAAAACTAAAAAAGTGCAATCAATTTCTTGGTTGCACTTTTTTTTGGTTTAATTCTCAACGGATTTAATTTTCAACTCTATCCACTTCTTCAGGTCTTAAATTATCTACGATAAAAATTTGTCTATCAGGCGTATTTTTACCCATATAATAATCTAAAATTTTAGAAATTTGTGTTTCTTTTTTCATCAAAACAGGTTCTAAACGAATATCTTTGCCAATAAATTTAGAAAATTCATCAGGAGAAATCTCACCCAAACCTTTAAAACGAGTTATTTCGTTGTCAGGTCCTAGTTTTGTAATTGCCTTTTGTTTTTCCTTTTCATCATAACAATAAATCGTATCTTTTTTGTTACGCACTCGAAACAATGGTGTTTCTAAAATATATAAATGTCCTTGTTTGACCAAATCGGGAAAAAATTGTAAGAAAAAAGTCAATAAAAGCAATCGAATATGCGCTCCATCTACATCGGCATCAGTAGCAATCACCACTTTATTATAACGCACATTTTCTACTCCATTTTCGATGTCTAAGGCGTGTTGCAACAAATTAAATTCTTCATTTTGATAGACTACTTTTTTGGTCATTCCATAACAATTAAGCGGTTTTCCTCTCAAACTAAAAACGGCTTGCGTTTCTACTTGTCTTGCTTTGGTGATAGAACCACTCGCAGAATCTCCTTCGGTGATAAAAATAGTCGTTTCAAATCTTTTTTCTTTTCTCAAATCAGTAAAATGCGTTTGGCAATCTCTTAATTTTTTGTTGTGTAAATTTGCTTTTTTTGCTTTTTCATTGGCTAATTTACGTATTCCTGAAATTTCTTTTCTTTCTTTTTCGGATTGTAAAATTTTCTTTTGCAAAGCATCTTTTACGCTTGGATTCATGTGAAGAAATTTATCAAAATGTTCTTTCATAAAATCATTGACCACAGAACGAATAGTTGTACTACCATTAGGCGTAGTATATTGTGAACCTAATTTAGTCTTCGTTTGAGATTCAAAAACAGGTTCTTGAATACGAATACTGACCGCAGCCACGATAGAAGCACGCACATCATTGGGGTCATAATCTTTTTTATAAAAATCTCTCACCGTTTTAACGATTGCCTCTCGAAAAGCAACTAAATGCGTTCCGCCTTGCGTCGTATGTTGCCCGTTTACAAAAGTGTAATATTCCTCTCCATATTGTTTTCCGTGTGTGAGTGCGACCTCAAAATCTTCTCCTTTGAAATGTACGATGGGATAACAAAGTTCATCTTCATTGGTTTTATTTTTTAATAAATCTAACAAACCATTTTTAGAAAAAAAATCTTTGCCATTAAAATGAAGTTTTAAACCTGCATTCAAATATGCATAATTCCACATCAATTCTTCTAAAAATTCGGCTTTAAAACTATACTCTTCAAAAATTGTTTCGTCTGGTTCGAAAATAACCAAAGTTCCGTTCCCTTCTTTTGTTGAGCTGATGGGTGTTTCGTTTATGAGTTCACCAAATTGAAATTCAGCCATTTTACTTTCACCATTTCTAAAAGATTGCACTTTTAAATATTTTGAAAGGGCATTGGTTGCTTTTGCTCCTACTCCATTCAAACCTACCGATTTTTGAAAAGCTTCCGAATCATATTTTCCTCCTGTATTTATTTTAGAAAAACAATCTACTACTTTTCCGAGTGGCACGCCTCTGCCATAATCTCTGATAGTAATTCGTTTTTTATCTAATTTTACATCAATTTTTTTACCATTTCCCATCAAATATTCATCGACTGCATTGTCCATAATTTCTTTGGATAAAATGTAAATACCATCATCATGGGCAGAGCCATTGCCTAATTTTCCGATATACATACCTGGTCTTTTTCTGATATGTTCTTTCCAATCAAGCGTTTTGATATTGTCTTCGGTATAAGTAGCTTCCATTTTTAATTATTTATTTTTATGTTTTTACTATTTTTTTACAAAATTAGTAAATATTATTTATTTTTTGTGCAAAATTAAATAATTTTTTAAGAAATGTCAAATTTTTTGAAAAATAATTATTTTTTCTTTAGTTCAGGGGAAATTATCGTGGATCTAATTTTAGTCTATATATGAATATTTTTTTATTTTAAAAATATAGAAAAATATTCATTTGAGAAACATAAAAATTTCGGCTAAAGCCCAGAATTGTATTTTATATTAACCTCCAGATAAATCTGGAGGCAATTCAAGAAATACATTTCCCAAAAACCTTTTTATTTTCCACACAAATTTCCCAAAAACTTTTTCTTTATTTAATTGATACACTAATTTTTAGAAATATATCAAAAATAAGTTCTAATATCTCTTGCTCTAAGTTGTAAACTTGACCTACTTTGAAATACATTTTCTTCTATTGAATAGCATAAATCTATTTTTTTTGCTCTCAATAAATCAGGGTAAAAATCAATCAAACCAAAGGCAACTACTACAAGAGAAATTCCTGTTTTTTCATCAACTACATAAAATTTTAAATGCTTTTCTTTCATAATTTGAACTTTCATTGGCATTAAATTTTCGGTTGAAAAAATAGGTCGCATATTTTCAGGTCCGAAAGGAGCCATTTGTTTCAAAATTTTATAAAATTTAGGCGTAATTTGATGCAATTCTAATTTCAAATCTATGTCTTGCGGAGGAATAAGCATCGCAGGCGTGAGCGTATTTTCTGCAATGGTTTCGAACATATTCGTAAATTTTTCCAAATTTTCAATCGGCATTGCCAAGCCCGAAGCTTGTTGATGTCCACCAAATTCTGTCAATAAATCTGAACATCTTGCCAACATTTCATACATATTAAAATCAATAATAGAGCGCGCCGAACCTGCAATTTTTCCATCTTGCAAAGTCAATGCAATCGTTGGTAAATGATATTTATCTACACATCTTGACGCAATAATTCCGACAATTCCTTTGTGCCAATCTTCTTTATAAATAATAATGGCTTTTAAATCAGGCCTGTCTTTTTTGCGTTCATCAACAATTTTAAACGCTTCTTGTGTAGAAATTAAATCTAAATCTTGTCTATCATAATTAGTTTTATTGATATTGACAGCAAAATTTTCAGCCTCTTCTTTGTTGTGCGAAACCAACAATTCGACTGCTTTTTTTCCTTGTGTAAGTCTTCCCACAGCGTTAATTCTGGGTCCGATAGTAAACACTAAATTACTAATTTCTAATGTACTTTCTCTATGAAAACCTGACACATTCATCAAAGCACGCAAACCAATTCTTGGATTTCTGTTTAATTTTTCGAGTCCAAAATAAGCTAAAATCCTATTTTCTCCCACCATTAAAACCAAATCAGATGCGATACTCACAACTACTAAATCCAAAAATTCGAATAAAAAATCTAAGGGAACTTCGTTTTGAATAGAAAAAGCCTGCATCATTTTAAAACCAATCCCACAACCTGACAATTCTTTGAAAGGATAATCGCAATTTTCTTGTTTTGGGTCTAAGACTGCTATCGCATCGGGAATTTCTCCTGCGGGTAAATGGTGGTCGCAAATAATAAAATCAATCTGTTGCGTTTTGGCATAATCAATCATTTCGTTTGATTTGATGCCACAATCTAAGGCAATAATTAAATTTACATTTTCACTTTTTGCCCAATCAATACCCAATTTTGAGATGCCATATCCTTCAATTTGTCTATCAGGAATATAAAAATCTATATTGGTATGAAATTTAGATAAAAAACCATATACCAACGCCACCGAAGTAGTGCCATCTACGTCATAATCTCCATACACTAATATTTTTTCTTTTTTGCGAATGGCTTTTTCGATTCTATTGACTGCATTTTCCATACCTTTCATTAAAAAAGGATTATGTAAATCTTCGAGAGAAGGGCGAAAAAAAAACTTTGACTCATCAAAAGTAATAATATTGCGTTGCACTAATAATTGTGCTAATATTGTTTCTATTGATAAATTCTCTGCTAAATTATTGACTAAATCAGCATCAGGTAAGGGCTTAAAAATCCAACGTTTCTTCATTTGGTTACAAAAATAACTAAAAAACTAAGAAACTACAAATTTTGTTTTATTTCTTTGCTTTTTTTTATGAATATGATATTAAAATAAGAATTTTTGGTTTTTAGGAAATTATTGTGGAACTAATTTTATTCTACTATAAATAGCTATTTATTTTGAAAATATAGAAAAATATCAATTTGAAAAACACAGAGATTTTGGCTAAAGCCAACGATTGAATTTTTTATTATCCTCCAGATAAATCTGGAGGCAATTCAAAAAATACATTTCAAAAAAAAATATTTTAATTTTTCACATAAATTTCCTAAGAACCTATTTTTTTGATGGCTATATTTTAGAAATTGCCAAAAAATGCAGTTTCAAAAATTATACGTATAAAGAAATATCACCCAAACCTTCTCTTATCACCTCAAAATCACCTTCCGAGCAATCTACAATCGTGGAAGCTACATTATTCCCAAAACCACCATCAATCACCATATCTACTTGATGTTTAAATTTTTCGTAAATCAATTCAGGGTCAGTCGAATATTCTATAATTTCATCATCGTCTTTGACAGATGAAGTTAAAATGGGACAGCCTAATTCTTTGACTATCAACCGAGTAATATTATTATCAGGAATTCTGATGCCAACGGTTTTTTTCTTTGAATTGACTATTTTGGGAGATTTGCTACTTGCTTTCAAAATAAAAGTAAAGGCACCCGGTAATGCTTTTTTCATTACTTTAAAAACATTGTCTTCCACGCGTGCATATTCCGAGATATTGCTCAAATCATAACAAATAAAAGATAAATTACTTTTTTGGGGCAAAATATTTTTAATTTCACAAATTCTTTCTACTGCTTTTTGTTGAAAAATATCACAACCAATACCATAAACGGTGTCTGTCGGATAAATAATTACGCCACCACTTTTCAAGCAATCCACAACCATTTGTATTTTTTTTTCGTCTGGATTTTCGGGATATATTTTTAAATAAGTTGCTTTCATATTGTTGAATTGATATAAAAAAATGAAACCAATAAATTTTGATTTCATTTTTATAGAGAAAAACTGATGCTCAATTAAATTTTTGGTGCGAATGAGGAGACTCGAACTCCTACACCATTGCTGGCTCTACCACCTCAAGGTAGCGTGTCTACCAATTTCACCACATCCGCTTATTTTTTGCAAAGTTAAAATGTTTTTTTCAATTTTCCAAAAATATTTTTAGTTTTTAATGAAAATATTTATTTTTTATTATAAATTAACATTTACTTTGCTAATTTTTATCAGCCTATTTACTTGCTTTATTCCAACAAAAAACCGTGTTCATATACTTTGGGGGCTATTTTATCTCCGAGTAATTTTAATTTCTCTCTCAAATCATTAATCAACTTTGTATAAGTTTCATCTTTACTTTTGTGATTCATTTTTCCCGATTCATTTCTACCTTGAAAATATTCACGAATATCATACAAACTTGCATTTGTATTGTACGTTTCTATTTCATACGCAGGAAACTGGTGTGCGTGGTAATATTTCCAAAGTTCGAGTCCTGCTTTAAAAACTTCTTTTGCTTCTTTTGAAAATATTAAAGGTTTTTGGTCTTTCTTTTCAATCTTATTAAATAAATTAAATGTTACTTTAGTATCTATTTTTCCTGCGATATATTTCGCCATAAAATCACTTTCAAATTTCTCTTTTGCATTTACTTCATATTCTGTAAAGGGTATCCAATGATTTGTACCAAATTTTGATTGAACTTTATTTGTTAGCAACGTAAATATCAAACAATCTGATTGAAAAAATAAATCTGTTTCCCAACTCGCATTCGGATACAAAAATTGATCACTATTAATTATCCAATTTGTAGTAATACATTTACGTACTGCAAAATAAATGCAAGCATATTTTACATTTTTTTGATTGATTAAAAATTGCCCTGCTTCAGTATTATAGTCCATTTTATGATGTACAATTTGTACCATATCTTGATTTTGAAAATCATTGCCTTTAAAAGGGAATTTACCAATGAGTTGATTAGTTACAATATCACCTCTAAAAGGTTTTACCCAATCATTTATATATTGGTTTTCATCGTATATATGAAATATTTTAGTTGTTAATTCCTTGCCTACATTATCATATACATAAGTTTCAATTTTTTTGAATTGTTCTTTGATGGCAGTATCCCAAATCATAAATCCAATAGGAAATTTACCTTTTACATTATCAAAAGAATTAGCAGGGCATATAAATGCTTTTTTTAATTTTGCTTTAAAAAATTTTCTAAAATCAATAAAATGAGGACCCGTAATAATTTTTAAAGTTGAAAATTCTGCAATAAGACAATTAGGTATTTCAAAATAAATTCGAGTTAAAAATTGTACGAAGAGTTCTGCATTTCCTTGTCCTAATTCCTTCGCATATTTTTTATTTATTCTATTTTGTTCTACGCCTTTTTTTCCTTCCTTTTTTCCATCTTTTTGGTCTAATGTTTTTTTATCGCTCGCCTCCGCATAAGGTGGATTGATGTAAATTAATAGTTTTTTTCTTTTTTCAGGATCGTTAATAATATCTTGTAAAAGTTTAGGCAGTTTTTTAAAATCATCATTCAAAAAATCAAATTGAAAAACATTTTTTTCTACTAAATTAGCCCCATTTTTTATCCGATCATGAATAACATCAACGTCTTGCTTGTCCAAAGTAGAAGCAAAAATATTGAATTTATTGGTCAATCCTGTCAATAAATTTCCTGTTCCCGCTGCACAATCCCAAATATAATATTCATCTTGCCAATCTTCACCCAACGTATCACTTAGATATTTTTGAGATAATTCTACCCAAATTTGTGGTGTATAAAAGCTTCCTGTTCTTTCTCTTTTTATTTTGTCCATTATTTTATTCCAATAAAAACGCGTGTTCATATACTTTTGGTTCTATTTTTTTTGCCAAAACTTTTAATTTCTCTCTCAAATCATTAATCAACTTTGTATAAGTTTCATCTTTACTTTTGTGATTCATTTTTCCCGATTCATTTCTACCTTGAAAATATTCACGAATATCATACAAACTTGCATTTGCATTATACGTTTCTATTTCATACGCAGGAAATGTTTGGCTGTGATAATATTTCCAAAGTTCGAGTCCTGCTTTAAAAACTTCTTTTGCTTCTTTTGAAAATATTAAAGGTTTTTGGTCTTTCTTTTCAACCTTATTAAACAAATTAAATGTTACTTTAGTATCTATTTTTCCTGCAATATATTTCGCCATAAAATCACTTTCAAATTTCTCTTTTGGATTTACTTCATATTCTGTAAAAGGTATCCAATGATTTGTACCAAATTTTGATTGAATATTATTACTAAATAATGTGTAAATTAAGCAATTATTATGAAATTCTATATCTGTTTCCCAAGCATCTTTTGGAAATAAAAACTGGTCTCGGTCATTGAGCCAAGTAGCCTCGATAGATTTACGAACTGCAAAATATACACAAGTATATTTTATATTTTTTTGATTGATTAAAAATTGTCCTGCTTCAGTATTATAGTCCATTTTATGATGTACAATTTGAATCATATTTTGATTTTGGAAATCATTGCCTTTAAAAGGAAATTTACCAATGAGTTGATTAGTTACAATATCACCTCTAAAAGGTTTTACCCAATCATTTATATATTGGCTTTCATCATACGTATGGAATATTTTAGTTGTTAATTCCTTGCCTAGATTATCATATACATAAGTTTCAATTTTTTTGAATTGTTCTTTGATGGCAGTATCCCAAATCATAAATCCAATAGGAAATTTACCTTTCACATTATCAAATGACTCCGAAGGACATATAAACGCTTTTTTTAATTTTGCTTTAAAAAAATTTCTAAAATCAATAAAATGAGGACCCGAAATAATTTTAATTTTTGAAAATTCTGCAATAAGACAATTAGGTATTTCAAAATAAATTCGAGTTAAAAATTGTACGAAGAGTTCTGCATTTCCTTGTCCTAATTCCTTCGCATATTTTTTATTTATTCTATTTTGTTCTACGCCTTTTTTTCCTTCCTTTTTTCCATCTTTTTGGTCTAATGTTTTTTTATCGCTCGCCTCCGCATAAGGTGGATTGATGTAAATTAATAGTTTTTTTCTTTTTTCAGGATCGTTAATAATATCTTGTAAAAGTTTAGGCAGTTTTTTAAAATCATCATTCAAAAAATCAAATTGAAAAACATTTTTTTCTACTAAATTAGCCCCATTTTTTATCCGATCATGAATAACATCAACGTCTTGCTTGTCCAAAGTAGAAGCAAAAATATTGAATTTATTGGTCAATCCTGTCAATAAATTTCCTGTTCCCGCTGCACAATCCCAAATATAATATTCATCTTGCCAATCTTCACCCAACGTATCGCTTAGATATTTTTGAGATAATTCTACCCAAATTTGTGGCGTAAAAAAACTACCTTTTCGCTCTCTCACGTCTTGAGGCACGAGCAAATCTCTGCGACCTATAATGTAATCCCAATATTCCTCTTTCGGAGGACGTTCATATTTATTCCAAAATTGTGTGTGTGCGATTTGTTTATCTTTAAATTCTGTTTTTTTGCTCCCAAACATTCCCGCTTCATCCACTTTGCGATCCAATTCATAATGATTTTTTTTGAGTAACACGTATAAATTATCTTTCAAACTTTCATTATTAGATGATAGCAAATCAGCCAAGTAAAAATCACCATCAATAATACCACTTTTTTTGGCAATATCCCAATTGACAGCAATACTTGGTTTTACATTTTGTACCCATTTATTATAAATGGTAATAAAATTATTTTTATCAATTTTAGTTTTAGTAACACCAAATTTTCCTATTTTGAAATTATCTACGATAAAGTTATTGAGTTCTTTATCGTCTTTTTCGTAATAAAAAAGCAATGCTTTCTCATCAATCGTGTTTTTTACTTTTTCATGAACGAGCTTAAATTCTCTGGTATTATGATTAGAGGGCATAACATTCCAATTAAAATCATTCATATAAAAAATATCTTGTATTTCATTGTAAGGAACAAAAGCCATTTTCTCGCCATCAAAAGCACCCAACATATTAGGAGGTAAAAATTTATCAAAAGTTTTTGCTTTGCCAATAGTTAGAATAAGTTGTGTAATTGATTTAGATAAATCTGAATTACCTGTTTTTGCTTCTGCCCATAAAAACGATTCTTGTTCAGAAATGTCTTGAGTTTCTTGAAAAATTGCCACACAAAAATCTATGTTTCCTATCATTTTGGTACAATCATATACTTTAAAATAATCTATCGTTATTTTATTTTTAATTTCTTGTTCTTGGATATTTTGATATTTCATTGGTAGATTTTATGTGTGTTTTTAACTATTTTTTATCAAATCCGCTGCTTTTTCTGCTATCATAATCACAGGTGCATTCGTATTTCCCATCACGATGTTAGGCATAATTGACGCATCAACTACCCTTAAATTTTCGATTCCTTTCACTTTTAAATCGGCATCAACCACACTCATTTCATCATTTCCCATTTTACACGTACCCACAGGATGATAAACTGTTTCTAATGTTTTTTTGATATGTGATAATATTTCCTCGTCAGATTTTAGATTTTTGGGGAAATAAATTTCCTTTGTATATTTGGCAAAAGCATTGGATTCCAACGTTTCGATTGATTTTTTAAACGCAATAATTAAGTTTTTTTTGTCCATATCTGACTCCAAATAATTAGGATTTATCAAAGGTACATCAAAAGGATTATTTGAGTTCAAAGAAAGTTCTCCTATACTTTCTGGTCTTAAAAGCGTAGGTAAAATAGTAAAACCATCAGTATTTGGATAAGAATCTGCATTATATAAATCAGTTCCATAACCTCCCACGTGAACAGGCGTGAAATGAAATTGCAAATTGGGTCTATCTTCTTGCACATCAGACTTAAAAAAAGCACAAGCTTCCAAAGGACTAATCGTAAAAGCACCTTTTTTGAACAATAAATAATTCGCCAAACTTTTTAATTTATTGAAAGGTTTAGACACGTGATTGAGCGTAATATTTCCGTTGGCAAAAGAACTTGCGACACAAAAAACGTGGTCTTGTAGATTTTTTCCTACGCCCATTAATTCTTTTTTCAGTACAATATTATGCTTTTTCAAATGTTCTTTTTCTCCAATTCCTGATAACATCAAAATTTGAGGAGATTGAAATGCACCTGCTGACAAAATAACTTCTTTGCTACAAAAGGCTTTTTGTGCTGTTATTTGATTGTTTTTTCCTATATAAAACTCCACTCCTACGGCTTTATCATTTTCAATAATGACATTTCTCGTGTGTGCATACGTCAAAACGGTTAAATTTTTTCGTGAAAGTGCGGGAACAAGATAAGCCTGTGCGGTGCTGTGTCTTTTTTCATTTTTGATAGTAAACTGAAAAATCCCTGCTCCTTCTTGATTTTCTCCGTTAAAATCTTCATTTTTTGGCATACCAATTTCTTGACAAGCTTCTACAAAAGCATTTGCTAAAGGAGTTTGAAATTTTTTTGGAAAAGTAACATTTAAAAGTCCATTTTGACTATGAAAATGGTTATTCAATTGTTCATTATGTTCTGCTTTTTTGAAATAAGGCAATATATCTTCATATTTCCAACCTTTATTTCCTAAAATTTCCCAATCATCATAATCTTTTTTATTGCCACGAATATACGCCATTGCATTGGTCGAACTGCAACCGCCCAAAACTTTTCCACGTGGTTGAAACATTACTCGATTGTCCACGTTTTTTTGTGGAGTAGTCCAAAAAGCCCAATCTACGTCGCTTTTATTCAATTTTGAATAGGCTGCAGGTACGTGAATTTCAAATTTATTATCTTTTCCGCCAGCTTCTAATAATAAGACTTGAATAGATGGATTTTCTGAAAGGCGATTGGCTAATACGCATCCTGCAGAACCTGCTCCGATAATAATGTAATCAAAAGTTATCATTTTTTTATATTATATGTATTACAATAATTTTTTTTGGTAACATTCAAAATTCACTATAAAACGAATTTATAATGAATTTTGTTTATTACTTTTTTGCTTATTTTTTAGGTTCTTCTTTTTTTTCCTCTTCTTCTTTATCTTTGCCTCCACCTGTGAAAAAACTACCAATACTTCCTGCTATTTTTCCTAATTTATCTTTGGCACCTTCTGCAAAATCGCCTAATTTATCTTTGGCACCTTCTGCAAAATCGCCTACTCTTTCAGCCATAGTTACCAAAGGTTTGCCTGTCAATGCTTCGTGAACTTGTGATTTTATCATCGCAGAAATATCTTTTAAATATTCAGCAATTTTTCCTTCCACAGTGCCAGCAATTTTTGATTCTACGTATTCTTGTGCTGCTTCTGCGGCTAATTTTGCTTGTTCTTCTGTGATTCCTGCTTTTTCAGCGATTTTTTTAGCTAAATCTTCCATAATTAAAAATGTTTAAATGAAAATGTGAATAAATTTTTGCCCAAGTTAGTATCTTTTTTTGAGAAATTATATCTTTTTTTTATTTTTTTTGAGAAATATTTTTATTTCTTTGAAAATTTGAAAAAAAATATTAGATTTGCAAAGAATACAAAACCATTTTATTTTTTTATTTATGTTTATAATTATTTATTCTAAGTTAATTCCTTATGATGGTATGACTATTTTTCCTTTTATTATTTTGAAAGAGAGAGGATTAGAAAAAAACGAAGTATTGATGAATCACGAAAAAATACACATCAAACAACAATTAGAAATGTTGATTATTCCTTTTTATATTTTATATGGATTGGATTATGTAAGAAAATATTTTAAATATAAAAATCATTTTGACGCTTATTTTAATATCGTATTTGAAAAAGAGGCGTATCAAAATGAACAAGATTTAACCTATTTGAAAAATAGAAAATTTTGGGGTTGGCGAAAATTTTTTTAGTATTAAAATAGAATCTTAATTAAACTTTGGACTAATAAATAGATAGATAGATAGATAGATTCTTTATTTTTTTTCTGGTCTTGTGCATTTCAAAATACTTGATTTGTCAGTCCACCAATGATACCCAAAAGTAAAATTAATAGGTTTGATGGTTTTATCTACCTCAAATCTATTGGCTAAATCGGTTTGATATCCATAATTAAAATCTTTGACGGGGCGAGCATATTTTCCAAATAACTGCACATACCAATTTTGTTTATTATAAAATTTATAGGGAATACCTGTGTCGTCTTGCACCACCGATTTTGTATCACTCAAAATAAAATTTCGCATCACGCTAAAATTTTCACCGTGTAATAAATATGAAGCAGATTTAATAAAAGTAGATTTTTCGGGAAAAGATTTAATAAATTTAAGTAATTCAACTTTATTTGTGATTGCATTATCCTGCACATCTGTACTAAAATAATAAATGGTTTGAATTTTATTTTTTTGTTTATTTTTAAAAACAATTTGCAAACCTGTTATCAAATTAAATTTACTTTGATAACTTAATGAGGTAAGCGTTGGTTTACCACTTTTTTCGATATACACTTTTTTAATACTCAAAATATCGTTATCAAAACGTTTTATAAAAATACTCAAAATAGGTAAAACTCCTTTGAGTTGATAACTTACTTGCGTCATCATATTTTTGGTAATAAAATAATTTCTTGACATAATTTCACTCATTGCTCCTCGAACATTTTTGAGATAATTGGTTAAGAAAACGCCTTTCATTTCGCTTAATTTTGGTAATTCTCCAATTTTTTCTAATCCAAACATCAAATAATTATCACAATCAGGATACAATAAATAAGCATTTAAAAAATCTGGACCGCTAAAAGGATAGAACAAATTTTGAGTAGATAAATTTATTTTTTCTAATTCTGTATTTCTCCAAATTCTCATTTTGCTTAGTTTTTGTTCTTCTAATTTTTCCCAAGCAGTATTAAATTCAGTGTAATGTGATTTTGTTTGTGTGGCAATATCTTGATAATCAGAGTCTTGAACTTTGACAGCAGACAAAATTTCGACTATTGTATTGATTTCTTTTTGTTGTTTCAAACTATCTTCTTGTGCGTGTAATGCGTAAAAAGAAAGAGAAAAATAAAGTAGAAAAGTAACTATTTTTTTCATATTTTTATTAAAATAGATTTTTTATTGATGATAAACTAACACATATTAAATTCATTGCAAAGGTATGATTTTTTTTACATTTATTGCTCAAAAAGTATTATTTTTTTACAAAATATAAGACAATATTTTTAATTTTCAAAAGGTAAATATATTTCAAAAGTACTTCCTCTGGCTATTTCACTATTAAATTCTAAACGACCTTTGAGATGATGAACGGCTCTATGTACCACATATAAGCCTAATCCGTTGCCTTGCGATTGTTCACTTCCTCTAAAATACATCTCAAAAATACGGTTTTGAATATCAGTATCTATGCCTTGTCCATTGTCTTCAATGCTAAATCGTAAAAAATTATCTTGTTTATTTATTTTGATACGAAGAAAAGGTTTTTCGCCTTGTGAAAAAATAACAGCATTTTCAATTAGATTTTGAATGATAAATTCAATTAAATTTTTATCGCTCAAAAAATTCAAATTGTTTTCTATTTTGATTTTCCATGTCATATTTTTTTCGTTAATTTGATTGGTATATATTTTTTGCATATTTTGGATAATTTCTCCAAATTTTATTTCTTCTTTTTTTGTTTTTTCTTTTTTAACATTGTTTATTTCATGAATCATAATCAATTTTGTGAGCATTTTATCCATATTAAAAGCAGTTTGTTTGACCAAATCAAATATTTCGAGGCTTTTTTTAGATTCTTCCAAAGTCATTTTTGCTAATTCATACAAACCAAATAAAGTAGTAATCGGGCGACGTAAATCGTGTGAGGCGTGATACAAAAAAGCGTCTAATTCATCGTTTAATCGGGCTGTTTCCAACAGTGAATGAGAAAGAGTTTGTGTTCTTTCTACGATTTTTGTTTCTAAATTTTTATTGATTTGATTAATTTCATCTTTTTGCGAACTAATTTCGGTCATCAAATTTTCCTGATATTGATTTGCTTCTCTTAGTTTTATGTATGCTTTTTCTAAAATATCACTTCTTTTTTGGAGTTCTTTTCTTTGTTTTTCGGTTTCAATCGTTTTTTTAGTTAATTCTTGGTTATACCTTTTTTGTTTTCGATACATCAGTCCAATAATCAAAATTCCCAATAAAGCAAACGCCAAACTAATCACAAATGTATTTCTAACTAATTTTGTGTTTTCAATTTCGTTTTTTTGTTGCAATCTATTTTGTTCTTTTTTGATTAAGACTTCATTTCTTTGGTCTTGCCATAGTTTTTGTTGATAAATTTGATAACTTTTATCTCTATTTTCTCTTATTGTTAATGTATCGATTGTATTTTGATATTGTTTTTGAGAAATAAAAGCATCTTTTATATTGCCTTGTTTGGTATAAATATCACTCAATAATAATAGAGCAGCTGCTTTTTCGGGCAATAATTTTTTTTCGTGAGCCATTTGATAAGCCAATTTTGTTTTTGCTAGAGCATTAGAAATACTATTTAATTTTAATAACATTTCAGCCATTTTGAGCATACTTGTTATATATTTGTTGTTATTGTTCTCGATGAGTGCGTATTTTTCTGCTTTCTCAAAATTACCCAGTGCATCTTTTATTTGATTGAGTTTATTACATAAAATTCCTTTTTCGATATAAGTTTCGGGGACGGTTCTTTTGAAATATTTTTGTTGAAAATCAATACTTTGATTAAAAAATTGAAATGCTTTTTTATTATTAGTTGTATCCTTTTCACCTTTACTCATACTTGCATAAGTTTTGGCTAAGGCGTGTAAATTAGTCGCAAAATCTACTTTTGCTTTTAAATTTTCATTAATTTTTTGTGTATATAATTCATAGCCTTTATTCAGGTATTCGAGTGCTTTTTGAAAATTTCCTTGTTTTTGATAACTCAATGCCATTCGATTATAATTTCTAATAATCCATTCGATTTGATTTAATTTTTTGGCTTGTTCAAGGCTTTTTTCGTTTGCTTCTATGGCAAATTCATAGTTACCTAATTTATCATAAAAAATAGAAACTCTCCAATAATCTGATGTAATTCCTTTGATATTATTCGTTTCTTCGTGAATATCGATGGCTTTTTGATAGTTTTCTAAGGCATTTTTATAAAAATTTTGTTTTTCTGATAATTCTGCCAAAAAACGATAGCAAAGTGCTTCTCCGTGTTTGTATTGTATTTTTTGTGTATATGCTATGGCTTTTAAAAGCAAATATTTTGCTTTCTCAAAATCATCTTTGAGTTGATGTACCCAACTTTGTAATCTTACATTCCAATATTGCCCAAAAATATATTCATATTGTTTACTTTCTTTTTTTGTTTCGTACAATAATTTTTCTGCCTCTGATATTTTTGTAGGCAATAATTTTAGAGCCAATATATTTTTTAAATCAATTTGTATGATTGGGTGTTCAATATTTTTTAATAATATACGAATAGAATCCTCTGAAATATTTGTCAGATAATCTTCTTTCTGTTCATAATTCAGTTTTAAAATAAGGCTTTGAATTTCTTTAAAATTATTTTGTGCGGATAAATTAATAGGTATCACAAAACAAAATACACTCATCAAAACATAAAAAGTAATATTTTTAGATAGGTATTGATATAAAAAAAATAAAAAATTAGGTAGAAAGAAAATCATAAAATTAAAATATTTACCCTTTAATACGCAAAAGTAAGCAGAATTTATATATTTTAAGATAAAATTTAATAAAATATATAATAAAATTAAAAAAAAAGAGTTTTTATATAGTTCTAATCACCCTAAATTAGAAATTAAAATATAAATTTATCTTTTACAAAAAAATCCGTTGGGGAAAAGGATACACATTTTAATATGAAGTTAAGCAAAATTGCTACCGTATCAGGCAAGCCGGGCTTGTTCCTAATTTTCAAGCCTACAAAAGGCGGTGTTATTATCGAAGCCCTTGATGATAAAAAATCAAAAACAATCGTTTCAAGTTCTCATAAAGTTTCTATTTTGCACGAAGTTTCTATTTATACCACCACAAAAGATGGTTCGATACCTTTGGCAGATGTATTAAAAAAAATTAACGAAAAATTTAAGGGTGTTTTGCCTATCGAGCCAAAGGCTGACAATCAAGTATTATTAAATTTTTTAGAAGAAATATTACCTGAATTTGATAAAGAAAAAGTAAGACCTTCTGATGTCAAAAAATTATTAACCTGGTATAATATTTTGATAAAATACTCTCCAACTACTTTTGAAGAATTGAACGAAGTAGTAGTAGTAGAAGAAGAAGAAGAAGAAATAGTGCCAAAATTAATAAGCACAACAAGATTATTAGAAGTAGAAATAGACTTCTCTAAAGGCGTTTAATAAAATTGCGTATTCTAAAAAATAAAAATAAATCCACAAAAATTAAAACAAAATTTGTGGATTTATTTTTTTAGGTTGATTGTTTTTCTGGAGTAATTTAATACTCGGTCTGTGGGTCACACAGACCGAGTAGAAAAGAACTATTTTTTGGTAAATTTAGACCAAATTTTGGATGAAAAAACGAATGTATTTTTAGCATATCTTGAACAGCCTACCTTGAAGGAATAATAAAATAAATAATTATTTACAAATTTAAAAAGTCGCTATCAAACTGATATTATTTAGTCTAAAAATTAGAAATTGTCAAAAAATTTGTTGGTGTAATTTACTCTACCTACTAAAAATTTTTATTTAAAAAATATGTGTTTTATTTGTTCAATCCATAGCATCTGTATTCTAAAAATGGAACACAAATGATATAGATTAGATAAATTAACACGGATTTGATTTTATCTTGAAACTATCATTGAAAAAAATGGTAGAGTAGAGTACGTAAAAATAGAATCTGAAAAATATAATGTCAAAAATATAATTTTAACGTTATTTGGATACAACCCAACAATGATAATTGGGTACGAGATTTGAAAATAAAATTATTAGAAATAGACTAAAAAAAAATATTTTTCAAAAAAACTACTGATTTCTTCTAATAATTAAAGCCGTATAATCATCAAAAATAGGAGTTTCATGCCTAAATTTTGCTACTTCTTCTTTTATTTTTTTGTTAATATCCGCAGGAGATTTATGTTGATTGGTTTCGATTATGTTTTCTAATCTTTCTTCTCCAAATTCTTCACCATTCATATTTCTTGCCTCGACCAAACCATCAGTATAAAGCACTAACAAATGCCCAATGCCATAAATAAATTTTTCTTTTTGGATATAATTTTCATATTTTTGACTTCTAATAATTCCCAAACCAATTCCGCCTGCTTTTAAATAAACACATTTTCCGACTGATTGAGCATAATATAAAGCAGGGCAATGTCCCGCTCTGACGACTTCAATTTGATGCCCTTCTGTATCAATCATCACCAAAGTGGCGGTAATAAAAGTGTTTTTAGCCAAACAATTACTCAACGCATTATTGGCATATTTTAAAAAATCTTCGGCAGTTAAATCATTGATTTGTGCTAAGGTTTGAAAAATACCTTTCATTTGTGCCATGTGAAAAGCCGCAGTAGTACCTTTTCCAGATACATCACCAATAATTAAAATGATTTTTTTATCAAAAAAATGAACATCATAATAATCGCCTCCTACTTCGTAGGCAGGTTGAGAAAATCCACTAATATCATATTTTTCTGACAATAAAAAATCAGTTGGTAACAAACTTTCTTGCACTCTTTGGGCGATTTTTAAGTCTTCTTTATATCTTTCTGCCTCTAACGTTTTGGTAAATAATCTAAAATTATCAATCGCCACAGACGCTTGTTGGGCAAATGTATGAATAAGTTGCCTTTTTTCTTCATCAAAATATTCCTTTTGTGATTTTAATAAAACCAATTTTCCTAATGACCTTTCGTTGCTTATCAAAGGTACAATTAAAATCGACTCGAAACCAAAAATAGATAATTCATCTTGATTGGTTTGTGAATTTGGTTTAGCAAATGTAGTTTCTACCAATCGATGCAAACGGCGACTTTCTAATATTTTTTGCATTTCGCCTACTATATTTTTATCTAAATTTCGTTCTACGGTATAAGATTCTTTTGATTCATGTTTGATTTCTAACCAAGCTGTATCTGTATCTACAGACTCAATGGCGGTATCTAATAATATTTCATATACATTTTCTTCGCTTTCGAAGGCTTGTGCCAATCTTTGAAAACCGATTACTTCTTCTAATTTTTGTTCAAAAACTGAACTCGTTGGAAGATTAAATAAAATTACTAACAAAGAAAAAATACTATAAAACAATACAAAAATAAATATTCCTAACACAAAAACGCTGTGCATCAAATCGGTTGTGAAATAAGGAATATCAGAATGACTAATAACGCTATAAAAAAAATAATAAGAAAAAGATGCAATAAACAACAATAAAACGATACTTTGCCATTTTTCACGTGCATTCAAGTACGCAACCCATTTCAAATGCAAAGATAAATAAAAACCAATCGCAATCAAACCACCTAAAGCAATCGTAAAAGGATAATGTGTTAAATCAAACTCAAAAAAATTAAATAGTAAACTTATCAATAAAAGATATTCGAAAGTATTCCAAGTATTTTGTAAAATTTTTGTTTGTTGATATAATACGAGCCTTTTCCAATAAAAAAATAATTGCGTCAAATAAATTGTTACCAAAATAATATCAATATGATACAAAATATTGATAATAGAAGCACGTGTTTCGCTAATCGGGGGAGCCTGAATAAAGGTTAGAATCAGTTGAATAATCAATGATAATGTTACGGTAATCAATCCTCTGAAAAATAAATTTATGAGAATATCAATAAAAGTCATCTCCACATTTTTTTCTATTTTGTTATTAAAATAAAAAAATACAGACAACAAATATAAATTTAAAATCAAACCTTTTAAATAAAAATAAGTATCAAAAGCAGAATCCGAATGAAATCCAAATAGCACAATCATCCTGATAATCAGTAATAATAACCAACTCAAAAGATTGACATAAATGAAAATACTGATATTATTTTTAGGCGATAACATTCTATTAAATTAAAAATTGTGTTGGAAAAAATAGATTTTATTTTAATTTTTTATTTATTATGATTTTTAAAATGACAAAGATTTTAGCACGCAGATAACGCGGATTTAGCGGATTAAAACGATTTTTTTTCTTTTTTTTGAAATGTTAGTGTTTTTTATCAATTTTTAATTCCCATTTTAAAAAATTTATTAAAAATACGTTGCAAACATAACTAAAATATTTGTTTTATGCAATATATCGTTTTAATAAAATTGATTTTTTCGATAAAAATAGATTGAAAATAAGTAAAAAAGTAAGAAAAGGATTTTAAATGGGCTTTAAAAATGATTATTTTTTTCCAAAATTTAAACCAATCAAAGAAATATCATCTCTTTGCATTTCGTTTCCTTGATGTGTTTCGAGGGCTTGTAAAATATTTTGTTTTTGAATATCTAACGAAAAATGGCTATTTTCTACGAGCATATTTTGTAAAGTATATAGACCAAATTTTTTTCTTAAACCATTATTTTGGTCATAAAAACCATCAGTAATAAAATAGAATTGTGTAGTTTTGAGAGGTAGTACAAAATATTGATTATTGATTTCAAAATTTTTATATTCTTTGCCGCCGACTCTTGATTTATCGCCTGATATTTTTGTAAGAGATTGATTATCAATATAATACATAGAAGATTTTGAGCCTGCAAATGTAATTTCTAATTTATTTTCTATTTCATTTTTATCAAATAAACAAATCGAAACGTCCATGCCATCTGTATTATTGCCATTATGTTGTTTCAAAATCTGAAAAATACTATCGTGTAATTCTTTGATAATCAAAGCGGGCGAAGTAATCATTCTTTCCTTGATAATTTCGTGTAACAACGCATTGCTCAACATAGTCATAAATGCTCCCGAAACGCCATGCCCTGTGCAATCTGCCATCACAAATATTCCTTTTTCGTTATTTATTTGAGTAAAAGAATAAAAATCACCTGAAACAACATCTTTGGGTTTAAAAATGACAAAAAAATCACCAAAAAAATCTTTTAAATCTTGCGAAGTGGGTAGAATTAAATTTTGAACTTTGGACGCATAATTTAAACTCCTATCTAATTCATCAGAAGTTGATTTTAGTTCTTTATAGGTTTGTTCTAGAATCGATTTTTGTGTAGTAATTTCTGTAGTTTTGAGTTCAATAATATTTTTTTGTTCAGAAATAATACGCAATGTTTTTGATTTCATATAAAATGCTCTAAACGTAAAAAACAATAAAATCAGCAAAATACTCAATCCTGAATACAAAAAGACTCTTGTCAAAAGTTCCTTTTCTCTTTCAATTTCTCTATTTTGCTCGTTTATTTTTTCGGTATATTCATAATCTTTTTGTAAAGTTGCTTTATAATTTCTTGTACTTTCGACACTATCCTTCAAGTTGATATATTTTTGAAAAAGTAACAAAGATTTTTCGTAGTTTTTTTGTTTTTGGTTGATTTGATACGCATATTCTAAATACAATAATTCTTCTTCTGTATATTTTGATTTTAATAAAATTTCTTCTGCTTTTGCGAGCAGCATGGCTGCTTTTTCTATTTGATTTTCTTTATTAAAAACGGCTGCTTCTATAATATATGCTCTGGCTATCATTCTTGGGTTTTTTGTATTCATAGCAAAATCGAGTGTTTTTTTTGCATACTCCAAAGATTGTTTTGTTTTATCCAATTTCATAGAGTATTCTGCTACATTGCAATAATAAATAGCCAAATCTCCTTTTACTTTATTGAGTTCTATTACTTGCAAAACTTTTTGGGCATACGTCAAAGCAATTAAAGTTTTATTTTGAGAAAAATAAATTCTTCCTAAATTATTATAACAACGCGCTATTTCATCGTAATTACTAATTTTTTGATTGATTTTTAATGCTTTTTTAAAAAAAGCTTCTGCTTTATCATATTTTTTTTGTCGATAGTAAATAATAGCAATATTATTGATAACTCTGGCAATTTGTATGTTATTTTTTGTTTTTTCAAATGTATCTAAACATTTAAAATATATTTTGATAGCCTCTGCATAATTAGATTGCGTGGTTTGGTGTATGCCTAAAATATATTCTGCTCCTGCGATTCCATTGATAAAATTCATTTTTGTGGCATTTTTTAGGTTTTTTTCGACCATTCTCAAAGATGAATCGGGCAAAGTATATCTAAGTTCTAACGCAATTTCATTCAACACCAAAATTTTAGTCGTATCATTCATTTTTTTATTTTGATTGATTTGATACAAACTATCTAAAATTAAATTTTGTGCTGAAAGATGAAAATTTGCTAAAATTAAAAATATCAATGTTATTTTTTTCATAATATAATTTATTTTACAAAAAACAATCCAAAAACTTATTTTTTTAGATTGTTTTTTCTATTCTATTTCAAAAATATGGACGTTATTTTTTCCTTTTTTGATTTGCTTGCCAATCAAAATAATAGCCCACCAAAGGAAAAATAAGACTCAATAATAAGATAATAACAGCGGTAACAAACATAGTTTTATTTTTTTTTAATGATTTATTTTTTTTCTGAACGAATTTTGTTGTGGATCATATCCATTTAATTCTTTTTGATAATAGCCTGTGCCGTTGTATGGGCGTTTTTTTGGGTGAATTTGGCATAATTTAGAACATGCCCCTTCTAATTCATGACCACATTTCTCACATATAGGCACGTGTTCGTTGCAGTCAGGATTGGCACAATTCACCATTCTATCACTAATTGTCCCGCATACAAAACAAGTAGATTTGATGATAGGATTGATAACATTGACATCAACCACAATTCTTTCATCAAATACATAACATTTTCCTTCGAAATTTTCGCCGCCTGCTTCTATGCCATATTTGATAATTCCGCCGTGTAATTGATAGACATTTTCAAAACCTTTTTCTAATAAATAAGCACTTGCTTTTTCGCATTTAATTCCGCCTGTGCAATAAGTGATTATTTTTTTGTTTTTATAATGGTCTAATTCTTTTACTTTGTCGGGGAAATCTCTAAAATTTTCAATATCCAACGTCAAAGCATTTTTAAATTTTCCTACATTATGCTCATAATTAGAACGCACATCAAGAATAAGTACGTCCTCATTTTGCTCGATAGTATTCAAAATTTGTTTAAATTCTTTGGGTTCGATATATTTTCCTGTTTTTTCATTGGGATTGATATATGCCAAACTCGAATGAACAATTTCATCTTTTACTCTTACATATAATTTTTGAAAAGCAGGTTTTTCTGTGTATTCTATTTTAAAATCGATATTTTCAAAACGTTTTTCTGTTTTGAGTGCTTGCATATATTTTTCACAATCTTCTTTCAGACCAGACACTGTGCCATTTAAGCCTTCTTTAGCAACAATAATTCTTCCTCTCAAATGAGCATCTAAACAAAATTGATGATGTGCATTTCTAAATTCTTCTGGATTTTCAATCGTTGCATAACAATAATACAATAAAACACTATAAGATTTCATAACTTTTTGATATATATTTATTGGAAATGCAAAGTTAGTTATTTTTTAAAATAAAATCAAAAAAAATAGCCCAAAACTAAACAAATATCTAATGTTTTAGTTTTGTTTATGAATATTTTGATAACGACTTTTTAAATTTGTGCATCATTTTTTTACATTTTGATAGCGACTTTTTAATTTTGTAAATAAATATTTATTTTATTATTCCTTCAAAGTTTTAAAAAGCTTGAAAGAATTTTATAACATTATTATAAACATAAAAGAAATGTCAGTATCAAAGTATCTTTATATGATCAGGTTAAACGCATCTAAAAAGGCATTATTTGATTTTTTAAACTATATAAATAAACATATTTTTATTTTATTACTTAAAATATTAAATAATTTAACAGATAAAATAGTCATAAATTTTTTATTTTCAAAATCTGTTAAAAATATAGAATTTTATTATTAGTAATACTTTAATTTTTGAAAAAATATAAATATCACTTAAAAAAATCATAAAATGTGCCTTTTTAGGTGCGCTTAACCTGATATTTTTACTTTTTGTGTATAAGTTTCAAAAAAATAAACATAAAAAAAAATATTTTCACAAAATAAAATCTATTTCATAAAAAAAACGTTTATAATACAGAACCCCCATTTAATTATCTCAACATTTTTAGACAATTTCATTTATGAAAAAAATAACAAAAATTCTTACCATTATTATCATTATTTTTTCACTTCATCTCGAAACAAATGCCCAACGCAAACGTAAAAAAGATGAGAAAAAAGATAATAAAGAAGCCGCTTTAGAAGCATTAGGACAAGAAAATGGCAGTTCCGCACGAGAAACTGAAATATATTTGATTGAGGGAATGAAATTTAGTGCTATCGATGACCAAAGAAAAGCCTTAGAAAGTTTTAGAAAAGCATTGTTGGTGGCTGGAAGTGATAACGCAACCATCAATTTTAAATTGGCTGAAACTTGTTATAAACTCAACCAAATGCCCGAAGCAGAAGGATACGCCAAAGATGCACTCCAAAAAGAAAAAAATAATAAGTATATTTATTTGATGTTGGCTAATATTTATGGGGCGCAACGCCGTTATGGCGATGCTATCAATACTTTTAAAGAATTATTAGCCACCAAAAATTCGCCCATCGAATATAATTATGAGTTAGCAGAATTATATCTCAAAAATGAAAATCCTCAAAAAGCGTTGGAATGTTATGATAAATTAGAAAAACATTTTGGCGCATTGGAAAACGTAATTCAACAAAAACAACGTGTTTATTTGCAATTAAATCAAACTGATAAAGCCATTCAAGAAGGCGAAAAATTGATTGCTGCCAATCCAAACGACCAAAGATATGTAGTGAGTTTGGCGGATATGTTATTGAGTTATCAAAAAACAGAACAAGCCTTGCCGTTACTCGAAAAAATAGCCCAAGAACAAAATCCAGACCCTCGTACTTTTTTATTGTTGGCTAAAATTTATCAAGATAAAAATGAGGAAGATAAATCTATGCGATATTTAAAAGGTGCTTTTCAAAGTCCAGACCTTGACCCCAACGAAAAGGTAAAAATTTTGAATGCCATTTTACAAAAATCACCTGAAAAAGTAAATAAACCTGAAGTAACTGAATTGGTGCAAGCTCTTCAAAAAGCACAACCTTTTCACCCAAGAACGCTTATTTTGCAGGCTGATGTGCAGTTATTGAAAAAAAATAAAAAAGAAGCGTTAGATTTTTATGTGCGTGCCTCACGTGTTGATGCGAATAATATCGAGATTTGGAAAAGAGTTTTAGGCTTAGACCAAGAATTGCAACAACCTGATAGTTTGGCAAAACACGCTGAAACTGCCTTAGAAACTTTTCCTAATTACGCCCCTTTTTGGTTGCATTATGGCAATGGTTTGGCGGGCAAAAAAAATTATCAAAAAGCATTAAATTCTTTTCAAGAAGGAAAAATGTTGGCAATCAATAATAGAGAATTAAAATTAGATTTTTTGATTCGTTTGGGTGATACGTATAATTCTTTGCAACGTTATCCTGAAGCAGATAAAAGTTTTGAAGATGCCTTAAAAATTGACAATGAAAATCCTTTTGTGTTGAATAATTATAGTTATTATTTGGCAATTCGCAAAGAAAAATTAGACGATGCGATGAAAATGGCATCAAAATTAGCCGAAAAATATCCTGATAATGCTACTTTTTTAGATACTTACGGTTGGGTACTTTATGCCAAAGGTGATTATAAAAAATCAAAAGCAATTTTTGAAAAAGTATTGCAAAAAAATGCGGTAAATGGTGCGTATTTTGAGAGATATGGAGATGTCTTGTATCAATTAGGCGAACATAATTTGGCGATAGAACAATGGCAAAAAGCCAAAAAAATTGGCGGAACAACTACTTTAATCGATAAAAAAATTGTAGATAAAAAATTATATGAATAGTTTTTTTAGCAAATATTCATAAAAGAAAATAAAAAAACGCACAAAAAATCAAACTAATTTTTGTGCGTTTTTTTGATAAAATCACCAATTATAATTCTCTAAAAATAGGATAACGCAAATGAGATTTTTCATAAAATTCTGAATTTTGATAAATAAAATCTAATTGTAATTCTGAGTTATCAGCAAAATTTTTATCTTTTTTCTTTTTTTCTTCAAATTTTTGTTTCAAATCTGGATTTTGTGCCAATACTTTTTGGGCTGTTTCTTCAAAAATATAAGCAGAATAACCTTCTTTTTGTTGCAATATTCCATCAAAAAAATTCCAATTAAAGAAAGAATCAGGCGCTTCTGGCTCCAAAGTTTCGATAATATATCGATTCGAAATTTGATTGACATACACAATATAATCGCCTTCTGGTATGGTTATGGTTTGCATTTCTTTTTTTACTTTGGTTTCATAATGCAAATAATGGCTTTCAAATGGGCTTTTAAACGTTTTAAAATCATCAATATAATAGACTTGCAAAGACATTTTTTTGGTTTCTTTGATTTTTTCCATTTTTACACCATTCAATTCTAAACGCTTAATTACTTCTTTGTATGCTTTTGGAATGATGTAAGATTTCGGTTTTTCAATCGTTGTTTTCGGTTCAAAAGCATTAAAAAACTTTATTTTTTTGGTGAATTTTTTATTTGTATCATAAAAAAGTCTACTTTTTCCTGTCGTTTTACTTTTCATTAAGCTTGCTTGGTAGCCTTTAAAATCAATTAATTCAAATTTATTTTTGTTATTTTTCCAATCTACAATGAAATTTTTTTGTTGATATTGAATATTTTCTAAGGCTTTTTTACGTAAATTTTGGATATTTTTTCCATTTTTTTCTACGTATTTTAATATCACAAACATAAAATCATAATTAGATTTCACTCTTTGAGAAAATTCTTTGAGCATGTGTGTTTCGGGGACAAAGCCAATCGTTTGAAATAAAGTTGTATAACCTGTAGAATATCGAGGCGTTTCTAAAAATTGAACAAAACCAGAATCAGGCGGAGTATCATGCACATTAACATATTGCATCATTTCCCATTTTTTCGATTTCATTTCTTTTTCTAATTCAGGATACATTTCTTTTTTTAAATATTCGCCTAAAATATTCCCCAATTTTTCGGGTTGCGTCATCAAACAAGTAAAAGTATATTGATAATCTGCTCCATTTGTTACGTGATTATCGAGAAAAACATCAGGTTGCCAATATTGAAAAATTTGTGTAAATGTATGCGCATTTTCACTATCCAATTTGATAAAATCTCGATTCAAATCTAAATTTTTAGCATTTCCTCTAAAGCCATATTCTTTCGGTCCGTTTTGATTGGCTCTACTCGTAGCATTTCGCTGCAAAACGCCATCAACATTATAAAAAGGAATAACAACAATAACGGTATTTTCTGTCATTTTTTGTAATTCTTTTTGTTGAGCAATATCTCGCATGAGCATCAAGGTAGCATCTACGCCATCAGGCTCGCCTGCGTGAATGGCATTATTAAAAAAAACGATATTTTTTCCTTTTTTTCGTAAACTATTGATGTCAAAATCTTTATCCAAAGAATAAACCAAGACGTGCAAAGGTTTTCCAATATCTGTATTTCCAATGGTTTTAAGTTGGAAAAAAGGATAATTTTTGGCTAATTTTTCTACAAATTGAATTCCATTTTCATACGTAAAAGTTTCTTTTCCTGCGGATAATTCAAAAGTAGTTAGCCATTCTTTTTCTTGACTTTTGATAGAAAATATTATCAAAAATAAGAAAAAAAATGTACATATTGATGTTTTTTTCATTGGTTTAATAGTTTTTTTTATATTCCCTCACCGCTGGGGAGGGTTAGGGTGGGGCTTTTTCAGAAATTATGTCTTTAATCTCTTTAAAATTAAGTGAGTTTTATGCCCCACCCCAGCCCTCCCCAAAGTTGAGGGAGTTTTTTGTATTTTTTTAATTTATTTTTTTCTCACAAAGCCCCATCTCACACAACCTTTTTTTAAATCAGAATAATCATTGATAAAAAAATCTAAGTTTCTATCTTTATTTATTCTAAAAGCATATTTCCAGACTATCCATTTTTCTTGTTCATTTTTTCGAACCTGTAATTGATTATAACTTAAACGCCAAAAATAACTTTCATTACCATTTTTGCTAATTATTTCCATTTTTTTTGCGTTAAATTTTACTTTTTCGATAGTCATCAAATAAGCATTTTCTGTTTCGAGTTCTTTCACTCTTTTATCTAAATGGTCTTGAATTTTTTTCTCATCATGTCCATTATTGGTTAATTCTTGTCTTAAATCGGCTGATTTTTCAATCCAATCCATTTTTTCAAAACTCCAATCACCTATAAAATCTGCTTTGTCGTACATATTTGTATTATCAATATTAGTAACAGGACAAATAATATTACCATTGGTTTCGAAATTTATCAACCTAAAAAAACCGCTATCATTTTGCTTCATTCTCAAAAAAGCCCTACCACCTTTTGTAGTCATACAAATAAAAATAAATTCATTCATATCGGGATTATAACTCAATTCATCACTTTTTGTGTTCATTAATGCACTCAAAATACAACGATTTTTTTGAATTGTTTTTATCATTTTTTCGATGTCTGCTCCTTTAAAACTTATTTGGCTCAATCGAATTACTTTTGTGCCATATCCGCCTGTGATGGCTGCTTGCACGTCTTGCCAAAAATCATTTAATTCTTTGTGATTGATGCTTTGAGCATTTGAAAACATTGGCATAAAAGCCAACAATAAAATAAAAAATATTTTTTTCATTTTTTTAGATTTTTTTAAAAAATTGTATCAATTTAAGTTGCAAATATAACTACTATTTTTTTAAATTAATATATTTTGATTATCATTTTTTTGAAAAATAAAATCTTTTTTTAAAAAATTCCTTATCAAAAAATCTAATTTTTTTTCTTAATTTCAATTCAATATGTAATTTTTTAGTATTTTAACATACTTATTAGAAAACTTTGGAAACTATTATAGTTTTTTATTTGTTCTTAGTTTATACAAAAAAACATTATTTATTTTAATTTTATGACTTATTTTTTTACAAAGCAAAATTTCGTTTTGCTATTTGTTATTTTTCTATTTCTTGACCAAAAAAATATATTGGCACAAGAAAAAATAACTATTAGTGGTTATGTCAAAGATGCCAAATCAGGTGAAACTTTAATTGGTGCGTCTGTTTATTTGAAAGATAAAGAAGTGGGCGTTTCGACAAATGCGTATGGATTTTATTCGCTTTCTGTTCCCAAAGGACAATATACGATTGTAACGGCTTTTATTACTTATCAAACACAATCTTTAGAATTAGATTTGCAAGAAAGTAAAAAAATTGATTTTGAACTCAAAGAAGAAGAAAACGAACTCAAAGAAGTCGTTATCACAGGCGAGCCTGACCAAGTAAAATCGGTTGAAATGAGTATCAATAAATTAGACATCAATACAATTTCTAAAATTCCTGCTTTTTTAGGCGAAGTAGATATTGTTCGAAGTCTTTTATTTTTGCCCGGCGTTTCTACTGTGGGCGAAGGTGCAACAGGTTTTAATGTGCGTGGTGGTGGAGTAGACCAAAATTTAGTCTTATTAGATGAAGCACCCGTTTATAATTCTTCGCATTTATTTGGTTTCTTTTCTGTGTTCAATCCTGATGTAGTAAAAGACGTAAAATTGATAAAAGGTGGCGTACAAGCACAATATGGAGGTCGTTTATCGTCTATTTTAGATGTAAGATTGAAAGAAGGAAATAATAAAACTTGGGGAGTTGCAGGTGGAGTTGGTTTGATTTTTAGTCGTTTGATGGTGGAAGCACCTATCAAAAAAGACAAAGGTTCGTTTATTATTGCGGCAAGACGTTCTTATTTAGATGTTTTGGCAAAACCTTTTTTGAGTGGTTCATTGAAAGAAGCAGTCTTTAATTTTTATGATTTGACTATGAAAGCCAATTATAAATTAGGTACAAAAGACCAAATTTTTCTTTCTGGTTATTTTGGGCGTGATAATTTTGGAAGTCCCAATGCTTTTAAATTTAATTGGGGAAATACGACGGCAACTTTGCGTTGGAATCACGTTTTTGGAGATAAATTATTTATGAACTTGACTACTTTTTATAGTAATTATGATTATAGTTTAGGTTTTGGAACAGGAAAAGATACGTTTGATTGGGACTCAAAAATTTTAAATTATAGCGTAAAACCTGAATTTACTTGGTATTATAACGAAAAAAATACACTTACTTTTGGTGGACAATCTATTTTTTATACATTTGAACCGGGGAGTGCATTGGCAACAAGCAATGGACAAAGCGTAAATATTAGTTTACCAAAAAGATATGCGTTAGAAAATGCTGTATTTATTGCCAACGAACAAATCGTTAATTCTCGTTTATCTTTCCAGTATGGTTTGCGTTATTCTTGGTTTAATTATCTCGGACCTGGCGAAGTGTATGAATTTGGTAATGAGGTTCCTGTGGGACAACGCAGACCTGTAACAAATGTTAGGCAAGCAGGGAATTTTGAAAATATAAAAACGTATGATAATTTTGAGCCACGTTTTTCGAGTAAATATGAATTAACTTCTAATCAATCTATCAAATTGAGTTACAATCGAATGGCTCAATATATTCATTTGATTTCGAATACAACTGCCTCGACTCCGCTTGATGTTTGGACTCCGAGTACCAATAATTTAAAGCCACAAATTGCCGACCAAGTAGCCGTAGGATATTTTAGAAATGCGACTATCAAAGAACAAAAATATGAATTTTCAGTAGAAACTTATTATAAAACCTTCCAAAATGTGATAGATTATGTAGATGGAGCAGATTTATTATTGAACAAATATTTGGAAGGAGATTTATTGACAGGAAGAGGCAGAGCGTATGGCATAGAATTTTTTCTAAAAAAAGCAACAGGAAAATTTAATGGTTGGATAAGTTACACATTGGCACGCACAGAAAGGCAAGTCAATGGAATCAATCGAAATGATTGGTATCCTAATCGTTTTGACCAATTACATCGATTAAATTTAGTTGGTTTTTATGATTTGAATGATAGATGGACTTTTTCGGCTGATTTTGTGATGTCTACGGGTACGCCTGCGACTTTTCCAACGAATAGAATTGAAGTACAAGGTTATACAATTCCGCATAACTCGCAAGAATCTCGAAACAATGTGCGTATTCCTTGGTATCATAGAATAGATATTTCTGCTACTTTGCATGGTAGAAAGTTCAAAAAGAATGGTAAAAAACGTAAAAATGATGATTATTGGGTTTTTTCTGTGTATAATGTGTATAATAGACGCAATCCCTTTTCAATTTATTTTAGACAAAATCCTGAAATACCTACACAAACAGAATCGATTCGTTATTCTGTAGTGGGAAGTTTTATTCCTTCGGTTTCTTATAATTTTAAATTCTAAATAGTAGATTTTTATTGACAAAACAAAACACATAAAATATTGATAATCAATATGTTATGTGTTTTTTTATGATTTAATTTGTGTATTGTATCAAATAATTCCACTCTTTGAATTGTGATTTATTTATTTTTCCTTCGATGATATTTGAATAAATATAATTGCCTTTATAACTTGCCAATATAAAATTGATTAGGAGTATGATTAGTGAGATGAATATATGAAACATATTAAAATATAAAAATAAATTGTAATTTTTTACTTAATTTGATTATTTTTGGTAAGGAATTATACAATTTTTAAATTGATTTTTAATGGTTTCATTTTCAATATGATTTTTCTCCAAGCCTAAAATCAAATGCGTTTTATCATTAGAATTTTGATAAATTTTTCCATTCAAAAGTTTAAAATTATCTTTTACAAATGTACTTATATTGGTTTGTGGCGTTAAAATATAAAAATCATATTTTTGTTGAATATGTGTATAGATTTCATTTTTGATGGTTTCTTTTGTGTGTTTTTTAAATTCTTGTAGATTATTTTCTGTATTTTCAATGTAACTTTGTAAAACAAAAACAAAATTTATACGAAAATTATAAACAAATAAAGTATCTCTATCAAAAATACGATTTTCAAAGTGGAAACTTATTTTTGGTTTCTGGGTGTTATCTTTTTGAAAATTATCCGAAAAATCTGCGATATTTTGGTGGTCAATATATCCTTGAATAAAAAAATTGGGTGTAATATTATATCCTTCTGTAAGTTCATCACGATAACGCACCAAATTATTTGGTTTACTATCATTAAATAGATTTATATTGTATTGAATGATGTTTTTGGCGTAAGTATGTTGTTTGTAAATACTATTTTTGCTATATTGCGTTGTTTGCTTATAATATTTGGCATCTCCAATATAAAAAATGTTGTCAGGCTCAAAAAAAGATTTATATTCAAAAATATGGTCTACTATTTTTCCATCATCTTGATTTTTCATTTTTTCGATAGTAGCATTGTTATCTGATAAAAGTTTATCAATCATATCCTCAAAAACAATGTTATAATTATCACACAAAATAAATTCTTCTTTGCTTTCTTTTGCACTTGTTTTATCTCTTTTTTCAAAATAACTTATCAAAAGCAATAATAATTTTTTGAACTTATCGCTAAAATATTGATTTTTTATTTTTTTTAAGATTTGTAATGATTTTCTATCAAAATCTTGATTTATTTTTTGAATAGATTTATTTTCTAATGAAATATTAAAATTATATTGTTTTTTGAAACGATACAAAACCGCAAAAAAAATGCGCAATAATTGATTATCATTATCTTGTGTTTTGTTTTTCTGGTTGTTTTCTGTGTAAATAGGCGTATTATCTTGAAAAATAGGATTTTTTTTATGAGTAGTTTTTGTCCAATTTGTTTTTTTGAAATGCTGTTTTTCTGTTTCTTTTTCTTTAAAAATAATCAAATCTTTATTTTCTTGATAAAAACGCAACAAACTAAAAACTAAATCCAATTCGCTTATATCTGTTTTTTCAATATTAGAAATAATATTTTTGGTATTTGATGCTTTTGTGATAGTATTATCAGAATTTCGTTGTTGAAATTCACGCAAAGACAAGTAAAAAATAAAAGCAAAACGATAGACAAAATCAATATCTGAGTTTGATTTTTGATGATTTTTTAAAATTTCTAATGAATTTTCAGTAATAAAATCCGACACAGGAATGTTACCAAAAACACAATTATTATTTTCGTTCAAAAAAATTTTAGGTAAAATAATAATGGTTTCATTGATTTCAAAATGATTGTAATATCCCACTAAATCCACGCTTACCTTTGCATTTTGCTTAAGCGTGAGGAATATTTGTGGCAATAGATTTTCAATCGTATTGATGTCATAATCAAATTGTTCTATCAATATTTTCATGATTTTTCGGATATTTTATGATAGTCAAAAAATGCTAAAAGGGTTTTTGTGCCATTTTCTTTGTGAAACAAATCTGCATATTTAAAATAGTCTTTTTCTGCGGTTTTGAAAATATAGTTTTTATCTTTTTTGTCCTCATTTTTAAAAATATCAAACCACAAATAAAACATAATTTTATTTTTTAAAACTTCTTCTGTGATGATATTATCAGCCATATTCACAAAACGGTTTCCCATTTGTTTGTCTTCGCTTTCTGTAATTTCACTTATTTTTTCATTGATTTTTTCCAAAAATATTGCCCAACTATATTTTTTGTTTGTTATTTGAATAGTTTGATTTTCTGCGTCTATGTAATCTATTGGCACATATTCCCAATCCCAACGCCTTTTGAAAGCAACAATATTAAAACCTATATTTTTTAATCCTATCGAAAACCCTCCAACTCCTGAAAATAAATCTATCACATTCATTTTTATATTTCATTTAAGTAATTAGATAATTCTCCATTTAATCTAAATTTTAATTGATAATTTTTTATATATTCTATTTCTCCATCTGTAAAAATGAAATAATCTTTAAACAATAAATCGATTTTATCAATAAGTTTTTTATCTTTTTTATGTTGATATTCAAACTCTGTTTGTTTTGTATTTATTTCTCTTTTATTGAGTTCAAGATTATCTTCTAATTGTTGGTATAGAATTAACATTTTTTGTTTTTGTATATTATCAAAATCATTAAAATCAATCTTTATATGCGATAAATCCTTTAAAGTTATATGCCAAACATCAGAAATACACTCCCAATAAAAAAAGAAAATATTAGAATTTAATAATAAAGAAAATAAAACAGCATTTTCTTTTGAATCAAAATAGAATACTTTGTATTCATTTGATTTCTGCGGATTTACAAAAGATTTATTCCAAAAAGTCATACGCATATTTACCCAAACCGCATAGTCTTTGTTAAAACCAATATTTTCTGATAAAGATTTATTATTATTAAAACAAAGTTTTTTAATGATATTTTCTTCTATTTCATTCCCAATTTTAAATAAAAAATCTTCTGTTTCAAATTTATTTTCTTGATACGAAATTACGTCATAGATATTGTTTTTATTTTCTGAATACCAATGTAAATAGTTTGTAGTATAAACTTTTTTATTATTCTGTAATGTTTTTTTTTCTAATAATACAATATTTAATTTTTGATGCACGCCATTAAACAAACACGAAGGTCTGTCTGCATAATTCGAACAAAATTGATACTGAGAATTTTCTATTAAATATTTTCTAATAGGTTTCATTCTTTTTGTTGATATATAAGATATGGGTATAATCACTCCCATGTGACCATTTTCTTTCAAAATATCAAAATTTTTTTCGAGCATAAAGGCATATAAATTATTACATTTTTCACTTTTATAGTTTTCAATTTTATAAGATAGAATATTTTTGTATTCTAAATAAGGTGGATTACCCAGAACAACGTCAAACCCTCCATTTTTAATAATATATTTTAATTTATCATTTGATTCAAAAATTGGTTCTTCGTTATTATTATCAACTTCAAATAATGATGTTTTTTTTTCGTGAGATTTATTATAAAGTAAAGAATTTGCTATAATAAAATTATCTGTTAAGCGAGTGTAATCAGAATTTACCATTTTTTCCTCAAACAATTTTTCAATAAAAATACGAAATTTTAATATATTAACTGCATCAATATCTATATCAATACCAAAAATATTATTTTCAAATATTTCAGAATAATTATTTATATTATTTTTAAAATCTATTTTTTGAAGTATCTCTTTTAATAAATAATAAGAAGAAAAAATAAACGAACCTGAACCACAAGAAATATCTATAATTTTTATTTGATGAATAGATTTGAGCAATAATGATGTATCAAATTTTTCTATGAGTTTAAATATAACATTTTTTAATAAAATATTTTGCTTAATCGAATATTCAACAAGAGATATTTTATTTTCATTTTTATAGTCTTCTAAGTAATTAAATAAAGAAGTTTCTAAGTTTGCCCATTCTAAAATTAAACTTGGAATAATACAATTTTCTGTTATATATTTAGTCGTATTTTCGTTTGTATAATATGCACCTATTTCTTTTTTTGTAATAATTTTTTCAAAAACTTGACCAAGTATTTTATTCATTTTTACAGAATAATTATTTACAATTAATCCTAAATTCATTTGATTGATAAAAGAGACTATTTTATCAACTATATCATCATTTATTTCAATACTCAATTTTATTGCTAGTTCCTTGATGTGATTTATAACGAATACTTTATCATATTTATTCAATAAAATATTATATTTTTGATTGGTAAATTCTTGAATTTTTTCTTTATACGCTTCATTATTTTTAGAGCAATCAGCAATTTTGAATAATATTAGTGTATTAATGAACATAATATTATTTTCATTTTGTACTAATATTTTTTTAATCTGCAAATATTGTCTATAAATAATATCTGATACTTTGTTTATATTCAAATCTGCACTTTTAGTATTTTCAAATATATCTAAAGTAATGTTTATTGAAGGTTCTTCAACCATAAAAGAAACATTATTTTTAATTGTATCATCTAAAAGAGAAATATAATATTCCATATTATCATCATTTTTTAAGGTTATAAAAAAATATTTGCAAAAATAACAAATATATTTTAAAAAAAATAACATTTTTGTAAATACTTTCAAAAAAAATCAAAAGTATTTACAAAAAAAATAAATTTTATTTCACCCAATTTTCAACTTCTTCTTTGGTAGGTAATTTTACATTATCTAACTTCATTTTCTTTCTTACGCCACCAATATCATTAAATATTTTGTTAGGATTTGATTTTTTTAAATCTTCAATCGTCAAAATATTCATGTGTTGCAAAAGTGGAATTAAGGCTTCAGATACACCACAAGCTAAATAATCTTCTGTTTTTGCTAATTCAACCACTTTTTCAGGACGCATTTGAGGGAAAAATAATACATCTTGAATAGAAGGTGAATCAGTGAAAAGCATCGCAATTCTATCCATACCAAAACCAATGCCCGAAGTAGGCGGCATACCATATTCTAAAGCACGTAAAAAATCTTGGTCAATAAACATTGCCTCGTCATCTCCACGTTGTTGCAATTTCATTTGCTCCTCAAAACGCTCTCTTTGGTCTATTGGGTCATTTAATTCCGAATACGCATTTGCAATTTCTTTTCCATTCACAATCAACTCGAAACGCTCGGTCAAACCTGCTTTTGTTCTATGTTTTTTGGTTAATGGCGACATTTCTACAGGATAATCGGTAATAAAAGTTGGTTGAATGAGATGATGTTCACAAGTTGCTCCAAAAATTTCATCAATCAATTTTCCTTTTCCCATCGAAGTTGTAGTAGGAATATTCAACGTTTTACACGCCTCACGCAAACCATTTTCATCAAGATTTGAAATATCTATTTTGGCATATTCTTGAATAGCATCATACATAGTCAAACGGCGAAAAGGTGCTTTGAAACTTATCGTATTTTCACCCACTTTTATTTCAGTCGTGTTATATAAATTAAGGGCGATTTTTTCAAACATTTTTTCGGTAAATTCAGCCATCCAAATATAATCTTTATACGCCACATAAAATTCTAAAACGGTAAATTCAGGATTATGTGTTCTATCCATTCCCTCATTTCTAAAATCTTTTGCAAATTCATAAACGCCTTCAAAACCGCCTACAATCAATCTTTTGAGATATAATTCGTTGGCAACACGCAAATACAAAGGAATATCCAACGCATTATGATGTGTAATAAATGGGCGTGCAGTTGCTCCACCCGGAATTGCTTGCAAAATAGGTGTTTCAACTTCTAGATAATTATATTGATTAAAATATTCTCTAATCGTTTGATAAATTTTAGTGCGTTTGATAAATGTATCTTTGATTTGTGGATTGACAATCAAATCAGCATAACGTTGTCTATAACGAAATTCTACATCAGTAACTTCATCATATACATTGCCTTCTTCATCGCGTTTTACGACAGGCAAAGGTTTTAGAGATTTGGCTAAAATAGTAAATTCAGTTACATGAATCGTAGTTTCGCCCATTTGCGTTTTAAAAACATATCCTTTTACGCCCAAAAAATCACCTAAATCGACCAATTTTTTGAATACTGTATTATACAAAGTTTTGTCTTCATCGGGACATAAATCATCTCGACGCAAATAAATTTGAATACGTCCTTCGCCATCTTGCAATTCTGCAAAAGCCGCTGAGCCTTGTATGCGTATGCTCATCACACGACCTGCCAGACAAACAGAGGTAAAATCGTCAGGATTGGTATCAAAATTTTGTTTTATATCGTTGCTTTTATGAGTAATTGGATAAAGTGGTGCGGGGTAAGGCTCGATGCCTAATGTACGCAATTCTTGTAATTTTTGTCTGCGTAAAATCTCTAAGTCGCTAAGTTTTTGCATTTTTTTATAAAATTCTTTTATTTTTGCAAAGTTAAATATTTTTATGCTAAATATAAAATAAATATAAAAAAGATTTTGGAAAAGTAATATTGTTTTTTTTTGAGTAGTTTGGAAATAATATATTATTTTATAAAGATGAGTATAGTATTTCAGAATATTTGCGAAGATTATAGTAATATCTAAATTTATTATTCTCGTGGTGCGTAACTATCCCAATATTCTCTTGGGGTCAAGATTCGTGTATATTCAAACTCTGTTATTGTAAGTGTATTACCTGTTATCAAATAGTCTGCCTTACTTACAGCAGCCAATTCTAAAAATTTGTTATCACTTGCGTCAGCCAAAATTTCTATTTTTTTATCTGTTTTATAGAAAATTGAGATTTCGCGTAGTTTCTTTAATACTACTTCCGCTTTTATTTTGAAGTTAACAAACTTGGTAAATTTATCTCTGTTTAATACCTCCACATATTCAGTAAAAATCTCTTCTGAGAGATAATTTTTAACTTTTTCAGATAGTACCAGTTCGTACAAAATATTACTTGGAATAGAATTTGAAATGAGTGCAGACACAATAATATTTGTATCAAGAATTATTTTTTGCATCTCTTACTGCTTTAATTTCAGCATTAATTTCTTCTATTGTCATGTTAGAAAGTCCTACTTGTTCAGCAATTTTATTACACGCCAGAAGTGTTTCTCGTGCATATTCACGACTTACTGCCGCTACTAAATCAGTAAACTTTATTTCTCCACTTCCTAAGTTATATCTTTGAAAGTCAGTTTCACTCACTTTTATTTGCAATGTTCGCATATTTTTAGTTTATTTATTTTTATAACGATAATCAATAACGAATTATTGCAGATATTAGGAAATTTGAAAAAACATCGAAATTTATCCTAAAAAAAACTATTATTTTTATTTCAACGAACTTTTATAATAATTTGATAATGCTCTGAAAAGTAGGTCTATTAAAAATCAATATTTCACTTTTCTTAATTTTTCCATAAAGCATAAACGCCTCTTCATCGCCTTCTGGTAATCTAACTTCAGTATAAGTCAACCAGCCTAACTTTTTCCAATAATCTAAATCTTTCTTCTTAATAACCATTGGGTATTCTTGAATACTACCAATTTTTAAATTCAAAAAATCGTGTTTTTTCATTGTGTAAGATTATTAATTTGACTTTATTTTTCTTTTTATTTTCGCAAAGTTAAATATTTTTATGCTAAATATAAAATAAATATAAAAAAGATTTTGGAAATTTCTATGTCTTAAAATCTCTCCCTTATCTTAAACAACTTACTTTCATAATGAAATTGTTTATCTTATTTTAGATTGATTTTTATTGTCTATGTGAATAAATAAGTGTAAATGGATTATATAACAAATTTTACTTCGTTACCATTTGTAAATATTCAATTAGATTTTCTGGAGTTTCTGCATAAGTAGAAAAGATAAGCAAGGCTTGCTGTTGTCCTATCGAACTTGCATCGCCAAAAGTAAAGTTGATGTTTTTGTTAATAATTGTTTTTTCATTTTTACTATCAGTCAAAAGTAACCTAATAAAATCTATTAAAAATTGTAGTTCGTACTTTCCTCTAAAAACATATTTTTTTTCACACTTATCAAAGTCATCTAACTTATTACTCAAGATAACTTCTTCAACTTCTGTAGCTTTTAGAAATGTACTTTTAATGGTTTCAAAGTTGTAGTTAGAAGTTACAGATTGAAGCGTAACATCAATGTAACCTCTTGGTAGTTTTTCATTTAAAATTACACCTGTAGTTTTTCCTGTTGAGTTTCTAATTTCAATTAGGCACGCATACCAAGAATTAAATAAACAAACAGCATCGTGAAATTCATTTTGCCTTTGTTGATAAAGAGAAAGACAAGATTCAAAAATATTACTATCATTAAATTCTGATAGATTAAACTCATTGACTAAAATTTCTTTAAAAACATCAACAGAAACATAAAAATTCTCGATAGAATAATAAGGCGTTTCAAAAATAGGAGGATTTAATTGTGCAAGAGGCTGATTAAAATCTTTATCAATAAAAAAGGCTTTTTTGTAATTATCATATTCTTTATGATTCAAGATAAGTTTGTGAACTTTCAAAATACTATCTCTGCCACCACATTTTATTGGTTGATAAAATTCGGTAATACGTTTGATTCTTGGCACATAATAAGGATTATCTTTTCCTTCGAAAAAGCAAAATAAATGATTGGGATATTTTCTTATAGAAAGTACAAATTCAAGAAAAGCAACTTGTGCTTTATTTTTACTTGCCCTCAGTTGCTCTATATCTATCATAACAAAATGGTTTCTTTTATGGGTTTAATATATTCATTTAGACCAACTGCATATACATCTAATTCATTGTCAAAAATGAATGGAGAATGAGTAACTGCCAATAAAAAATCACATTTTTTGGAGTTTATAATATCTGGTAAAAGTTGTTTTTGCCAAATTATACTAAGAGATAATTCTGGTTCGTCAAAAAGCACGATAAATCTTTTATTTTCGTCTGATAAATATATCTTAGAAAAAATTGAAATGATTTGTTTTTCGCCAGAAGACAAGTATTTAAGTTCAATTTTATCGTGTGTCAAGTCGGATTTTATGAAGATATTAATACCACTTTCATCGTAAAATACTTGTTTGTTAATCAAATATTTATTACATATATCTCTAAAAATTTTAATAGAATTATCTAACTCTTTTTGTTTTTCATATATATCAGCAAGTTTATGTAAAAGGTACGCAGAGAGAGGGTTTTTAAGTTGTTTTTTCAATACAATATCTTTGACTGCTTGTTTTTGTGAATCAGGAAGAAGACTTCCAACTCTTGATAAAATAATTTCTATATCATTTTCTGTTATTTTATCGAGAATACTTTCTGTGGGTGTTGGGTCATCAATTACAATACTAAGAATATCTTTGGTAAATTGTGCTAAGCCTTCTTTTAGAAGTTTATCGATGATATTTTCAATTTTATTGAAGTTTTTTTGGACATCATCCATACCAAACTGAATCAGCATATTTTCTTGATTAAAGTTCAAGTCTTCCTCACCATAGCCCAAATTATATAAATTCTCCTCGACTCGTCTAAATGTTGGAAAATACATAATGTCTACCTCTTTAATCTCGTTTGCAATTTCTTTTTTACATTTATCAAGAGTTTGGCTTGTTGTTTTTGAGTTTCCAAATTCAAGTTCTAAAAATGCTCTAAATATTCTCTGGACAGGATACTTATGTCTAAGTTTACTATTAGATGGAATAAATTGTTCTTCAATTTCTCTCCAATTACTTTTACCTTTATTTTGGTCAAATTTATTACGTAATACCTCAAATTGAGCAAAACCAATATTTTCAATAATATCTATAATTATTGGGTGTTTATAGGTTTCTTCGACTAACTCTGTTATATTTTTTTTGGATATTTCGATTGATTTATCATTTGAGAAACATAAAATTAGTTTATCAAAATTGTAGTCATTTAGTTTAAAAAAATCTCTTGTTAGTGTATAGTAAAAAAGATTTAAGACTTGAGTTTTACCAAGTCCATTTTCACCAATAAGAATTTTTATATTCTCCTCGAAGTCAATATGTACATCACTTGTTCCAAACAAGCCATAAACAGAGAACTTTTTTATTTTACTCGATTTCATTTTTCTTTTTATTTTCGCAAAGTTAAATATTTTTATGCTAAATATAAAATAAATATAAAAAAGATTTTGGAAAAATAATATTTGAAAAGTTTGGAAATAACACTTTATTCGATTGGAAAACTATAATTTTAGAAAAATAGACAATAGAAATATTTGTAGAGTAGAGTAGGAGAGAGGTTTAACTTCATGTTATATGTTACCAAAAATTTCATACCTTTGTTTTTGTCATTTTACATAAATTGATTATATTTGCAACGAATTTGGGACATCACCAAAAAAATATTTCACAAATATTCCAAAAAAATTATATGAATTTTAAAATCTCAAATGCTTATCAAGCCGAAAGTCTTGTTTTAATTCCTGTTTTAAAAACAGATGATTATGCTATTTTTTTAAAAAATATTTTAGAAAAATACAAGATGAATATTCCAAATATAGAAAATGATTTTTCTGCGGATATAAAATCTATGCTCATATTATACACGCCTACGCATAAAATTGCTTTGTTAGGTTTGGGTAAAAAATACGAAGAAAATGAATTGATTAGAGCCTTTCGTTTTTTCTTTTTAAAACAAAAAAATGCGTTGCAAGGAAAAATCGGCTTAGAAATACAACATATTCCTGATAATTATTTAAGTGAAATTGTGAACGGAATTTTGTTAGGAAGTTATGATAGTCAATTACATAAAACAGAAAAAAAACAAGAAAAAAATTGGTTTTTAAATGCTGAAAGTGAGGTTACTTTTTATACCAATATTTCAAAAGAAAAAAGTATTATATTGATAGACAAAGGACAAAAAATTGCTACTTCGCAAATGTCAATTATGGATTTGGTCAACGATGCCCCCAATTATAAAACTCCCAAAACATTGATAGAATGGGCAAAAAAATCAGGAGAAATCAATGGTTTTGACGTAAAAATACTCGATAAAGCACAATTAGAAAAAGAAAAATTAGGTTGTTTGTTGGCGGTTGGCAATGCAGGACGAGTAGAACCAGCTCTTATTTTGTTGGAATATAAACCTAAAAATAGCAGAAAAAAAATTGGTTTAGTTGGAAAAGGAATTACTTTTGATAACGGTGGCGTTTCTATCAAAGGTAGTACAAATATGCACTTTATGAAATCCGATATGGGTGGGGCTGCAGCGGTTTTGGGTGCCATAGAAACGGCTGCTAAACTACAATTAGATATTCATTTGGTTTGTGCAGTGCCTGTGGCTGAAAATTTATTAGGAAGTAATGCGTATTTGCCCGGTGACGTGCTTACTTCTTATTTAGGAAAAACCGTTGAGGTAATCGATACAGATGCAGAAGGGAGATTGATAATGGCAGACGCATTGACTTATTTGAATAGAAATTATAGCCCTGAAATTTTGATTGATATTGCTACTTTGACAGGAAGTGCGGTCAGAACTTTTGGGTATGCGGCTGCGGCTTTATTGACAAATAACGAAGAATTAGCCAAAAATTTGTATGATTCGGGCTTAAAAACAGGTGAAAAATTGTGGCGTTTGCCTTTATGGGACGATTATGAAGATGATATTAGTTCTGATGTGGCTGATGTTCGTAATTTTAGTGGCAAAGATATGGCGGGTTGTATTGCTGCAGGTAAGTTTTTAGAAGTATTTACAGAAAAACATCAAGCGTATGCCCATTTAGATATTGCAGGAACTGCTTTTAAGGTAACAGAATTTTCAACGATGCACATCAGCACAGCTTTTGGAGTTCGTTTGTTTTTAGATTTTTTTGATAAGGTTTAAGGGACTAAGTAGAAAATATTATACCCAAAAAAAACTCCCTCACCTTTGGGGAGGGCTGGGGTGGGGCATAATTTGACTAAAAAGCCCCACCCTAACCCCAGTGTTGTTAAGTTCTAATATTTGTCAGGTAAATTATTTTACAAATCAAAATATAATTTGCCAAATCTATAAGATTTTCAAAAAATTATAGATTTTTTACAGAATATTATACAAGTTAATTTCTATTTTACTTGTTAAAAAAAAAGAATTTAACAACACTGACCCTAACCCTCCCCAGCGGTGAGGGAACTAAAAATAAGTTTTTTTGAGTGGGTAGTTTATTTTTTATATGCTCCCTAAGAAAAAAAGAAAATAAATTACATCAAAAATAAATTTGATGTAATTTATATTTTTCGAAAAGAAATGCAAATGGTAACAATAAAAAAAGTATCTAAACAAACAAAATCTCCATTAAATTATATTGGTGGAAAAGGGAAATTATTGCCCCAAATTTTGCCTTTTTTTCCTGAAAATATCAATATTTTTGTAGATTTATTTGCAGGAGGTTTAAATGTTGGTTTGAATGTTGATAATCAAATACTTCTATTTCAATTATCTTTAACTAATGAAGAAGGTTATAAAAAAATCCGCAAACATTATAACACACATAAAAATCCTTTGGATTTATTTGTTTTGATTGCTTTTTCTTTCAATCACCAAATTAGATTTAATAATTCTCACGAATTTAACAATCCTTTTGGGCGTGAAAGAAGTAGTTTTAATGATATATGCGAAAAAATCTAATTCAATTTACACAGAATATACAACAAAAAAATATTGATTTTACGTGTTTTGACTTCACAATATTTGATTTTAATATTTTGGACGAAAATGATTTTGTGTATTGCGACCCACCCTATTTGATAAGTTTGGGGACTTATAATGATGGAAAACGAGGTTTTACAGGTTGGAATGAACACCACGAAATACAATTATTAGATATTTTGGAAAAATTGCACCAACGAAATATTAAATTTGCTTTGTCAAATGTATTGGAACACAAAGAAAAAACGAATGAAATTTTGAAAAATTGGCTGGCTAAAAATGATTTTTTGCATACAAATTTTATCAAAAATGATTATGCAAATGCTAATTATCAAACTTTGATAAGAGATAAAAATGCAAGTGTTGAGGTTTTGATTACGAATTATGAATGTGAAAAAATAATGTTGAAAACAAATGAAGTTTTGAGTTTATTTTAAGAAATAAAAATTTATCAATTTAAAAAAAGTGTACTTATAAAATATCTCCTTTTATTATTTTTTATGTTTTTTGCCTCATCAATATTTGCCCAAAAAACAAATATTAAAAATCTTACAATTCAAGAAATAGATTCTATATTTAAAGTGAAATTCAAAATTCTTACCCAACAAAGTAAATTTAAGGAAGATTCACTACAAAGAGAATTACTTGTTTATAAAACAAAAGAAAGTTATTATAATAGAGTTTTTTAAATGGTAGCCAAAAATTGAGAAAAATCATTAAAAATTCGAGAAAAAAGAAAAAAAATCCGTATTAATCCGCTAAATCCGTGTTATCTGTGTGCTAAAATCTCTTTCATTTAAAAAATACTAATACTTTATTGGGTTTTCAATCAGGCGTTTCTTTTACTATCATAGGTGCTATTTTAACACTTTTGAGCATATTTTTAGCCGACCTTCCGCACCCTATTTTTAAAAATGAGTATTATCGTTAAAATTCGAGAATTTATTGGCAAAATCATCTAATAATTTTTATTTTAACAATAAACTGAATAAAAATTAATAAATCGGGTAAATTTTCAGATAAATTAAATATATTTTATGTGTAAATTTTTAAATATTTATATTTTTTTGAGTAAATACTCTAAACTAAAACAGCGGTGCGGAAAGTCGGATTTAGTATTTGGTTAAATTAATAAAAAATACTTACGGGAATTTGTCGTATCTATTTTTAATTAATGTTTTAAATACAAAAAATTCTTTTATACTAAATTTAAGCCTTTATAGCCTTTACAACTATGTCACCCATATTGATTTAAGTAACGCTTTGCTTAATACTTAAATCAGTTATGGAATTAAATTTTTCTTTTCAAAACCTTAAACCTACTTGCATACCCAAAGCTACATCTTGAATTACTCGTTTTGTTTTGAAATCAAAATCTTGCATAACAGTCATAAATTTAGTATCGATATCGGTTTCAATAAATATAGTTCCAAATTTTTTAATTTTATATTCTCCTCCTATTCCAAAAGTTGTTCCCCATTGAATTCTTGAATAATAAGCAGAATTTTCTCCCCAAAATGGGCTATCATAAGAAATAAGTCTATCTATTCGATTCCCTGCTAAGAAGTAAATTTTCCAATCTTTTTTTCTGGCAAGAGTTATTTTAACGATAAAATCAAAATTCAAATTACCAAATCTACTAATCTTCAATTCATTATTCAAATTAGGAACATTTTTTTGAATACTTGGTTCATAACGAAATTCTGATTTAAAACCTCTTTGCCTATAACCCAAACCCAACTGAAAAGAAATTGCCTTTTCTGGTTGAAATTCATAAAATAATAAAAAACTTTGCGTAAAAATCGGATATTGACCAATTGTATTCAAAGGCAAACTACCACTTCCTTCTATAATTTGATTAGAGCCGTAAAATCCAAATTTTATTCCTAAATTTTGAAATTTATTTTTTTCTAATGCAGGAAGTGATAAATCATTAGATTGTGCTTGTAACTTAAATAAGATGCAGGACAAAAATATTAAAATTAGATATTTATTTTTTTGCATTCTTGTTTCTTAATTTTACAGGCATTAAAAAGAAAGTACGTACCCCATAACTAATATGCTCATAACCTGTATCAAGAATAATAGCATTTAAGTCAAATTGATAGTAAGGTTCTATGCCTACATAATATTTATTATTAAAAGAATGTGTGTAGCTTGCTGATACATGAAAATTAATTCTTTGTGGAGATTTTACGCCTGCATCGGGATTAAAGCTAAAATTATACATAGGTAATTGTTGTACGATAAGATTTTGTCGACTTCTTTGTGCAAAACCAAGAACTGCTCCGACTCCTACATCAATTAAATATTTTTTAGATAATTGGTACCTCAATATAATAGGCAATTCTATGTCGTTAAATTCATCTTTTACGATTGCTTTGTGTTCTGAAGGTGTTTGCATATCTGTATAAATAACTACCGTAGTTGGCATTTGATAGCTTTTATGTGTAAAATACAATCCTGTATGTAGTATAAATCTATTTCGTAATTGATAACGCACTTCTGCTCCGAAACTATATCCTAAAAAAGATTTGGTTAAGTAAGGAGATAAGTTATCGTTTTGAGACATTGGGCTTGTTAAATTTAAACCTACTGAAAGACCTAATTTTAATCTTGATTGATTATTTTGGGCGATTATATTCTGCGAAAATGTAAGCAAAATAAATAAAAGTAATAATATGTTTTTTTTCATATAATGTATGTAAAAAATATAAATTTGAAAATTAACAACAATTCTAAAAACGTATATAAAATATATTTTGAGAGTGAAAATATATTTTATATAGTTTTTATTGGTTAGATAGAAGTGGTATTTTATTTTAGTAATTTTATACAAAATTTTTACCACTTATAATTCAACATTGTATGGCAATATCTTAAATGTTAATAAAATAAATTTTACTGATTATCACAGAATATCCTTGGTGCTGTTGCTGTTACTGGAAATACTCCACCATTAGTGGCACTAATGCCGTTATAACTATAGCTGGCGTCCATGTCTAATAACATTAAACCAGAAACACCACGATAAGCATATTTTCTATATTGATAAATAGACTCAAGAGCATTACTCCCTCCGTTACCTGTAACTAATTGAAAGTATAATGTAGGATTTGAAGTCCATCTTCCTTCACCTCTTCTATTTGTACATTTTACTCGCCATCTAAAGCTAACATTTTGAGAAAATCCTCTTTCATTAAATAAAGCAGGTGGCATATTATTATTTCTATGATATCTTGCTATTGATGAAAAAGTAAACCAAACTCCAAATTTTCTATACCAACTTGTAACTTGTAGTTCTGTATTTGAAGTTATTAGCATACGTTTACTCATTTGCTGCCTACTGCCGCACCCTGCACGTCTACAAAACCAGCCCCAAAATTTAACTCTGTTATCAGACTGAGTTTTAACGCCTTCTTTCAGCAAGTCAATGACATTATCATCTGTACTAAACTCTAATATTTTACTATTCTGAGTATTACCTGATACTAAGTCCTGATAATTTCCATCAGTATCAGTGTTCCCAATAACATAAACTTTTTCATTTGGCATGTCTAACTTAAATACCCAATCACCTATTTGGACGACTCCATCGCTATTTAAAACAGAAGAAAGTGCTTCATCAATTAACGTATCTTGTTTTTGGTTAATTTGATAATACTTCGACCTATATGATGTGTAGTAAGAGAACTTGTGCTCAAACATCTCAGCATCTTGTTCTGTTTCTATTGTATTCATTTCTTGTTCAAAAGTTTCTGGATCTTGGAACACGATTTTACTACCATCAAAGTATGTTTGACCTTGTCTTTTCACAATACTATTTTTTATAGAATTTCCCAAAGGTGGTAAATCCTCATTTTTTACTTGTTTGTTGCATGAATACAAACAGAAAATTACTAAAATTACTGAGAGGAGTCGGAAAAAAGTTTTAAAATTCATTTTTTATTTTTTAAGTTGCTTAACACTATTTGTTAAGTGGTGCAAAATTAAAGCATCTTAAAAACTAATTTCAGCCAAATCGAATATTTTTATTGCATTGATTATCAACACTTTATCACACAATATCGATTAATATTTGGCTGACTTTTTTTCTAACTTCAATATCTAATACAATTTTATCAGAAAGCAGATGAAATAATGCTAATTCTAACTTTTCCCAACATTCATATTCCAAAAATAAAGCAAGTATTTGTTTGTTTTTTGGCTGTATTTTGAAAGATTTGTTTTTATCTTTATGCCCAAAAATTCGCTGTAATGTTGAGGAACTAATTATATTTTTACCCCCCCCATAATAGTTTTACTATTTATTATTTCTGATAAATTTTCAAAATCTGATAGCTTCCAATCCATATAAGGAGATGCTAAATTAGTCGTATTTTCAAAGTATTTATTTTTACTTTTTAATAACTGATGCACTTGTTTTTGTATTTTTAATAAAAAAAGTTCGTCTAATAAAATTTTCATTTTTAGTTTTTCGTTTTTTTGATAACATAACAACCAATATGAGTGACATTTTGAATTTAAAATAAAAAGGCTATTTAAAGATGATTAAGGCATTTTTCAATACTTTTAAATTTTAGTATCTGGTTAAATGAATAAAAAATACTTACGGGAATTTGTCGTATCTATTTTTAATTAATGTTTTAAATACAAAAAAATCTTTTATACTAAATTTAAGCCTTTATAGCCTTTACAACTATGTCACCCATATTGTAACAACCATTTCAATAAAAATGTTTTGCTTTGAATAAAATTTTATGTTAATTTATCTAATATGTCCCCTAAAAATCAAAATAAATAAAAAAAAAATCAATTTTTGAAACTTTTTTATTTCTTTTTAGTTATATGTATTACATAGTAGTTGTTTTTACATAGAATTATATAAAAAATATTTTTTTTCGTTTTTTTGTAATATTTTTCTTTATTTTTTCACAAATAAAAATATAATTACTGCGTAACGCATTATACAACATATATCCATTTTTTAAAATTATTTTTTTTATGAAAAATTTAAAAAAATCAAATCATTCTTATATTTTACCTTGGCTTTTCCTTATTTGTGTTTGGTTGTTTATTGGTACAAAAAAAGCAAATGCACAAGAAAAACCTATTACAAATGTTTGGAATTTACAAACTTGTATCGATTTTGCACAAAAAAATAATATTATAATTATGCAAAATGATTTATTGATACAAAGTAACGAAAATAATTTGGAGCAATCTAAAATGGTAAGATACCCAACTTTGAATGCCAATGCTTCTCAAAACTACAATTTTGGTCGTTCAGTAGATCCATTTACTAATCAATTCGTGAATCAACAAGTAAATTCGAATAACTTTGCTTTGCAAGCAAGCGTAAATTTGTTCAATGGTTTTCAGACCAAAAACACTATCAGACGTAATCAAAAAGAAATTGAAATTTCAAAATTAAATGCAGAACAATCACGTTATACGGTTTCTTTGAATGTTGCTTTGGAATATTTGAATGTGTTGCAAGCAAAAGAATTATTAGTCGTGGCGGATAAAAACGTAAATTCTACGCAAACACAATTAGAAAGAACAGAAAAATTATTTAAAGCGGGAGCAGTCGCAGAAGGTGATTTAATCAATTTGAAAGCAACTTTGGCAAATAATCAATTAGCGGTAACGAATGCGAATAATCAAATTTTATTAGCAAAAGTTCGTTTGCAACAACAAATGAATATGCCTGCTGATAATAATTTTGATATTGAAAGTGTTAATATTGATAATTTACAAGTAACACAAATTGCTGAAACGCCTGCACAAATTTATCAAAGTGCGGAGGGAGCAATGCCCAATATCAAAAGTGCAGACGAAACGATTAGAAGTAGAATGTATAGCATAGAAATTGCGAGAGCAGGTATGTATCCGACTTTGACTTTGAATGGAACTTTATTTTCGGGTTATTCGAATGCCACTAAAAAATATGGTTTTGTGCCTTCTGTTTCCTTACAAACGATTGGTTTTGTGAACAATGACCCAAATTTTCCTGTTAATTCTTTGATTTTTTCGGGTACGAGAACGGTGGAAGATTATCGTTTTAGAGAGCAAGTTTCGGATAACTTTCGTCAACAAATTGGATTTTCTTTGAATATTCCGATTTTTAATCAAGGACAAGTAAAAAATAATATTGCTAACTCAAGAGTGAATTTACGCAATGCAGAATTACAATCGAAATTGGTGCGTAATCAATTAAGACAAACGATTGAGCAGGCTTATACTGACGCACTTTCGGCTTATAATACTTACACAGCACGCTCTACGCAGGCAGAAGCACAACAACAATCTTTTGCTATTCAAGAAAAAAGATACAATGCGGGAGCATCAAATTTGGCAGATTTTACGATTGCCCGCATCAATCGCGATAATGCGGCTACCGATTTAATTCGTTCTAAATATGATTATTTATTCAGAAAAAAAGTGTTAGATTTTTATCAAGGAAAACCTTTGAACTAATCTAATCAGAAAAATAATTGATATTTTTTATTATTTAATGTATTGATAATCAATATTTTACAAAAAATATTCCCTCAAATATAGTTATTATTTGCTATCTTTGAGGGAATGTTTTATTTTTGTAGCATCAAAAACATAATTTTTTGTATAAAAATCCGTTTTATAAGAATAAAATTTTTGTGAAGAGTAGGAAAATAATGTAAAAATAATTAGTAAAAAAACATTGATTAATATTTTTTTTAAGTAAAATGCGTTGGATATACAATTTATTTTTTTGGATTTTCTTTTTTTTAGTCCTATATTGGCTGTATCAAATTACATTCGAAGAAAAAAAATTGGGTGCTTGGGATAAAATGAAAGCGAATTACGAAAAAGAAATCGATAAAATTTGTACTGAAACCAATCTTCCAGCACATTATTTTAAATCTCTTTGTATTTTAGAATCAGGCGGAGAGTTTCCTGCGGGCAACCGATATGAACCACACGTTTTTAAACGATTGAAAGAAGTCAGAGATGGAAAATCTAAAAGATATGGACGTTTTACGACCAAACAACTCAAAATTTTGACCGAAACTACACTTAAAAAAATGGCTACTTCTTGGGGTCCATTTCAAATTATGGGTTATCATTGTATTCCTTTGGGCATTACGCTTGATGAATTGACAGGAAAAGATGCTGTAAAATTTGGTATTATTTGGGCAAAAAAAAATTACGGACAATATTTAGAAGACAGAGATTTTAGGCAGGCTTTTCATATTCATAACACAGGACAAACGTTGCCAGCCAACGGAATTCCGATTACTTTTGATAGATTTTATATTGATAAAGGACTCGAATTTATGGAAAAAGCAAAATTAGAAAAACGAAAATTTAGACTTTTTAAAAAATAAAATACAAAAAAAATAAAAAAATGAATCAATCTCAACGATTTGACCTCACAAACAAAGTAGCCATCATCACAGGGGCAAGCAAAGGCATTGGCGAAGCCATCGCATATACGTATGGAAAAGCGGGTGCAAAAGTAGTTATCAGCAGCCGAAAATTAGATGCAGTCGAAGAAGTTGCCCGAAGATTTAGACAAGAAGGCATTGAGGTTTTGGCATTGGCTTGTCACATGGGCGATATGAAACAAATCGAAGCAATGATTGAAAAAACCGTAGAAGTGTATGGTGGAGTAGATATTGTGGTGAATAATGCGGTTACAAATCCTATTTTTGGTCCCGTTTTACAAGCCGACCTCAATGCGTTTGATAAAATGATGGCGGTTAATGTAAAAGGTCCGATGTATTTGTGCCAATTAGCACAACCTTTGATGCGTAAAAAAGGGGGCGGAAGTATTATCAATATTAGCAGTGTGGCGGGGCTTTCTCCTGAGCAAGGTTTGGGTATTTATAGCGTAACAAAAGCGTCTTTGAATATGGTGACAAAAGTAATGGCAAAAGAATGGGGCGGTGAAAATATACGCGTTAATTCAATTTGTCCGGGTGTGATCAAAACTAAATTTTCGCAGGCTTTGACCGATAACGAATATATCAGCAAAGAACTTTTAAAACAACAACCTATTCAACATTTTGGCGAACCAAATGATGTGGCAGATATTGCCTTATTGTTGGCAGCAGAAGCAGGAGCGTATTTTACTGGGGCTATGATTACGGTTGATGGTGGTTTGACTGTTTAGAAAGATAGTAATTTTTAGAAAATTTATGTGAAAAATAAATCTATTTTTTGCAAAATATTTCTTGTATTTCCTCCAGATTTATCTGGAGGATAATATAAAATTTAATATGGCTTTAGCTGAAAAATTTTGTACTGTTCGAATTTATATTTTCTATTTATGGTAAAATTAGTTTCGCAATAATTTCACAAAAACTATAAATTTCAGATGAAAAAACAAGTAATATATTTTGGTTTAATTATTCTTATTTTACCTTTTTTTGTGTTGGCTTTTTATATTCAACCTCAAAATGATGATTTTCATTTTGCTATGTCAAGCAAAGAAGGACTTAGTGCTTTTTTTAGTAAATATTATTTTAATTTTACAGGAAGATATTTTGTCGTTACCACTGCTTATTTTCTTAATCCATTAAAATATGATTTTAATATGGCTATGATAGGATTAAAAATAATCACTATATCATTTTTACTATCATTTTGGGGAGTTTTATATTATTTTTTTAAAAATATATTACAAACTAATACCTCAAAAATAACAGAATCTTCATTTTTATACGCCACTTTTTTCTTTGCATTTATTTTATATGCGATACCATCTTTGAGTGAATTTTTATATTGGTTTGTGGGTGCAAATGCTTACTTTTTGCCTATTATTTTTTTATTTATTTTTTATAGTTTTTTATTTCGATACTTATTTGATACATCAAAATACAATATATTTTTGTATATTTTTTTACAACTTTTGAATATAATTGTGATTGGTTGTCACGAATTATTGGTTGTTTTTCATGGAGCAATTTTATTTTTTCTTTGGACACATCATTATATAAATACTAAAAAAATATGTAATCCTATTTTTTATTTATTAGTGATTGCTTTTATCGCTTCTTGTGTGATGATATCTGCGCCCGGTAATTTTGCAAGACTAAATGCGATAGATACAAGCGGACAAAATTTAGATTTTTATGCACAAAAACCGATTCTCAAACTAATCATTTTAACGTTGTATTTTACTATTTCTGATGTAGGAAATTGGTTAAATAATGGCTCACTATGGATACTATCTTTCGTTTTTATACCTATTTTTTATCAAATTCATATCAATTTTAAACTAAATATTCAAAAAATAATTCACCCATTTTTCTTTGTTTTTTTATCTTTTATGTTGTTTTGGTTGATATATGCCTTGAATGTACGATTAGGACATTATCAAATACCAAGAGTTCAAAGTTTGTTATATTTATTGTTTTTAATATTGTTTTTTTGCAACCTGCAAATTTTAGCTTCATATATTTTTAAAGCAAATAAAATTGATGATAATATTATGATAGTATTTGTATCAAATTATAAAAATATATCTAAAAATATTATGTTGTTTTTGATTATTTTGATGATAATGCCAAGTGCTTATTTAGTTAATTCAGCTTATTATGAAATATTTTTAGTCGCTCCGAAATATGCCAATTTTAATCAAAAAAGATTTATAGAAATTCAAGAAGCCGTAAAAAGAAAAGAAAAATCAATCAAATTAGAGCAAACTCCTAAAGCATTAAAATCAATTTTTTTATTTCACGAAGATTTTAAACATAAAGATTTTTATTATAATAGAAATATTGCTGGTTATTTTGGTATCGATGAAATTGATATAATACAAAATAAGGATAAAAAATAAAATGCACAAGTTTCAAAAAAATGTTTAATCAAAAAAACTAAAATACATTATTTTCCGTTATAAATAAGAAAAAAAATAAAAAATGGCAAATAACATCGTTGAAATTAGTAAAGATTTACTTTGGAAATCAATTATTGAAGATTTTTCTTTTGAGTTTATGGCTTATTTTTTACCTGATTGGGTAAAAAATAACGTAGATATGAACAAACCTTGTGAGTTTTTGGACACAGAATTAGCAAAAATTCAAGATAAAACGGCTTTGGGCTTAAAAAGAGCAGACAAACTTATCAAAGTTTTTTTGAAAAATGGGTTAGAAAAAGTTATTTATTTTCATATAGAAGTACAAGGTTATAAAGATGATAATTTTTCAGAAAGAATGTTTGTAACTTTTTATAGACTTTTTGATAGATATTCTTCTCAAAATATTATGACCTTTGCTTTGTATAGTGATGAAAATAAAAGTTATGAGCCGTCTCAGTTTGTTTATAAAAATGAAACAGTAAACTTAGTGTATAAATTTTTAACATTCAAAATATTGAAAAAACCTCTTAATACACTTTTTATCAAAGATAATATTTTTAGTTACATAATGTTAGCAGTGCGAAAAGCCTTAGATAAAGACTCCAAAACAGATGCAGCACAACTAAAATGGAAAACAAATTTGATAAAAGACTTAGTAGAGGCAGGATATAATGATGCAAAAGTCAAAAAAATTTTATATTTTATTTACAATTATATTAGCATTAAAGAAAATATCGTTACTCAACAATTAGATAGTAATATTAGTACTATCACTAAACAACAAAAAAATATGGGCATAATAGAATTAGTAGAAAACGCTTACTTTGAAGCTGCCGAAGCAAGAGGCAAAGCGGAAGGTAAAGATGAGGGCAAAAATGAAATGATATTAAAATGCTTTTCAAAAGGTATGAAAATTCCTGAAATAGCAAATCTTTTAGATATACCAATAGAATATATCAAAGAATTGATAGGTAAAAAATAAAATTTGATTGTATATTTTTCTATAATTCTGATATAAAACATTGATTATGAACTAACTTTAAAAAAGTTATTTTATTCAAAAAAATAACTTTTTTAGTTTCATTGTGTCAAATATTTTATTCTACTTGTAATTATATTGGTATTAAAAAAAATATCATTACTCAATAATTAAATAGTAATATTATACTATCACTAAACAACAAAAAAATATGGGTATAATAGAATTAGTAGAAAACGCTTACTTTGAAGCTGCCGAAGCAAGAGGCAAAGCAGAAGGCAAAGCAGAAGGCAAAGCAGAAGGTAAAGCAGAAGGTAAAGCAGAAGGCGAAGCAAGAGCCAAAAATGAAATGATATTAAAATGCTTTTCAAAAGGTATGAAAATTCCTGAAATAGCAAATCTTTTAGATATACCAATAGAATATATCAAAGAATTGATAGGTAAAAAATAAAATTCGATTGTATATTTTTTCTATAATTCTGATATAAAATATTGATTATGAACAAACTTTAAAAAAGTTATTTTATTCAAAAAAATAACTTTTTTAGTTTCATTAAGTCAAATATTTTATTCTACTTGTAATTATATTAGCATTAAAAAAAATATCGTTACTCAACAATTAGATAGTAACATTAGTACTATCACTAAACAACAAAAAAATATGGGTATAATAGAATTAGTAGAAAACGCTTACTTTGAAGCTGCCGAAGAGCAAGAGGTAAAGCAGAAGGCGAAGCAAGAAGCAAAAATGAAATAATATTAAAATGCTTTTCAAAAGGTATGAAAATTCCTGAAATAGCAAATCTTTTAGATATACCAATAAAATATATCAAAGAATTGATACGAAAAAATAAAATTTGATAACAAATAAATTGCTTTGTTTTTTTGGATAAAAAGCAGTATTTTTGTGCTGAAATAACAACTATTTTTTATCATATATTCACAATGGCAAAACAAAAATTTTATGTAGTTTGGAAAGGAAAAAAAACAGGTATTTTTGAAAATTGGAATGATTGTAAGGCTCAAATTGATGGTTTTGCAGATGCCAAATACAAATCATTTGCTACTAAAAATGAAGCAGAACAAGCATTTCAAAAACCTTATCAAGCATCTATTACAAAAAAAAAAGATAAAAAAAAAGAAAATACTATAACTAATAAAAATAATACTTTTCCTATTTTGGAAAGTATTTCTGTTGATGCAGCTTGTAGTGGAAATCCGGGTATGGTAGAATATAGAGGTGTAAATACTGCCACAAAAGAAATTATTTTTTCGCAAGGGAATTTAGAAGATGGCACCAATAATTTGGGAGAATTTTTAGCATTGGTATATGCTTTGGCTTGGTTCGAAAAAAATCAAATTCATCTCCCTATTTATTCCGATTCTTTGACTGCGATGAGTTGGGTTCGAAAAATACAAATCAAGACTACCCAAGAACGCACCAAAAAAAATGAGCCATTGTTCAGCCAAGTAGATAGGGCTTTAGAATGGCTCAAAACGAATACATTTAGAGTACCGATTTTGAAATGGGACACAGAAAATTGGGGACAGATTCCTGCAGATTATGGGCGAAAATAAATTATTTTTACTTTTTTAAAAACAATTCATTTGCTAATTTAGCATTTATTTTTTCTTTATTTTTAAATTGAATAGTTAAACTACTATTTTTATAAATTGGATTTTTATCTCCTATCGTTTGAAATCCTTTGGGTAAATCAGAATAAAAATAATTTTTTCGAGCAAATATTGTTTTTTGGTTTATATGACAATCGGTAGCCATTCCCATTTTAATCGCAGATTTCGACTGCTTTTTTGTTTGTTTTTGGCAAAGTTCCGGGGTGAGCCAACGTAATTACACTCACATTTATATTCGGATTTTTTCCAAAATGTGTACTATCTCCTACAAAAATTTTACTATTGGTTTTGAGTTGTGCGTGAATTTCTAAACCAATAAGAGATCTTCTAAAAAATATAATACCCATTTAAAAGCGTTTTTTATCGAAAAAATTCCTTCAAGGTTTTAAAAACCTTGAAGGAATCGTACTCGGTGGGTATATTATTTGCTACTTAGTTCCTAACGATTTCATATTTTTCTGATACCATTCGATTATTTAGTTTTTATTTAGTTAAATTTCTAAATATATTTTCCAAAGAATTTTCAATTTGTTGCATTCCTAAAAGCACTAATTTCTTTTCATTAATTTTATGAAAAATAGCGGCTCTTACGTCAATTTCTTTATTAGCAGAAATTTGATAACGATTATTTTTTACATATTTTATATCGTTTATACCTTCTAAAACCAAAAAATCTTCTGTATTTAATTTTTTATCTACTTCAATCAAAATAATATTTTGTTCTTGAGATTGGTTTTTGAGCATATCGACTGTGCCATCAGCCACAATTTGTCCGCCATTGATAATAATCACTCTATCGCACAACGCCTGCACTTCTTGCATAATATGCGTAGAAAAAATAACGGTTTTTTCCTTTCCAACTTCTTTAATAAGTTGTCTAATTTCTAAAATTTGGTTGGGGTCTAAACCTGTCGTTGGCTCATCTAAAATCAAAACGGGCGGATTATGCAACAAAGCCTGCGCCAATCCTACACGTTGTCTATATCCTTTGGAAAGCGAAGCGATTTTTTTATTTTGTTCTTTTGTCAATCCACAAGTCTCGATTAGTTCTTTAATTCTATTAGTCAATTTTTGCCCTTTGATATGATGCAAATGCCCAATAAATCCTAAATATTCTTTGATATACATTTCTAAATACAAAGGATTATGCTCAGGCAAGTAACCGATTTGTTTTCTGACTTCAATTGAATGAAGGTTTACATCATACCCACAAACCTTGATTGTGCCTTGTGTGGGCGGGATATAACCTGTAGCAATTTTCATTGTGGTTGATTTTCCTGCTCCATTCGGACCCAAAAAGCCAATGATTTTTCCTGCTTCTATTTGAAAAGAAATATTATCAACGGCTTTTTGTTTGCCGTATATTTTTGTAAGATTTTCGACTGAAATTGACATTTTTTGCAATATTTTTTAATTTATTTTTTGATAAACCAAGTTACTTTTGAATCATAATCTTTAAAATCTGACTTGACTGAATTTGGTTTTGGAGGTCCTTTGACCAAAGTTTTAGTAGTAAAATCTAAATTGGGTAATTGTTCCATTCTTTCCATCGTGTCCGTATGCAAAAACCAAGTATCTTTTTTGGCAGTTTTTGAAGCGGCTGCATCAAATTTAAAGATAAGAATTCTTGACCATTTTGCTTTTTTTCCGCCATAAAAATTGAATGAAAATTGTCCTTTTTCGACTATTAATTCATTAAATTCTACTTTGGCAGCAGGCTCTTTTGGATTAGCAGAAGCATTACAAGCTTTGCACAAAATTAACTTATCTTGTCTCAAAGCCACCACATATTTTTTATTTTTTTGACCTATCAAAATCAAAACAGGTCTTAAAGTAGGTTGTTTGCTCGTTTCTTCTGTTTTATGTTTCAAAACTAAAACAGCGTCTATTATTCCATCACTATTTATATCACCTTTATTGGCATTGGTAATTTCATAATCAGGCAGTACATAACTAGCAAATTCTGCATTATCTTGTGCAAAAATTGGCAAAGTTATTAAGAAAAAATAACAGAAAAGTGTGAAATAATATTTCATAATTTGTTTTAAATATATATGTAAAAAAAAGAAAATTTAAAATCTAATACCAAAAGAAAGTTCGCCATCAAAAGCAGAATTTAGCCTAAATTGTCGCCTTAAACTACTTTGATTATCGTCATTGGGCAAGGTAGTGGGCGTTTGCCAACTAAAATCTGTAACAAAAGGTACACCTATTCCAAAGCGTCCTGTAATATTAAATATTCTCAAAATATTCCAACGAAAACCAGCATTGGGTGCAATCGTAATACATTTTCCTCTTAACCTAAAAATTTGAGAAATATCAGCTAAATCTTTGGTGCTTACCTGTTCCGAATAGTCAGAATAATTAACTACGCCTCCAAAAAAAAACGAACTTCTTTTATCACTTGTATAATATCTATAATTCAAACCTGCTAAATAACCTAATTTATCGTTGTTGAAAGATAAATTATAACCTACATTTAAACTATGTTTTTTAAATTGATATTCATATTGTGCAGAAAGTTTACCTATAAAAAGAGAGAAAAAATTTAATCTAACATTGCTTTTATAATCTTTCCAAGGCGAATCTTGGGCGGATATATTTGATATACATAGAAAAAAAAGGCAAATAATAAGAGAGTATTTTTTCATAATTTTAGAATTTAGATAAGAGGATATTTTTTTATTTGCAAAAATAAGTATTTTTTTAGAAAAAACAAGTATTTTCATCAATTTTATAGTTTCTAATTTTAAGTATTTATTTTTATTTGATGTAAGTACAATAAATCATGTAAAAGTTAAACTTACAGTAGGTTATTTTTATAAAGAATGGTAAAATTAAACTTATTTTTTTCAAATAATATTCCTAAAAAACTTCCACTTTTATTTTTTTAAATGTAATTTTGTGCATGAATTATTTTGCTCTTTTCAAATATAGTATAATGAGTATGCAACGAAAATGGCGTAAACAACTAAGTTTATGCCTTGTATATAGTTTGGTGGTTGGTTTTTATGCGTCTATTATTTTTTTTACGAATAGTTTACGACAAGAAACGCAATTTGTAACGCAGGATTTACCACAAATTTGGGTACAAAAATTAGCAGGCGGAAGGCTAATTCCGATGCAAAAAAATTGGGTAGATAGTTTGACAAATATAAGAGGAATTAAAAATGTTTATCCAAGAATTTGGGGATATTATTTTGATAACTCAACAGGAGCAGTTTTTACATTGATGGGAACGCAAAAAAACTTCGAAGAATTGTCCAAAGAATTAAAAATGCTACAATTTTCTGCTCTTATGCAATCCAAAAAAAATCTATCTATTCAAAAAAATCAAGCCATTGTAGGAACAGGTTTTTTGGAAATGCGAGGGCTACAAATAGGCGAATTTTTTGGCGTTCCTGATATGGAAGGAAAGATGATAAATTTTGAAATTATTGCTTCTTTTGATAGCAAATCAGATTTATTAACCAGAGATTTGATTATTATTTCTCCCGAAAATACTCGAAAAATAATTGGTTTCCAAGAGAATGAAATCACAGATATTGCTATCAATTTACATAACGCAACAGAAATTGAAAATGTAGCCCGAAAATTAGACCAAAAATATGCATCTATTCGAGTCGTTACCAAACAACAACTCCAAGCCACTTACGAAACTTTGTTTGGTTGGCGTGGTGGAATTTGGATTTATGGGTCTATTTTATCGATTTTTGCTTTTATTTTATTGATTTGGGAACGAACTTCGGGTTTATCTCAAAATGAAAAAAAAGAATTGGGTATTTTAAAAGCATTAGGTTGGCAAATTGATGAAGTTTTGTTGGTAAAATTTTTTGATGGAATTATTATCTCTTTAACGGCTACTTTGTTAGGAATTTTATTAGCTTTATGGCATACATTTTATTTAGAATCACCTTTATTTACTCCTTTTTTGGTTGGCTGGTCGGTTTTGTATCCACATTTTTCTTTGTATCCTTTTGTGGAATGGAATAGTATTTTGTCGATTTTTGCGTTATCAATTTTTCCTTATTTATTAGCCACTATCATTCCTGCGTGGCAAGGAGCGATTATTGAGCCTTCGGAAATTATGTAAATATAAAAAAATCTCTCAATAATATTGGGAGATTTTTTGATTACACACAAACTATTGACAATCAAAATAGTTTTCTTTTCACTTTAAAAATGTAATTAATCCAACCGCTTATTTTTCATTTTTTCACTAATTACAATGCAAAGATAAATTGAATATTATTATTTCGAAAGTCAATTTATTAAATCTAATTACTTGTGTATGTTTTTTAATAAAATTGTCATTTTTTAGTCGATAAAATTATCTTTTTATCTTGATAAATTGATTTTTTTAACAAAAAAAAACGTTATTCTTTTATTTCTTGACAAAGTTCAATCAATACGCCATTTGTTCCTTTTGGGTGCAAAAAACAAACTAATTTATTATCTGCGCCCCTTTTGGGAATTTGATTTAATAATATAAAACCTTCATTTTCTAATCTTTTCATTTCGGTTTCAATATCTTCGACATCAAAAGCGATATGATGTATTCCTTCTCCTTTTTTTTCTATAAATTTATGAATGGGACTTTGTTCTTGTGTTGCCTCCAAGAGTTCAATTTTATTTTCACCAATTTTAAAAAAAGAAGTATTTACGCCTTCAGATTCAACTTTTTCCATTTTATAAGGCATTTGATTAAATAATTTAGAAAATAATTCACTCGAATTTTCTAAGTTTTTGACAGCAATGCCAATGTGTTCAATTTTTATCATATAAAAAAAATTAGGTTTAAAAATGCAAAAATAAAGATTTTAAAAAAAATAATCATTAAAAGTAATCAATTTATTTTTCAAATTTGAAATTATCTTTCTAAAATTTCAATATTAAGTTTTTATTAAGAATTAAATAAAAATAGTTTAAATCGAATAAAATATGGATATTTGCAAAATTTTTTCGTTTTCATTCAAAAATCAGTAAAAAATGAATCTTATAAAGCCTATCAAATCCGCTTTAATTTCTGTTTATCACAAAGAAAATTTAGATACTATTACCCAATTATTAAAACAATTTGACGTACATATTTATTCTACAGGCGGTACACAACAATTTTTAGAAAGCCAAGGAGCAAAAGTTACAAGCATAGAAAGTTTAACAGGTTATCCTTCTATTTTAGGTGGCAGAGTAAAAACATTGCACCCAAAAGTTTTTGGTGGTATTTTGGCTCGAAAAGATAATTCTGAAGATGCACAACAAACCGAACAATATGAAATTCCTACTTTCGATTTAGTGATTGTTGATTTATATCCTTTTGAAAAAACGGTAGAATCGCAAGCCTCAGACAGCGAAATTATCGAAAAAATTGATATTGGTGGCATTTCTTTAATTCGTGCTGCTGCCAAAAACTTCAAAGATGTGGCTATTATTGCGGCTCAATCACAATATCGATTATTGATTGAAATGTTAGAAAAAAATAATGGCGGAACAACTTTAGAAGATAGAAAATTATTGGCTACACACGCATTCGCTACGAGTTCGCATTATGATAGTCATATTTTTAATTATTTTAATCAACATACACAATTAACACAATTAAGAGTAAGTTTTAAGGAAGGAAAAGTATTGAGGTATGGCGAAAATCCGCATCAAAAAGGCGTTTTTTTTGGTAATTTATACGATATGTTTGAGCAATTAAACGGCAAAGAACTTTCTTACAATAATTTGGTAGATGTGGAAGCAGCCATTGCTTTGGTAGAAGAATTTGAGCAAACGGCTTTTGTGATTGTAAAACATACCAACGCTTGTGGAGTGGCTATCGCAGAAACGCCTTTGGAAGCATACCAAAAAGCCTTTGCATGTGATACAATTTCGGCTTTTGGTGGCGTGATTGCTACGAATCGTCCTGTGGATTTGGTAACGGCTTTGGAATTGAATAAATTATTTTTTGAAGTATTGATTGCGCCTTCTTTTCACCCTGAGGCATTGGGAACATTGAACAGCAAAAAAAATCGTATTATTTTACAACAATTACAACCTTTGAAAAATACGGCTCAATACAAAACTTTATTAAATGGCGTGCTTTGGCAAGAAAAAGATAATGTAGTTGAAAATGAGCAACAATTTAAAAACATTACTGAAAAAATACCTACAAAAAATGAAATAAAAGCCTTAGAATTTGCCCTCAAAATTTGTAAACATACCAAATCAAATACGATTATTTTAGCCAATGAAAATGTATTGATTGCCAGCGGAGTGGGACAAACTTCGAGAGTTGATGCCTTAGAACAAGCCATTGAAAAAGCAAAACATTTTGGATTTTCTTTGCAAGGTGCAGTAATGGCTTCTGATGCGTTTTTTCCTTTTCCTGATTGTGTTGAAATTGCTCATAAAGCAGGAATTACAGCAGTTGTGCAACCCGGCGGCTCTGTCAAAGACGTTGATTCGATTGATTATTGCAATAAAAATAAAGTGGCAATGGTTTTTACGGGAGTAAGGCATTTTAAACACTAATTTTTATTTCTTTTTAAGTACACTTTGGATAATATTTTAGATTTGGCTTTCTTTTAAGGAAGCCATTTTTTCTTTTTTATTAAAGTTTGTCTAATCTTTCTTCATTTTTTAAGTACTTTATCTTCATTCCAAATTTTGGTTTTTGGAAATTTGTGCGGAAAATGAAAATATTTTTTTGAACCGTATTTTTTCAATTGTCTCCAGATTTATCTGGAGGTTAATATAAAATTCAATCATTGGCTCTATCCGAAATTTTTATGATTCTCAAATGGATATTTGTCTATATTTTTAAAATAAATTTCTATTTCATAGTAGAACAAAATTAGATCCGCAATCATTTCAAAGTGAACCCAAATTTTTATTTTGAGTAGGTTAGGAGTTTCACGAATAGGTGTAGGCAGAGTACTTATTTTTTTAGCCTAAAAACCAACCTAGAAAAAAAAATTGATTATTTTTAGATAAATAAATTTTAAAAAAAACTTTTACAAAAAAAATATTTTACCTTTGTACTATGAATCGAATCTTAATTATTCAAACAGCATTTATCGGAGATGTTATTTTAGCCACCGTTTTATTGGAAAAATTACATCAACATTTTATAGAGGCAAAAATTGATTTTTTGCTATGCAAAGGCAACGAAAGTTTATTAGAAAGCCATCCTTTTTTGAATGAAGTTTTTATCTGGGATAAGAAAAAAAACAAGTATAAAAATATGTACCAAATCATTCAAAAAATTAGAAAAAATAAATATGATTGTACAATTAATGTACAAAGATTTGCAAGTTCGGGTATTTTTACGTATTTTTCAGCAGCAAAAAAAACGATTGGATTTAGTAAAAATCCATTTTCTTTTCTTTTTTCTACTCGATTAAAACACGAGTTTAAAGCAAATTGGCACGAAACTCAACGTAATTTATCGCTGGTTCAAAACCTCACAGATAATCAATTTATCCGCCCAAAATTATATCCATCTTCTAAACATTTCGAAGAGATAAGTATTTATCAATCTCAAGAAAATAATCAACAATATATATGTGTAGCCCCTACCTCGGTTTGGTTTACGAAACAATTTGCGTTCGAAAAATGGGTAGAATTTCTAAAAAAAGTACCACAAAAATATAAAATTTATTTATTAGGTGCAAAAAGTGATGTTGATTTTTGTGAAAAGTTAATCAAAACTTCAGAAAATATAAATATTACTAATTTATCTGGCAAAATATCTTTGCTAGGCTCTGCGGCTTTGATGAAAAATGCAGTAATGAATTACGTCAATGATTCTGCTCCTATGCACTTGTGTAGTGCGGTCAATGCCCCCACGTGTGCGATTTATTGTTCTACGATTGTCGATTTTGGTTACTTTCCTTTATCAGACAAAAATTTTGTCATAGAAGAACAACAGAATTTATCTTGTCGCCCTTGTGGTATTCATGGACATAAAAAATGTCCTTTTAACCATTTTAAATGTGCTTTTGATATTAATATTCAAAGAATGATAGATTTAATTGAATAAATTAGAGAATAAAAATAACTCAAAATCTATCTTTTTCACTTTTTATAGATTTCATTTTTTATTAAGTTAAACATAAGGGAACATCTAAAAAATAAATTACCCACTCAAAAAAACTTATTTTTAGTTCCCTCACCGCTGGGGCTTATCTTGTAGGGGTTATTTAGTTGTTTTGCTATTATTTAAAAAAAGTTTTTTTGTTTTTTGAAATAAATTTGTTTTTTGTATTATGTTTTTATAATTTTGTGGTACGTATAATATTTAACTTAAAAAAATATGTCAAAATTCAGTGGTATAGTTCCTTTTCGTCGTGAATTAAAAAAAGCTTAGACAAAGCCTTTGATTTAGCTTATTCTAAACCAAG
>JAAFJG010000049.1 GCA_013298075.1 Cytophagales bacterium | reverse complement strand
TTTTTAAATGAAAGAGATTTTAGCACACAGATAACACGGATTTAGCGGATTAATACGGATTTTTTTTCTTTTTTCTCGAATTTTTAATGATTTTTGTCAATTTTTGGCTACCATTTAAAAAACTCTATTAACCGATGTTACACAAGATAAAATTTTAATTTGTAAAATGGTAATTTCATTATCATAAAGTATTGATTTTCAATGAATATAAATGTAAGAAAGCAGAATAAAACGAAAGAAAATCTGCTTATTTAAAACCTGCGTAACATCAGATACAAAGAAGAATCTGAAAACTTTTTGGCTTTTCGTGATGTTTTTGGCTCTTAAAAATATAGTATTTTTTTATCATTATTCGAAATAAAATATATAACTATTTTGTTTTTTTTATTTTGTTTTTTACCTTTGCATATATTTATATAATTTTTAATTAAAAAAAACAAATTTTATCTACGATGAAAAAGAATTTAATTTTATGTGCTGTTGCAATGGCTTTTTTAGTGGCTTGCGGAACTAAAGAAAAAACAGACAAACCAGCAGCAGAAGCTACTGAAAAAGTAAAAACAGAAACATCTACCGAAAAATCTGAACCAAAAGAAGAAAAATCGGAAGAAGAAAAAATAGAAGAAAGTGAAGCTTTCAAGCAATTACAAGGAAGTACGCTTACACCTAAAATGGACGAAAAAACTGCCTCAAAACTATTACAAGGCACTTGGGAACTTACTGAATCGTTAGATCCAGCAGGACAAAAACAAAAACTCGAAGGTAAATCGATGCTCGTTATCAAAGGAAGACGTGGCACAATATCTATTGGTGGTAAAGATAACGAAGCCATTTTTACAGTTACTCCAAAGTTGCTAACAGACCCAAATTGGTTGAATGGTTTGTTTATAGATTTGCCAAAATCTGACATGAAGTTTACACAATTTGGAATTAAAAAACTTGATGAAAGTTCGCTTATACTTGAATTAGCAGGTGGAATGGGCGGACAAGAAGTTTATACACGTGTAAAATAATTAGTGAATATCATAAAAAAAGATCGATTGAATTATCGGTCTTTTTTTTTGGTTTATTGATAGATTTTATCTAAAAATAATAGTTCATTGGAAATTATTGCGGAGCTAATTTTATTTTATTATAAATAGCCATTTATTATGAAAATATAGAAAAATATCAATTTGAAAAATGTAGAGATTTTCGGCTAAAGCCAACAATTGAATTTTATATTATACTCCAGATAAATCTGGAGGCAATTCAAAAAACACATTTGAAAAAAAATTGATTTTCCGCACAAATTTCCTAAGAACCAAAATATTTTATTTCCTCCAATTTAATTTCAAAGAAACGCCTGCAAATGGACTATTGTATAAATAATCTTGATAAGGTTCGATTTTTAAGGTTAGTTTATCACTTATGTCAAAAGTTTTTAGATGCGCATCTACGTGTGCGTCCAAGATGCTCAATCCGTGTACCAAACCTGTAATAATAATTAAAAAATTTCTATTTCTGGCAGAAAAATCTCTATTTAATCTGACTGTTTCCATTCTCAAAAAAGGAAAAGGGTCATTGGCAGCATTATAAGGCAAACCTACTGAACGATTATATTTTTGGTCAAATGAATCTTTAAAATCTAAATATAATTGGTTATTTTCATAAATAAAATAACCCAATACTCCCAAACCTGTATATAAAATAGGCACTTTCCAATATTTTTTATTATAAATTTGCCCTGCACCTGGTATAAAAGTAGCTAACCAAGTGGCTTTTGTAACAGAGTTTAGTTTTTTTTTTTCAATTTTTTTTACCGCTAAAGTATCATTTTGAGCATTTATTTCGTTGTGAAACAATACAAATGTAAGAAATATAAAAAAATATATAAATTTTTTCATAATTTGTTTGCAAAATTGCATATTATTGTAGTAATTTACATTGTGATAGAAAATAAAACAGTTTTTGCTTGTAAAAAAAACTTTTTTATTTTAATATTGCAAAAATATAAATAAATTACATAAAAAACAAATTTTCTTATATCCCCCAAAGAAAATTTAAAAATATATTATAATTGAGCGTGGGGACTTAAAAAATATTTAATACAAAACTCTCTTAATTTATGAAACGTTTATTATTGGCTATTACTTTAATGAGCTTTTGGGCTTGTACAGGTAGCAATTCAGGCTCACAATCTGGACAGGGCTCAAAACAAAAAACTTTTAGATACAACCAAACAGGAGGCTTAAGTTCGTTAGATCCTGCTTTTGCGAGTACAAGGGCAAATGTTTGGGCTGTTACCCAAATTTATAATGGGTTATTTGATTTTACTAAAAACTTAGACCCACACAAAGCATTGGCGAAAGAATATGAAATCAGCCCTGATGGAAAAGTTTATACTTTTACTATCAAAGATGGTATTTATTTCCACGACAATCCTTGTTTTCCAAACGGAAAAGGGCGTGAGGTAAAAGCAGAAGATTTTGTAAGGTCTTTCAAAAGATTACTTACATTAGGCACAGGAAAATGGATTTTTGCTGATAAAGTTTTAAAAGCATCTGATGGAGTGCCTTCTGATACTTGTTTCAGAGTAGTCAATGATCATACTTTTAAAATCTATTTACAACGTCGTTTCCCAGCTTTCTTACATATCTTGGCTACGCCTTATACGTATGTAGTGCCTGAAGAAGCCATTGATAAATATGGGGATGATTTAGGTAGAAATCCAGTAGGAACAGGTCCTTTTATGTTGAAAAAAGGATATTGGGACGAAAAAAATAAAATGGTTTTGCATAAAAATCCTAAATATTGGAAAAATGATCCAAAAACTAATACACCTTTGCCACATCTTGACGTAGTAGAAGTTACTTTTGTAGAAGATAGAAATACAGAATTTAATATGTTTTATAAAGGTGATTTAGATTTGGTTGTCAATTTATCAGAACAATCAAGGGAAATTGTGTTGGAAAAAACAGGCGAAGTAAAAGAAAAATTTGCAGGTAAATTCAAAGTAGAAAAAATTCCATATATGCTCACAGAATATATTGGTTTTAAAGTTGATGACGCATCTTCTCCTTTTTCTAAATTAAAAGTTAGACAAGCGTTAAATTATGCAGTCAATCGTAAAGGTTTGATTTCAGTATTAAGACACGGATTAGGGGTGGCAGGTGAAGCAGGTTTTGTACCGATTGCCTTGCCATCTTTTGATAGCACACAAGTAAAAGGATATGCTTATAATCCTAAAAAAGCAGAAGAATTATTGAAAGAAGCAGGTTTTCCGGGCGGTCAAGGTTTGCCTTCATTAACGCTTTATACTTATACAACGGATAAAGAAATTGCTGAATATTTGCAAAAAGATTTCGAAAAAATTGGTGTAAAAATCAAAATCGAAATGAATAAATTCTCTGCCCACAATACAATGGTAAAAGAAGGAAAAGCAGGAATGTATAGAGCCTCTTGGATTGGTGATTATCCTGATGCAGAAAACTTTTTAGCCTTGTATTATAGCAAAAATTTAACGCCAAACGGACCTAATACCACTAAATTTTCTAATCCTGAGTACGATAAATTATTCGAAGAAGCACACGAAACGGACAATCCTTTTACTCGTTTTGCAGATTATCATAAAATGGATAAAATTCTGATGGAAAATTCGCCTGTAATTGTTTTATATTATGATGAAATTTTACATATGAAACAAAATTATGTGGTAGGGCTTGAAGCTGATGTAATGAATAATTTGATGCTTGAAAATGTAAATATTAAAAAGTAATCAAAAATAGTTAATAAAAAAACTTGCTTTTTTGATTGAAAAGCAAGTTTTTTTTATTTTGATAGATTCAATACATTTTACCAAATATTCAATCCAAATTTTTCGCCTGTTTCTTTAGCAATGTCATAACCAGCGTCTGCGTGTCTTAAAACGCCCATAGCAGGATCATTATTCAAAACTCTTGTGATACAATTTTTAGATCTTTCTGTGCCATCTGCAATAATTACCATGCCTGCGTGTTGTGAATACCCCATACCAACTCCACCACCATGATGCAAAGAAACCCAAGTTGCTCCTGCGGCTGTATTGACCATCAAATTTAATAAAGCCCAATCAGACACTGCATCAGAACCATCTAACATGGCTTCTGTTTCTCTATTAGGAGAGGCAACCGAACCGCAATCTAAATGATCACGCCCAATCACAATCGGTGCTTTTACTTTGCCTGTTCTGACTAATTCATTAAAAATCAAGCCTGCTTTTTGTCTTTCGCCCATTCCTAACCAACAGATTCGAGCAGGTAGACCTTGAAAAGCCACTTTTTCTTGAGCGGCTTTCAACCATTTTTTCATGTGCGTATTCTCAGGAAAAGCCTCCATTAATGCTTCATCTGTAACTTTAATATCATTTTCATCTCCAGAGAGTGCTACCCAACGAAAAGGACCTTTTCCTTCGCAAAAAAGTGGGCGTATATATTCGGGTACAAAACCTTTGAAATCAAAAGCATTTTCACAACCGCCTTGTTTGGCAAATTCGCGTAAATTATTGCCATAATCAAAAACTTTTGCCCCTCTTTTTTTCATTTCTAACATCAAATTTACGTGCCTTGCCATCGATTTCAAAGAAAGTTCTTTGTAATAAACAGGATTTTCTTTGCGTAATTTTTCCACCTCGTCTAAATGTAAACCATTCGGAACATACCCAAAAACAGGGTCATGAGCGGAAGTTTGGTCAGTCAAAACATCAGGAATAATATTATCTTTTAATAATCTTTCTAACACATCTCCAATATCTCCCACCAAACCGATTGAAATTGCTTCTGATTTTGCTTTTGCTTCTAATGCCCAACGAACTGCTTCTTCATAATTTTCAGTAATTTTATCGATATATTTATCTTTTAATCTTTTTTCGATTCGAGATTTATCAATATCAATTCCTAAAAAAGTTGCCCCTGCAATCGTTGCTGCCAAAGGTTGCGCTCCACCCATACCGCCAATGCCACCTGTAACTAACAATCGTCCTTTCAAATCTCCACCAAAATGTTGTCTACCACATTCTGCAAAAGTTTCATACGTTCCTTGTAAAATTCCTTGTGTGCCAATATAAATCCAACTTCCAGCGGTCATCTGTCCGTACATCATCAATCCGCGTTGTTTTAATTCTTCAAAATGTTCCCAAGTTGCCCATTTAGGAACTAAATTTGAGTTGGCTATCAATACGCGTGGTGCTTGTGCGTGTGTGGGTAATACGCCTACAGGTTTGCCAGATTGGACTAAAAGACTATGTTCATCGTCTAATTCTAATAAAATTTCGATAATTTTTTCGACAGATTCACGATTTCGGGCTGCTTGTCCTGTGCCTCCATATACGACTAATTCGGCGGGATTTTCTGCTACTTCTGCGTCCAAATTATTCAAAAACATACGCAATGCGGCTTCTGTTTGCCAAGATTTTGCGTTCAATTCGTTTCCTCTTGGGGCTTTATAATGTGGGTGATTAGCATATTTTTCTAAAAAAAGACTTAGTTTTGTTTTTTTTTCTTCTGCGATTGTTGGCATTATTTTTTTTATGTTTATATAGTAGTATTTTTTAAATGAAAGAGATTTTAGCACACGGATTTAGCGGATTAATACGGATTTTTTTTCTTTTTTCTCGAATTTTTAATGATTTTTGTCAATTTTTGGCTACCATCTAAAAAACTCTACTATGAAAAAATATACTTTCTATGCAAAAGTAATAAATATATATATGAAGTACAAAAAATATTGAAAAAATTATATGAATACTCATAGGATTGATTTTGATGATTTATAAAACTAATGTTATGATTTTTCAGTAACGGAACATTTAAAAATAAAGGTTTAAGGGAAATTATTTTTTTATGTAAATAATATACAAAAAAGTATTTAATAAAATAATTTTTTAGTGGAAATAATTTTTAAGCACGCTCTAAAAATAAAAAAATATAATTTTGCAAAACATTTCATCAATTTTTTCGTTTATACTTAAAAAAGTAAAATTATTATGAAAAAAATATTTTTTTTGACAATTATATTGATTGTCCACATTGGTTTGTTTGCTCAAAAACAAAAAATAGAATTTGATAAAAAAACAAAAAAAATCAAATTAGATAATGAAATTGTAGGAAGTATTGAAACGTTGAGCGGTGGTGGATTACTTGACCCAATTAGTACTTATAGCATCAAAGATAATACTGACAAAGAAGTAATGTTGGCTAAAGTATCTGAAACCGTACTAGATATTACAGAAGTAACTTTTATCAAATCAAATCAAAAAGCGTATCCAGATGTGATTGATAGAAAAGGTTTAGCAAAATATTTAGTTAGAAATGGCGTGCTGACCAAAAATGGTTTTAGTGAAGAAGGCGAAAAAAGATTTGTTACTTTGTATGCAGAAAAACCTATGATTAATGTTCCTAATAACAATATTGGAAATAATACCATCGGAAATAATAATAACAATACAACTTTATTAGAAAGAAATAGACAAGCGTCAATTAGTATTTATGGCGATGATGTACAACAAGATTTCAAAAGTTTGGGACGTATCTCAAATAATAATGAAATGATAGGTGGAAATATTATGACAATATACAAAATTTTAAATCACGAAGGTAAAAAAATAGCTGAAGCAATGACCGAACTCAATGGAAAATCAATAAGAGTTACTACCTTAAAAGATAATATTGTGTTCACATTACAAGCAAAAGATATGAGTACTTCGACTATCAAAGAAGTAATTGCTAATTATTTGGTGCAAAGATATTATTGGTAATTTTTATGATATATCGTTTGTCTGAGTTTGTCAAGTCTTCGACATTGACAACTCAAACAAACGATTAAAAAAAAGCCACAGAAAGCACTACAAAAAAGTTAATAAAAAAGCCAACTCCCGCTCCTGCCCACACTTGCGAAGGCGTATGTGCTTGCAAATACAAACGCATACTCATCACCAAACCTGTCAAAAATATCAAACTAAAAAAAGGCAACAACAAATTACTATCATACACCATTTGTAACGCTAAAGTACTTCCTAACATACCGCTCATACCAATACTATGCGCACTAATTTGCCAATATAAAGTTACCAAAGTTAAGACTGCCAAAGACAATGTAATACCTGTCAAAATAATACCGAGTGCAGGAAATCGTATCAAATTTTCATTTATCAAAAAAAAAGAAGTGAAAAAACAATACAATAAAGTAGTAAATAAAAATGGATTGATTCGCTCTTCTTTGTTTGCAATCATCAAATTTGTAATTTTTTTAGTGAAATAAAAAACAAGTATCACAAAAAAAGGAACGACAAAAGTAAGGACAAATAAAATAAACCACAAACGACATTTTATGTCCGTAGAAGTAGGAAAAATAGTTAAATTACTCAAAAAAAACAACACGCCAAAACCATAACTCGGCAACAAAAGCGGGTGAAAAATAGCAGAAATAAAAATCGCAAATGGTTTCATAAATTGTTTTTTTGAGTGATTTTTTTGGTGATTTTTTTTGATAAAATCTAATATTTTTTAACCATTGTTTGTGTGCCAATCACAGAAGTATATTTTTTCATCATACTTTTGGCTGTTTTTTCGTCTTGATATTCCCCCAAAAATACTTTGTAAGATACCTCTCCGCTATCATTTTTATAGACAGAAATAAAAGATTTTTCTTTAAAATTTAAGTCTTGTAAGATTTTTTTTGCATATTTTATACTCGCCTCCGAACTTTGCATCGTGCCTAATTGTATGCCGTAACCTTTGGGAAGTTGTTCGGTTTTCCAAATACTATACGTTTTTCCAATGGTCAAATCATCAGTATTTGTGGGTGTTTTTTTTTCTTTCAAATAATTTTTATCGAATTCGACTTTGGCGTTTTCTTGCTTGCCCACGCTGATTACTTTGATACTTGCTTTGACCGTTCCTGTTTCTACTAATCCAATTTTATTAGCAGCAGATTCAGAAATATCCATAATTCTCCCATACGCATACGGACCTCTATCATTGATACGAATGATAACTTCTTTGTTATTTGTTAAATTCGTTACCAAAACTTTTGTACCAAACGGAAGTTTTTTGTGTGAGCCAACTAATTCTTCATTTTTAAAAACTTCATTAGAGGCTGTTATTCGTCCTTCAAATTTTTCGGTATAATAAGAAATAATGCCTTCTTCTTTGTAATTTTCAAATTTTTGTGCCAAAATTTGAAAAGATACAACATAAAAAAAGAAGATAAAAATGAGATTATTTTTCATAATTATAATAAATTTTTAGTTAGATTTTCTGCTTTTTTGATACAATCTCCCAAAGAAACGCCACCATACCAATTTGCACAGACAAATATATTATTTTTTTGTTGATTTTCAATCCATTCGTGTGCTTTGATACAATTTTTATCATATTGAGGAAGTGCATTTTCCCAAAAATAAATGTAAGAAAAAATCGGTTTTTTTGTAATTTTATAAAAATTTGATAATTCTTGATGTACTTTTTCTTTGGTTTCCTGTTCGCTTAGTTTTATTTTTTCTGGTGCAGCACTTCCGCCCACAAAAGTCGTAAACATTACTTGATTTTCTTTGCATCTATTGTCAAAAATTGAACTATTCCAAATACTTCCCAAAGCAAACGTATTTTCAACGGCGGGATTTAATCCACCAAAACCATTTAATTGATGTTTTACGCTCTCTTTTTCATAAATTGAATAAACAATTTTCATCGGTGCGTAGTTTATTTCATTCAATACTTTCGAATCGGGCAATATATTACATAAAAGTTTCGAAACGTTAAAACTTGGCAAAGCAAACACAATTTTATCGCCTTCAAAATTTCCTTTGGTTGTTTGGATTATATATTTATCCTCTGATTTTTCTATATTTTTCACTTCACAATCTAATGTAATATTTGATAGTTTTTTAGCAATAAAAACGGGTAAAATATTCATACCATTTTTAAAACTAATTGTTTTTTTTCTTTCTCCTGATTTGTTTTTGATAAAGCCACGAATGACCGAACCATATTCATTTTCGTATTTTTTGAGCAATGGAAAAGTTTTTTCTATCAATAAATTATCAGGATTTCCTGCATAAATTCCTCGCACAAAAGGCGTAAGTGCATAATCAACGATTTCTTTTGAAAAACGCCTTTCAAAAAAATGTGATAAGGTTTCGTTCTCAATATTTTCCTTTTTTTTATTTAATTCTTGATAGATTTTCCATTTTGTTTTCCAACTAAAAAACGAATTAAATAATAAATGTTGAGGTTTGGAAGGCAACGCACAATATTTTCCATTTTTGAGAATATATCTATTTTTGCTAACATCTTTTGCCTCTATGATTTCATTTTCTAAACCAATTTCTTGTAAAAAATTCATCAAAAATTCGTCTGTCAAAATGGTATTTGCACCCAAATCAAATTGATACTTGTCTATTTTTTTGGTTTGTAAATATCCTCCCACTTCGTTTGATTTTTCTATGAGTTGATAAGGAATATTTTTTTGCTGTAAAAAATACGCCAAAGACAAGCCCGAAATTCCTGCACCTATAATAATTACCATTTATTTTTTTATTTTAAACGCAAAAATAGTCAAATAATATGCAAAAAACAAATAAAAATTTATTCTCATAATTTTCCAAAAAATAAACAACAAATAATCAATAAAATTTTAAATTCACTATTTTTTTAATAACTTTGCAATACATAAATATTTTGTTGAATGCAATCTTTTTTTGATAACAGCCAAAAACATTTTTTGACTGTCAATACTCCTTTTTTATTGGATAATCCTGAAAGTGTTTGGTTATTAGAAACAGGAAATATACATCTTTATACCACAAAAATAGAAGAAAAAAATCCGATAGGAAAACGATTTTTTTTTAGTGAAATTTTTAAAGATGAATTGCTTTTTGGTATGAATGTATATAAAAGTAATACTGAAATTTCTTTTTTAGTTGATGCCACAGAAGATAGTATTATTTGGGAAATGACTTTAGAAAATTTTAAAAAATTATATCAAAATCAAGAAACACAAGAAATATTTACCCAAAAAATTGACCATTGGATTGAAAATATATTTTATAAAATTGCTCAAAATAAAAGTTATCCCAACGAAACCGCCGATGTATTGGTGCAACAAAATGAAAGATTGATTTTAAGAAATGATGAAAAAATATCAGCCCAAAAAAATATCGTGTGGGCAAAAATAGCCGCAGAAAAAATCGATAAAGTTTCTATCAATGGCACAATTCAAATCGAAAATACTGAAAATGATTTAATTTTACCTTTGACAAGACGCTCTTTTTGGCAAAATAATCAACGAAATTTAGGCCTAAAATTCATTCAAACACAAGAAGCATTACAAAGTGAAGCTGCTTGGCAAGGAATGGCAAGTTTGGATGTTATTATTTTAACTCTCGAAAAAAATGAAATTATTTTTGAAGATATAACCGAAAAAAAAAAACTTTTTGATAGTTATCAACATCAATATCAACAAACTAAAAACGCCTTAAATCAAACTAAAAATATATTAGAAGGAAAAAATCCTTCTCATTTTTTGAATCGAATTGCTTTTGATTCAGAAGATGCACTTTTTTTGGCTTGCCAAATGGTTGCCAATTTTGAGGAAATTACGTTAGTTACGCCTATCAATAAAAATACGCCTGACCCGTTGGGAGAAATTGCTCGAAGTTCTCAAATTAGATACAGAGAAGTAAAATTAGAAGGAAATTGGTATCAAAAAAATGCGAGTGCAATGGTTGGTTTTTTGACAAAAACAAATGAAACGATTGCTATTATTCCACAAAAAAATAATTTTGTAGCGTACAATACACACACGCAAACAGAATTTATCATCAATTCAGAAAACGCAAAAAAAATCGATAAAATTGGATATGTTTTTTATCCTACTTTTGAAAATAAACCACTAACAACCAAAGATATTTTAAAATTTTCTTTAGAAAAAAATAAAAAAGACATCTCAAAAATATTATTTTGGGGTTTGATAGCCAGTTTTTTGGGTTTATCTATGCCTATTTTGACAGGAATTTTATTTGATGAAGTTATTCCAAATGCAGCCAAAACGCAAATTTTTCAAATTGGATTTGCCTTATTATTGGTTACTTTTGGCAATTTAATCTTTCAATTGACAGAAAATACAGCCCTTTTGCGACTCGAATTAATGATGGATTATCGTTTGCAAGCGGGAGTTTTGGATAGAGTTTTGAAATTACCTGTTCATTTTTTTAGAAATTTTTCGGTGGGAGATTTGAGCGATAGAATTATGGGCATCAATGAAATCAGAAAATTATTATCAGGAATGGTAATTACTGGTATTTTAGGAGGCGTTTTTGCGTGTTTGAATCTTATTTTATTGCTTTTTTATAGCGTGTTATTGACTTTTGTAGCGTTAATGTTAGTGGCTTTTCAAGTTTTAATTTTATATTTTTTAGGACAAAAACAAGCAAAAATTGAGAAAAAAAGGCGTGAAGCAGATGGAAAAACGCAAGGTTGGGCATTACAAATTTTATCAGGTTTAACAAAATTTCGAGTTACAGGCACAGAAATACGCGCTTATACACATTGGTTACGTTTTTTTACAGAAAGTAAATATTTAGCAAGATTAGCACAACAACCACAAAATTGGCAAAGTGTTTGGGAAATGATTATACCTATTTTTGGTACGGCTATTTTATTTTATACATTTCAAAAAACAGAAATGAATTTGAGTACAGGTAGTTTTTTGGCTTTTTATGCGGCTTATGGTGCATTTACCGCAGGACTTTTGCATTTGAGTTCTACTTTATTGACTGCCTATAAAATTGTTCCGCTGTACGAAAGGGCAAAACCTATTTTAGAAAACGTGCCTGAAAGTGATGTAGAAAAACATAATCCGGGGAAATTAAAAGGCAATATTGAGATTTCAAACTTACATTTTAGGTATCAAAATGATATGCCATTGGTATTGCAAGAAATTTCTTTGAAAATAGAAGCAGGCGAACAAGTGGCTTTCATAGGTGCTTCAGGATCAGGAAAATCTACGTTAATTCGTTTGTTATTGGGTTTTGAAATGCAAGAATCGGGTGCTATTTATTATGATGGACAAGATATTTCGCAGGCTGATATTCGATTGGTTCGTCGTCAGATTGGAACAGTTTTGCAAGATAGTCAATTGATGCCCGGTGATATTTTATCGAATATTATTGGACATTCTCCCAGCCTAACCATAGAAGATGCTTGGGAGGCAGCCAAACTTTCTGCCTTTGATGAAGACATCAAACAAATGCCTATGCAAATGAATACGGTCATCAATGAAGGTGGCTCAACGCTTTCAGGCGGACAAAAACAACGTCTTTTGATTGCAAAAATCTTAGTTAGAAAACCAAAAATTGTTATTTTTGATGAGGCTACAAGTGCTTTAGATAATATTACACAAGCAGTAATTACACAAAGTTTAACCAAATTACAAGCCACTCGAATTATTATTGCCCATCGTTTGAGTACGATTCAAAACGTAGATAAAATTTTTGTTTTCGAGCAGGGAAAAATTATTCAACAAGGCACTTATCAACAACTTATTCAGGAAGAAGGACTTTTTAAACAATTAGCTATGAGGCAGTTAGAATGATTTTTTTGAGAATAATTTTATTATTTTAGAGAAAAATTTATTTTCATAATCAAATTAAACTTCTCTAAAAAACTCTCCAAACGACGAATAATATTTTTAACGCATTGATTTGATACGCTCTGCCAAAGAAGTAATTATACTTTTTTACTTTTTATTAAACTCCAAATAATTTTATAAAAATTTTTTTGGTAAGTTTTATGAGTAACTATTTGGAATTTATCAAAAATATTTCTAATTTTGTAAATGAATTTTTTCATAATTGAAAAGTGTATGTTTTAAGTTTTAGACGCTAAAAATTACTCTTTTCTTTTTTTAATAGTATTTTTTAAATGAAAGAGATTTTAGCACACAGATAACACGGATTTAGCGGATTAATACGGATTTTTTTTCTTTTTTCTTGAATTTTTAATGATTTTTGTCAATTTTTGGTTACCATTTAAAAAACTCTAATATCAAAATTACCTTAAAAAAAGAAATTCATACAAAAATTATAAAATATTTTCTCTCCAATATTCGTAAATACTATAATATAAGAGGCGGAAGTTCGGATTTAAGAACAAAACTAAAAATATCCAGTAAAAACTAAACAATCTATGCAAATTACACTCAAAAATGTTTTGCCAATTCCTTTGGCTTCGCAAAATATAGAAAATCAATCTATTCCATCAAATATTTGGCAAGCGAATTGTAATTTTATAGCAGGACAAACGACTCAAATTTCTGCGTTTTCGGGCAAAGGAAAATCTTCTTTTGTGCATTTTTTGTACGGAATTAGGAATGATTATACAGGAAATATTTTGTTAGATAATCAAGATATTCAACAATTTTCTTTGCAAAATTGGGCATCAATCAGACAAAATAAAATAGCGATTGTATTTCAAGATTTAAGGCTTTTTTTGCATTTGACAGCAGAAGAAAATTTGTTGATAAAAGCAAATTTGACAGAAATTGGCAAACAAAAAAACATCAAAAAAATGGCTGAAAAATTACAAATTAGCCATTTATTAGACAAAAAAACAGCTTTTTTATCGTATGGAGAAAGACAAAGAGTAGCCATTATTCGTTCTATTTTGCAACCTTTTGAGGTTTTATTATTAGACGAACCTTTTAGCCATTTGGATAAAGAAAATATCGAAAGAGCAAGCGAACTCTTGAAACAAGAATCAGAAAATAATCAAGCCACCGTTTTGATGACTTCATTGGGTTATACGTATGAATGGAAATTTCAAAATCAAATGAATTTATGATAATTTGTATATCTCAACATAAAAAAGAGCAAAAAAATCACTTTAATTTTTCATTATTGGCGTGTCTTTCTTTGTCTCGATTTGTTTTTTTCTCCAAATTTTTTTTGAGCGCATCTGTCAAGTCGATTCCTGTTTGGTTCGCAATACAAATCAATACAAACAAAACATCAGCAATTTCATCGCCCAAATCTCTGTCTTTGTCTGATTCTTTGAAAGATTGTTCGCCATACATTCGAGCCATCAATCTTGCTACTTCGCCTACTTCTTCGGTTAGAATTGCCATATTTGTCAATTCGTTATAATACCTAACTCCCGTAGTATTTATCCAAGTATCTACTATTTTTTGGGCTTCTTCTATTGTCATTTTTTTATTTTTTAGTGGATATATTTTTTATAAATTTTATTCTATTGACAAAAATTAATTTGCCAAAACATCATATTTTACAGCATTGGCTGGGTCTAAATTAACCACAATCAACCTTACTTTTTGTTTCAATTCAGGGCTTGAATCTCTAAAAATATCTACAATTTCTTTGTTTTTTGCGTCAAAATATACATTTAATAAAGTAGAAGATGGTTTTAATCGATTGACTTCTTTCAATGCTTCCAAAGTTTTGATAATATTATTACGAGCTTCATCAGGTTTTGTGAGCAATAAATCCATTCCTTTTCGATGATATTCATACAAACCTTCACGAAAAGGACTCATAATTTGATTTTGTAAATTTTCTGCTAACCAATATCTATTCACTTGATTTTGTGTTTTTGACCAACCTTCATCTCCGCTCGCTTGCGCAACATTGGTTACATTAAACATTTTTTCAATATACGGATTTCCGCCTGCTTTCGAAAAACTATCATAATCTAAAGCCAAAATCGAATACGCATAAAAAGCTAACATAGAAGTCAAATTAGTCGTAAAATTATTATCATTAAAAATCATGGGCTGGTCTGCCACATAATCAAAATTAAAATTTTTATCGTTAAAATTTAACAACGGACTTTCATAATTTGTACCATAAACAGGACGAGTCGAAACGACTTGTGCGGTGGCTTTGAACGAATTTTGTGCGGGTGCTTCTGTTACCGTAATCAAAATTTTACAATTAATCTGCTCTACGCCTTTTTTAAATTGGTCATTTGTCCATTCTCTATCTATCATAAATTGACGAATAGATTTTTCCAAATTAACAAAAATAGATTTTTCAGATACCTGGGCAGTATTCAAACGCGTAGCATCAACCGTTACGGTACAATTTAATTCTTGTGCGATAAGTTTTGATGTAAGAATCGATGAAAATACAATCGATAAAAAAATATTTAAACAAAGTTTCATTCTCCTAAAATTTGTGCGGTGTGTGTGGCTGTTTTTACTTTTTCGATAATATTTGTAATCATTCCATTTTCATCAATCACAAAAGTAGTGCGGGCTGTTCCCATATATTTTTTTCCATACATAGATTTTTCTTGCCAAACGCCATACAATTCGTGAACTGATTTGTCTGTATCGGCAATCAAAGTAAAAGGCAACTCAAATTTATCGATAAATTTTTGATGTGTTTTTTCATTATCCGAACTTACTCCCAAAACTACATACCCTTTTTGTTGCAAATTGGTATGATTATCTCTCAAATCGCAGGCTTGTGCCGTACAACCTGATGTATTATCTTTGGGATAAAAATATAAAATTATTTTTTGTCCGATATATTTTTCGAGGCTGATTTCGTTGCCTTTTTCATCTTTTGAATTGAAATTAGGTGCTTTATCGCCTATTTTTAATGTAAGCATTGTTTTTTTTGATTTAATTTAAAATCCATTTTTACCTTACAAAGTTAGCAGATAAAAACATAAAATACAATAAATAACATATATTTTTTTGTAATTTAGATTTTTTTTGTATTTTTGCATATAAATAAAAAGATAAAATATAAATATGGAATCTCAACAAACTACTTGGGAAACTTTACGTGCAAAATTAGAAGAAACCGAAAGTTTTCCTTTGTTATATATGTTTAAATTTGTGTTGCCTTCTGATAATCATAAAGTTGCTTTATTGACAGCCCAATTTGAAGAACAAAATGCTGAAATTACGATGCGAACATCTGCCACAGGAAAACATACTTCGATTACGGTGCGTTTGGTGGTTTTGTCTGCTGACGAAATTATCGATCATTACAAACGTGCTACTCAAATAGAAGGCGTGATTATGCTTTAAAATTAGTTTAAAATAAATTTAAAAATAAAAATATTTTTTGCCAAAATATTTTCTTACACAACTATCAAAAACTTCTTAGGCAAAAGAAAACAAATAAATTATGGTAAGCGGAGGCGATAAAACAACAAGATTTTTAGTGGGAGTGATGATGTTGGCGGGTGGAACATATATGTTTTTAAATTCTATACAAGTTTATACAGGATTTTCTCATTCTTTGTATAATGCGGGCGGATTTCAGGTTACGGGTGGAATGGTTTTAATTCCTATGATTTTTGGAATTGGAATGATTTTTTATGATAGTCGAAATTTATTTGGTTGGTTATTGGGTTTGGGTTCTTTGGCGATGTTGGTTTTTGGCGTGATTTCAAAAACACAATTTCAACTTAAAAGTATGACTTCTTTTGAGTTAATAATTATTTTAGTGTTGATGATTGGTGGTTTAGGATTGTTTTTAAGTGCTTTGAAAGGAGATAGAAATGACTAAATTAAATGTTAGTTTTATTCAAATAGATTTTGCATTACAAACCATTTTAGTAATCATGAATTCACTTTTTTTATTGTTTCTAACTATTTCTAATGGTTATGAAATATATATTTATTTTTTGTTGTTTCAATTTTTTATTGGATTTTATCAATACTTGATGAGTGCGCTTCCTAATATGTTTATAAAATATGTAGGAAAAATAAAAATATATAGACAAATACATTTTTATAGTTCGACTATTATTTTGGTGTTTATTTTTTCATTCCTACCTTTCATATTTGATATTATTTCTTTTATTATCTTTTGTACGATACTACCTCAAATTTTGATGTGGTTTTATTACTATATTACTTACTCAAACATACAAAGAAACGAATTTTAACATTTATACGAGTTTTTTTATAATCTTACAAAGAAAAATCAATTTTTCCACCAACTACCAAAATATCATCAATTTGATTTTCTTTTTCACCCATCCAATTTATAATCGTTTCATTCAATACTTTTCTTTGGTCTTGAGCAGGTTGTTGGTGTATTTGTGTCAGTAATTCTTTAAAATTTTTAGACATAAATTTACGATTATCTTCTCCACCAAATTGGTCAGAATATCCATCAGAATATAAATAAAAATTTGTAGGAATAGATACATCAACGGTATGTTTTGTAAATTTTCGTTGAGAGCCATCTCTGTGTGTAATTGTGCCTCCGATTCCAAATTTATCTGCTTTTATTTCGTGAAAAATATTATTTTGTAGATAGTATAAAGAATTATTAGCCCCAGCATATTCTAAAATTTTTGTTTTACTATCTACCACAATCAAAGCAATATCCATTCCGTCTCTATTTTTTGTATCTTTTTGGTTTAAAGTCGTAAAAATGCCTTCATTCAACGCATCTAAAATTAAATTTGGCTCTCTAATTTCTTTGTCATGAATAATTTGATTGAGTAACGAATCCCCAATCATAGACATAAAAGCACCGGGAACTCCATGCCCTGTGCAATCTGCGACGGCTAAAATATATTTGTCATCTTTTTCGGCAATCCAATAAAAATCACCCGAAACAATATCTCTTGGCTTCCAAAGAATAAAAAAATCATGAGCAGGAAATTTTTTGAGTAATAAAGCATTGGTCATCATCGCAGTTTGAATACGAAAAGCATACTCTATACTTGAGGTAACATGGCGACTTTTTTCATTTAGTTGTTTTAAAGTTTTGGCAAGGCTTTGATTTTGTGAAAAAATATAATCTCTTTGTTGAGTAATTTCGGCTTGTTGTTCGAGAATAGCTGTATTTTGTTGATTTAATAATTGATTACTTTTTCTTTTTTCTCTATATCTTAATGCCAAAACAGATAAGAATAAAATCAACAAAATAACTCCTACCATCAGTGCATATTGTACAATTTTTTGTCTATCTTGTTGTGCTTCGATTTGTTTTATTTTTAGATTTTTTACTTCTTTTTCCTTTTCAGAGGCTATTTGTGCTAATTCTGCTTTTGTTTTTTGCGAAAATAAGACAAGATTTGAATCTTTTGTATCTTTCAATTCTTCATCTTTGGCACGCAATGAAAAATCTTTGTTTAAAAGTTCTTTTTCTTTTACTTCTAATTCTAATTCTTTTATTTTTTTTTCTGATGCTAAATCTTTGGCAACTAAATTAGCTTTTTCCGCTTCAAATTTTGATTTTTCGACTTCACTTCTTGACTTATTATCTCTATCTTTTTGTATTTTTTCGTGAAAAACTCTGTATAAATCAAAATAATATCTTGATTTATCACCATTTCCAGCTTTATCATACGTTTCAGCTAACATTCCATAACAACTTCTCATTTGAGTAGCATCATTCATTTGACGAGCATAATCTAACGATTCTTCTAATCTTTGGACAGATTGATTATATTGTTTAAGGTTATTATGACACACGGATAAATTTATTAACGATGAAATCATACCTACTTTATCCTTTGTTTTTTTTCTTCCTGCTAATGTATATTCAAAATAAGTAATGGCATTTTGATATTCTTTTTGGTCAGCAGCAATCATTCCTAAGTTGTTATGCAACATCAATACGCCATTTTCGTTGCCAACTTCTTGGTTAAGTTGCATAGATTTTTTGAACCATTCTATTGCACACGGATAATTTTTATTTTCCCAACAAACAGAGGCAGCGTGATTGAGATAACGAGTTGCTTCTTTTTTATCGCCCATATTTTCCTTTTCTTGTGCTATTTTAACGGCATCTTCTATGCTCAAATTCGCATTAAGATTAGTATAATTTTGTGCGAAAATAATTATCTTAAAAAGAAAAAAGAAAAGAACAAATGCAAAATATTTTTTCATAATAAGGTTTCATAAATTATAACTTATGTTACGCAAGGTAAAATTTTAATTTGTCAAATGGTAATTTCATTATCATAAAGTATTGATTTTCAATGAATATAAATGTAAGAAAGCAGAATAAAACGAAAGAAAATCTACTTATTACAAATCTTATTTAAAGGCTACGTAACATCAGTTATAATTGTATAAATCAATATATCAAAAAAAATCTAAACAATGTTAATCATTCTAAACGCAAATATAATACAATTAATGGAAAAACATAGTTAATTTATCAAAAATAAATTTGTATTGGTTAAAGTAGCGTTTGTAATAAATAACAAATTTAAAACATAATCAAAAAATACTTCCCAAAAATAAACATGCTATTTAATTTTATGTTAATTTTTGGATTTTGTGGGAGTTTTTGCTTTTAAAAACGTTGTATTAAAATCATTCTTTTTTATTACGATATTTTTATGCTTACTAAAATACTTCTATTCTTTTTTTATTCTTTTTTTTTATTAGAAATAAAGATATTTGCCCAAATTTTAACTATTGATGATGCCTTGCAAATGGCTTTATCTCAAAATTTTTCGGTGCAAATTATTAAATTAGACCAACAAATCGCTCAAAATAATCACCAAAAAGGTAATGCAGGTTTACAACCCACGATTACAGGAAATATAGATTATGGCGGAAGTGTTATCAATGCTCGCCAAGAATTTTTAACAGGAAACGTCCAAAATGTAAATAATGCAGTCAATAGAAATGGAAATATTGGCGTAAATATGAATTGGTTGATTTTCAATGGATATGCTGCCCAAAGAACGTATCAAATTTTAGGTTTACAAAAAGAATTAGTCAATTTGAATGGACGATTACAAATTGAAAATATTGCTGCCAATACAATTATTACGTATTGCAATATCGTTCAAAACAAACAAAATGCAAAAGTTTTATCAGAAAATCTAAGCATTTCACAAGAAAGAGTAAGAATTGCCAAAGATAGATTTGAATTGGGTGCGATGTCAAAAAACGATTATTTGAGGGCGCAAATTGATGCCAAAAGAGATAGCGCGAATTTAATTCAGCAATTACAACAAATTAAAATAGCCAAAATTCAACTCAATCAAATTTTAAATCGTCCTATAAAAACGGAATTTGATACTGCCGAAAATCTACCCGAAACCAAAACAATTTCTTACAATGAATTGGTAGAAAATCTAAAAAATCAAAATACGCAATTATTGATACAAAGAAAACAAAATGATATAGCACAAACTAATACACAAATCACAAAAGGACAATTATTGCCAAGCGTAAATTTTACGACAGGTTATAATTATGCCACTGCGGTGGCAGGAGCAGGTATTTTGCGCACCAATCAAAATTATGGTTTGAATGGACGTGTTACGATTAGTATTCCTATTTTTGATGGATATGAAAGACAAAGAAATATTCAAAATGCAATGATTACTCAAAAAAGACAACAAACTACAATTGAACAAACGCAATTAGAAGCAGAAACTCTTTTGGCACAAGCCTTCGAACAATATCAAACTTCTTTGGAGTTATTAAAAATTGAAAAAGAAAATGTAGTTATTACCAAACAAAATTTAGAAATCACAGTCGAAAAATTTCAATTAGGAAAAATAACTGCGTTAGAATTTCGTGATGCACAACAAACTTTTTTAGAAATTCAAAATCGTGTATTAGCGTTAAATTTTCAATTAAAAGTACAAGAAATTAATTTATTAAGAATTAGTGGAAGTTTATTGAAATAATTTTTTGTTTTTTCTATGAATAGAAACGGTATTTATGCCATTTATTATAGCATTTATGCCATTTATTTTTGAAAAAAATATAAAATTTTGGCTAAAGCCAACAATTGAATTTTATTTATCCTCCAGATAAATCTGGAGGCAATTCAAAATATAATTCAAAAAATCAAAAAAAAAATTTTCATTTTTTGTACAAATTTCTAAGCATTTAATTTTCTATTCATCTTTCAAAGCCACCACAGGATTGACCATAGCCGCCTTGCGTGCAGGCACCAAACCCGCCAACGCACCCGATACAACCAACACAATCAATGAAGTAAAAGCAATCACAGGACTAATTTCTGGATTCGCAAAAAAATCACTTTCTGACCCTGTACTTTTCAATAATTGATTTAAACCTTCGACCAAACCAACTCCGACTAACAAACCAATATAGCCCGAAATCAAAGTCAAAACGACAGATTCTTGAATAATCAAACTCACAATAGAATAAGGAGTTGCCCCCAATGCTTTTCTGATGCCTATTTCTTTAGTACGTTCCTTGACCGTAATCAACATAATATTACTCACGCCAATCACTCCCGCAAAAATAGTTCCGATACTCACCAACCAACTAAATCCCGAAATTCCTATAAAAAGTCCTTGTATTTGTGCTACTTCTTCTTCTACATTCGCACTTCCGAACGCTTTTAAATCATTGGGCGCAACAGAATGTCTGGTGGCTAAGACTTCTTTTGCTCTTTTTTCAATCAATGAAGAAGGAACATTTGGCTTAGGCAAAAGAGCAAACCAAGAAATTCTATTGCTTTGATTGAAAGCGGTTTGTAAAGTTTTATGTGGTAAATAAATCGTTTTGGCATCTTCCATGACATCTTCTCCACGCCCAAAACCTCGAAAAACGCCCACTACTTGAAAATAAATTCCTGCAATCGTGATATATTGTCCAATCGGATTTTCATCTTTTGTAAATAAAGTTTTTTGAACTTCCTCGCCAATCACAGCTACTTTTCGGCGTTCTTCCATATCTTTTTTATTCACAAAACGACCTTCTACAATCATCATTTTTTTAACTTTCACAAATTCAGGCACATCACCAAAAACACTAAAACCTGCACTTTTTGTTTTACGCGTTACATTGGCACCATTCAAAACATTTCTTGGTGCGACTACATCAATTTCTGGAATTTGATTATACAATGCTTCGACATCATCATTTTGAAATTTGATAAAACGCCCTGCTTTCAATCCTTTATGCGGTTCGCTGGTTTTATTTGACCATAAAAAAACGCTATTGGCGGCAATATCTAACGTACTCATTACGCCATTTTCGAGTCCTTTGCTTGCACCCAACATCACTATTAACATAAAAATACCCCAAAAAACGCCAAAAGCAGTTAAAAAAGTACGTAATTTATGTTTTTTTAAGGACGTATAAATTTCTTGCCATTTATCTAAATCAAACATAGTAGTAATAAGTTTTAGTTTTTGCAATGTTATATGGATTGATTGCTTATTGATATACGTATCAAAAGAAAAGAAAAATTACATTTTTTAACTTTAAACTATGTTTTTGTTTATTTCCATTATTGTTTACCATTTATTTATATGCTCACTTTGTATCTTAAAAAACTTATTAAAAAATAAAAAATAAACAAACTTTTTTCAAATACAATAACGTTATAAAGTCGTAAAAGTTGCTATTCTTCGAATAGTGAAGTCGGGAGATTTCGGTTTTTTGGGTTTAAGTAATACTTCGCTTAATACTTAAACCAGTTAGATAATGAAAAATTTGAAGGCTTAACACAAATGACAAATCAACTTAAAAATGACGAAAAACAGCGAGAGAAATTTTGAAATGATTTATTTTTTTGTATTTATTCGTTTTTATTTACGTGCTAAAAATCCTCTCAATATATCATAAAATATACTTTTATGGATTATGTTTGCGTTATAAATAGAAAATAATATTTTATAAAAAAATAAAAACATGACAAAACAAGAAGAAAAAGAAATGGAAAATATACAACTTGAACCTAATTGGCAAACTTGGGAAAATATTGAAAAACAATATGAAGGTAAACATTTGATTTTGGGTTGTTCAGACAATCAATCATTAACAAAAATAAAATCAAGTGTTATTATTTTTGGTGATACAGATGAAGAGATTACAAATTTTTGGTTAAAAAATAAAAAAAAGGTGAAAACTAAAAATAATTTTACTTCTTTTGCTTTTGTATATATCATGCCAAAAAATGCTCCGCCACCAATAAAAGTAATTACGTCAGTTAGGAAAATTACGTCTGAAAAATGAAAAAAATACAACTAATCGATTTTAAGTTTTCAAACGAAAAACTTATACTTATTGAAGTTTTTTTTATGCAGATGACGAATTAGATAGATTTTATATGGTTTTAGACACAGGTTGTACGCATACGGTAATACATACGCACAAAGCAAAAAAATTAGGATTCAAACCAAGTAAAAAGAATAAAAATAGTGGAATAATGACCGCTTCAGGTGCAATAGATTCTTATTCATTTTCTTACTTATTTTTTCAAGCATTAGGTATAACTTTTGAAAATAAATCGGTACAAGTAGCAGATGTTGATGTAAGCAATGAATATGCAGGTTATTTAGGATTAGATTTTTTTGAAGGTAAAAAATTTACTATCGATTTGCCTAATCAAACTATAGAAATTATAGAATAAAAACATGCCCAACTGGCTTAAGTATTAAGCGACGTTACTTAAACCTATAACAAATGAGAAAATAATAATATTTCAATAAAACCGTTATTTGAAATGCCTGAAAATAATTATCAAAAAAACATAAAAAATACACAAAAGTCATGGAAGAAGCAATAAAAAATCTATCTGATGAATTCTCTGATTATATTGGAACTGTTAACTTGAATAATTTTAACTCAAAATATGACGGTGCAAGAGAAATTTTTTTTAAATATTGTAAGATATTAACAAGAGAGGATATGACGAGGGCTTGTGATATTGTTTGGAATCATTATAAAAACCTTGATGATGATGCCAAATATGATATAATTATACAAATTGGTAATGAACTTTATTACGGAATGTATTTTCAGTGGAAAATATTACCAAAAAAAGTTGAATAATTAATACCCAGCTGATTTAAGTATTAAGCAAAGCGTTATACCTTAGTTTTCACTTATAAATTAGATATAAGAAATATATTTTTATTTTCCATACAAATTCCCTAAAAATTAAAAAAAATATTTACATTTTCCAAAACAAAAAGTCTATCTCCAAACATTTTTTTAATTTTAACTTATATTTTTTGTATTTATAAAAAAAAGATTTACATTTGTAAAAAAATTCTAAAAAATTAAATATATAAAAATATGAAACTGAGTGATTTAATCGAAGTAGGCGTAGTAATAATAGTAGTAATGATTGCATTAACTATGTTAAAAGCTGTTTTTTGGTATGGACTTTTGATTGGTGGAGGCTATGTAGCTTATAAAGTAATAGCAGGAACTTCAAAAAAAATCAATAAATAAATGATACATATCAAAAGTTTTGTTTTCAATGCTTTCCAAGAAAATACCTATATTTTATATGATGAAACCAAACAAGGAATTATCATAGACCCAGGCTGTCAAATGCACGCTGAAAGAGGTATTTTGGACAATTTTATAGAAAAAGAAGAAATTCAATTAGTTCATTTATTAAATACACATTGTCATTTAGACCACGTATTTGGTAATTTATATTTTCAAAAAAATTATGATTTAAAATTGGCTATTCATCAAGCAGATGTGCCTGTGTTGGCTTCTTGTTCCTCACTTGCTAAAATGTATAATTTAGCACCTTATGACGAATCAACAGCAGATATTTTTTTAGAAGAAGGACAACAAATTACTTTTGGTAATACGATTTTAGAAATCTTACATTTGCCAGGTCATGCACCCGGACATGTAGCCTTTATCAATCACGCCGAAAAATTTATTATCGGTGGCGATGTGATATTCAAAGGAAGCATCGGAAGGACAGATTTTCCGATGTGTAATCACGAAGATTTGATGAATAGCATCAAAAATAAACTTTTTTTGTTGCCTGATGACTACGTAATTTATACAGGACATGGACAACCGACCACGATTGGCGTAGAAAAAATAAGTAATCCATTTCTCAAATAATAAAAATATTTTTAAAAAAATAAACTTTTTTTTGGAATTGTCAAAAAAATAGTCTATCTTTGCTAAAAAATAAATCAAAATATTCAAAACAATTTTTTATATGGCAAATAGTTCAACAGACAAAGCGGAAAAACTCAAAGTTCTCCAAAGCACAATGGAGAAATTGGATAAAACTTTTGGAAAAGGTACAGTAATGCGTTTGAATGATGCAAGGGTAGAAGATATTGCAACCATTTCAACTGGCTCTTTGGGATTAGATATTGCATTAGGTGTAGGCGGATTTCCACGTGGGCGTGTGATAGAAATTTACGGACCTGAATCATCAGGAAAAACAACTGTGGCTATGCACGCCATTGCAGAAGCCCAAAAAGCAGGTGGAATTGCAGCTTTTATTGATGCAGAACACGCTTTTGACCGCTCTTATGCAGAAAAATTAGGAATAGATACAGAAAATTTATTGATTTCGCAACCTGACCATGGCGAACAAGCCTTAGAAATTGCTGAACATTTAATTCGTTCAGGGGCGATTGATATTATCGTCATTGACTCAGTGGCTGCATTAGTGCCAAAAGGGGAGTTAGATGGAGATATGGGCGATAGTAAAATGGGTTTACAGGCTCGATTAATGTCGCAAGCCTTGCGTAAATTGACAGGAACAATCAATCGTACAGGTTGTTGTTGTATTTTTATCAATCAATTACGTGATAAAATCGGAGTAATGTTTGGTAGCCCAGAAACAACAACGGGTGGAAATGCGTTAAAATTCTATGCGTCTGTGCGTTTGGATATTCGTAGAATAGGACAAATCAAAGAAGGTGCGGATAGTATTTTAGGCAATAGAACAAGAGTAAAAGTAGTTAAAAATAAAGTTGCGCCGCCTTTCAAACAAGTTGAGTTTGATATTATTTATGGCGAAGGCATCTCAAAAGTAGGCGAAATTTTGGATATTGGCGTAGAATTAAACGTTATCAAAAAAGCAGGTTCTTGGTTTTCTTACAAAGATTCAAAATTAGGACAAGGACGTGAATCTGTGAAAGATGTATTATCACAAAATCCTGAATTGATGGAAGAATTAGAAAAAGAAATCAAAATCAAAATTTCTGAAAATGCACCAAGAATGGACGCAAAAGCCAAAAAGAAAATGGCTGAAGAAAACGATGACGAAGATGATGAATAGAATAAATAATATTCTTTTTATTTCAATATAAAAAAATTAGTTTTTTGTTTATCTAAAAATAAACAAAAAACTAATTTTTTTTGTGTAAACTATACAAAAATCCTTGCGATTGTTTATCTTTGCGTTCAAATTATTAGATTTAAAAAATGAAATATTGGTTAATTAAATCAGAGCCTGAGGCGTATAGTTGGGACGATTTAGAAAATGAAATAATAGGACGTTGGGACGGAGTGCGAAATTATCAAGCAAGAAATAATCTCAAAACAATGCAAAAAGGAGATTTATGTTTGTTTTATCATAGCGTAACAGGAAAAGAAATTGTAGGAATTGCAGAAGTGGTCAATGAATATTATGCTGATACAACCGCTGAAAAAGGCGATTGGGTTTGTATTGATGTAAAAACATATCAAAAATTACAAAAACCTGTAACTTTATCACAAATCAAAAGTGAAGAAAAATTAAATCAAATGGCTTTATTAAAACAATCTCGTTTGTCTGTTTCGCCTATAACAAAAGACGAATTTGATTGTATCATAAGTATGGGACAATAATTAAAAAAATATTTCCATCTAAAACATTGAAAAGGTTAAGATATATTATTTTTTTGAGAGATATTTGGCAGTTATCTATTATGGCTTGGGGAGGTCCACAGGCACATATTGCTATTTTTTTGCGAACTCTTGTAGAAAAAAGAGCCTATATCAATCAAAAAGATTTTTTAGAACTCATTGCTTTGTGCCAAGTTTTGCCAGGTCCGACTTCTACTCAAATTGTTACTGCTTTGGGCTTTCGATTGGGAGGAGCAAAATTAGCCTATCTAACTTTGTTGATTTGGAGTTTGCCTGGTTGTTTTTTGATGACTTTGTGTGGATTGTTTTTTGTATATTTACACGAAATGAAAATTTCTTTAGAATTTATGCGTTTTGTGCAACCTGTTGTCATTGGTTTGGTTTGTTATGCGGCTTTAAATATCACCACGAAAGTTGTGAATACAAAAACGGGTATTTTTTTGGTGATTTTTTCGACTATTTGTTCTGTATTTTTTCGTTCTCCTTGGGTTTTTCCGTTGGTAGTTGTGGGAGGTGGTTTCGTAACTTCCTTAAAATTTGAAAAACAAGAAAAACATCACGAGAAAAAAATAAAAATTGAGTGGGCAAATTTCTTTTTATTTTGGGGAGTTTTGATTTTTGCGGCTATTTTGGGTTATATCACAGGTGCTTTGCCTATTCGTTTATTCGAAAATTTTTATAGAAATGGAAGCTTTATTTATGGTGGCGGACAGGTTTTGATTCCTGTTTTATTGACAGAATTTGTACAAGTAAAAAAATATTTATCAGAACAAGAATTTTTATCAGGTTTTGGACTTTCTCAATTTATTCCCGGTCCTGTTTTTTCTTTTGTGGCGTTTGTGGGCGTGTTATCTATGCGTGAGTACGGCGTTTTTGGGCAGATATTAGGGGCGTTTATGGCGTGTGCAGGAGTTTTTTTACCTGGTACATTTATTATTTTTTTTGTGATAAGATTTTGGGACGAGTTAAAAAAAATCAGAGCAGTAAAAGCATCTTTGGAAGGCATTAATGCGAGTGCGTCAGGTTTGGCAATAGGTGGTGCTTGTCTTTTATTGTTTCCGATTGTGAATAATTATCTATATATTTTTATTACAATTTGTACTTTTTTAATTTTACAATTTACCAAAATTCCTATTCCTTTTTTAATTTTAGGGGCTTTGTTGATTGGCTTTTTGTAGAGCAATAATAAATAATATAAAATTTTTAGTCTAAAAATTGTATATTGAAAAAAAATGTATTAAACTTGCCAAATTTTTAGTATCTTTTTAGTATTTCTAAAAAATAATATACATATATTCAAAAAAAAATCACTTTTATTTTATTTATTAACTATGAAAATTAAATTTTTAACTCTTTCTTATTTATTTGTTACTTCATTATTTTTATTCAGCTGTGGAGAAAGTAAAAAAAATGATGAGAAAATAGATACAACTGCTTCAAAACCTGAAGTAAAAGAAAATCTAAAAAAAGCATTGGCTGATGCACCAAAACCTTCTGAATTACCTTATCAATTACAAGCAACGGGGACAGAATTTAATGCAAATATCCCTAATCCACACGCAAACGTAGAAAAATATAAAACTACCAACGCAAAAGCGGCTTTAAACTTAGGCGTATATGCGACAGATTTGGGCTATTTATCGGCTTTCCAAAAAGTTCAAAATGGTTTAGATTATGTAAAAGCAGTCAAAAGTTTGGCGGATAAAATTGGCGTTTCTACTGCATTAGACCCAAAAATGCAAGAAAGATTTGAAAAAAATATCAAAAATGTAGATACTTTATCTTCTATTATCAACAATGCCATTTCACAAGCAGATGGTTATTTGAAAAACAACAAACAAACGAATATAGCAACTTTAATTGCTGCAGGAACTTTGGTAGAAGGATTGTATATTGCTACGCAAATTATTTCTAGTTATCCAAAAGATTTGTTGCCTGAAGATGCTAAAAACCAAATTTTATCAGGTTTAGTACGCATTGTAGTCGATCAACAAAAAACATTAGAAAGCGTTTTGAACGCATTAAAAAGCATCGAAAAAGATGAAGATGTTACAAAAATCATTGCTCAATTAGAAGAATTGAAAAAAATATATGTTGATTTGAATATCAAAGAAAAATTAGAAAAAAATCAAGGTGGTGCTTTATTGACCGATAAAAATATTCAAGGAATTACTAATAAAGTAAAAGAAATTCGCAATCAAATTGTGTCTTAATTTCTTTTTTTTATATAATTTTTCATTCGGAGTTTGTCAAGTTTTCTACATTGACAACTCCCAATGAAAAACTAAATATGGATAATTATTTTACATATAAAAAATAAAAAAGCATTATTCTTTAAAAAATATCCTTTTTACTCTTTCGCCCACACTTGTCAAAATCTCGTAAGGAATAGTTTTGAGGTCGTTGGCGAGGTCTTGAATAGAAATTTCATTGCCAAAAATAATCACTTCATCGCCTTCTTCTGCGTCTATTTCGCTCAAATCAATCATACTCATATCCATACATATACGCCCAACAATTTTCGCAATTTTTCCATTGATGGATACTTTTCCTACGCCATTGCTCAATAAACGATTAAATCCATCGGCATAACCAATATTTATCACTCCAATTTTTGTATCTTTTTCCATTATTTCGCTCCGACTATATCCTACGCTTTGCCCTTTTTTTACGTGTTTAATTTGCGAAATAGTCGTTTTAAGCGTAGCAATCGGCAATAATTTATCTTGAAAAATAGCATTTGTTTCGATGCCATACAAACCAATTCCCAATCTCACCATATCAAAATGTGCCTCAGAAAATCGAACTATCGCAGGCGAATTACATAAATGTTTCAAAAAACTATATCCTAAAATATCTTCTAAAATAGCCGTAGATTTTTTAAAAATATCAATTTGTTGATACGAAAATTCATTGTGTTTTGAATCATCAGAAGCAGCCAAATGAGAAAAAACACTCGCTACAGATGCAGCAAAAGGTAAATTTTGAGCTAAATAATCAGCCAAAAAAGAAACTTCTTCTTCTAAAAAACCCAACCGATTCATTCCTGTATCTAATTTGATATGAATTTTAAAATCTTTCCAATTTTTATTCTCAGCAAACGCCAAAAACTCTTTCAAAATCTTAAAACTATAAATTTCTGGCTCTAATTGATACTTAAAAAGTTGCTCAAATGTATCCACAGAAGGACTCATGACCATAATTGGCAATTTTATTCCATTATTTCGCAAATCTACGCCTTCATCAGCATACGCAACCGCCAAATAATCAATTCTTTGATTTTGCAACAAATGAGCAACCTCAATTCTGCCCGCTCCATAAGCAAAAGCCTTGACCATTACCATAATTTTCGTATTTTTTTGTAGCAATGATTTATAAAAATTAAGATTATGAACCAACGCTTCTAAATTGACTTCTAACACAGTTCGATGCGTTTTTTGTTGTAATTGTTGAATAATTTTTTCAAATTGAAACGTTCGCGCACCTTTGACTAAAATTAAACTTTCTTTAAAATTTTGATATATATTTGACACCAAAAAATCGTTTGTATTGTCAAAAAAATAAGTTGTATCCATCCATTCAAAATGTTTTTTAGCCAATGAAATATTTTTTCCAATGCCAATCAAAACGTCAATTTTTGCATTTTTGACCAATAAAGCCAACGAAATATATAAATTTTCATTTTTTAAATTGCTTTCTAAAATATCAGAAACAATCAAAATATTTTGTTTTTTTTGTGGTTGATTTTGTAAAAAATCTAAAGCCAAATGCAAACCTGCCACATCATTATTATAACTATCATCAATCAAATAACAATCGTTAATGCCTTTTTTTAACGATAAACGCATTGAAATTGCTTGCAAATTTTGGATAGATTTATTTATTTTTTGGACAGAAAAATTGGTTTGCGTCAATAAAAAAATCAAACAATGTGATATATTTTCTAAAGATGCTTTGTCTATAAAATTGGTGATAAATTTATATTTTTCATTTTTTGTGTGAATATATATAGTCGTTTTTTGTTTTGAAGTTTTGTATTCGATATAAAAATCATTGTTTATATTTTTGGTTGTCCACGTGATTTTTTGGATATTGGGTAATATTTTTTCGATGCTATTTTTAATTTCTATCTCATCTTCACAATAAATAATTTGCTTTGCATTTTTAAATAATTGTAATTTTTCTTCTATTTTTTGAGTGCGATTTTCAAAACCTTCATCGTGTGCAGAGCCAATATTAGTAAAAATTCCGATAGTAGGTTGAATGATTTTTGCCAAATTTTGCATTTCGTTTGGTTTCGAAATACCTGCCTCAAATATTCCAAAATCGTGATAAGATTTGATATTCCAAACAGAAAGTGGCACGCCAATTTGAGAATTATAACTTTTTGGGCTTTTGATAACTGAAAAATCATCGTCCAATAATTCGCTCAACCATTCTTTCACAATCGTTTTTCCATTGCTTCCTGTGATGCTCAATATTGGAATTTGAAATTTATTTCGATGAATAGTAGCCATTTCTTGGAGTGTTTGAACGGCATTTTTTACATAAATAAAATTAGAATTTTGATATTTTTTAGGTTGTAGAAATTCTTTTTTTTCGATAATAAAATTTCTAATTCCTTTTTGATACAATTCTTCTATAAATAAATGTCCATCATTTCTTTGCCCATCAATAGCAAAAAATAAAGAATTTTGAGGAAAAAAAACTTGGCGACTATCTGTCAATAAATATTCTATTTCAATATTTTGATTTTCAAATTGATAATCTTCAAAAGTAATTTGTGTGATAAGCGTAGAAAGTAACATCTTTTTTTGGTTTATTGACAAAGATAATTCCTAAAAAATATATTGCCAAAAAAATATCTTATTTTTTCAAAATTAAATAAAAAAAGAGGATAGGACACGTATGTTCTACCCTTATTTTTGAATGATTTTTGGGTAAATATACATATCGGAAGTTGGTTTTGGGATGAACTTTGTCATTCCGACCGAAGGAAGAAATCTCATTTTTCGTTCACAAATCGTCCTATAACATCAATATTTTTCGCTTCACTCAAAATAATAAAATCCCAAAAACCAATTTCGTGTGTGTATATACTTAGAAAAATAGTACTCAAAGCACTTACTTTACAAAACGATAAACATAGTATAAAAGAACGAAGAAAAAAAGCAGGTTGGAATGATAAATATTTAAAGGAATTATTAAAAAATATGGCTTATTAGGTGCGTTTAACCTGAAAATAAAAGAACAAATAAAGTAATTTAAGTATTTATATTATAATTGCTGAAATATCCCAAAACTGATGATATCCTTTTAAATCTTTACCACTCGTATCTTTATGGGCTGATTCATACCAACTATTAGATAGATGTGATTGTGTTAATAGTTTTTGTGTATTTATGTCAGCCTTATAATTTTTATTCAATAAATTATTAATTTTAGTAACATTATTATTAATATTTATAGACTTAACTACAAAAGCTATCATTCCAAATACACCAAAGAAAGCTGGGTATTGTAGAGAGGTAAATCGTTGAATACCGCCCGTTATATAATATTTGTTTAACCGAGTTTTGCCATCTATTCGCTTTAATTCAACTATATTATATGCTTTTCTGTCAGTTTCTCTATCTTTGTTATGATATACTTTTATGTCTGTTCTGCTGGGTGTTGTGTAACCTATTGGATTGATTAGTGATACTTCAAAATCAAAGAAATAGTTTTTTAATCCTAATTTTGATAAAATTTCATTATTCTCTAAATAGTCATTATATAGACGCGTATGAATTTCTACCTCATCATTAGGGATTTTGTCCGTAGCAAAATCTGCGAGCATTAAAGCACAACATTCGTATACTTGTGACATAATAAACTCAAAATTCCCAATATAACGAGTTTTTTTGGGTTGGAATGTGATTGCGTTTGTATTTTTGTTATTATTCATTTTCGAGTTCCTCCTTTGCTGCTAACATAATATCGTTATCGATTTCTCTCAGGTCGTTATGGGCAACTGCTTTGTGCCATAATTTATATTCATTTGGTTTTATGATATAAAAATAGTCTTCTTCAAAACCACGCAGGTCTTTTTGAATAAAAATATCATCACTTACTTCTGAAAATTGTAGATTCCCTATATATTGTAAAATTTCATTTATTTCTTGTCCTTTTTTCCAAATAATTTGATTTTCATTTTCGGATTTTTCAGGGATTACTTTAAATTTCATTCCTATTATATGTTTTGTCCACCAAATTTCAACCTCAAAATAATTACCTTCTGAATTGTAGGTCCTATTAAAACTATTGATAAATATTTTTGCATATTCTTCCAATTGAATATCAGTATATTTTAATTCTCTAAAAATTGAACTAAAATTTTTGTTTTTTATCATTGGAATAGAAATATTATAAGCGTAATCCAATAGGTCTTTTTCTTCCTCGTCTAATTTGAAAAGTTTTATAACCTCCTGCTCTATTTCTTGTTGTTTTAAGTTAAACTGTTTTTCCAAATTTTGCTTTTCAGATTGCAATAAATCATTGCCTTGATTTTGTTTGTTTGCAATTTTTTCAATTTCATCAACAAGTTTAATGATTTTTTTCTCTTTATCCTCGCAAAAGGGGAATGCAAATTTTTCTTTATCAAATGAACGAAATCTATCAATACCAACTGATGAGTTTGTAAGAACCATAAAATAAGAAAATAAAGAAGAATTAAATAAAGCGTTTATATTTTTCAAAACATCTAAATCATTATTTTTTGATTTAATAGCAGTGATAGAACTTGTAAAAACAGCATCATCATATTTTATAGCAGAAACACCTCTAAAATTATCATCTACGCCTTGTTTGATAACCAATGTATCTCTATCAAAGGTTATAGTTTCTGGTAAATAAACAACTTTTTCCTCTATCCAAGTTTCACACAAAGGTAAAATTCTAAATGATTTTAAATTATTTGTATTCAAAAATGTTCTTCCTATTATTTCATTTGATGATTTTATTATATTATTATCCTTTCTTTTAAGACCTTGTCTTATAAAAAAATTTTTTTTTTCATTCACTATTTCTCCGATATTTTGATTTTTTTTCAATCTTTTAATAAAATAATAATCAAGCATATTACCATAGACTAAAGTTCAATGCTATTAACTTAAGAAAAGCGAAATAATTTACAAAAATTTATTATCTTTGCAAAAAAATATTATATTAGTTATGGTTTGTAGTAGTAAATTATTAAAAATAATTGAGTCGTTAAAAGTTTTTTTAAATGACCCAAATACTAAAGAAAAGTTTCGTAGTAACTCTAATGATTTTATACGTAAAAGTGGGAAGTTAGATTTTGTTTCCTATTGTTTGCTTTGTCTT
>JAAFJG010000048.1 GCA_013298075.1 Cytophagales bacterium | reverse complement strand
AATTGCGTTATGAAAAAATGCCAAATGTAGAAAAAGAAGCGTATGAACGTTTTATTAATAATCGTAGAATTGAATTGGCTGTAACTGAAACCGCCAAAGATGAAGGATTTCGAGAAGGTATAAAACAAGGCGTAAAACAAGGTGAAGAAATCGGAATCGCAAAAGGAATCGCAAAAGGTGAAGAAATCGGAATCGCAAAAGGAATTTTAAAAGCCATTTCAAAAGGTATGAAAATCGAAGAAGTTGCCGAACTTTTTGATGTAAATATTGAATATGTCAAACAAATTGTTGAAAATAAATAAATATAAAAACCTATAAATCTTAAAAAAATTTATAGGTTTTTTTTTGAATAATTTATTTTTTTATTTACCATGTTTCACTTTCAAATCTCTTACTTCATCTTCTAAACGAGAAAAAGCGGTGCGTAATTCAGGAACAGAAGTAGAATCTTCTGGAAATTCACGACTAATATAAGAAGTAAAACGCCAAATCTCAACAATATCGTCTGCGTTCATTTCAAAAGGAGCGTGTGCAATGCCAATAGATTTTAAAGTTACAATTCCTTTTTCGTTGATTTTATTGAATAATCTTTTCAGAATAATACTTTTAGTTTTAGAAATAATTACACAAACCGTATCATCTTTGACAGTTCCCCAATCTTGTATATATTCCCCAATCACCACCGAATTATTAGGCAAACCACTATCTTGCACTTCAAAAGCACGATAAGTTTTGTTTTCTGACAAAAAAGGTAGATTATATTTGGGTAAATCACGCAAAAAATCAGCATTATCATAACTTTGAATATAACCCAAAGCAGATTTTGAAGTAATATATTCGATATTTTGATGATTATTTTTATCAATCGTAACGGTCAAAACACGCCCTGATTGTCCTACGTGTGCGATTTTTCGCATTTCTCTCGATATGTCTGTGGTATCATTGCCAGAACGTGCCAAATCAGAATTTAATAATTGGTCTAGATTAATATTAAAATAATTAGCAATTCGATTCATGACTACTAATTTAGGCTCTGCTCTGCCATCTTCATAAGAAGAAATAGCACTTCTGGTTACGCCAAGTGCATTTGCTAAAGCTTCTTGGCTTTGACGTGAATTCGATTCACGTAAGAATTTAAGATTTTTGCTCAAAAACATATACTTTAATTTTTGTATTATAAGAATATTTTAAAATTTAATTAGCAATTTTTCTTTTCAAATTGCTAACAAAATTAGCAATTCTTTTTTTTATCTCCAAATAATATCCAAAAAAAATAAAAAATATCTAAAATAATCAAAAAAATATCTAAAAATATTTGCAATTTAGAAAAAAATAACTTATTTTTGTATCAAATAATATCAAAAAAATAATTTTTATTTGTATATGGAAGAACAACAAGGTTTACGCACAGCGAAATTAATTATGGTTACGGAAGGTAACAATAATAAATATTATGAAATGGTAGAACACGCAGATGGTACTTTTACGGTAACATACGGAAGAGTTGGCGGACATCCTACCAAACAAAGCTATTCTTCAAGAGAATGGAAAAAAAAATATAATGAAAAAGTAAGCAAAGGTTATAAAGACCAAACGCATTTATTTGCAGAAGTAAAACCAAGTGAAGAACTACAATTTGCAGAAATTGCAGATAAAAATGTAGAAACTTTAATCAATGATTTGATGAGATTTGCTAAAAAATCAATTAGTAACAATTATAACGTAAGTGCCGAACAAGTTACCAGAAAACAAGTCGGAGAAGCACAAAGAATTTTAGATGATTTGGTTTCAAAAGTAAAAATGAATGTAGATACAAAAACTTTTAACAAAGTTTTATTAGAATTGTATCAAATTATTCCTCGAAAAATGGCTCACGTAGGCGATCATTTAATTGCAAATGTGCAGACAAAAGAAGAACTCGAAGCGTTAGAAAGAAAATTATCAGACGAACAAGCAACTCTTGATGTAATGCGTGGGCAGGTGGAGGTGAACGAAAAACAAAAAGAGGCAGTAGAAGAACAAGTGGCAAATAAAACTGAAAAAATTGATATTTTGGAAGCAATGGGTTTGCAAGTCGAAACGGTTACAGACGAAAAAATCATCAAACAAATTAAAGATTTGATGCAAGACCACGCCACACATTTCCAAAAAGCATACAAAGTTATCAACAAAAAAACACAAAAACATTTTGATGCGTATTTAGAAACAAAAGAAAATAAAAAAATAGAACTTTTTTGGCACGGAAGCAGAAACGAAAATTGGGTTTCTATTTTGGAAACAGGTTTGGTGTTGCGTCCTGCGAATGCAGTGATTACAGGAAAAATGTTTGGATATGGACTTTATTTTGCAGATAAATTTCAAAAATCATTAAATTATAGTTCTTTACAAGGTTCTTATTGGACAAAAGGAACGGCAAATGTAGGTTTTTTGGCGTTGTTTGACGTACACGTAGGAGGACAATTTCATATCAAACAACACGAAAGTTGGTGTTATGAATTGAACAGAGAAAATCTATTGAAAAAAGGAAAATATGATTCTTTGTTTGCAGAAGGTGGAGCAGATTTGAAAAATAACGAATATATTGTCTATGAACAAGAACAATGTACGGTAAAATATTTGATAGAAGTGAAATAAATTTTCGTATAAAAATAATAAAAAAACCTATGAAATTGTATCATTTCATAGGTTTACTTTTTATAAATTTATTTTAAAATTATTCTTGAAATAACTAATTTTTGAATTTCAGAAGTTCCTTCTCCAATCGTACATAATTTACAATCTCGGTAAAATTTTTCTACAGGAAAATCTTTTGTAAATCCATAACCACCAAAAATTTGCACTGCTTCATTGGCAACTCTTACACAAACTTCTGACGCATAATATTTTGCCATTGCCGATTCTTTTGTAACAGGTTTATGGGCATCTTTGAGGTCGCAAGCTCTATCAATCAATAATTCTGCGGCATCAATTTCGGTTGCCATATCTGCCAATTTGAAACCAATTGCCTGAAATTTTGAAATAGATTGATTAAATTGTTGTCTTTCTTTCGAATATTGCAACGCACATTCATAAGCACCTTTGGCGATTCCCAAAGAAAGTGCTGCAATAGAAATTCTACCACCATCTAAAATTTTCATGGATTGGATAAATCCTTCTCCAACATTACCTAAAATTTGGCTTTCGTGTATTCTACAATCTTGAAAAATTAGTTCTGCCGTTTCAGAGGCACGCATACCTAATTTATTTTCTTTTCTTCCACTTGTAAAACCTTTTGTACCTTTTTCAATCACAAAAGCGGTCATTCCGTGCGAGTCGCCTACCTCACCTGTGCGTACAATTACGACTGCGACATTGCCTGATTTTCCGTGTGTGATGAAGTTTTTTGCGCCGTTGATTACCCAATATTCTCCATCTTTTATTGCCACCGTTCTCATATTTCCTGCATCAGACCCTGTATTTGGCTCTGTCAAACCCCAAGCACCAATCCATTCTCCTGTGGCTAATTTAGGTAAATATTTTTCCTTTTGTGCGTCATTTCCAAACATCAAAATATGATTTGTACACAATGAATTATGGGCAGCCAAAGACAATCCAATAGAAGGATCAACCTTTGAAATTTCTACAATTGCCTGCACATATTCTCTATATCCTAATCCTGAACCTTGATATTTTTCGGGTACTAAAATCCCCATCAAACCCAGATTTCCTAAGGCGTGAAAGGTATCTATCGGAAACGTTTGTGCTTCGTCCCAGTCCATAATATTTGGTTTTATGTGCTTTTCAGCAAATTCTTTGGCACTTTTACCAACTTCGGCAATAATTTCTGCTCTATTTTCTAAAATTTCAGCTTCCATATATTTTTTTATATAATTATTTTTAGCAAAAATAGGAATAATCTAAGAATAATCAAAATAAAATATTAAATATTTTTGCTTTTTTAGGAAATTTATACTGAAAATGAAAATATCTTTTTTTGAAGTAATAAGATTACTTGAAGTGTTTCAACTATTTTATATTTTAGTAAGTAATGTTTTTATTTTCTATCTACTTTTTCCTGAATACGTGTGAAGTGGATTGATAATTTGATTAAAAAAAGATAAAAACCGTAGTTACTTAACACAAATATTTTTTGATTTGAAATGCCTTTTCTTTGTATAGACTTATTATCACAATGAAGAATTCTGTCAAGAAAAATTATACACTCTTCAGGTAACTTTGCACCTTTAGGCAAATACAAAATTTGAGTAATTCTTTGTTTTTTTATGTCTTCTATATGGCTATTAATAGATTTTTCATTTTTTATTCCTTCAAGTATTAATTCTTGTTTGTACATTTCTAAACTAAATATTGGAGCATAAACAAGATTAGAAGGAAATAATCTACTATTTTCTTCATCTGTATCACAGGTATTTGAAAAATTCATTACAGCCGCTTGTATAAACTCTTTATTAGGAAGATTTACCACAGTGAAATTACGTAAACCATCTCCCTGATATAAAACATCTTGTGCATTAAGATAGTCTGTATAAAATCTACTTTCTAAATTATTTGGAAAACTTTTGAGTTCTTCAAATAATTTTTTGGCATCTTCTTCTGAAAGATACTTTGGTAAATATATTCGCATATCATCGAAAATGCTTTCTGAATCTATCATATTTTCAGCAATAGTTTTTTAAAATTTTTATTCACCATATCAACAATTTCACCATCTAAATCTTTACTTTCATTTACTAATTTAGAAACAAAAGAAACCAATATATCCATTTGATTTTGTTCAAGTGCTATATTTTGATCGGGTAATTGTTTAAAAGATGTATCTATTTGGACATTATACTTTTTATCTATCAAATTTTTTTGATAAATAGGTTGCCTTAATATCACAGAAAATAACATAGGAAAAGCAACCAAAGAATTAGTCGCAGGTTTTTTTAAATTAGTATTATTCATTTTCGTAATCGGGATTTAAAGAGGTAAGAAATTCAGGTTTGAGAAGTCCAAAAAACAATTCTTTTTCTATTTTATGTGCTTTATTAATTATCGTAGCAAAAGATTGTAAAGCATCTTGTTCGTTATACACGCAAGTAACATCAATCAAAGAGCCTGTTTTTTCTCCAAAACTACCTGTTACAGTTATATTGTTGGCTAATTGTAATATTTTTGTAAAATCGCCATCTCTCATTTCTGTTCTCATTACCAAATTTTCGCTAATATGTTCTTGATTAAGTAAATCAATTTTAAGATGGATATGGTCATAAATATCTATTTCAAAAAAATTTAAGTATCTCAAAACTAAATCTTCAATTTTATTAACAACACCTGACTTTTTTACCTTTTCAAAAAACAGAATTAAATTTTCTAAAAAATTTTTCCAACCTACATATTGAGTAGGCGAATGAAAAGTAACTACATCATAACCTACTTGTATATTAAAAGTGCCGTCAGTGAGTTTATATAGTCCTTTATATTTCAGGTTAGGGTCATTTTCTATTGCTTCGATAGATGACATTGTGGGTGGTAGCATTTCTACATTTCCAAATGTATCCTTTAATGAATTATATAAAATGCCAAAAACAGCTCCTTTGGGCAAATCTGAACTAAATTTAAGTTCAACGGTTGCCTCCATGATTGGGCAGGGTGATATTTTTGTGGGTAGTTTGTTCATAAAATATTATTTTGTGTAAAAACACTATTTGTTGTGTTTCAATTCCAAAAATGGTTCGATTAAAAAAACGAAAATATATCTAAAATTTAGAAAAAAATCGTTTCAATTCTATAAAAAAAATTCACTTAAAAACATTGCAAAACTAAGACTTAAATAATACAAATACAAATTTTTTGAAATATAAGTTCTTGAAAATTAAGTAAATCAATTTTTTAAATCTCTAAAATTATATAAATCTTAGCATAATTTGTAACTTTGAATTTGATAAAAAATAATTTTAACAAAAATAAGGCAACATTTTTGATTTATCTTGTCTATATAAATATGAGAAAGATATATTTTTTTATTTTCTATTTTTTATCTCATTGGATAAATGCACAAAATTTACCGCTAACTCCTCAAAAATTAGCGGAAGAATTTATATATACGGACTTGAAAGATGCTTTGAGAGAGCCAAAAAAAACATATAAATTAAATTTGGTAGGAAAAAAATTAACCCAATTTCCTTCTGATATTTTGAAATTAGAAAATTTACAAGAATTAAATTTGAGTAATAATCAACTCAATCAAATTCCTACAAGTATTATTAATTTAAAAAATTTAGAATCTGTTAATTTAGGCAATAATAAATTTAAGCGGTTAGCAATTCCTTGGGATTCTTTGAAATTTTTAAAACATTTAGACCTGAGCAGAAATCAATTAGATACGTTAGAAACCTCGTTTAGAAAGGCAGTTCCGTTAGAAAATTTATCTTTGGCTTTTAATCAATTCAAAGAAATTCCGAATAATTGGCAAGGACTTACACAGATGAAAAAATTAGATTTTTCAAATAATCAATTAGTAAATTTAAGCGACTTTATCGAGAATTGGCATCATCTTGAAGAATTATTTATTCAAAATAATCAATTAAAACAACTTCCTAAAAATATTGGAAAAGCTAAAAATATCAAAAAAATAGTTGCCCAAACAAATAAATTAACTCATTTGCCTGCAAGTTTTGGAGAATTAAAAACCTTAGAAGAATTGTATCTTTCAGAAAATCAATTAGTGAGTTTGTGTGATAATTTTGGGAATTTGATTGCTTTAAAAATACTACATTTACATCAAAATAAACTACAAAAATTGCCTGAAAATTGGCAGCCCGATGGACAATTAGAAAGAATAAATCTAAGTTTTAATGAATTAACCGAAATTCCTATCAAATTGGGAGAGTGGAAAAATATTTTTAAAGCAGAATTGCAACAAAATAAATTAACCGAATATAATTTGGCAATTACAGGCTGGAAACGTTTACAATATTTGGATATTAGGTTTAATCAAATCAATAAAATTCCACCACAAATTGAAAATAATGACCAACTTAAAATCGTTTTTTTGAGCGGAAATCAAATTACGACTATTCCAAATGAAATCAATAAATGGATAGAAATTAATATTTTAGATTTGAGTGATAATCAATTTACAAATTTTCCAACGAGTTTATTATCACTTAAAACTTTAAAAAATTTAACTTTAAAAAATAATCAAATCAGCAATTTGCCTAATGAAATGAAACAAATGGAAAAACTAAATTCATTAGATTTGGATAATAATCGATTGTTGAGTTTGCCTGATGATTTGTGGGAAATGCCTTCATTAACTCGGTTGTATTTGCAACAAAATCAATTACAAATGTTTCCAATAAGTTTAGAAAAATGCGTTTTACTTTCAGAAATAATTGTCAGAAAAAATAAAATAAAAAAAGTAAATATCAATCTAAGTTTACTCAAAAAACTAAACAAATTTGATATAGCAGAAAATCCCATTTCTAATGCTGAAAAACAAAGACTTGCTCAACAATATCCAACTTTATTGATTATTTTGTAGGTTATTTTCAAAAAAATTAAGCACAAAAAAAAACATTTTTTGTTTTTTTAAAATGTTTTAGTATTTTTGCAACCAAAATTATATTATTTCATTCATTTTAATTTCGTTTATGTCATACGATAACATCATTTCGGATTGTTCAGATAAAGGTAATAAACTTGCTGACATTATCCAACGCATAAAAATATCTGAACTAAAAGAAATAGTAGGAGATACTATTTATCAAAGAGGAGTCGGATATACAGATGGAATTATCAACATAGAAGCCAAAAATATTAACTATATTGCTGCTTATGTGCAAGGTAATTATGGTGATTATGAGGTGAATATTCGCCTAAAAAACAATATATTATCAGGAAATTGCGAATGTAAATATTTCGAAGATTCAGGTTTATGCAAACATATTGTAGGTGTTATTTTGTATGCACAAGCGAATTTAAAAGAGATATTTCTGGACGCAAAAGACGGTGAAATAGTAGAAGATGAAGAAATGTTGGAAGAAATTTGTGACATTTTAAAAGAAACAAACTTTGAAAAAATTAGCAATTATTCATTAGTCGAAATGAAAGAAATTTTGGCAACTTTAAGAGTTATTTACGAAACAAAATATCCAAATCCAGCCGAAAAAATAATAGAAAAAGTATCAGAAAAACAAACCATTATTCCCCCAAAAAAAACTATGCTTTCAGCCGAAGAAATAGAAAGATGTACAAAAAAATTAAAAAATGTAGTTGATGATTTCAATCGTTTGATGGCGTTTGATGGAGTTCCCTCTAATTTTGAAACCAAACTATTAAAACGCCTAAAACCTTTGGAGGAATTAGTAGAAAAAGGGTTTGCTGTGAAAGTATGCGATGAGTTGATTTATATTATATCTGCGATAGGTGAAGCTTATGAAAATGGCGAATTAGATGGATATGACGATTATGGATATGATAATTATGACGATGATGATGGTGGTTCTGGTGAATTTGATGGTTCAGATTTTTCTAAATTTATTGTCAATCAAATTTCAAAATTAAATGAACAAGAATTATTTGATTGGTTTGTTAAATATATAAAAATCAAATATCAAAGTGATTTTTATAACATAATCAGTGAAAAAAAGAAAGCCTTTTTTAGCGAAAAAGAAAATATTGATATTTTGATTGAATATAGTTTTTGGTTATTAGATACCAATAATTATAGTGATAAACATAGTGAATTGTATAATTACTATATTGAAATTAAAGACAATATAACCCAAGGACAGAAAAAAGATTTTTTATCTAAAATATTCATTTCTGATGCGCGTTATTTGAAAGAATTTATAGAATTTTTTGATATAAATACAGAAATCAAAGAAATTAGAGGTATTTATGAATGTTTTTTGGAGTCATCTGATTTAACTCGTGTAAACAAAGATGTTTTAGAAAAATATACACAATTATTTAACACTGAAGAAGATGCTCATTTATTGGTTGATTTTTTAGAGAAAATAATTAACAAAGATAGTAATCCTGCTAAGAGAATAAAATTACCACCATTCTCTACTGCTCTGTTTCTTGCGTATTTAAAAGCACTCCAAAAAACAAAAGATTTTGAGATGATAGCGGTTTTTTGTGAGGAATATTTTGTGTCTGTAGAATTTAAAACGATTGATTTTTATTTTTTAGAAGCGTATCTTTTAGCCCTTATTGGAAAAGATAGTCAGGAAAATATTAAAATATTTTTTGATAAAATTACAGATAAAAATGTATATTCGCTTAAGGTAGATAATTATATCAATTTAAAAAAAATGCTGCCCGATTATGACACAAAAATTCAAAATATTGTTTCTAAACAATTAAAATCCCTTGATTATGCTATTTATTTAGAAAATACAAAGCAAATGGATTTGTATTATGAAACAGTTGTCAATAATTCAGCAGCCATTAAATCACAAAATCCGTATCAAGCAGATGAATTTTTAGATGCTTTTTTTAAGAAAAAAATTGTCAGAGAAAAATATCGTGAAGAAACGAAAGATTATTATAAAAATGTTATTCTAATCGCAGAAAAAGATGTAAGTAAAGATGCTTACATTAAAATTTGTGAAGCACTTTTGTCTTTAAAAGAAATGGATTCGGGAGCAGCATTTGCTTTAGCATCAAAATTAAGAGTACTATATACGCGTAGAAAAAACTTTATTATAGAACTTAATAAAAGTGGTTTTTAGGTTTTTTTAGTTATCAAGTCTTCGACATTGACAACTGAAAAAAAATTGGTTTAAGTATAAAATAAAAATAGTTTAAGTATTAAACGAAGTTTTACTTAAATTTATCACTTTTAAAGTTTTTGACTTCACTATTCAAAAAATAATAACACTGCGACTTAATAAAGTTGTTTATCTAAAAAAAGTTACTATTTTTTTGATGCAAATATATCTTTTTTTTTGTTGAATATACAAAAAATATATTTGAACTAACATGGGGTTTCAGAAAGTCAGAAAGTCTGTTCTTAAAAAAATTATCTTTCTTTTGTATTCTCAAACAAAGATTCTATATCAATTTCAAAACCTTCTAAAACTTTTGAGCGTAAAGTTCCTTTTTTATTTGCCTTAGAAAAAGTTTCATATTTTCCTTTTTCATTAAGCGTTTCGATAGTTACTTTTTGTTTTTTTGGGAATATTTGCCAATACTCCATAACTTTATTTTCTTCATATAAATTATGTTTTGCTTCCCTTTCTTTTTTCTTGTTAGCAGGCGACCAAATTTCGACTACTATATCAGGTGAGCCTTTTATTTTTCCATTTTCAATGATATGATAACGGCTCACAGCAATAAACAAAATATCAGGTTGCACCAAATTATTTTCATCTAAAATTGTATCCAAAGGAGCATACAACAATCTTCCCAATTTATTTTGACGTATAAAAGAACTTAGTTGAAAGCCTAATTCTTCAGAAATAACCTGATGATTAAGATGAGGAGAAGCCATAATAAATAATTGGTTTTGGATAATTTGAACACTAACTTTTAAGTTTTTTGGAAAATATTTTTCTATATCTTGTGCTTTCCAACTATATTTTTTAGGAAATTGATGCGTAAAATCAATGATTTCTTCAGGGGTATAATCAATATTTTGAGGAGGATTTATGGGTATTATCATAATATTTTCCTCTGTTGTATTACTAATAAAATGATTATATTTTATGATTTCAGCCTTTTCGATATACTCTATATCTTCCACAAAAGCCAAAAAAGCTTTCATTTTTTTTGTATCATTAAAAGTAAGTACAAGTTGATTTTGCATAGTTTTTTTATGAAATAAGATAAAAAATATAGCGAAAAATGAGAAAAATATTGCGTTCTTAAAAAAATTACCCTTCTTTTGTATTTTCAAACAAAGATGATATATCCTCCAACTGTTTAAGTATAAAATAAAAAAAGAAAATGGCTTAAGTATTAAGCAAAACGTTACTTAAATCTACAAGTTCTGAAGTTTCCGACTTCACTATTCGAAAAATAGCAATGCTTATAACATTAGAATATTTTTTTTAAATAAAAAATATTTATTTTTGTTCTTTTTAATAAATATTTTTTTTGATGATACTTTTTTACAACAAATAAAAATAAATTTACACCGAATTTGGGATAGTACCAATAAGTTCCTAAAAACCTTTATTTTTTATAAACCAAAACCGTTGCATACGCAGAAACTCCTTCTTTGCGTCCTACAAAACCCAATTTTTCGGTAGTGGTGGCTTTAATACTAATATTATCCACTTCAATTTCTAATACATTTGCTAAACATTGTTGCATTTCTGAAATAAATGGGGCAATTTTGGGGGCTTGCAAACATAAAACGGTGTCAATATTTCCTATTTCATATCCTTTTTCTCTCACCATATCAATCGTTCTTTTGAGCAAAATTTTGCTATCAATTCCTTTGTAAGCAATATCTGTGTCTGCAAAATGATACCCAATATCACGCAAATTTGTCGCACCCAACAAAGCATCACAAATGCTATGAATCAATACATCGGCATCAGAATGACCAATTGCACCTGCTGTATGTGGCACTTTTATTCCACCTAACCAAAAATCTTTTCCGTCTTCTAAACGATGCACATCAAATCCTTGTCCTACTCTTATATTCATTTATTTTTAAAAAAAATTATAAAAAACTGAAAAAAAACACAAAAAAAATTACCATTTTCTACTTCCCAAAGCCAATTTTGTACTCAATAACATCAAAAAAATCAGGCTTAAAAAATAGACTACATTTCTCGAATCTATCAAACCTTTTCGCACAGACGCATAATGATATTCGATGCCTAACTGCACAATAATATAAGAAAACCAATCTGTATTATCCGCATTACTAATGGCTGAAAAACCTTGAAAAAATAAAAAACATAACACAAACGCAAACACAAAAGCGACAATTTGGTCTTTGGTGATAGCAGAAGCAAAAATTCCTATCGAGGTAAAAACCGCTCCTAACATAATTAAACCAAAATATGAACCCATCGTTCCTGCCGAATCAATATTACCAACCGTACTTCCTAATTGATAAACAGAATAATAATAAATCAAAGTGGGCAACAAAGCAAACAAAACCAATACCCAACACGCCAAATATTTTCCTAAAATAATTTGCCAATCTGTCAAAGGACGCGTAAATAAAAGTTCTATTGTGCCTGTTTTTTTTTCCTCTGCAAACGAACGCATTGTAACAGCAGGAATCAAAAATAAAAATAAATAAGGTGCCAACGAAAACAAAGTTTCCATATCTGCAAAACCATATTTTAAAACGTTTGTTTGTGGAAAAACCCACATAAAAAGCCCTGTTCCTGTCAAAAAGACAATCATAACAATATAGGCAACCAACGAACCAAAAAAACTTTGAATTTCTTTGTAAAAAATTGTAAACATTTGATTTTGAAAAAATAATTACGCAAAATTATATTTTTTTATTTGAATATCCAAATAAAGAAAAACCATTTTTGAGAAGTTTTTTTAAAACGAAACTCAAAAATGGCAATAAAACAATATCTTCTCGAATTATTATAATGATTTTGTAACTTCTTCGCTCAATACAGAAGTTTGCGGTGCAAAATATTTCACTAAATTTCCTTTTTCATCAATCAAATATTTTGAAAAATTCCAAGTCGGTTCTTGATCACTCCAACCATTCTGGTCTTTTTTTGTTAGCCATTGATAAAGTGCGTGTTGGTCGTTGCCTAAGACAGATATTTTTTCGGTCATTTGGAAAGTTACGCCATAGTTTTTTTTGCAAAATGTAGCAATATCTTCATTGCTTCCCGGTTCTTGTCCCATAAAATTATTGGCTGGGATTCCAACTAAAATTACTTTCTCGCCCATTTTTTCGTGCAATTTTTGTAAGTCTTCGTATTGTGCAGTTAGTCCGCATTTTGAAGCTACATTGATGAGCATTACTTTTTTGCCTTTGAAATCGCTAAATTTAACGGTTTTTTTGTTGTCTAATGATTTTAATTCAAAATCATATAAATTTTTTGTTGTACTCATATTTTTTGCAGTTTCGGGGCGAGACGAATTATTGCTTGAAGCACAAGCAAATAATGAGCAAGCCAAAAGTGAAATAAAAAATAATTTCATTGAAATAATAATTAAAATAAAAATAATCAAAATTGATACTAACCAAACAATATTTTCATTAAAAATGTTTCAAAATTTAAAAAACCTTTTGGGTAGCAGTGAGGGAACTAAAAATAGTTTTTTTGAGTGGGTAGTTTATTTTTTAGAGGCTCCCTAAAAAACAATATTATTCTGAGATTTCATCAAAAATTTGAGCCGCCACATCTCACCGAAGCACACGAAGTTTTACGAATAGAATAAATTTTTATGAACACAAAACATAAAAATTATTCTTTGGTTTATTTATTTCTAAAAAAAAATATTGTAATTTTACTAAAAATATCAAAAAAAAATAAGATATTTGCCTAAAAATTACAAAAATAATGAGTGCAGAAACTATTATCTTTTCGATGGCAGGATTAAATAAAATCTATCCGCCACAAAAACAAGTCTTAAAAAATATTTATTTGTCTTTTTTCTATGGGGCAAAAATTGGTGTCTTAGGATTAAACGGCTCTGGAAAATCATCTTTATTGCGAATTATCGCAGGTTTAGATAAAGAATATCAAGGAGATGTCGTTTTTTCTCCTAATTATACGGTCGGTTATTTATCACAAGAACCTGAATTTGACAAAGAAAAAACAGTCCGAGAAATTGTCGAGGAAGGCGTACAAGAAGTCGTTGATTTATTAAAAGAATTTGATGCTATCAATATTGCCTTTGGCGAGCCTGATGCAGATTTTGATAAACTAATTGCAAGACAAGCAGAAGTGCAAGAAAAATTAGACCAATTAGACGCTTGGACTTTGGACAATCGTTTGGAAAGGGCGATGGACGCACTCCGAACTCCTCCCGCAGATGCGAAAATATCGATACTTTCTGGAGGTGAAAAACGTCGTGTGGCTTTGTGTAGATTGCTTTTACAAAAACCTGATGTGTTATTATTAGATGAACCAACCAATCATTTAGACGCAGAAAGTGTGGATTGGTTAGAAAAACATTTGCAACAATACGAAGGAACGGTCATTGCGGTAACACACGATAGATATTTCTTGGATAATGTAGCAGGTTGGATTTTGGAATTGGACAGAGGAGAAGGTATTCCTTGGAAAGGTAATTATTCTTCTTGGCTCGAACAAAAACAAAATAGATTAGCAAAAGAAGAAAAAGAAGCATCAAAACGCCAAAAAACTTTGCAACGTGAATTAGAATGGGTGAGAATGGGCGCAAAAGCAAGACAAGCAAAATCGAAGGCTCGTTTGGGTGCGTATGAAAAAATGTTGGGCGAAGATGCAAAACAAAAAGAAGAAAAATTAGAATTATTTATTCCAAATGGAGCGAGATTGGGCAATAAAGTCATCGAAGCACACGATATTGCAAAGGCTTTTGGGGATAAATTATTGTATGAAAATTTAAGTTTTGCGTTACCTCCTGCGGGTATTGTGGGCGTGATTGGTGCGAATGGAGCGGGAAAAACCACACTTTTTAAAATGATTACAGGACAATTACAGCCTGATAAAGGAACTTTTGAGGTCGGCTCAACGGTTGAATTGGCGTATGTGGATCAAGAACACGACAATTTGAATGGCGAACAATCGGTTTATGAAGCCATTTCTGAGGGCAATGATTTGATGTTAGTAGGTGGAAAAGAAATTAATGCGAGGGCTTATGTAGGCAAATTTAATTTTAGCGGCACAGACCAACAGAAAAAAATAAAAATGCTTTCGGGTGGTGAGCGTAATCGTGTGCATTTGGCGATGGCACTCAAAAAAGGTGGCAATTTAATTTTATTAGATGAGCCAACCAATGATTTAGATATTAATACTTTGCGTGCTTTGGAAGAAGCTTTAGAAAATTTTGCAGGTTGTGCGGTTGTTATTTCCCATGATAGATGGTTTTTGGATAGAATTTGTACACATATCTTGGCTTTTGAAGGCAATTCACAAGTACTTTGGTTTGAGGGAAATTTTTCAGAATACGAAGAAAATCGCAAAAAACGTTTAGGTGATGTTGCTCCGACTCGAATTAAATATAAAAGTTTGAGTTAAATATTTATTTTTTATTCCATTTTATCAGATATAAATTATTTGATAAAATGGAATATGAAAAATTATAGTAACAAAATATATAAATAAATTATGTCTAAATCTTCACAAATTCTTACATTACAAGAAAAATTCTATATTAGATTAGTAGAAATCGATAATATTGATAATATTTTTAATTTGTATAGCGGTCAAACTTATGTACTCGATAATCAAAATAATGTTATTGGACTGAATTTATGTGATTGTAAAATTTCGGATATTTCTTGGTTGAAAGATTTAACAAAATTGACACATTTAGATTTGACTTCCAATCAAATTTCGGATATTTCTTGGTTAAAAGATTTAACAAAATTGACACATTTACATTTATGGGATAATCAAATTTCAGATATTTCGTGCTTAAAAGACCTGAAAAATTTGATACTTTTAGATTTGCGAACTAATAAAGTCTTAGATATTTCTTATTTAAAAGATTTGAAAAATTTAGAAACTTTATTTTTATGGAATAATCAAATTTCAGATATTTCTTGCTTAAAAAATTTAATAAAATTGACAAATTTAGGCTTAACTTCTAATCAAGTATCAGATATTTCTTGTTTAAAATATTTAAAAAATTTAATAAGTTTCGATTTAAGTTGGAATCAAGTATCAGATATTTCTCTCTTAAAAGATTTAAAAAATTTAACACGTTTGTATTTAGGTAGCAATCAAATATCAGATATTTCTCCTTTACAAAATTTAATGAATTTAACATATTTGAATTTAGGCGAGAATCAGATTTTCGATATTTCTTTTTTACAAAACCTAACGAATTTAACAGATTTGTATCTAGAACATAATCAAATTTCAGATATTTCTTTTTTACAAAATTTAACGAATTTAGTATATTTGAGTTTAGAAGATAATCAAATTTCAGATACTTTTTCTTTACAATTCTCACCAAATTTTAGAATTTTAGAAGTAGGAAAAAATCAAATTTCAAATATTTCTCTGGATTTTCTAAATCATTTTCCAAAATTATATTATCTTCAGTTATACGAAAATCCAATTCAAAACATTCCCGAAGAGATTTTTAATAAAGGTCAAAATGTCTTTAAAGAAGTAAAAGCATATTTAGAAAATCAATAAAAACCAATTTATTCACCCAAAAAAATTACATTATAAACACTTAAATTAAAAAAAGCCTTTCTAAAATAAAAAGGCTTTTTTTTAGTTTTAGGAACTTTGGTTTTTAATATATTGTTCTGCTCTACTTATTTGTTCATTGATAAAATACAAAAACATTCCTGAAAATTCAGGTAAGGTTTTTTTTGTGAAGTTGGTAAAATCTTTAAGATTTTTATAATCTTTTATCCAAAGTTTTGTGATACGCATAATTTTAATCAATTTTGTCTAAATAACGGATACTTTCTTCTATATTATGTAGAGCGTATGTTATTGCTTCAATACACTCTTGCATAATCATTCCTTTTTCTGAATCTTGCAAACTATCAGGTAGTTTTGATAAAGACTCTTCCTCTTCTGTTTGCAATTTTTCTACGCTATCTCTAATTTCTTCCAATTCTTGAATGATGTTAGAGATTTCTCTTCTTCTTTTTTGGTTCATAAGTTTTTTAATTAAATATTTCCACTTCAAAATCCACTTTTGCACTATTACGCAACGAAATAGCCAATTCTTTTAATCGTTTTATCTCCATTTTTTGTTCTGAAATATAATGTACTATTTCATTTTGAATAGAAAGAGGTGGTAAAGGAATTTTATAATTTGAAACTTTTTGTGCATTTAGATTCGGTTGAGCGCTTCCAGCAGAGATTTTTTTAAAATTTTCAACTTGGCTTTGTAAATATAACCACAAAAAATTAGTATCAACCTGAAAATTATCAATTTCATGCAAAACTGCACAGGCTTGGTTTGTACTTGCATTTATTCCTAATTTTGCTGTTCTCCCTGCGGTTGCACCATACATTGCTATAATTAAACTTCCATTAGGGAAAATTTTAGCACTACTATTTTGTAAACCTGTTTCTGTAATTTTTTCTTCTGTGTCAAAAATAATAGTTTCTCTTACTTCCCCTGTTTTTACCCAAGGAATATTACCACCAAAATAATCTTGTCTCAATCGTGAAGGAGTGCCACCACTTCCTATTTTACAAATGTGCATGATTTTTTTTGATTCAAATTTATTACTAATAACTTCATTCATACCATTTATTAGAAAATCAATATCCCATCTTGAAATATCCTTAGAATTCACCATTTTCAAATACTTATATTTCGCATCTGGTTTTGGTTCTTCTTTGGTTTGCATTTCTATGCCTAATGCTTCCAATAAGTATGTTTCTATACCTTTTTCAAGTTCTTTTGCTTTATTTTCTGCTTCTTGGGCTTGGTTTATTTTGCGTTGATATTCGCTTACTAATTCGTTTTGAATATTGAGAGATGGAAGGGGAATTTGCATTTGCAAAAATAAATTTTCTTGCAAATAATTACGATTAGTTGTTCCTGTACTTGCAGTTTGGCTTATATGTTGAAAATGTTTTGTAGAAGTAAAAAGCATCAAATAAGTAGAGTTTAATTGGTTAAAATCTACATCAAAAGTCCAAAAATTACCTGTAATAATGGCATTATCACAACTTTCAGGCACAACTCCAAAAGCACCATTACGAGCATCTATTTTTGACAACAAAAATTGGTTTTTACTAATTCTAAATTGATTTTTAGTGCCTATTTCATTTCCTAAAAGTGTATCTCTTACACTTATTCCGCCTCCATTTATGCGAATAGTAACACGTTTGTATGTTTCATTATCTTGTACTTCAATAGATGTTTTATTTCTTTTTAAAAAACTACCTATTTTTACAAGTTCGTATTTTTCAGAATAATTATTTTCTTTGTTGTTTACATAATGCACACTCCAATTGTATAAATCTTTTGAAAAAACAAACTTCAACCACTTTGATAAAAGTGCCTTTCCGTATGTGGCAGTTGGTTCGGAAAGGCTATCTAAAAATTTATATTTTCGTGTGTTTTTACAAGGTTTTGATTTTCGTCAAGCGTATAATCATACTTTATGGTATGACTTGTCCAGAGATTATTAAGTTTTCTATATGCTGCAAATTCATTTTTTACTTCCAACAAATCATTTTGTGATTTTTGTCCTATGCTGTTGATACCCGCACTTTCTGCCTGAATAATAGGAAATTCATAAGAAAATCTATTTTTGATTTCTTGTTTTATTTCGGTTTGTATTTGTGCATCGAGTTCTTTTTTCCAAATATCAAAAGAAATTTTTGCTTCTTTGTGTTCTTTTTGAAGTTCTGCAATTTTCTCATTGGTAGAAGATATTTGCAAATCTTTTTCAAATTTATTGGCTTTTATGCTTTTTACATCTTTGATATAATCTCTTTTGTATTGGATTTCGTGCCAAATATTCAAATGTATTTTTTCTTTTTCTGTGATTTCAGGTTGATATTTAGTTTTTATTTCAAGCGTTACTTTTTGGGTGATTCGTTTGTAATTAGTTTCTTCTTCTTGTGTAAATTTTTTTAAGAAAACAAGACTTGATTTTACGCTTGCACCAGCAGAGATAAAAACTTCTTGCGGTACAGATACAATAGCAATTATTTTGGCTTTGCTTTCCACAAAGTCCCTTATTTTTTGAAGATTAGCACCATTCAAAAAGCCTTCGGGCAACACAATGCCCATTCTTCCACCTTGTCGCAATAGATTAAGGCAACGTTCTACAAAAAGGACTTCGGTAAGTCCTGACATTGCCCCAGTTTCAAACAACGAAAGCACTTTTTTACCAATATTATCATTTACTTGTTTGAGTGCATTATTATAGTCGTTTCCGTAACGTTGAATATAATAGTCTATTTTATTTTGGTCAGTAAATTTATCTTGTTCCATTATTTCCAAATCTTTGGACACAGAAGAGCCAAAAGGCGGATTGGTGATAATCACATCAAAACGATTTTCAAAAATACCATTTACATTTATTAGACCATCATGATGATGTACGCCACCATGTCCATCACCGTGCATAATCATATTCATTTTGGCAGTGCGAGCAGAACGAGGTTCTGCGTCAGTGCCAAAAATACAATTATAAGACAAATGTTTTAGCCTACTTTCGTTTTGGTTGCTTTCTAATTCTTTGTTTAGTTCTACAAAAATTTTGTTTAGTTTTTCATTTATATTCTGTTGTTCTTTTTGGGATAAATCATCAAAATTATCAGGCAATAATTCATTTTTTAGGTTTTCTTTGGCGTTTTGAATATCTGTTTCTATCTGCTCACGCACATACTCAAAAGCCTTGATTAAAAAACCACCTGTACCACAACAAGGGTCGCAAACCAATTCATTTTCTTGAATATCCAACAAACCCACTATAAATTCTACAAGGGTACGAGGCGTAAAAAATTGCCCTAAATCACCTCTAAAAGTTTTCCCTAAAAACTCTTCAAATGCGATTCCTTTTACATCATCATCAGTATTAGAAAGGTTATATTTTTGCAATTTTTCTACGATTTGCAAAAAACTTGTTTCTCTAATTCGGAGCGTGTCCGTAGATACAAAAATTTCATCTTTTGCAAACTCGGTTTTAGTTTGTTCAAAAAGATATTTATAAAAAGGGGTATCATCTTTTTTACCAATTACATCATTTTCATAATCCTCTTTTGTTTTTTTGAGTTGCAAAAATCTATCTTTTGAAAACACGCTATTTTGTTTGCGTTCTTCACGGATTTTCATAAAAAGTACTTTTGAAATTTCATCAAAAGCCATTTCAGGCGAAAGTTTATCATTATTTCGGATAATGTCGTGGCAAGCAAAAAGCAATTTTTGAAATTCATCACGTTCAAACTTTTTGAGTTGAGCAAGTAATTTATTAATTTCTTTTTCATTTTCAGCATCTTTTGCTTGTGGAATATCTATGATTTCCTCAATATCAAGTGGTAATTTTTCTTCTAAAACTTTAAAAAACTTAGTTTCTTTTTCATTGCTTGTAATAAAAAACTTTGCTCTTGCCCACGTTGCATAATTAGAACCTTGAAAATAATCTTCTTTTCTCACGGTTATTTTTTCTGCTTTACATTCCACTACAATAAAAGCATTTTTTTTGTCTTTGCGTTCTTGTTCATTTCTCCAAATCACAATATCAGCCCTTGCCCTGCCTTGTCCACGTGAAGAATTAGAAACCTGCATTTCTTGTTCCATTTGGTTAAGATTATAACCATATTCATTGACAAGATGACAAATAAAATTTTGTCTTACAATTTCTTCGGGAGAAGCAATAAGAAATTTATCTTTTAAAGGTGCAAAAATTTCTTTTCCGCTGTTTTGGTATTTTGTTATAATCTTTGAAGATTCCATTTTTTTAATGTTAAATATTAAATAGATATTTTTTGCAAAATTACTCAAAAAATTATAAAATTATACAATAACAGAAATTATTTAAAAAAAATATATTCTCAAAACCAATTTATTCACCCAAAAAAATTACATTATAAATACCATAAAAAACCTTTGTTTTTAGCATATAGTTTTGTGTTTATAACAAAAAAATACTTACAAGATTTTAGTTCTCGTAAGCATCTCACCTATTAAATTTAACAAAAAAGTTTTATCTATTTGGTCTCATTACAAAAAAACTCTATTTTGCATTCTCGTATTCTTCTTTATAAAAATCAGAATCATCATATTCTAATACTTTTTTAAGGTCTGCTAAACCTTCATTTTTTTGGTTGAGATAATCTATTTTCAATCTCCCTCTGTTCCAAAATGCAACAGCTCTATCAGTATCAGAAATAAAAATACTATCTGTAGTAGTATAAATTTCTATCAATTCATCATAAGCAGCCAAAGCCCCTATATGATCATTTAAACCTTGTTTAAGTACAGCAATTTTATTAAATGACGTTGTTATAAAACTTTCTGACATCGACCTCGAAGTATTATATTGATTAACAGCCTCTTCGTGTTCACCTTTATGAATATATATATCACCTTTTCTATCGTATGCAGCGGCTATATAATCTTCAGGATAATTATCACTTTCCATTTCATTGGTAATATAATCACAATCTTCCATCGCTTTATCGTAAAAATGATAATGTTCTGGTAAATTTATTCCCAAATGTTGAGGGGTCATTATGTACGCATCTGCACGCATAAGACGATATTCTTTAGAAGTTGGGGCTGCTTCGATGGCTTTTGTATAATATTCAAGTGCCAATAAATCGTTTCGATTTTCAAAATCCATCGAAATTATATTTGCTTTCAAAAAATAGGCAGGTGCATAATCTTTGTGTTTTTTTAATAAGTCATCAATCAACGCAATGGCTTTTTTGTTTTCTTGATTGAAGTAAGCATCTTTTGCTTGTTCTAATAAGTCCTCTGGAGATACTGACATATTTTTATTTTTTTAAAAATTGGAATTATTTTTTACTAGTAACTTCTTTCAAAATGGCATCTCCTTCCTTTTTATTTTTCACATAAAAATTGAAAAAAGTTACATTTTTACTTTCAATTTTACCTACTTCATAAGCATCTACTTCTTGTTTTGAAAAACAAGATTCTTGTCCTTGACAAAGCAAAGTAACGTTTGCAATTTTTCCTTTTCCATAATAATCGTTTTCAGATTCTTCTGAACGTGAGCCATATCCATCAGTTTTAAAATTCATTTTGGCAACAGGTAAGGTAGTAATTTCAATTCGTTCTACCAAACCTTGTTTATCAAATTTTAATTCTGAAAAACTAAAAGATTTGCTTTTTTCATCAAAAGACATATAAACTTTGCTTGTTTCTTTGTCTGTATTTGTCATTTCAGAAACTAATTTTCCTACAATTTTATAAGGTGTTTCTGCCTCATCACGTAGTTTTATAGTGGTTTGTGCATTTATTTCGTTCAACATAAAGAGAGAAATAATAAGAGAAAAAATGATTTTTTTCATTGTGATTTTTTAATTTTAATTTTTAATTTATTTATTTATTTAAAATGAGAAAGTAACATTAGGGGCTAATTCTTCTACATAAGTATAGCCCTTTGGAAGATTATCTGAGCTATTATCAAAATTAAACACAAGATAAAATTCTTCTTCTCTCATAAAAAGATGTAGGTGTTTTTCTGTGGATAGATACACGTCAAAAGTCATCAAAGGTTTGCGTTCATATTGAGCATTATCATAAACAAACATAATATCTAAATCAAGATCTACTTGAAAATAATGTTTTAGTGTGCTATATGCGTCGCCGAATTTAATTTGATTAAAATATTCTCCTAATCTATTGAAAGCAATTTTTGAATCTATCATTTTATAAATTTTTTCAGCAAAAAAATCTTCGAGTAAATCAGGGCTATCAAGTCCTAATCTTTTGCGTCTGAGCAATAAAGACTCTTCCAAGTTGATAATCCAAGTGCCTTTTTGGCATATAGAATCAATAATATCCATTTTATTTTTTTAGTTTTAAGTTTTGAATGATTGTTAATAAATTATTCTTTGATAAAATTTAAGAAATTTTCTGCCTGTTGTTGCGTATCAAATTGCAAAGAAAAATACGTTTCTAAATTAATAACCTTACTTATTTCTGTGGTATTTATTTCATCATTATAAAATTTTTGTCCCACTTTTGCAAACAAAACAACACTAAAATAAGTTGGTTTTTCGGCATCAGCAGCCATATTTTTTGTTTCTGTAGTTTTAAAACTATTTTCTGCCAAATTAGTAGGAAAAAATAAATATGTTTTCAAACAAATTAATTTATCTTTAAAAAATAACGCATTATATACTACTTTTTTTCCTACTTGTTCATCAAATCCTGCATAAACTTTCATAGTGGTTGCTCCTTCTTTTATTTCAGAAAGCAACACACCTATAATTTCTAATTCTTGTCCTTTAAATTCGTGAATATTTTCTACTTCATCAGTAAAACGAATATAACTTTTTTCGCTCATATTTTTTTTGTTTTTTGATAATTTATTTTGTGCAAAAGACTGAAAAGAAACGAATGTAATTAAAATTACAAATAAGATTATTTTTTTCATTGTCTTTATTTTTTTTTGATTATTTATAGTTTTGTGTAACGATTTTTAGTAATTTTGATAAGCAATTTAGACAGAATCTAAAAAATAATAACTCACTTAAAAAACTATTTTTAGTTCCCTCACCGCTGGGGAGGGTTAGGGTGGGGCTTTTTTGTAAAATTTTGCCCCACCCCAGCCCTCCCCAAAGGTGAGGGAGTTTTTATAGGTATTTTATTTTTTATTGACAGCAGCCAAAAATTTAGTTAAAAAAGCCTTTGCATCTTTTTCGTTATTAAATTTAAAATAAATAGGCACGCCATTATATTCTCTTGTTTCGATTTCAGGATCGCCTTCTTCACCATAAATACTAAAAGTATATTTTCCTTCTGAATTCAAATCAGCACTAATTTTATAAAAGGGTTTTTTGTATATTTGATAGATTTTTTTTGTAACTTCGTTACTTCCTGTATCTTTATTTTCATCTTTTTTGATAGTAGGCACTTCTGTTGTAACATCAAAAGCACTTAAAGGATATTTTGCGACATAATAACTATATATCATTTTATCTGTGTAAGTCATTTTGCCCATTGTACTTGCATTATAAACATTTTCAGTTTTAAAATAAATATAAGTATTCTCTATTACTTCTGTTGCCGTAATTTCATAATAAGTTTCTGAAAATGTAGGCGAATAAACACCTTTTTTAGCCGCTTCCCAACTTTGTAAATCGAGAAAATCATATTTTTTAGCAAATTTTTTAGTTACTTTTGCAAACGTAATTGTTTTTTGTGCAAAAGATTGGAAAGAAATGAATGTAATTAAAATTACAAATAAGATTACTTTTTTCATTGTTTTATTTTTTTTAAGTAAGAAAAAATTGTTTTAAAAAATAATTCTCCCTGTGTTTTTCAACACAGAAAGAATTTTATTTAGATTTGTAAATTGTAATGCAAAGGTAATCGGAGTTTTTTTATCAAAATCAAAAACTACACCAACGCCCCTATTTATTACATGAACGCCTTTGTTTATTACATGAAGGGTCGTTTTCAAGATAAGAGAGTATCTAAAAAATAAACTAACCATTCAAAAAAAACTATTTTTAGTTCCCGCACCGTTGGGGAGAGTTAGGGTGGGGCTTTCCGCTAAAATTATGCCCCACCCCAGCCCCAGTGTTATTAAATTCTAATATTTGTCAGGTAAATTATTTTACAAATCAAAATATAATTTACCAAATTTATAAGATTTTCAAAAAATTATAGATTTTTTACAGAATATTATACAAGTTAATTTCTATTTTATTTGTTAAAAAGAAAAGAATTTAACAACACTGACCCCAGCCTTCCCTCAAGGTGAGGGAGTTTTTTTGGGTATAATATTTTCTACTTAGTCCTTTACAGCAACAATTTTTTTAAATATTGCAAATTTTTTTACAAATAATAACAAAAATTTAACGTTTAGGTATTTTTATACTGAAAAAAAATCAATACAATACCAAACGAATTTAATCTATCGTTTCTGTATTTTTTAATTTTTCAAAGTATTGTTCAGAAAGATATTTTTCCGCGGTTAATAATCTATCTAAGTATGCTCCCTCAGGTTTTAAGTTGTCGTTTATTTTTTCAATATTCGCAGTATAAACAAATGCCTTTATGATTTTACCATCAGAAACTACATCTAATTCATACCTTTGATAATCGAATGGATAGCCTTCATATACGTCTAACTTTTTAATATCATCAATGGCAAATAAAAGACCTTCTACAGACTCGTCAAGTTTTTTAACGACGTTAGCATAGCCAATTCCGATCATTCCGTGAGCCTTTTTGTTAAATTTTAGTTCATAGTTAGGGAGAACGGCAGTCCCCAAGAACTCAAAACGAACGCCTCTTTTTTTTAATTGCTCAAAATTCATATTTGAACCATAAGCAAAATAAATTGTATCCATTATTTGCATTTGTTAATGATGAAATCGATTTTATTATGATGTTGTTTTACTAAATCTCACCGTTTATTTAAACGCAAATTTTTTATTTATGTTTAAAAAACTTATATTTATTTTAGTTTTATTTGTGCGTTTATTTATCAATAATTTTCTAAGAATCAATATTTTAAAATCATAAAATTATATTATTTTTAATAAAAAAAATCCAATCAAAAAAAAATAATTTCAATTAAGACTAAAAAATTACAATTTTGTTGTACTTTTGCGTTATTAAACTAAATTTTTTCATTAAAATATTAAAAAATACTCAAAAAACAATGAAATTACATCATATTGTATGGACTGCTGCTATTTCTACAGCTTTCAGTTTGCAAGTTTATGCACAAGGACCTGAATCAGCAAAAATTGAACTCGATTCAAAAAAATTAGACAAAGCAAAGGAAACGATTGAAAAAGTAATTGCTAATCCAAAACACGCCGTTAAATCTAAATCTTGGTATTATCGTGGATTGATTTATACCGCTATCGCTTCTGACCAAACGGGAGTTTATAGTTCGCTTGACACTGACCCTATTGGAAAAGCACAAGAATCTTTCAAAAAAGCAATGGATTTAGAGCCTGCTAAAAAAGGTTATTATAAAGAATCTGAAAAAGGTTTGGAGGATTTATACACGCCTGCTATGAGTTTCGCGATTGTTTGTTATCAAAAAAAGGATAATATGGGGGCAATGAAAGGTTTTTGGGCAGCTCATAAACTTAAACCAACAGAATTACAACCTTTGGCGTATGCTACCCAATTTGCTTTCGACAATAAAGATGATGCTTTGTATGAAGAAGGACTAACAAAATTGACTGCTATGCCTGTCGCTAAATATGACGAATATAACAAAGCACAACAAAAAGAAGAAGGAAAGTTTAAAAAAGCAAATTATTGGGAACAGTTAGCGTTTTTTGTGCGTGATACTAAAAAAGATGCAAAAAGAACAGAAGAAATTTGTAAAGCTGCTTTAAAAGAATTTCCTGAACAAAAAACTATTCAATCTATTTTATTAGAAATGTACGGAAAGGCTGGAAATTATGATGCAGCCTTAGAGGCAGCCAAAAAACAAACAGACACCAATCCAAAAGATTTGAAAGCATGGCAAAATTTAGGAATTGTCTATGAAAAATTAGGAAAAGAAGCAGAAGCCTTAGAAACGTATAAAAAATGTGTGCAGTTAGAACCTAATAATATTGACGCTAATTATAGTTTGGGTGCGTTTCATTTCAATAAAGGGGCAGCCGTGATGAAAGGAGTAGGCGAAATGGATATGCCAACCTATAATAAAAAAGGAAAAGCGGAAGAAATAAAAGCAGGTGCATTTTTTAAAGAAGCATTGCCTTATTTCGAAAGAATGAATAGCGTAAAACCTAATCAATCAAAAACTTTGCTTGTTTTGATACAAATATATGACGTATTGGGTATGAAAGACAAAAAAGAAATTGCTTCAAAACAAATCGATGCTTTAGATAAATAATCTTTTTTTTTAAGACAAATAATTTTTTAAATATACCATAATTTTGATTGTTAAATTAAAATTATGGTATATCTTAATTTAACAAAACAAATCATTCAAAATGCGTTCAATTCTACTTATTTTTGCTTTATCATTCTTCATTTCTTGTGGTTATCGTGTTGATCCTTCGAAATATGTGCCTCAAAATGCTTCTTTTGTACATATTTTTGATATAAATAATTTACAAAATCAAGATAAAAAATCATTTCCTATCTATTCAAAAATTTGGGGGCAAAATATTCCTGCCATTTTACAAATCTATATTACAGAAAAATACAAAGAATCAGGCGTAAGTTTTAATTATCGTGCTTATTGTTTTGGCACTCATCAAAAAAATAAAAATGAAAATTATACCACTTGGGTTTTTCATATAGACAATGAAAAAAAGTTTGATAATTTTGTGAGAAATATTCCCGAAAATAATTACGGAATCCAAAGCCGAAATGGAGTACATTATACATATTTGAATGAAAATGTGTTGGTTTTATGGGCAAATAAAATTGCTTGGATTATCAAAGGAGAAACGCCAAAAACTGCCACAGAACTCAAAAATCAAGTATTAAAATGGAAAGAAATGCACGCAAGCAAATCACTTAAACATAAAAATATTGCTTTTCAAAATCTTATTCAACAAAAATTACACGTAGGAATTTGGTTGAATTGGGAGGAACAAAATAATAATTTAGTTACGTATTTGAAACAAACAACAGGCATGAGTTTTGACAAAAAAGATGCTTATATTACGTTGGATTGGCAATTAGATAGCCTTCAAAAATTAGAAACGAATATAAAAATTTATCCTGAAGTTCGCTCTTTGGCAAGTTTTGATGATTTATTTAATAATAATTTACAAAAAAATTTAGTCAAACAAATTCCACAAGATTCTCTGTTGGGCGTTTGGAATTGGAATTTTAATCAAAAAGGTTGGGAAAATATACAAAAAACTTGGCAGAGCAATCAATGGTGGGAAAAAACTTTGTCTATTCAAGGTTTTAATTATCAAAAATGGTTTAGCATCATCACAGGCGAAGGAATTTATTTTGAAAGACAAAGCAAACAAACTATTCCGCAAACGGCTTGGGGTCTGGTCATCAAAAATAAAGCACTTTTAGATATTGTTATCAAACAATTAGAAAAAGAAAATCAAATTGAAAAAGTAAAAAATAAAAAAAATATTTATTTTTGGAAAAAAACAAAATATTATTTAGTAATCAATGAAAAATCAATTTGGGCAACTATTTCTCCCCAACTGATTACTATTTTACAAAAAAATCAATCATTCTCAACAAATAAAAATATTGAAATTCCTCAAAATGTCTCAAATTGGGGTTTTATCAATCCTGAAAGTTCTTTGTATATTCCAAATATAGAAAAATCAAACCAAAAAAATCCTATTTATTGGTATATTATGCCTATCAAACAAGAGATTTTTGATTTTAAACAAGTTACAAAAATAGATAAAAAAGAATATTTTTGGGAAAATGTAATGAGTTTTTTAAACTAATCATTGATAATTTAGGCTTTAAAAATAATTATCAATAAAAATATTAACAAGAAAATAAAAAAAACTTACATAGACTTTGTAATTTCAAAAAAGATTAAGACCTTTGTATCGTTGTTCATTTTTTTAAATCGTAAATTAGAAATTTATTATATATTTATACAAAATAAGTCAATTTATTGTAATTTAGAAAACAATAAATTGATGATGGTTTCATTAAAATAAAAGTGCTTTGGAACGAAGTCCACAACCCCAGACCGAATCTATGTTCGAATTTTATTTAGCTGTCATTGATTCAGTTATAATAAGTGAAAAACAAGGATATATGTCAAAATTCAATCAGCTTGTTTATGCTGATGGAAAACTCTCAGCAGACGAAAAATTTTGTCTGTTGGGTGAAATGCAAAAAAAATGGCATCACAAATGTCAAATAAAGGCGGCAGTTGCCCCACCTTTACGCTAAGCTAAAAAAATACAAAAAACACAAAAATTAAGCCCCAAAACCAAAAGTCAAGGGCTTGTTTTTTTTCATAAAAAATGATAACGCTTCTATTTTTTTTACTCTTTGTACCTTTATTTGCTTTGATTGGCGTATATGCAGAACGCAAAGTTTCGGCGTATATTCAAGATAGAGTAGGTCCGAATGAAGTAGGAAAATTTGGATTTTTACAAACCATTGCGGACATTATCAAATTATTAACAAAAGAAGATATTATTCCTATTAAAGCAGATAAAAGGCTTTTTCAGGTAGCACCTTTGGTTATTTTTGTGGCTATTTTTGCTGGTTTTGCTGTTATTCCACTCACGCCCACGTGGATAGGCTCAGGAGCGAGCGTAGGAGTTTTTTATTTGTTGGCAATTATTTCTTTAGATGTGATAGGAATTTTGATGGCAGGTTGGGCATCGAATAGCAAATTTCCTCTGTTGGGTGCAATGCGGGCGGTTTCACAAATTTTGGCGTATGAAATTCCGACAGGAATGGCAATTTTGACGGTGGTTATGATTTCTCAAAGTTTAGATTTACAAAATATTTGTTATCAACAAGGTATTTGGATTCATTATTATATCAATTTAGAAAATACAGAAAATTATTTGTTTGGTTTACGAAGTTTGGATATAAATATTACTTACGTAGGCGGTTTTTTGACGTGGAATGTTTTTAGAATGCCGTTGCTTTTTATTTCTTTTTTGATATTTTTTGTGGCATCTTTGGCAGAATGTAATCGCGCACCTTTTGATATTCCCGAAGCAGAATCCGAATTAATTGGTGGTTATCACACCGAATATTCAGGTTTGAGATGGGCATTTATGATGTTGGCAGAATATGGAATGATGCTATTAGTGAGTTTATTGGGCGTTATTTTATTTTTTGGTGGCTGGAATACACCTTTTCCTAATTTGGGTTTTATAGAATTGGCAAATTGGACAAGTGGCAAGCCTGATACAATTTTTGGAACAATCACTGCATTTTTTTGGTTATTTATCAAAACATTTATTTTAGTTTTTATACAGATGTGGGCAAGGTGGACGTATCCGCGTTTGCGTGCAGACCAACTCATTTATTTATGCTGGAAAGTGTTAGTTCCTTTTAGTATATTGATGATAATTTTGTGTGGTATTTGGCGAATTTTGATGTAATTTTTTGTAAAACTCAATTAAAATAAAAACAAAAAAATGAATTTTTTAGCACATTTATATCTTTCAGGAAATGAAAATGAAGATATTTTATTGGGAAATTTTAGTGCCGATTTTGTGAAAGGCAAACAAAAACTTTCTTATCAATCTGATGTACAAAAAGGTTTCGAATTGCATTATTTTATTGATGATTTTACAGACACACACATAGAAACAAAAAAGGCTTGTGAGTTGTTAAAAACCGACTTTGGAAGATACAGTGGCGTAATTGTAGATGTATTTTTTGACCATTTTTTATCTAAAAATTTCTCGAAATATCACTCCGAAAAAATAGAAATATTTGCAGAAAAAATGTATATTTTATTCCAAAAAAAAATATTGATATTTCCCGAAAAACTCCAAGAAATGTTGCCCTATATGATAAGCCAAAATTGGTTGGTTAGATATGCAGATTTTGATGGCTTGCACAAATCTTTACAAGGAATTACACGCAGAGCCAAATACGCTCCCGATCTCACACAATCTATCGCTATTTTAGAAAATCAATACGAAATTTTCGAAAATTGTTTTTTGAATTTTTTCCTGAATTAGATAAAGCTTCTTCTGATAAAAGAGAAAGTTTGTTTTTACAAAATGAAAAACAAAAATTACTAATTTTAGGTTTTTCACAAAAAATGTTAGACAACCATTAAAAAGTATTACTATAAATAATTTTAATAAAAAAATACAACTAATAATTTTGAGTTTTCCTTTTTTTTTATTTATTTTTGCACTAAATTAAATAAAGAAAAACCCGAATATGAAAAAAAATTATCTTCTAATGGCTGCTTTGTTGTTGATTACAACAATAACCATCACATTCTATTATAATGCTACAAAAATATCTACCCAAGAGAAAGAAAAATTTGTAGAACAAAAAAGTAGTATTCCAAAACAAAAAGCAAAAATATCAGATGAAAAAAAATCTGAGCAAGAAAATATCCTTCCCAAAAAAGAAAATGAGAATGAATATTTTTCGCAGTCTAGTATAATCATTCCACAAAAAAAAGAATTGGTAGAAAATATTGTAATGACCAAAGAAAGAATTGAATATGAAAAACATATCAATAATTTACCTCATTTCAATCGAAAAAAAATTGCCCCAAAAATAAGAAAAGCCAAAAAAGGTTTCGAAAAAGAACCAAAACCAGAACCACAAACAGACAGACCTGATTTGGCAAAAGAACACGAATTTTTATTGACTCATGACCCACAAACCAATACAATTCCTTACGAAAGATTAGCCATTGCGCGTGAGCAGGTGAAAGGATATTTTAGACAAAAAGGGGCAATTCCAAACGCACAATGGATAGAAAGAGGACCTAATAATATAGGTGGAAGAACCAGAGCCATGATGTTTGACCCCAATGATATTACCAATAAAAAACTATGGGTAGGAAGTTCGTCAGGTGGAGTTTGGTTTACCAATGATATTACAACCAATGCTGTTTTTACAAAAGTGAATGATTTTTGGGCAACTTTAGGCGTTTCGGCTTTGGCTTTTCACCCCACAAATACACAAATTTTTTATGCAGGTACGGGCGATAGTGATGCGGGCGTGGTACGTGGAGCAGGAATTTGGCGTTCTAATGATGCAGGCACCACTTGGAATCAAATGATGAATACGACAGCCATGACCGTAGTTCACGATATTAAATTTAGACAAGTGGGCATTACAGTCGAAATGTATGTAGGAGCAAGTAATGGTTTATGGCGTTCTACTGATGGTGGTACAAACTTTGCTCAAATATTCCTTCCCAATGGCGTTGTTCCCAAAGATATAGAAATAGGAGCAGATAATCGAATTTATATTGGTTCAACGCAAAATGGTTATATTTTATATTCTGATACGGGTAATAATGGTTCTTGGACTTCAACACAATTTGCAACAGGACGTAGAGTTGAATTAGCCACTGCTCCTTCTGATGCGAATGTAGTGTATGCTTTAGCAGGAGCATTACCAGGAAATGGTAGCACAGATGTTGGATTTTTTAAAAAGTCTATTGATAAAGGAGTAACTTGGACAGATATGCCAATTCCTTTGTATTTGGAGCAGAACTGTACGGTCAGCACCAATCATTTTACACGTGGTCAGGCTTGGTATGATTTAATTTTAATAGTTGATCCTACCAATGCCAACACAGCTTTAGCGGGAGGAATAGATATTTATAGAACCATAGATGGTGGAACAACTTGGAATCCTGTTTCTTACTGGACAGGTGCTTGTCGTGATTATGTGCATGCCGATCAGCATGGTATGATTATCAGACCTAATAATCCAAATGAGGCAGTTTTTGCACAAGATGGTGGTTTGAGTTATTCTGCCAATGTATTTGATGAAACAGCTACGCCTGCTTTTGATGATAGAGTTAATAATTATAATGTTACACAATATTATGCAGTGGCTATGAAAAATGTGGTTGGTTCTAATTATATGTTGGCAGGAGCGCAAGATAATGGCTCACATAAATTCCCTGAAAGTGGTAGTCAAGCCATTACAAAAGCCAGTGGTGGTGATGGTGCTTTTTGTTTTATTGACCAAAATGATGCCGTTATTCAAGTAACTTCTTATGTATTTAATGCTTATTTTGTATCTAAAAATAGTGGTGCTACCTTTACCGGTTTTGGATCTAGAAACGCTGGAAGTTTTATCAATCCTACAGATTATGATAATACTTCTAAAATACTTTATTATGGAGGAAATGAGAATCAATTAATATATGCTAATCTAAATGGTGTTAATTTTATTGAGGTAACAACTCCTATTGCTATCAATAACGCAAAAATATCCGCAGTAAAAGCCAATACTTATACGGCTAATAGATTGTTTATAGGTACGTATCAGGGACGAATTTATAGAATTGATAATGCAAACTCAGGTGCGCCCATAGTTACTAATATCACAGGAACTATCAATGGTGGGACTGTAAAATCTGTAGAAGTGGGCGCATCTGACAACGAATTATTAGTAACACTTTCTAACTACGGAATTTCGTCTGTTTATTACTCGAATGATGGTGGCGCTTCTTGGGTTAATAAAGATTTGGCTGGTTATGGTTTGCCTGATATGCCTGTTCATTGGGGGATTTTTAATCCAAATGATAGAAGACAAGTAATGATTGCGACTGATTTAGGAGTTTGGAGTACGACAGATATTACTGCTTTAAACCCAGGTTGGGAACCTACTAATCAAAATTTGGCAAATGTTCGTTGTGATATGTTAAGAGTAAGAAATGCTGATAAATTAGTCGCAGTGGCTACGCATGGGCGTGGAGTTTTTACGACTAATGCTTTTCAAGCGGCTGGACAACCTGCAGCCAATTTTTCGGTAGATAAAAAACTATCTTACATCAATACTAACGTTATTTTTACTAACAATTCGATAGGCGCAAATGCTTGGAATTGGAATTTTGGAGCAAATGCTACTCCTGCTACCGCCAATACAATAGGTACGCATACCATTCAATATTCAGTAGAAGGCAAAAAATCGCCTTCATTATCTATCAATAATTTAGTAAATACATTGGTTACAAAAGCCGATTTAGTTACTATATTACCCACTCGCAATCCTTCTTATACGTTGCCAAATGGGGGTGATTTTGAAACAAATATCAATGATTTTGCGAATGAAGATATTTCTTCTCCTGCCAGATTTGTAAGAGGAAACTCATCTATTAATGGAAAAAATGGTACGGCAAGTGGTAGTTTTGCATGGGTTTTAAATCCTACAGAGGCAGTTTATCCAGATTTGGCAGAAGCAAGGCTTTATACGCCTAATTTTAATTTGAGTGCAGCCACGACTTATACACTTTCATTTAAAACAAAACACGCTTTTGAATCAAATTATGATGGATATATTGTTGAATATTCTACTAATAAAGGTAATTCATGGACGCAATTAGGCAATGCAGTAGCAGCCAATTGGTATAATGGTAATAAATTAAATTCAGGTGGTTTTCTTACTAATACTCCATTTTTTACTAACTCAACGAATGGTTTTGAAACAAAAACTATTTCTATCGATTTTTTATCAGGCAATGCTAATGTAGCTTTTAGATTTGTTTTTAAATCTGATGACAATACAGCAGAAGCAGGTTGTGCCATTGATGATTTTATCATTACAGGGTTAAATTTACCTACACAATTATTGACTCTAAGCCCAGCAAATTTAAGTATTGATGTGCTAAGAAACAGAAATTTAGTGATGACTTTTGATAAAAATATGCAAAAAGGCATAGGAAATATCACCATCAAAAAATCATCTGATAACTCAATTATACAAACAATCAATGTAAGTACTGCCAATGTTACGATTGCTTCAAATGTAGTTACCATCATACAAAGTGGTTTAGATTATAGTACTTCGTATTATGTGGAGGTACAAAATGGGGCATTGAAAGATGTTAATAACAATAATTATGCAGGATTTTTGGGAAATAATACGTGGTCATTTACGACTATTGCCAATATTCCTAATCAATTACTAACATTAAGTCCACCTCATTTGAGTACAAATGTTTCTATTAATACTGATTTGATTATGACTTTTAGTAAAGATATGCAAAAAGGTATAGGAAATATTACCATTAAAAAAACGTCTGGCAATTCTGTTGTACAAACGATTGATGTCAATTCAAGCAGTACAAATATTACTAATAATGTGGTAACAATGACAGGAATTACGTTAAATTATCTTACTTCTTATTATGTGGAAGTTGATAATGTAGCCTTGAAAGATATTGATAATAATAATTATGCAGGATTTTTAGGAAATAATACGTGGTCATTTACGACTGCTCCTTTGGTGGTGCCGCCTACGATTTTGAATGTAGGTAATATAGGTGAATTGGATATTATTTTTAATACTAATTACAAAGATTTTGCTGTTAAAACCAACAATAAAAGATTTACCAATGCGAATATTAAAATTTTTGACGCAAAAGGCACTTTAGTCAATGAACAAACTTTATCAGAATTAATAGATAATACTTCTTTGAATATGAAAAATTATTCGGCTGATATGTATGTAATCGTGGTGCAAACTGCGCAAGGTGGTAAAACCAAAAAAGTATATAAAGTGAATTAGTTTTTTGGTTGTTAGATGTAGAATTATTTCTGTAAAATTTTATAAAGAGTTTGTCAAGGTGTAAAAATACATTGATAAACTCTTTATTATTTTAAAATTTATGAAATAATACCATCTCGGATTACTAAAAAAATGTTCAAAAATCTTATTTTTACAAAAAAAATATTTACTTTCGAAACATCTAAAAATATGATTATTTCCAAAAACAAAACTCAACAAAACATGGAAAACACAGAGTTTAAAAAACTTTTGACTTTATTAGAAAGCGAAAACATAGATAATTTTCGTTTGGGACTTACATTGTTACAAAATTACAAAGTAGAATTTAAAAATTATTTTGATTTTGAGGCAAAAGAATTTCAGGAAGTAATTGATTTTTTGGTAAAAAATAAGCCGTGGAATTTTGAATATAATTTATTTGAAATGACAAAATTAGATTTATACCAAAAAAATATAAGGGAGAATCTAATAATTCAACATTACTATAAGAAATACTCACAATAGGATTGTTAGGGGCTAAGTAGCAAATAATATACCCACCGAGTACGATTCCTTTAAGGTTTTAAAAACCTTGAAGGAATTTTTCCGATAAAAAACGCTTTTAAATGGGTATTATATTTTTTAGAAGCCCCTTAGTTCTATCCAAAATAGTATTCAAAAAATCTATCAATAAGTCGCTATTCGATTCTGTGCCAAAAATTCTTTTGAAACCAAAATCTGTAAAAAGATTAATAAATTTTTCCATTTTACAAATTAAATTCGATGATAAG
>JAAFJG010000047.1 GCA_013298075.1 Cytophagales bacterium | reverse complement strand
GAAACTTAGATGCCTCCAGAGGAAAATCAAAAAAAATAAAAGAACGAAAAATAAAAGAATTTGAAATTATTTTTCAAAGCCTTTGTGAAATCATACTAAAAGTATTCAAAATATAACAAAATTTTAATAAATAATTCTTAAAAAAAATTGTCATGTAGAGTGCAAAAAAACACTTAAAAAATTTATCAAATTTTCTAAGTGTTTTTTTTTATTTTTATAGATTGAAAAATAAGTTAATTTTTCAATCTTAATTTTCAGAAGTTGCTTTTGTAACGGTTAGTCTTGACCAAGCTTCCTCTACTAATTCGGCAGAAGATTTTGCTTTTCCATTTGTATTTTCATTTTTAGGTTGATATTCAAATAAATTTCTTTCTTTGATACTATTTGATACGCCATCAGGCACCATTGCTTCCCAACCTTCTTCGTTATTTCGTATCATTTTCAATACTTTATCCGACATAATATGTAAAATATTTCTATCAAAATCTTTTATATTTTCGATTTTATCATTTGCCAATAAATATTGATATAAATCGATTTGATTTTCGGGCAATTCAAAATTTCTACACGTATAAAGTTCCTTCGGATTTTCTTTTAAATTAGCAGGATATACGTATAATTTTACATTTCTACTAAATAATTGACTGAAAGATTCCAAAATTCCACCCGATAAATTTTCGTAATATTTTTCATTAAAAATTTGTTCCAATGAATAAATACCCAACACTAAACCGATTTTTTCTTTGGTAAATTCAGAAAAATAAGTTACTAAACGATAATATTCTTGATAGTGGGAAATCATTACAGTACAACCCAACGAGCTTAAAATATCAACTCTATCTAAGAAATCTTGGTAGTCAATTTCATCGCCCTTGCCATTATCACTTCTTAAATCCTTGACAGTTAATTCTGCTAAAATTTCAATTTTATCTCTTCTTACGTCTTCATCTTTACTAAATTGTTCGAATCCACGTTTTAACATATCCAAATTAACCAAAGTTAATGGTCTAAAACGCCCACGAATTACCAATATATTTTTTTTGTATAAAAAATCAGAAGGTTGTATGACATTGCCATCAGGTCCGAAAATAGCGGCATTTGTCAAACCACATTTTACTAATTGCAAACTCAATAAACGATTGTCAATATCTTCAAAATCGGGGCCAGAAATTCTAATCATATCTACTTCAATTCGTTCAGAAGAAAGTCCGTCCATCAAAGAAGAAACCATTTTTTCGGGGTCGTGATTCAAATAATAAGCCGCATAAATCATATTTACACCAATCAAACCTACCGCCTGTTGTTGTGCAAGCGTATCTTTGTCGTGCATTTTTATATGAATGATAAAGTCATTAGAAGGAGTTTGTGGACTTAATTGAAAGCGAACTCCCAGCCAGCCATGTCCTTGATTAGTGCGTTGATAATTGATAGTTGTAACGGTATCAGCGAAGGCAAAAAATGCTTTTTCAAAACCTTTTTTAATTCCTAATCGTTGTTCTAACAATCTATATTCTTTATCTAACATTTTCAAAAGTCGTGATTGCCCAACGTATCTTCCACTTTCTTCTACGCCATAGATAGCATTACTAAACGTCATATCGTAAGCGGACATTGTTTTTGCGATGGTATTAGAAGCGGCTCCTGCTTTGAAAAAAAATGCGGCTACTTCTTGTCCCGCACCAATTTCTGCAAATGCTCCGTAACTAACAGGATCCATATTGATAATGCGTGCTTTTTCTCTTGGACTAACTGAACCTTGTTGCTCTTCCATATAATAAAATTTTAAGGCTTTTTAGATATTTTTTTGACAAAGGTAAAATTCATTTTTGTTTTTACCTAATTATTTACAATATATTTGCCAAGTTTTTTTTAATGCGTTATTTTTTATCAAAAAATATAAAAAGAAAGTATTTCAATAATTTTTTTCATATTTTTGTGGACTGAAAATCGTTTATGAGATAAATTTTCACCTTTTTTACGATTTTCTTTTTAATTATTTGTTTTTTTTAAACAAAAAAAGTAATTTTGTTGGAAAATCATAAAAAAACATAGAAAAAAAATCATAAAAACACAGAAAAACCTACGAATGAAATATCAAAATATCCAAGAAGAAGAAATTAAAAATAAAATAGCTAAAGATTATTTTGAAGTATATAATTGTACCAAAATAATAGGAGATATAGATTTTTGTGTGGCAATGCTTGAAGAATCGAGAGAAGATGTTGAGCAAGAATCTTTACTTTGGGCTGAAGCAAAAAAAGGTTCATCTGATATTTATAAATCAATCACACAACTTATTCTTACGATTGGCAAAGCACGTACATTTGATAAATTTTTGCCACCGAATATGTTGGCTGCTTTTGATGGCGAAAAAATGGCTTTTGTACCTTACAATGAAATGCAAGATATTTTTTATATCAATGATTTTAATTGGAATGTTGCGCCCTCAAATCACAATAGCAGAGAATTTAAACTGATTCATGAAAAAGTAAAATCAATTATTGATAACCAAGCATTGCTTTTTTATTATGAAAATGATGATAAAGAACTCAAAAATTTTATCAAAAATAATTTTGTTGTTGGTAAATTTGGACTAACAAAAACTAAAATTGATAAAAATAATTTTATTACCATTTATAACAAATGGTTACAAACCGTAAAACCAAGTATTGCTGTCAATTGGGATATTGCCAAAAAAAATGGTATTATTGATGGAGATTTTTATTTGGCTGATTTGTTATCGTCTGACAATGAAAGTTTGAAGGATAATTTATATGTGTTACTCAAAAAAAATCATTATGAATTAGACCGTAAAGTGGATGAAGCAGGAATGTTTGGGAGCAAAAAAACAGAATTTAAAGATAAACAAATCGCACACACGCAATTTTGGAATAAATATGAACGTCCTCCCAAAAAAGAATATTGGGATTATATTATAGGTCGCAGAGATTTGCTCGTGCCCCAAGATGTGAGAGAGCGAAAAGGTAGTTTTTTTACCCCACAAATTTGGGTAGAATTGTCTCAAAAATACCTCAGTGATACATTGGGCGTAAATTGGCAAGATCAATATTATATTTGGGATTGTGCCGCAGGAACAGGCAATTTGCTTGCTGGATTGACCAACAAATTTAATATTTATGCCTCTACTTTAGATAAACAAGATGTAGACGTAATGTATGACCGAATTAAAAATGGAGCTAATTTAGTAGAAAAAAATGTTTTTCAATTTGATTTTTTGAATGATGATTTTAAAAAATTGCCTAAATCTTTACAAGATATTATCAATGACCCTGAAAAAAGGAAAAAATTATTAATTTATATCAATCCGCCTTATGCGGAGGCGAGTAATGCAAGAACTGTATCTGGAACTGGTGGCAATAGGGATAAAACTACCACTGAAAATAAGATTTATTCAAAATATAGAACTAAGATAGGTAAAGCAAGTAATGAACTTTTTACACAATTTTTAATACGAATTTACTATGAAATTCCTGAGTGTAAAATTGCAAATTTTTCAACTTTGAAAAACTTGCAATCTGCAAATTTTTCAGATTTTCGAAAAGTCTATAAAGCAAAGCTCAAAAAAATTTTTATTGTGCCTGCTGATACTTTTGATAATGTTAGAGGTAAGTTCCCAATAGGTTTTTTTATTTGGGACGCAAGTATAGAAGATAAATTTGAGCGAATAATAGCAGATGTTTATAATTCTAATGCATCTAAAAATAATCAAAAAACTATTTATTGCTATGATAATCACAAATATATAAATAATTGGATAAAACCTACTCAAAAAATACAATTTAATTCACGAATAGGGTTTTTATTAAGAACACATAATGATTTTCAAAATGCAAACTTAATGGAAATAGCCATACTACCTCGTACCCAAAGCAGTGGTTATGTTGATGTAGGGCATGGTGTATGGATTACAGACGTGAATTTTTTATTGACATCTATTTATTTTGCTGTACGTAAGTCCATCGAGGCTACTTGGTTGAATGATCGAGACCAGTTTTTATACCCAAAAAATAGTTGGGAAAAAGACAAAGAATTTCAAAATAATTGTCTAGCTTTTACACTTTTTCATGGGCAAAATAGAATAACGAGTAAAGATGGTACAAATCATTGGATACCATTTACAGAGTACGAAGTAGATGCAAAAGAAAGGTTTGAAAGTGATTTTATGGCGAAATTTATCGCAGGAAAACTAAAAAATGATGAAAATAAATCACTTATCAAAACAAAAAAAGCCACTCGAAATATACCTTTAGTATTTTCAAAAGAAGCAAAAGAAGTTTTTAAAGCGGGACTTGAACTTTGGAAATATTATCACAGCCAAACATTTCCTGCGTATGAAATAGAAACCTATAATGCAAATGCAAGTTTGTATGATATTCGAGAGTATTTTCAAGGTAGAAGTGAATCAGGAAAAATGAATCACAAAGCCAAAGATGAAACTTATACAAAATTGATTGGTGATTTGAGAGAAAAATTAAAATTACTCGGAGACAAAATAGCTACAAAAGTATATGAACACGGTTTTTTGTTGAAATAAAAAATAAATACACAATCAAATACAATTTTTAAGATAAATATAAGTTATGAAATAAATAATTTACTCAAAAAATGAAAAAATATTATTACTTATTATTCCTATTTTTATTTATTCCTTTGATTAGTTTTGCTCAAAATTGGCAAAAAACCAAAATAAGTTCTTGGGACTTTGAAATTTCAATTCCAGAAAATTACCAAAAAGTAATCGATAATGATGCTTGCGTATTGATTGGAAAATCAGATAAAACAAAGTTTCAAGTAATAGTCAAAAAAAACCAAGTCAATGAAGCCAATGTATTGATTAACGAAAGTATGGCAGGATTTGTAGATGAAAATAGTGATAAAATATTGAATAATCAAAATATAAAAGTTGATAATTATCCCGCCAAAGAATTAAAATTAACAACTTCAAAAGGAAAAAATGTAGTCATGCGAATTATTATTGCTAAAAATAAAACTTTTATGTTGATTGTTTCCGCTACTCAAATTGATGAAGAAGATATGAAAACTTTTTTTAATAGTTTTTCTGTGGAATAGTTTTTTGATGTATCAAAATAAAAATATTTTCTACTCTTAAAAGTGTATTTGAAACACTTTTAAGAGTTTTTTTTGTAAATTCTATTTCATTCAAAAAAATTATATATCTTTGCAAAAATATCTTACTCACAAACTCCTAAAAATATGCGTTATTTATTACTTTGTTTTTTTCTTTTTTGTTTTAATTTTTTTGTTAGTTATGCTCAAAATCCAAGCGATACATTAATGGCGTTTTGGCAAAAAAAAGAAGCAAATTCTCTTTGGAAAAATGGCAATTATTCACAAGCCATCAACCAATTAGAAAGTGCTATCAAAATCTACAAAACATCAATGCAATGGGATAATTGGATAGATTGTAACCAACAAATGGCTGATTATTATATCGAGTTAAGCCAATATGACTCGGTGAGAGTGAGATTAGATGTTGTGAAAGATGCCATTGCTCCAAACCAAATTTCGCAAGTAAAACAAAAAGTTTTAGAAGGGAAATTGGTCTTACAAGAAGGTATGTCTGATGTAGCACAAAGATATTTTGAGGAAGCATTAAAAATATATGATACAAAATTTCCTAAAAATTTAAAAGAAAAAGCAGATGTTTCGAATTTATTGGGCGTAAGTCTTTGGAATTTGGGACAGAAAGAAAAAGCACTCGATTATTATAATCAAGCCTTAAATATTCGTAAAAAATTATATGGTGATGACCACGAAATAATTGCAGGAAGTTATAATGATATTGGGCTTTTGTATGCCAATGATGACCTCGAAAAAGCAGCAGAATATTATCAAAAAGCCATTAATATTTATGAAAAAAAATTAGGCAACACACACCCACGCGTAGCTAATTTATATAATAATTTGGCTTTATTATACCAAAAACAAAATGATTTTTCCAAATCAGAAACATTTTTAGAAAAAGTATTGGCAATTAGAATCAAAACGATGGGGGAAAAACATCCTAATGTTGCCTTCGTAAAAAATAGTATGGCGTTTTTGGCTTTAGAAAAAAATCAAATCGAGAAAGCAAAAAACTTGTCCGCAGAAGCATTAAGTATTTATAAAGAAAAATATGGCGAAAAACATCCTGAATTAGCGAATACATACAGAATTTTGGCTTCTATCGAAAGACAAAATAATCAATTTGATAACGCCTTAAATCTATATCAAAAGGCTTTAATTGCCAATAGTAAAACATTTAATGCTACGAATATTTATCAAAATCCAACGCTATTTGATTATTATAATCCTGACATTCAATTAAATACTTTGTTATTAAAATCTCAAACTTTAAAAACAAAATATAGGTCTAAAACATTGAAATACAAGGAGTTAAAAATGGCTTTGTTTACGTTACAAACCGCAGATAGTTTAATAAATCAAATTAGACAAACTCGAAAAAATAAAGAAGATAAAATTGCATTGGGAAAAATATCTACTGAAATTTATGAAGAAAGTATTGCTACTTCTTTGTTGATAGCAGACGTAAGTTTGAATAAAAGAAAATATAAAAAATTAGCGTTTTATTTTGCTGAACAAAGTAAATCGTCTGTATTGCTTTCGGCTCTTTCTGAAACTTCTGCGAAACATTTTGCAGGAATTCCTGATAATTTATTGGAACAAGAAAAAAGAATAAATGATGAATTGGCACAAAATGAACAACTTTTGGCACAAAAACCAGCGGCTGATATTGAACAAAAATTAGCAGAAAATTTATTTATGTTGAGAACAAAACAAGACGATTTTATTAAAAATTTAGAAACGAAATTTCCCGAATATTATCGATTAAAATATCAAAATCAACCTATTTCTGTAGAAGAATTACAAAAAAAATTACCTGAAAATACGGCAGTTTTGAGTTATTTTGAGGGAGAAAAAACCAATACTTTGTTCGTTTTTTATGTAAGTAATAAAGTTTATAAAGTAAAAGAAGTCAAAATAGATTCTAATTTTGTGCGTTATATGCGTGCTTTACGCAACGGGATTCAATATAAAGCCAAAACTACTTATTCGAAATATGCCCATAAATTATATAAAATATTGTTTCCATTTTCTACGCCTGCAGAAAAATTGATTTTAATTCCTGATGGACGTTTGGGAACTGTGCCTTTTGAAGTGCTTTTAACAAAACCTACTAAAGAGTCTGTTTTATACAAAGAAATGTCTTTTTTGATACGTAAAAAAGCGATTAGTTATGGTTATTCGGCAACTTTGGCAATACAAACTTATCAAAAGAAAAATTCAGAATCGCATGGTGGATTTTTGTTAGCACCTGTTACTTTTGAGCAAGAATATTTAGCAGATTTGGCAGGAACTTCTCAAGAAATTAATCGAATTGGAGAATTATTTAAACAAAAGAATATTCTGTCAAAAACTTATTTATACGAAAATGCAAGCGAATCACAGATAAAATCTAAAGAATTATTTAATTATAAATATATTCATTTGGCAACCCATGGAGTAGTTGATGAAGAAAATCCACAACTTTCACAAATTTTTTTAAGTGCTAATCCTAACAAAGAAGATGGTAATTTATTTGCGGGAGAAATTTATAATATGCGTTGTAATGCTGATTTAATTTCACTTTCTGCCTGCCAAACAGGTTTAGGAAAAATCTCAAAAGGCGAAGGAATTATTGGATTGACAAGAGCGTTGTTATATGCGGGTGCGAAAAATATCAATGTATCTTTATGGAGTGTTTCTGACCAATCAACTGCGGAATTGATGCAATATTTTTATGAAGAATTTTTAGGAAATGAATTAAGCAAGGAAGGGTATGCAAAGGCTTTGCAAAAAGCAAAACTAAGATTATTTAATAACCCTGAATGGTGTGAACCTTATTTTTGGGGAGCATTTGTTTTGGTTGGTTTTTAAATTTTATTCGTATTTTTTATTTTTTTTAGAATATTTCTTTCAAAAATAAGAAAAAAATCGTATTTTTGCAACGTAAATCAATCAAAATATTATTAGATGGAAAAAGTAGATTTTAAAAAAAATAAATATGATACTGATTTAATTATCGGAACATTTGGATTGAAATATGGAACAGAATGTGAATTGCTTGATGTGTTACTAAATACCACAAAAACAATAGAGGAACGATATATAGAAGATTTGGAAATGCACCGAATTAGACTCGAAAAAGAAGGTAAATTTTGGAATGAAGAAGAGTTAAAAATGCACTTTATTTCGTATATTTTCTTTTTGGCAAAAATTGATGTACCACAAAAAATCAAACTTTTTTATGAACGTATTTTAAAAAATGAAGTAGAAGGACAGGAGATTTTTGTAAAATGTGATTGTATGATTGCTACGCCATTTGGTATCAATATGCCGCAAGCACCTTACTTTTTTTTACAAGAATTTAAAAAAGCAAAAAAGCCCGATGACCCAGAAGGTCAAATGCTTTTGGCAATGATTTCAGCACAACATACAAATGCAAATAATAAACCTATTTATGGCTGTTGGTTGCAAGGCAAAGATTGGAATTTTACAACATTACACGCCAAAAATTATTGCGTTTCTAAAACTTTTGATGCCACTGACAAACAAGAACTTTATCAAATTATTTATATTTTACAGCATTTAAAAGAGATTATTCTTGCTGAATTGTTGTGAAGTTATATCAGAAAAAATACATCTCTAAAAAATCAAATTAAAAAATATTCTAATAAATTTTATTTCTTTTTTTGAATATTGAAAAAAAAAAACCACTTTTGCAAAATGAAACCTAATTTTTTTCCCTTTTTTTATTTTTTACTATTTTTTATTGCGTTTCAATCTTGTCAAGTCAAAGACAGAGAAGACAAAACGAGAATATCGACTATCAAAAATCCACCCCTAGAACAAGTTTTTGACAAAGAAACTTTCGATTTACAAGGTCATAGAGGTTGCAGAGGTTTGATGCCCGAAAATAGTGTGCAAGGTTTTTTAAAAGCATTAGACTATGGCGTTAGAACGCTTGAAATGGATATAGTAATCAGCAAAGATAGTTTTTTGATAGTTTCTCACGAGCCTTATTTTTCGGCTATGATTACCACTACGCCCAAAGGAGATAGTATTCTGCCCAAAGATGAGAAAAAATTTAATATCTATCAAATGACAAAAGAAGAAATTAAATTATTTGATGTAGGATTAAAAAAACATATTTGGTTTTTAAGTCAAGAAAAAATATCTACCACAAAACCAACTTTGGCAGAAGTAATCACCTCAGTAGAACAAAAAATTAAAAGAAATAAATTAGGAACTATTTTTTATAGTATCGAAGCAAAATGTAGTGCTGATGGAGATACCATTTTTCACCCAAAACCAAAACCATTTGCAAAAATGATGTTAGAAGAAGTAAAAAGATTAAAAATTAAAGATAAAATATTTGTCCAATCTTTTGATATTCGTTTTTTAAAAGCATTTAGAGAATTAAACGATGAAATTCCTTTGGTATTATTAGTAGAAAATTCACTATCTTTGCGAGATAATATAGAACAATTAGGATTCGCACCTGCTGTTTATAGTCCACAATTCAAATTAGTTACCGAAAAAATGTTAAAAGAAGCACACGAATTAGGCATAAAAGTAATTCCTTGGACAGTCAATGAAAGCGAAGACATGCAAAAAATGAAAGAAATGGGCGTAAATGGTCTGATTACAGACTATCCCGATAGATTTCAAAGATTATTAAAATAAAATATAAAAGTATAAAAAAATAAAGAAATATATGCCTATTATTGAAATGGTAATGCCCAAAATGGGCGAAAGCGTCATGGAAGGAACTATCCTCAAATGGCTCAAAAAAGTCGGAGATAAAATCGAACAAGATGAACCTGTTTTGGAAGTGGCTACCGATAAAGTAGATACCGAAATTCCCGCCACACACGCAGGCATACTCACGCAAATCCTCGCACAAGACGGAGAAGTAATTCCGATTGGAAAAGTAATTGCTATCATTGATACACAAAGTAATGGAAGTAATATAATCAAAGAAACGCCTATTTCAGTTACCGAAAAAATAGATACGCAAAATTTGGCTCAAATAGAGCAAACGATTGCAAACGCAACACAAACCGCCAACGGACATCAAAATGAAGCAAAATCTGTTGATGACAACCGTTTTTATTCTCCTTTAGTGATGAATATTGCCAAACAAGAAAAAATTTCGATGGCTGAATTATCAACTATCAAAGGCTCAGGACAAGAAAATAGAGTTACAAAAAATGATATTTTTGCCTATATCAAAAGTCGTGGAAATACGTCAAGCCTTGCCCCAATTCTAACCACTATCACAGAAAATAAACCAACTCATATCACGCCTACACAAGTAATTACGCCTACACAAAGTCAAGCAAGCGCGGTAGGAGTTTCTTATTCGGGTGCGGCGGATATTATTGAAATGGACAGAATGAGAAAAATGATTGCACAAAGAATGGTTGAATCAGTACAAACTTCTCCACACGTTACGACTTTTGTGGAGGTTGATGTTACTCATATTGTGTTGTGGCGTAATAAAATAAAAGATAGTTTTAAAAAAAGAGAAGGCGAAAATATTACTTTTACTCCTATTTTTATTGAGGCAATTGCGAAGGCTTTGCGTGATTTTCCGTTGGTTAATTCGTCGGTAGAAGGCGATAAAATTATTGTCAAAAAAGATATAAATATTGGTATGGCTGCCGCATTACCAAGTGGAAATTTGATTGTGCCTGTGATCAAAAATGCAGACCAAATGAATTTATTAGGATTAACTAAAAAAGTAAATGATTTGGCAGGGCGTGCCAGAGCCAATAAATTACAACCTGATGAACTTTCAGGCGGTACTTATTCGATGTCAAATATTGGTAGTTTTGGCAATGAAATGGGAACGCCAATTATTATGCAGCCGCAAGTCGCTATTTTGGCTTTTGGAGCAATTAAGAAAAAACCAGCAGTTATCGAAACCGCTACGGGAGACGTAATTGCGATTCGTCATTTGATGTTTATTTCTCATAGTTATGACCATCGAATTATTGACGGGGCATTGGGTGGTTCTTTTGGTAGAAAAGTGGCTGATTATTTAGAAGCATTTGATATAAATAGAGAAATTTAAGGAACTAAGTAGAAAATATTATACCCAAAAAACTCCCTCACCTTCGGGGAGGGCTGGGGTGGGGCATAATTTGAGCAAAAAGCCCCACCCTAACCCCAGTGTTGTTAAATTCTTTTTTTTTAACAAGTAAAATAGAAATTAACTTGTATAATATTCTGTAAAAAATCTATAATTTTTTGAAAATCTTATAGATTTGGCAAATTATATTTTGATTTGTAAAATAATTTACCTGACAAATATTAGAACTTAACAACACTGACCCTAACCCTCCCCAGCGGTGAGGGAACTAAAAATAAGTTTTTTTGAGTGGATAATTTATTTTTTAGATGCTCCCTAATTAAAAGTATAAAAATATTTTTTACATCAAAATATAGTATAATTACTAAAAATTTTTTCGAATTTCATATAAATCAGAGGCACTAACGCCTCTAATTTATATGAAATAATAAGAAAAAAATCTCATTATTTATCTACCACACAAAAAATTATACTAACAAAAAAAATCTCAAAAAAACAAATAAAAACTAAAAATTTAGTTTATTTTTGTAATAAATTTTTCAAAAAAAAGTACACTATTTAAAAAAAATTACGTACATTTGAATTTTTAAAACCAAAAACTACATTTATTATGAAAAAAATACTCAAATTACTCAAAATTGTTTGGCTACTTATTTTAATTTCAATAATTATGAATTTTGATATACTTGCTCAAAACTCTAAAGAGTTTTACGAAAAAAAATGGGAAGAAGTTAATAAAGCACTCAATGAAGGCTTGCCAAAAACCGCTCTCGAAGTAGTAGAAAAAATCTACGCACAAGCAAAAACGGATAAAAATTCTGCCCAAGAAGTCAAAGCATTGTTACATAAAATGATTTACATTCGCGAGGTCGAAGAAAATACGTTGGTAACAAGTATTAATCAATTTAAAAAGGAAATTGAAACCGCACAATATCCCGTAAAACCGCTATTGCACTCTATTTTGGCTGATATTTATTGGCAATATTATCAAGGAAATTCTTGGAGATTTCAACAAAGAACAGCTTCAAACGTAAAAAATGAGGATATTGAAACGTGGGATTTAAGCAAAATTGTAGAACAATGTATCGTCGAATATAAAAATTCTTTGGAAAAACCTGAATTATTGCAAGCCGTAAAAATTGATGTGTATGATGAAGTTATCAACAAAGGAAATAATTTGATGCGTAAAAATCGTCCTACTTTATACGATTTTTTAGGGCATAGAGCAGTGCAGTTTTTTAGTAATGCAACAGCTGATATTACGCAACCTACGAAAATATTTTTAATTGATAAACCTGAATATTTGGCTGATAATCAACGTTTTAGCAGTTTAGAATTGACTACAAGCGACAATATGTCTTATAAATTTTATGCTTTAAAAATCTTACAAGATTTAACTAAATTTAATTTGAATAATAGCAATGCAGAAGTAAAAGCCGATTTAGATTTGATACGAATTACTTTTGTATATAATAATGCTGTTTTTCAAGATAAGAAAAAATTATACAAAGAAACATTAGAAAAAATGGCAAATACTTATCAAAATATTCCTGCGTGGGGAGAATTTAAAGTAAGAATTGCACAAATATTGTCTGAGGAAGGCACAAATTATAATGCTATTTCGAATCCAACTATTAAAAATAAAAAAACGGAAGCGTTTAATATGTGTAATGAAATTTTGTCTAAATTTAAAGATTCAGAAGGCTGGAATTTAGCAAAATCATTGCAAATGAGTTTATTAAACAAATCATTTCAAATCGAAATAGAAAATGTAGTCAGTACAAATATCGTTTTTCCTGTCCGTATTTCTTATACCAATATCAACACTTTATATTGGCGAATTATACAATCTACTCCCGAAGAATTTGCGAAAATGGGTATGGGAAAATATGGGTATCGCGAAGCACAAGATATGGCGAAAGACCTCAAAAAAGCAAAATTTATCAAGGCTTGGAAAACGACTTTTCCTGATGATAAAGATTATAATAAACATAACATTGAAGAAAAAATGGGCGCATTGCCCGCAGGTTATTACGTAGTTGTGGCGGCAGATAACGAAAAATTTGACTATAATGGCTATGCGATGTCTTATCAAAATATACAAGTTTCTGATATTGCTTATGTTTCACAAACGTCAAAAGACGCTAAAAATCACGTGTTGGTGATGAGCAGAAATAATAGCAAACCCAAAGAAAAAATAAAAGTAGAAGGCTGGAAATATTTTTATAATTATAGTAAAAATAAATATGAAACCGTATTAGAAGAAACTGTTTTTAGTGATAAAAATGGTTTGGCAATCTTCAAATCTAATTCTAATCCGAATGAATATGCTCAACGATTTTATAAGTTTTATGACGAAAGCAACAAAGATAAATTAGAAGAAACAGGATATAGTTATAGCAACTATTACGAAGACCCATCTGAAAGTTCACAAAATTTTGTGCATATTTTTACGGATAGAAATATTTATCGTCCAAGCCAAATCGTGTATTTTAAAGCGTTGGTAATGGTGAAAGAAAATAGAAAATCGAGCATTTTACCAAACAAAGTAGTAAGAGCAGTTTTGACAGATGTCAATGGGCAATTAGTACAAGAATTTACCTTGACTTCTAATGAATTTGGTTCGGTGAATGGGCAATTTAATCTCCCAAGCACAGGTTTGACAGGACAAATGACGATTTCTTTTTCAGAAGCAGGCGAAAAAACAAAACACACTGTACTCGATAAAGAAACTTTGTATAATATTGCAAGAACTTATAATGTAACGCTTGATGCTATCAAAAAATGGAATAATTTAACCAATGAAACTATAAAAGTTGGGCAAATTTTGGAAGTATATGATATGAGAAATACTGCAGGTTTAGGTCAAAATTATATCAGAGTAGAAGAATATAAACGTCCAAAATTTGAAGTAACTTTTGAGCCTGTGAAAGGAGTGTATAAAGTAAACGATGAAATTTTGGTGAAAGGTTTGGCAAAAGCATTTTCGGGAGCAAATATTGACGGAGCAAACTTAAAATATCGAATCAAACGCACCGCAAAATATCCTTCTTGGTATTATTGGCGTGGATATTATCCGAGTTCGCCTGCACAAATTATTAGTTTTGGAGAAGCAAAAACCAATGAAAAAGGCGAATTTATAGTTAAATTTATTGCCTTGCCTGATTTGGAATTAGACGCAGAAAGCAAACCAAGTTTTAGTTATGAAATCGAGGCTGATGTTACTGACCAAAATGGAGAAACTCGCTCAGGTAAAACTTTTGCAAAAGTAGGGTATCAAGCCTTAGATTTGAACGTCGAAGTGGCTGAAACTATCAATCCAAATCAAAAAAATGAATGGAAAGTTGATGTCAAAAATCTAAATGGACAACCTGAAAAGGCAAATGTAAAAATTACAATTCATCAATTAGAAACTCCAAACAAAGCATATAAAAATCGTATTTGGGTAGGAGTTCCTGATAAATATAATTATTCAAAAACAGATTGGCACAAAGATTTACCTAACGATATGTTTGAAGACGAAAACAATCATTTGAGTTGGAAAAAATCTACGAATGTGTTCGAAAAATCGGTTGATGTGAGCGATAATACTAATATTTCTCCCGAAAATCTAAAAAATTGGAAAGAAGGAAAATACATCTTAGAAGCATCTTTGACCGATAAATTTGGGCAACTTGTGAAAGATATTAAATATTTTGAAGTACGTCAGGAAAATAGCGATAAACCTGTTGTGCCTGTTTTATTTAATGCTTATACACCCAAAATAACAGGAAAAGCAAACGAAAAAGTAGATATTTTTGTCAGTAGTTCAGAAAAAGAAGTTTTTGGTTTGTTTGAAATGGAATTTGAAAATAATATCATTCACAAAGAATGGATAAAAATATCCAATCAACAAAAAAAATTCACTTATACTATTCCAGCCAACGCAAAAAATGGCATTGTGTATGTGCGTTTAACGAATGTTTTGTATAATCGTTTGCAACTTTGGAGTGCCAATGTAAATATTGAAAATTTTGAAAAAGATTTAGATATTTCTTTTGAAACTTTTAGAGATAAATTGCAACCGGGCGAAAAAGAAAAATGGCGTATCAAAATAAAAGGACATAAAGGCGAAAAAGTAGCTGCAGAAATGTTAGCAAATTTGTACGATTCTTCGCTTGATGCGTTGGCGGGCATACACGCCTATAATTTTTCGGTTGATGAAATGTATTTTGCTCCTACCAATTGGCAAGGAAATAATAGTTATACCAAAGGTGATTTTGATTTAATTCAAAATGATTGGAACAAATATCATAGTTATACCAGCATCAAAGATTATGATGATTTGAATATGTATGGGTTGAATTTTGCCTATTATGGTAGAAACCGATATTATAATGATGGTGATGGTAGTCGAGCAGAAAGATCAATAATATCAATGTCTAAATCTGTATCTCCTTCTGTGGCAAGAAAAAAAGATTCTAAAAGAAGAGAATCTGATAAAGAAGAAGCACCAGAAATGGACGAAGCAAAAATGTCAGCTGATGAATATGTAGCTGAAAAAGCTGAAAAGCCAACTTCTACTTTAAAAGATAAAACTGCTTTGAGTGGTGGAATAAACGAACAGAAAAAACCAGCAGATTTAAAAGGTGTAAAAGTGCGCACTAATTTTAATGAAACGGCATTTTTCTTTCCAAATCTCAAAACTGATGCAGAGGGAAATCTAATCATAGAATTTACCATTCCTGAATCTTTGACAAAATGGAAAATGCTTGGTTTTGCCCATACAAAAGATTTGAAATATGGTTTGACACAAAAAAGTCTTGTTACTCAAAAAGATTTAATGGTTGTGCCTAATGCTCCACGATTTTTTAGAGAAGATGATAAAATCGTTTTTCAATCAAAAATTACTAATATTTCTGACAAAGATTTGACAGGAACGGCTCAATTATTTTTATCTAATCCATTCAATACCAAAGGTTTAGATACAGAATTAGGCAATGATAATGCTCAACAAAATTTTTCAGTTTTAAAAGGACAAAGTACGGTCATTAGTTGGAAATTGAATATTCCTGTAGGCACGCCTGCGGTTACGTACAAAGTGGTAGCAAAAGCAGGAAATTTTTCTGATGGAGAAGAAATGACTTTGCCTGTTTTGACCAATAGAATGTTGGTAACGGAAACAATGCCATTGCCTATTCGTGGTAAAAATGAGAAAAAATTTGAGATGCCAAAATTGCTCGCTTCGGGAAGTTCATCAACATTAAAACACGAAAAATTAACAGTCGAATTTACTGCTAATCCTGCTTGGTATGCTGTTCAGGCGTTGCCTTATATGATGGAATATCCGTATGAATGTGCAGAACAAGTATTTAGTCGTTTTTATGCGAATAGTTTGGCGACACATATTGCCAATAGTAGTCCGAAAATAAAACAAACTTTTGAAACGTGGAAAAATGCAACTCCTGAAGTATTTTTGTCTAATTTGGATAAAAATCAAGAGTTAAAAAATATCATTTTAGAAGAAACTCCTTGGCTCAAAAATGCCAACAACGAAGGGGAACGCAAAAGACAAATTGGAGTTTTATTTGATTTAGTCAGAATGGCAAAAGAACAAAGTTCTGCCATCGAAAAATTGGAGAAAAAACAAGTTTCTTCAGGTGGTTTTGTATGGTTTGAGGGAATGAAAGAGGATAGATATATGACGCAACACATTGCTTGTGGCATTGGGCATTTGTATAAATTGAATATCGAATCGGTGCAAGGCAATCAAAAAGTTACGAATATTGCTAACAAAGCGGTGGCTTTTTTGGATAGAGAAATGCAAAAAGATTATGATGAATTGGTTTATAATTGTAAAAAATATAATTGGAAACTAAGCGACCAACATATTTCATATTTCCAAATTCATTATTTATATATGCGTAGTTTTTTTGCTCAAAAATTAGATAAATCTTACGAAAAAGCATTCGATTATTACAAAGGACAAGCCCAAAAATATTGGTTGCAATTCAATCGATATTCACAAGGTATGATTGGTTTGGCATTGCATAGATTGGGTGATAAAGTGGTTCCGCAAGCCATTATCAAATCTTTGAAAGAAAAATCTTTGAATAACGAAGAAATGGGTATGTATTGGAAAGATAGTTATGGTTTTTATTGGTATGAAGCCCCTATCGAAACACACGCTTTGATGATTGAATTATTTGCCGAAGTTGCCAAAGATGAAAAAATAATCGATGATTTGAAAACTTGGTTATTGAAACAAAAACAAACGCAAGATTGGAAAACAACCAAAGCCACCGCAGAAGCGTGTTATGCACTTTTATTGCAAGGCAAAGATTGGCTTTCGCAAGATGTAACCGTTCAAATTCAATTAGGTGATAAACGTATTTCTAATGCTCCCGAAAATAAAAATGTAACGGCTGAAGCAGGCACAGGTTATTTCAAAACTACGTTTAATAAAGAAGAAGTAAAACCAGAAATGGGCAAAATTACGGTTTCTAAAAATGCTGACGGCGTGGCTTGGGGTGCTATTTATTGGCAATATTTTGAAAATTTAGATAAAATTACGCCTGCAAAAACTCCATTATCTATCAAAAAACAACTCTTTATCGAAAAAGATACAGATAAAGGTAAATTATTAACTGAAATTACTCCTAATAATGTGATAAGAGTGGGTGATTTGGTAAAAGTTCGAGTAGAAATTCGAGTGGATAGAGCCATGGAATATGTGCATTTAAAAGATATGCGTGCTTCAGGTTTTGAGCCAACGGCTGTACTTTCAGGTTATAATTGGCAAGATGGCATGGGATATTATCAAAGTCCGAGAGATGCGGCTATGAATTTTTTCATTGGTTATTTACCGAAAGGAACTTTTGTATTTGAATATAGTTTGCGTGCTATGCACAGTGGCGATTTTTCAAATGGCATTACACAAATTCAATGTATGTATGCGCCTGAATTTAGCAGTATTTCAGAAGGAATAAGAGTGAAAATTGAAAAATAAAAAGTAGTTAAAATTAGTTTTTTATACTTACTTTTTAGATTTACTTCCCAAGATATTTTTGATATTTTGGGAAGTTTTTTTTATGAATTTTAAAAGAGAATTTCTTTTTTTACAAACTTTATAACCAAGAAACCTTATATTCATCAAATTCATCACCATTGGCAACTTCTTTTATATATTCTACTTTGATACCGCTTACGCCTGTTTTTCGAATCAAACCATCTAACAAACCTAATTGTAAAACACTATTGAAAGTTTGTGTTCTTTGCATCACCACAAAATTAGCCTTTTTTTCTACTATTTTCCAACCTCGTCCTGATTTATCTTGAATCATTTGGGAAGCAACGATTACCAAAGCCTCCATAATTTGAGTAGGAGTAGCATCTGATAAAAAAAGATTATTGTTGAGCATACCTTGATAAGCTGTTTCGCCAATATTTCTTCCTACTCTAATCAAATTAAATTTCCCAAAATTTTCTTCAATCCAATTACACATATTGTTGTAAACTTCCATTGGAATAAGGTTAAAAGGTTGAGAGATATCATATCCGTTGGCAAAACTTATTAATTTATTATAATCATCATTAGAATCTTTATAATTTTTAAGCACGTCTTGAATGAAAGCTGCGTATAAACTTACGCCATTAGTCGAGTTATTCATATATATATATTTAGAATTTAGTTTTTAGTTTTTTGTTTCGATTGACTTTAAAATTTTAATACAAAATTCTAAATTTAATCGTATTAGGAATATTTTTTAAAGTTTCAATAATTCCTTTGTCATATTTTTGGTTAATATCAGTGATTACATAGCCAATTTGTTCGTTGGTTTTTAGATATTGTCCCAAAATATTAATTTCGTGTTTGGCTAACGCTTGATTGATTTGAGCCAAAATACCTGCCGTATTTTTATGTACATGAATTAATCTATGCGAATTATTTTGTTCAGGTAATTGTAAATTTGGATAATTCACGCTGCCAAAAGTATCCCCTTTATTGATAAAATTGATAATCCGCGTGGGTACAAAATTAGCAATATTTTCTTGTGCTTCCTCCGTACTTCCGCCTATATGAGGTGTAAGGATAGTATTTGGTAAATTTCTTAATTTTGATTCAAACATTTCATCGTTGGTTTTTGGTTCATAAGGAAACACATCAACCGCACAACCTCTTACTTTTTTATTTTGAATGGCTTCGACCAAAGCATCAATTTCGACCACAAATCCACGACTTAAATTGATAAAAATAACTCCATCTTTCATTTGAGCAAATTGTTGTTTGCCAATCAAACTATAATTTGATTTTCTATCATCTACATGCAAAGAAATAACGTCAGATTTATGCAATAATTCTTCTAAAGTTTTGCAAGGAGTAGCATTGCCCAATGCTAATCTTTCGACTACCTCATAAAAAATAACTTTCATTCCTAAACTTTCTGCTAATACCGAAAATTGTGAACCAATATTTCCATACCCAATCAAACCCAATGTTTTTCCTCTGATTTCGAAACTATTTGAAGATGATTTATCCCAAATTCCTTGATGTAAATTTTGGCTTTTATCAGGAACATTTCGCATCAACATAATCATTTCGCCCAACGCCAACTCAACCACACTTCGAGTATTGCTATAAGGTGCATTGAAAGCAACAATGCCTTTTTCTGCACAAGCATCGAGGTCAATTTGTGTTGTACCGATACAAAAAGCACCGATTGTCATCAATTTATTCGCATTTTCTAACACTTTTTTCGTAACTTTTGTTTTGGACCGAATACCTAAAATATGCACATTTTTTATTTTTTCTGCTAATTCGTCTTCATCTAAAGCCCCTTTGATAAATTCGATATTATATCCTTCTTGTTTAAAAATTTCGGTGGCTTTGGGGTGAATATTTTCCAATAAAAGTACTTGAATACGGCTTTTTGGATAAGAAATAGACATCGGTAATTTATTTACATACAGAAATTCTTCTAAACTTGGCGTGATGTGGTCTGCTTTTTCGACTACTGATTCTCGTTCAATATTTTCTGTAAAAGCAAAAAATTTATTCGCTAAACCTGCTTCTCTAATTTCATAATCCGTATAACCATCGCCAATCACGTACACATCACCCTCCAAATTAAGTGATTTTAATAAATTTACTTTTCCTTTTTCTTGGCTCAATACATTTTTTATGTCATATCCTACAATATTTCCTTCGTCATCATATAAAAAATTATTCGCATAAATATTTTCGCTTTTAATACCAAATTCTGTAACGATTGGCTCTATAAAATCTTTAAAACCACTCGAAATCAATAAAATATTATCTGCATAATTGGTTAAAAATTCTTTATTTCTCAAAAAAGAATCAGAAACTTGTTTTTTTAACGTATCAATTAAAGGTTTTAAATGTTTTTTGTTGGCTTTGAGCAATGAAATTCTTTTTTGTAAAGATTCAGGAAAACTAATTTTCCCTTCCATTCCTAAATTAGTTAATTTTTGAATTTGTTCGATTCTATCATTTTTATCTTCACAATTTTCTAAAGAAATAATGGCTAATTCATCTAAGCCCTCTACTTTTGTGAAAGTGCTGTCAAAATCAATCACAATAAATTTTTCGTTTTTCACTTGTTTTTTTAATTTTAGGTTTGATAACTAAGTATTATAATAATTATTTATTCGCAAAAATAATAACAAAAAATCTAAAAAGCAAATATTATTTCTTAGTTTTTTTGTTTTATAGTTTGATACTGATATTTCTTTTATGTTTAGAATAATGGTATAAAATTCTTTCAAGGTTTTTAAAACTTGGTTCCTGTAAAATTTGTGTGAACAATAAAAATGTATTTTTTGAATTGCCTCCAGATTTATCTGGAGGATAATATAAAATTCAATTCTTGGCTTTAGCCGAAATTTTTATGGTTATTAAATGGACATTTTTCTATATTTTTTGATGTTGTCCCTAATTCGTTGCAATTTTTTTATTTTGGAACATTTGCTACAGTACAGACGTTGTATGCAACGTCTGTACAACGATATACTTTTTCTGCAACGAATTTGGGACAGTACCAATAATTTATCCAAAAAATACAAAAAAAAACGTATTTCTGATTGATGAAATACGTCTTTTTTTTGATAAAATTTATTCACAAACCAGTCTTAAATAATCTTCTTCATTCAAAACTTTTGACCAAACTTCTTTGCCAATATGATTATAATACATCACTTGATACCTTTTTTTGTCTTGTGATTTTCTTTCTGCAAAGAAAAATGGTTTTTCATTAGTACCAATATTAATAATTTGGTCAAAATCAGGCGGAACAATAATACCTTTTTTACCGTTCCAAATCCCAAAATAGCCATATTTTTCAGCCGTTATATAAGTATTTTTTGTTGAATTTGTGCCATCATTTTGGTTGATAATTTTGACTTGATTAAATTCACTTTTGACAAGTTTATCTTTCGTTTTATAAAAATAATAAAATAACCATTCATTTTTTTTATTTTGTACCAAAGCAGCACTATCATTCCAAACGATTAAATTTTGAAATTCAAAAGGAACTAAATTTTTTCCTTTGCCATTCATCAACCCAAACAAATCCTTTTTTTTTCCAAAATAACCAATGATTTCATCATCAATTTGATAGGGGAGAGGCACTTGGTCAAAAACAGGTTCAATCATCGAATTTTTATCAATGACTCCAAATTTCCCACCCAAAGACAAAATTTTTCTTTGATTAATATCCGTTGTCAAAATTCCATCATAACGAGGCATAATAATTATTCTACCCAAAGAATCAACCAAACCATATTTTCCATTTTGCAATACGCTCAAAAATTGTGGAGAAAGGTAAGAATAATCTTTGAAATTTCCCGCAGAAAGCAATTTTTGTCCTGTACTACTCAAAATATTTTTCTTTTGATTGGGTTCATTATAAGCCAAAAACCAATCTGGAAAGTTAAGAAAAGGTTTTTCAAATTTCAAATTTTTTGCACCTGTTAAATCTATTATTTTTTGATTTTTTCCTTCTGCCCATATTTTTTTTCCTTCCCAACAGACCATTAAATTGCCTGCAACTGCCACAGAATCTAAATCAAAATCTCGGTATGGACGACCATTTGGCATCAAAATTCCCCACTTTTTTCCATTTTTAACGGCAATTCTTTGTGGCAAAGCCAAGACTTTATCAAATAGAATAGACGAATTTTTTTGTCCATCTGTGTCATACGTTTGATATTTTCCTTGTTGTAAAGTGGCAAAACCTGCATCTTCCCAAAATTCTATTTTTTCTTGAAACTGTGTGAACAAAATTTGCCCTTTTTTATTCATGATATTCATTCCACTTTCATTTTTTAATCGTATAAAATCTTGACTTACATACTCGATTTTGTTATATTTAGATTGATTTAAAGGCTTTTTTTCCTGATAATAATCCAAAATATCTTTCGTTGTCCACACCATTGATTGCCCTTCAGATTGCACAATCACAAAATCGTTGGTTAAAGTTTCGATGTCTGAAAAGGTAGGTTCGAGAATAATCTGTCCATTCATTCCTGCCAATCCCCAACGTCTATTTTTACGAATTTTCAATAAATTAGACGTTAAAAAATCAACCATATCATATTTGAGTGGTAAAATTTCTTTGCCTGTCAGCGAATGAATTACGCCCACACTTGTATTTTTACTGACTTTTAATAAAATAGGACTTAAATTTTCGATTTTATCAAATTGTGTTTCATACCAAATAGTTCCAAATCTATCACCTATGCCAAAATGTCCATTTTTATAATGCAATAAATAAGGAGTTTTGATGGTTTCACAATGATATTTTTTAGGAATTTCATCTATCGAATGAGCAATAATAATTTCCCCATTTTCATTGACAAAACCATATTTTTCATCTTCTAAAAAAGGAATAAGTTGAAAAGAAGATTCTTCGTTCAATTTTTTCCAATAATTATCAATCGTAAAACTACTTTTTTGTATTTTTTCGTATAATTTTTTTTGTTGATAAGCAAAACTTAAAATCCATATTTTTGCTTTCTCAATTTCTGTTATATTATTTGGAAAATCTGTTAAAAACTTTTCATAAATTTCTGGCGTATGTTCTAAAGATTTTAGTTCGAATAAATCTTTAATTACTAAATTTTTATATTGATTATTTGGATAATTTTGTAAAAAATTTTCTAAATTTGAAACATTTTTTTGCGAAGCAAACTTCACGACTTGCAAGCTATCAATTTTTTGAATTGCCTTCGGAACTTGAATTGATTTTGGGTATTTTGCTAAAAAATCTTGATAGGTTTCTAAATCATTTTTTTTGGAAATATCTTTCCAAATTAACTCATCTCGAAATTTTTCGACTTCATTTTTTTGTTTTGCTTGCGCATATTTTATCAAAAAAATATTGTATTTTTCTACATTATTCACAGATTTTGCTTCTTCGAAAGCCTTTGTTTCGATGTCAATTTTTAGTTTTTCTGCATTTTCGGGCGTGATTTCTTCGTCTTTCCATTCTTTCAAATCTTTTGGATTTGTTTTTGGATAATTTTTAATCGATTTTCGAACAAATAAATATGCAGAATCGAGATGAAAAGCGGAATTTTTTTCTGAAAAATAATACAAAGATAACACGTGAAATGCACCTGCATGTAGGCTATCTTTTTCTAATTGTTTCATTAACTGCACTTTTGCCTTTTCATATTCTCCTTTTTTTATATATTTGAGTGCAGAGGTTATTCTATCAAGAGTTATACTATTAAAATTACAAAAAACAAGGAGAGAAAATAATAAAAATATTCTTTTTAAAATCATTATAGTTTTTTTATTTACTTTTTAAAATTTTATTTTGAGGTTGAATGTTGTGCAAAGATAAAATAAAAAACCTTAATTTAAAACAAATTAATATTTTTTGATAAGTATTTGCTATTTTTATGATTTTAAAACGTAATTTCTTATAAAAATTTTTACTTTTTAGGGAACTTGTACCAAAAATGAAAATATTTTTTTGAAATATATTTCTTGAATTGCCTCCAGATTTATCTAAAGGATAATAAAAAATTCAATCATTGACTCTATCCGAAATCTTTGTGTTTTTGAAATTGATATTTTTCTATGTTTTCAAAATAAATGGCTATTTATAGTAGAATAAAATTGGCTCCACAATAATTTCCCACGAACCAATAAAATTAAAAAACAAACAAACTTTTTTTAAATAAAAAATGTTATCTTTGCGGAATATATACTCATTAAAAAAATAATTTGTATCAATCAAAATAAAAAATAATCAACAAAAAAATTAAAATATGAAAGGTATTATTTTAGCAGGCGGTTCGGGAACACGTTTGCACCCACTCACCTTAGCAGTTAGTAAACAATTAATTCCTGTTTATGACAAACCTATGATTTATTATCCGTTATCTGTTTTGATAGAGGCGGGAATTAGAGAAATTTTAATCATTACTACGCCGCAAGACCAAGCACTTTTTCAAAAATTATTAGGCGATGGCAAACGTTTAGGTTGTGATTTTCAGTATGCTATTCAAGATATTCCCAATGGATTGGCGCAGGCTTTTGTGATAGGTGAAAAATTTATCGGCAATGAAAAAGTTGCCTTAATTTTAGGAGATAATATTTTTTATGGCACAGGTTTAAAGCATTTATTACAACAAAATAACAATCCAGAAGGAGGAATTGTGTTTGCTTATCACGTGTCTGACCCCGAAAGATATGGCGTAGTAGAATTTAATAATGACAAAAAGGCAGTTTCTATTGAAGAAAAACCATTGAAACCAAAATCAAATTATGCAGTTCCTGGATTGTACTTTTATGATAATCAAGTCATTGAAATTGCAAAGGCTTTAGAACCTTCCCCTCGTGGCGAATATGAAATTACTGATGTGAATAGGAAATATTTAGAACTCGGAAAGTTGTCTGTGGGAATTTTGGATAGAGGAACCGCTTGGTTAGATACAGGAACATTTATGTCATTGATGCAAGCCTCACAATTTGTGCAAGTCATAGAAGAAAGACAAGGTTTAAAAATTGGTTGTATCGAAGAAGCTGCCTACAAAAGCAAATTTATCAATAAAAAACAACTCGAAACCTTAGCAGAGCCATTATTAAAAAGTGGTTATGGACAATATTTAATCAATTTAGAATAGATTTATTTTCTTTGATACAAAAAAAATCCACCAAAATAATTTTTTACTTTGGTGGATTTTTTTTATTTTATATTGATTATTTCAAATTATTTCTGATGTCCCAAAATTTTTGATTAGGTTCAAAACCATCATTTGAATATTCATTTTTTATTTTTTCTATGAAATAAGTTTGTACTTTTCCAATATTTTTAACTTCAATTTCACCTCTCAAATGACAATCAAAATAGTTTTTAACTAATTCATAAGTAGTTTCTGTAATTTGTACTTTGCCACTTTCTCCGCTACTTTCCATTCTGGCTGCCAAATTGACACTATTTCCCCAAACATCATAAGCAAATTTTGTTTTTCCAATCACTCCCGCTACCAATTCGCCTGTATGCACGCCTATTCGCACATTCCAAGGCGGTAAACCTAACTTTATTTTTTCTTTTACACTTTCTGTAATAAACTTTTGCATCTGCAAAGCAGCACAAATGGCATCTAAAAAGTGATGTTTATTTTCGGTAGGCAAACCAGCAATCGCCATAAAAGCATCGCCCATTGTTTTTATTTTTTGCAAATCAAATTTTTCACTAATGCGTTCAAATTCATTAAAATAATATTCTAATTCTGCAATTACTTCTTTGGGTTTTAGGTTTTTGGCAATGGCAGAAAAACCATGAAAATCAGTAAATAATGCACTAGCAGAAGGATAAAGTTGCGGCACTACTTGTCCTGTTTGTTTTAGTTCTTGAGCAATTTGATTGGGCAAAATATTCAATAATAAAGACTCACTTTCTTTTCTTTGTTTCTCAATTTCTTGATTTTTTTGTGTGATTTCATCACGTTGTTGCCTTCTTTTTTTCGCTAAAGTTGCCAATAAATACATAATAATTCCGAAAGCAACCACAATCAAACTAAAAATAATCAGCGTATTTTGGTATCTTTGCCAAAAACTTTTATTCAAATCAGACAATCGATTATGCAGCTCAAAAACTGCTAATTTATTCAAATGTAATTTATGTTTTAACGCTTTTAATTGTTCTGTTAAGTCTAATTTTTCCTCTTCTGTGAGTGTTTTATCAGTTTTCAAAATATTACTTACTTTGCTAATTTGTTCTTCGAGAGTGATATTTTGTGCTTCTAATCGTTTAATATGCAGCTTTATGAATGATTCTTGTGATTTTATTTCCATTTCTTGAAATTTTTTACCTTGATTATCGACCAAAATAGCCAATTCTCCTTCAATTTCTTTCATATCTAATAAAGTCGTATCTATGATTGCTTTTTCTTTTTTTTCTGTGGTATCAGATTTGTTTTCGTCAGGTTTTGTTTCGGCTTCATTTTCTTTTTTATTGTCCTTTTCCTTGTTTTTATTGTTGTTTTTTTCTTCGTTATTGATGTTTTTTTCTGTTGATTCTTTGTTAGCAGAAGTTGTATTTTCGTTTGTATTTTCTTTTTCTTTGATATTGATTTGGATAGATTTGTTATTACAATCTACTTTGGTGATTTCGGTTTCAAAAGTTTTTTTATTTTCATCTTTTGCATATACTTTTACTTTAAGATTATTGCTATTATTGCAAATTCTTTTAAAAAGTTTATGGCTCATTTCGACTTTATTATTATTGACTTGTTCATAAAAATCATCACCGATTGTCAAAACAATTTTCAAATCTGAGGCAGGTATTTTGCTATCAATATTTACATTTAATAACATTTTTTTTCCTCTGATGCCTGCAGTCATCAATACGGCATATTTTCTACCACATTCTACGTCCATTCTATCAATATCATATTTTACATTTTTGACTTTGATAGATAAAAGTTCTATTTTTTTGTCGCATAATTTTTGGATACTCGAAGGAATCAATTTAAAAACAAAATTTCCTTGATTGTCTGTGTTTGTTTTGGCGGCATTTTTATTGAATGAAATTTCTGCATTTGCGATTGGATTTTCATCAACATCAATCAAAATTCCTGAAAATGATTTTTCTTGGGCTGATAAATAAACAGCAAAAAAGATAAATATGAATGTAGATAAGATAGTTTTCATATAAAAATGGACATTTGTAATTTTTTTGATACAAAGTAAAAAAATATTTTTATAAACAAAAGAAAGTATGTTTTTTTGTAAATAAATTAAGAGAAAAATATGAGAAGAAAGATTTTTGGTTGTGGTTTTTTTTAGGAAAAATAAAGTTAATAATAAAAAAAGCACAAAATTTTTAGTATGTAGTTTATTTTTTTAAATAATAACATTAATATTTTATCAAAAATTTGTTTTTTTAATATTTTTCTTTTAATTTTGTAAAAAAAATATTTGTATGAATGAATTTGGTGGTAATTGGACAAAAGAAAAAATGGATATTTTTATGAAATATGTCCGTGTCTATTTAAAAATAATGGATAGTCAAATAAAAAATAAGGATTATGCAAAAGACTGGAAATTAATGTATTTTGATGGTTTTGCAGGCTCAGGAAATATTATACAAGAAGAAGGAGAAACTACCAATATTTTGGAGGGAGTTGCAACACAAGTTTTGAATATTGACAATGAAAGAAACTTTGATATGTATGTTTTTGTAGAATCACAAGAAAAAAATGCTCAATCATTAAGAGAAAATATAAAAAATAATTTTCCCAAAGAACTATCAAACAAAAGTTGGGTTTTTAATGAAAATTTTAATGATGTAAGCATACGCTTTGCTGATTTCTTACAAAAAAATAAAGATTATAAATGCCTTGCTTTTATTGACCCATTTGGTATGAATGTAAAATGGTCTTCCATAGAAAATTTAAAAGGGGGAATTTCAATAGATTTATGGATTCTTGTTCCAACAGGACTTGGTGCTAATAGATTATTAAGAAAAGATGGGCAAATAGAGGAAGGTAATTTAAAAAAATTATCAGTATTTTTTGGAATTACAGAAGAAGAAATTAAATCTTACTTTTATAAATTAACTACTATCAATACATTATTTGGAGAAGAAACAATCATAGAAAAGGAAAAAAAATCTGTAGAAAAAATACACGCTTTTTATAAAGATAGACTTTCCACAATATTTGAGTATGTTTCTGATGCTTTTGTAATGCGAAATTCTACTAATTCAATTATGTATCATTTTTTATTGGCTTCTAACAATAAAACAGCCCAAAAAATAGCAAATGATATTGTAGATTTTAAAAAATTAAACTCATAAAAAACTATGGCAAAATCAAGTATAGAATGGACAGAACTCACTTGGAATCCCGTAACAGGCTGTTCCAAAATCTCAGCAGGTTGTAAATTTTGTTATGCAGAAGTGATGTCAAGGCGTTTGCAGGCGATGGGAGTAGAAAAATATAAAGATAATTTTGAAGTACGTATGCACCCAAAAGAATTATTATTGCCGTATAAATGGAAAAAATCAAGAATTGTATTTGTTAATTCAATGTCTGATTTATTTCATAAAGACGTAACAACTGATTTTATTTTAGAAGTTTTTAAAGTAATGAATAAAAATCCTCAACATATTTTTCAGGTTTTGACTAAAAGAGCAGAAAGAATATTAGAAATAGACCATTTAATAAATTGGACATCTAATATTTGGATGGGCGTTTCGATAGAAGATGAAAAAGTATTGGAAAGAGGTGATTTTTTAAGAAAAACAAATGCTAAAATCAAATTCTTATCTTGTGAACCGCTTATCGCACCACTTCCAAACCTTAATTTAGAAAATATAGATTGGGTAATTGTAGGTGGTGAAAGCGGAAAAGGTAATATCAGAGCAATGAAAGAAGAATGGGTATTGAATATTAAAGAAAATTGTGAAAACTCAAAGACTGCATTTTTCTTCAAGCAATGGGGAGGGAAAAATAAAAAACAAGCAGGCAGAACATTACAAGGAAACGTTTTTGATGAAATGCCTAAATTAGCCTAAAAATATAACTCACTCAAAAACTATTCGTAATAAAAATCATAAAAATTCGTTATCAAGCTAATAAACAACATAAATAAACAAAAAATAAATGGCATTTAGAAGTTTTACGGCAGAAGATTTAACTAAAAAATTAGGCTTGACCTTAAAAAGTGAAGTACTTTTTGATGATGTTCAACTTATTCAACCCTCAGAATGGTTAGCAAAAACTTTAGAAATCACGCAAAAAATGCCTAAAATGAGCGAAAAAGCAAAATCAGAAGCAATTATTTTTCCTATTTTGTGGGATATTGCCAATAATAATGCAGATTTTTGTACTTTGTATTCAGGCGAAACTTTGAATGGCGATATAAAAAAAGGTTTAAATGGAGAATGTGATTTTATTATCAGTAAAGGTTCTAATATTTTGGCCATGAGTCCGCCTGTTTTTACCTTAGTGGAAGCAAAAAGGCAACAAAATATTGAAGAAGCAATTCCGCAATGTGTGGCTCAAATGGTCGGAGCAGAATTATTCAATCAAAAAAAGAAAGTGCCTTTGCCAAGAATTTATGGCTGCGTTACTTTTGCAGATGTTTGGAAATTTTTAAAATTAGAAAATAATATTTTAACCATAGATGTCAATACTTATTACTTCGATAATATTCCCTTGATTTTGGGTGCGTTGCAAACAATTATCAATTTCTATAAAGCAAATGAAAACTAAAATTCATCAAAAATAAACAAAAAAATGCTTTGAAAATATCTCAAAGCATTTTTTAATTTGATAACGACTTTTTAATTTTGTCAATAAATATTTATTTTATTATGTCTTTCTCCTTGGTCTGTGGCACACAGACCAAAATAGCTTAGTAACTTTTATTTCGGTCTGTGTGCCACAGACCAAGGATTAGAACACCTCAAAGCATTTTTTAATCCAATTTATTTTTATTTTTTAAAGAAAAAATCACCCACCAATGACGAAGTTTCCCAAGGAACTTGTTGTTTATTTGATTTTTGTACTACCGCAATTCGTACTTGTTTAAATACTTCTTCTATTGATAAATTTGGCACTTGCATAAATTTCAATAATTGTTCGGTATAAAGTCCATTCGTTCCACTTCCATCAGAAGCCGTTTTGCCCGGTGAAGTAGCATAACATACAATAGAGCCAACAGGTGCGTCCATCATTGCCAAACCATTGCCTTTGGTAGAGCGTGACCAACTTTTCTCAAATGGATTATCACGACAAGCGTCCATAATAATAATATTTACTTTGGTATCAGAGCCTTCCATTTTGGCTAAAATTCTGCCTGCTTCTACACATTCATATTCCACATCTTGCTCTTGTTTGATAGTGGCATCAACGGGCATAATAAAATTATTGCCTTTGATTTGTAGTCCGTGTCCTGCATAAAAAAACAAAGCCACATCATATTTTCCTGCTTTTAATTTATTGCCATAGTCGTCAATGCCTTTTTTCATATCTTTTTGTGAAGCATTTTCAATTTTCATTACTTCAAAACCTAAACCTTGGAGCGAAGTTTCCATAGAACGCACATCATTGATTGGATTAGTAAGCGGAGAACTTGCGTAAGCCGCATTTCCTATCAACAAAGCAATTTTCTTTTGTGTTGTATTATTATTCACAGGCTCTGGATTTTCATTTACTTCCTCAAAAATCACATCTCTAATTTCAGAAAACGTTGTTCCGCCTTTATTAGTAATTTGTAATTGTAATTTATTGCTTCCAGCGTTTAATTGAATGGTTTTGTCTATCGTATTATCACAACCATCATCAGGAACTACATCAAATCCTCTTGCTTCATTTTGTAAAACGCCATTGACTAAAACTTTTATTTCACTAATGGCAGACGTAGATTTTACGCAAGCACGCAAGCGATATTCTTGTTTATTGACATTTAATTCAGCGGTATAAGGAGCATTCCAATTAACACTTGGTTTGGTATAAACAATTTCGGGTTTGGGAACGACAGGATTATTTGGATTATTTGGTTTCGAACTCGCTATATCTCCGTGATAAATTCCTGTAACAAACCAACCTTTTGCCCAATTATCTGTAATTTCTGTATCAGGAAAAGTAGTTTTTGTTTGCCATTTTTGTATTCCCCAGCCCAGTCCTTTGCTCATTACTAATCCCCATACGCCTTGCCCATAAGTAAGTTGATGAATAGAATATCCTTTGTTCCAAAATTCCTCTATTTCTGCTTTTGGATATTCTTTTCGGGTTTTCCAAACTTGTTCTTGTACTTTTCCACCTTTATTCATTACTACAATCCAGCCATCTTGTCCATGGTCTAAACAAGAAATTCTATAGCCTTTGTCCCAATATTGTTGAATAGTTTCTTGGGGATAATTTTCGCTCATATCCCAAATTTGGTCTTCTAAGCCCATATTATTACTCATTACTACTGCCCATTGTCCATTCCCATAAGTAACGTTTGTGATATGATACCCTTTTCCCCAAAAATCGTTTACATTTTTTTCGGGGAATTTTTCTTCTGCTGTCCAATATTGCAAACCGAGATTACTGCCTTTGCTCATTACCAAAGCCCATTTTTCATCAGAATATGTTAGGTGTGTTACGGCATAACCTAAATTCCAAAATTCTTGTATTTCAGCAGTAGGAAAGTGATTTCTAACGCGCCAAATTTGGTCATTATAACCTGTTTTTTGGTTCATTACCAATACCCAATTTTGTTGGGCGTATATATTAGTAGATAATACTAAAATTAGAAAAATAAAATATGCAATTTTTTTCATATTTTTAGAGATGTTTAGGATTTTTTATAATAACTGATTTTACAGATAAAAATTACATTTCAATTATAACTTAATACGAAAAAATTTTTTTTTAGTTTGATATTTTTGAATTTAAAACCATTTTTTGGCAACTTTTACCAATCCATTGATTAGATTATGAGAACGAAATCTTAATTTTCTAAATGTTTTTTGGCTTTCGTTATCTAAATTTTTAATATCAATCAGTTGTAACATTTCTTGCGTTATTTTGAAATTATTTTTATAATATGCCTCGTCTGCTTTCAACAAAAAATAATAATCTAAACTTTGTTCGATAAGATTTTTTTGTACAGAAGGAATATTTTTGAGCGTATAATTTTGATATTTTTCGGGAATATATGGTGCTAAATACGTTTCTTTTTCATTTATATCGTATAATTTTGCTAATTTATGATAATATACGTGGCTCTCAATATCAAACAATTCGATTTGAGAAACGGTTTTTGAATCTTGATGCAATCTAAAATTTACCCAATTTTTATCTATTTTTTTTGTGTTATTTAATCCAAAATGCAATAAATATTTTATCCACCAATCTCTATCCATCAAATAATGCAGTTCAGTATCGACTTCACCCATTTTTTGATAAGCAGAAGAATGAAAAAAAGTTTCAGGTTGGTCGATTCGTGCCATTCCTATCGTTTGTGGCAGATTATTGGGATAAATATCAGTTCCATTTGAAATAGAAATAGTTTCATCTCCTCTAAAAACCCTACTTTTTCCACTTATCATACTAAGATTTGGATTTTTTATAAATTCCGTAGCGACTTCCCACAATGTTTTTTCATTATAATAATCATCAGAATTTAACCAATTAAAAATATCTCCTGTGGCTTTTTTTAGTCCTTTATTGATAGCATCACTTTGTCCTTTGTCTTTTTCAGAAACCCAAAAAGTTAGTTTTTCTTCGTATTTTTTGATAATTTCGACAGAATTATCTGTACTTCCGCCATCAATTACCATATATTCTAGATTAGGATAATTTTGATTTAATACAGATAAAATTGTTTGTTCTAAAAAATGTGCTTGGTTATAAGAAGGAGTTACAATGGTTATTTTAGGATAATTCATATTTTAATTGGCTTTAAATCTTACGCTTTTGAGGTGCAAATATAATGATTTTGAATGAATTAATACTCATAAATCTATATTTTTTGAGATAATACACAAAAAAATTAAAAGAATAATTTGTATTTTTTATGTAATCTAAAACCAAGAAAAAAACGAAATTGTGATAAATTATAGCTATAAAAGCCTTCATTATTTAAGTTATCAACAAAAAGCATATTTTTAAATTTAATTCCTACAAAGAACTTATCGCTATTAAAACCAAAAGAAGATTGTAATTCGGTATTAAATCCATACACAAAAGTAAACCTTTCTAAACGATTATTCATAAACCGAATATGATTATTTTGTACAGAAAAAGCAGGGAATAAACTAATATGGAAAAACCATTTCTTTTTAATCACAAAAGTATGTGCATATCCACCTTGCAAAGAAATAAAACCTGATCCAACTCGTTTAATATCTAAATTATCATTTTTATTTTTATAATCATATTGAATTAAAGCTGAATCGGCTTGTATATAATTTTTGGCATAAGAGAAACCAGCTGCCCAAGTTCCTGCACTTTTTCGTTGTCTATCTACTTGAAAAAGAGAAGCTAAATGCGAATATGTTTTTTTATTAAACGCATACATAACGCCTATGTATGCCATTTGAGCATAAATATCCTTTCTTAAATTGCTTATATGTGTATTATTAGGTAAAAGTGTTTGAACAGTATCTAAAGAAAAATCTTTAAAACCTTGGTATTCTTGCCAAAAAACTTTCGCCCAAATACGCTTGCCTGTGATGCCTGTTCTAAAACTTCTTTGCCAAGATGCTTCTTGATTAAGTCCTGTTTGTAAACCTACCGTATATTCCAAAGATAACCATTTATAATCTAAGGCAAGTCCCATATTGACAGGTAAAACGGTTTGGTATGTAACAGCAGTAGAATTTGCTTGATTTTTAAGATATGGATGAGACAAAGTAAAATCAAAAGTCCTTGCTACCATTAGATTTGTCAAACAAATATTACTATAAAAACTTTCTATGTGTGTGGTGTCTTTTGTTTTATTTTTTAAGGTATCTGATTTATTCTCTTGTGAAAAAATAGATTGAATAACCAAAAAATAAATAAATATTGATAAATATAAATATTTTCTAACTTTCATACAATAAAAAATAGTGATTTATTTTTTAATAGCTCCTTTTAAAATCCAAGTATTAAGTGTTTGATTGCTCATAAAACTACCAGTTAAAATTGCTCCTTTGGCAGAAATAACATCAAATTGAATATCATATAATTTTGAATCTGTAAAATCAGTTTCATCTATCATTGCTTGATAAAAATTAGATTCATTCAAATTGCAATTATGTAAATCGGTTTTGCATAATCGAGCAAAACTCCATCTGCTTTGTGTGGCATTACAATCTTGCAAATCTGCCATTGTTAGCTCGCATTTTAAAAAATCATTTTTTGCTAAATTACATTCTACTAAATAAGCACCCGTTAAATCTGCTTCATTCCAAATAGCATCTTCTAAATTAGATTGAAACATAGAAAAATTAGACGTTTTACAAAAATCAAACTTTGCATTTTTTGCGTTTGCTCCCGCAAAATCAGACTCTAAAATATGTGCTTTGGTAAAAAATGTATTGGTCATTTTTGATTTTTTGATATTACATTTCAAAAATTTACATCTATTAAATTTTGCATCGCTCAAATCAGCATTTTCTAAATCCCAAAAAGCAATGTTCGCATCACTAAAATTTTGTTTTTGAAGATTGATTTGATAAGGTTTTGATTTACGCACCAAAAATGCAAAAATATCTTTTAACTCGATAGAAATAGGCAATAAATTTCCTTTCGTATTCAAATAAGATAAGACAGACCAATATCCTTCAAAAGTACGTGTAGGCAATTTTTCTAAATCATAATTTAATAATGTATCATCAAAAATAATAAATCCTAAACGTAAAAATTCAGGTAAATAATCAGATAAACGTTTAGCTACTGCCTCTCGAACCGAAATATGCAAACTATTTGCCCAAGTTTTGATTTCTTGTGTTTCTTTTTCCTGAATAGATATGTCTTTCCAAAGATGCACCAAAATAGATAATGCTTCTTGATGTGAAAGCATAGGAGAATAACTATCAAAATACTTTGGATATTGATTGAGTACGTCTTTGATGTTCATTAAAATGGAGATAAAATAGTGGTTTTTGGTGTTATAAAAACAACGTTGCAAAATTAGTTATTTTTTTTTGTCAATAAAAAGTTTTACACATAAATATTTTTATCAATTTTTTGTAATATTTATTTTTTCTACAAAATTATCATTTTTTTTATTTTTATTTCAGAAAATAATCATTAAATTTGCGAAACGTTTTTAAGTAAAGAAACTAAAAAAACGATTAACATTTTAAACAAAAAAAATGATGAAATTTGCTGATATAAAAAATGATATTGCTTTTCGTAAAATATTTAGCAATGAAACAAAAAAAGAAATTTTAATTTCTTTTTTGAATGCTGTTTTGCAATTACAAGGCAATAAACAAATTATGTGGGTAGAAATTTTAAACCCATATCAAGCGCCCATAGTTTTGGGAGCGAAATCGAGTATTCTGGACGTAAAAGCAAAAGACAGAGAAGGCAACGAATAT
>JAAFJG010000046.1 GCA_013298075.1 Cytophagales bacterium | reverse complement strand
ATAATTTATTTTAACAAATTATATTCGTATTATTCTATATTAAAAATTTAAAAATTTAATAAAAATAGCATTTAAAGTCATTAAAACCGACTTTTTTAATAATAATCAATTTTTCCACAGTTTTCAATAATAACTCTATTTTTTTAAGAAAACATTAAAATATACATAAATACTAAAAATAATTCTGTCACCATTTTCTAATAACCAAAAAATATTACATAAAACAAAACATAAATCTTTCATAAAATGTTATCTATATAAATAACAAAAAACTTCTATATTCGAAGATTTTAATATGAAAGAGCAAAATAATATTCCTACCTCAAAAGTAGCAAGAGCCACTAAATTTGTAACCACAGGTATAAAAATAGGCGGAAATTACCTCAAACACTACGCCAAAAAAGCCGTAGGAATGAATCCAACCAAAGAAGAATTACACGAAGATAACGCCAAAGACATTTATAATTCATTGAGCCAACTCAAAGGAAGTGCTTTAAAAGTTGCGCAAATGTTGAGCATGGATAAAAATATTTTACCAAAAGCGTATGTAGATAGATTTACGATGGCTCAATATAGTGCGCCTCCACTTTCTGCTCCTTTGGTGATTAAAACTTTTCAAAAGTTTTTCAAAAAAAATCCACAAGAATTATATGATAGTTTTGAAATAGAAGCCACCAATGCAGCCTCAATGGGACAGGTGCATAAGGCTACTAAAAATGGAAAAAATCTAGCCGTAAAAATTCAATACCCCGGCGTAGCAGATAGTATCAAAGCAGATTTGAAAATGGTAAAACCTTTTGCGTCTATGATTTTAGGTTTGCCTGATAAAGATATTGATAAATATTTGCAAGAAGTAGAACAAAAACTAACCGAAGAAACTGATTATGATTTAGAATTGAGACGTTCTATCGAAATTTCTAAAGCGTGTTCGGTCATTCCAAATTTAGTTTTTACAGAATATTATCCTGAATTATCTTGCCAAAAAATATTAACAATGGATTGGTTAGAAGGATTACATTTGAAAGAATTTTTATTGACAAATCCTTCACAAGAAGTGAGAAATCAAATTGGACAAGCATTGTGGGAGTTTTATAATTTTCAGATGCACACGGTCAGAGCCGTACACGCAGACCCGCACCCCGGTAATTTTTTGATGAGAAGTGATGGAACTTTGGGGATTATTGATTTTGGTTGTGTAAAAGAAATTCCTGAAAGTATTTATGAAGATTATTTTTGCGTCATAAATCCTTATTTTTATGCTGATAAAGAAAAAATGAGAGAAGTTTTTTATAAAATGGAATTTTTAACAAAAAAAGATTCGCCTAAAGATATTGAATTTTTCTCAGGCGTTTTCAATCAATTAATTAGTCTTTTGACTCGACCTTATCAAAATGAAAGTGAAGTTTTCGATTTTAGTGATGATGCTTATTTTCAAGAAATTTATGAATTTGGAGAAAGTTTGGCTAAAAAACCTGAGATTATGAACTCAAAAGAAGCAAGAGGCTCAAAAGATTCTTTGTATATCAACAGAACTTTCTTTGGTTTGTATTCTATTTTGAACGAATTAAGATGCAATCATATTCATATCACACGCCCAGATTGGTTGCGAGAAAAAATGTAAAATTATAAAAATGGCTTTTCGTAAGAAAAGCCATTTTTTTTTGATTTTATGTTTGTTTATTACGAAAAAAAAGCATTGGCAATAACTAAATCTTCAGGAGTTGTTATTTTTATATTTTGATAACTTCCTTCTATCACAAAAATTTTTCCACCTATATTTTCTAACACACTTGCATCATCTGTTAAATGTTCGATATTTTTAGCTTGATACGCTTCTTTAATCGATTTTGTTTGAAAAGTTTGTGGCGTTTGTACCAAATAAAAATCATCACGATTAACGCTTTTTGTTTCGCTTTTAGTTTCGTTTGTATTTTCTTTGTTTATTTTTTGTCTGATAGAATCTTTTAAAGAAATAACCGTAATAGCATTTCCATCTTTTTGTGCTTTTTCAAAACTTTTTTCAATCGTTTTTACCTCTATCAAAGGTCTTACGCCATCGTGAATTGCTACCAAACTTTTTTCATCACTAATATAATTCAAAGCATTTTTAACAGATTCTACTCGAGTATCTCCGCCCAAAACCAATGTATAAGACAATGAAAATTTATATTTTTTACATAAATCTTCCCAAAAAATAAGTTGATTATCAGGCAAAACCAATATCAATTCTACGTCTTTGATTACGGCAAATTTTAATAAAGTTTGCATCAAAATAGGTTTATCTTTTAACAATAAAAATTGTTTTGGTATTTCGCCACCCATACGTGTACCCGAACCGCCTGCCAAAATGATTGCGTATTTTTTCATATTTGTATTTCTTTTTTCTTTTTATTGGATAAATAAACACCACCAATGATGGCAAAAACGCCTAAAATTTGCCAAAAACTAAACATTTCTCCATCATAAATTCCCCAAAATAAAGATACAATCGGAATTAAATAAGCCACCAAAGATGCAAAAACAGGAGTTGAAATTTGTATCAATTTATTATACACCAAAGTTCCCACAGCAGTTGCCAATACCGATAAATAAATCACAGACAAAATTCCTCTCCAAGCATTTGGATTATTTTGAATGGTTTGGGGAACATCAGTGATAAAAATTCCTACAATTCCCAAAGGTAAAAGCAATAAAATAGATACGCTTGCACTCGCCAAAAAATTAAGATTTTTGAGATGAATTTTTACCCAATACGCATAAGTAGCATTACAAAGTACCGCCAATAACGCAAAAATAGCAAAATAATTCCATTTTAATTCGCCTTTCGCATTAAATAAAATCAAAAATATAATTCCCAAAAAACCCAATAGCAATCCTAATAATTGATATTTATTGATATTTTCTTTAAAAAACGAAACCCCTAAAATCATCACAAAAATAGGATAAGTAGCGTTCAAAATGGCGGTAATTGAACTACTGACTCCATTGTTTTGAGCCATTGGAAACAACATAGAAGATAAAAAAATACCTAAAAATGACGCAATAAATAAATGTAAATATTCTTTTCTGGTGATTGATTTTAGGTAATAAAAACTAAAAGGCGATAAAACCAAACTCGCTATCAATACTCTTAAAAAACCTAATTGATAAGGTGAAAAAACTAATAAAGATTTTTTTATCATAATAAACGAAGTCCCCCAAATAAAACTTAACGAAATTAAAATTATCCAAGTCAATGTTCTGTATTGTTTTTGCATTTTTATTTATATAGAAATTATCCGCTGCAAAAATACAAAATATTCAATCAATAACAAGAAATAATTTGCAGTATCAGGCTAAAAATCTTAAAACTTCACCATTCTTTTTATTTTTTATAAATTTCAATTCAAAAATAAAATATGTTTTCAAAAAAATTCTTACCTTTGCAAACGTTTTCTAAAAAGAAAAAATTATGTCTGTATTTCAATATGACCGTCAACTTTTAAATGACGAATCTCTTTTTAATATTTATAAAGAACTTACGATTCCTCGCCTTTTTGAAGAAAAAATGTTAGTTTTGTTGCGACAAGGCAAAATTAGCAAATGGTTTTCAGGAATTGGGCAAGAAGCTATCTCTGTGGGTTGCACTTTGGCACTCGAAAAAGATGATATTATTTTTCCAATGCACCGAAATTTAGGCGTTTTTACGGCAAGAGGTATGGATTTATACCAACTTTTTACGCAATTTCAAGGAAAAATGACAGGCTTTTCAAAAGGGCGTGAACGTTCTTTTCATTTTGGGTCAATGGAACATCATATTGTAGGTATGATTTCGCATCTCGGACCTCAATTATCGTTGGCAGATGGCGTGGCGTTGGCAGATAAAATCAAACTAAAAAAAGGCGTTTCATTGGCTTTTACAGGCGATGGAGCAACGAGCCAAGGCGAATTTCACGAGGCTTTGAATGTGGCTGCAGTTTGGCAATTACCTGTTATTTTTGTGATAGAAAATAACGGATATGGGCTTTCTACGCCTACAAACGAACAATATCGATGCAAAAATTTGATTGATAAAGCCATTGGTTATGGTATGGAAAGCGTACAAATTGATGGCAATAATATTTTAGAAGTATATCACACGATTAGGCATTTTTCAGAAGAATTAAGGCATTTTCCAAGACCGATTTTAGTGGAAGCGATGACTTTTCGTATGCGTGGACACGAGGAAGCATCAGGCACAAAATACGTTCCTAATCATTTATTTGAAGAATGGAAAGTAAAAGACCCTGTAGAAAATTTTGAAAATTATATCTTAAAAGCGGGAATTGCTACGCCAAAAATGGTGTTAGATTTCAAAGAAAATTTTAAAAGTGAATTGAATGACGTTTTGGAGCGTTCTTTTGCTACGCCTTTTCCTATTCCTGATACAGAAACAGAATTAAATGATGTCTATGTGCCTTTTGCCAACCAACCAATTGCGCCTCAAAGTGATAAAATGAGCGAAAAAAGATTGGTTGATGCCGTTTCTGACGGACTTCGACAATCAATGGAAAAATTTGATAATTTAGTTTTAATGGGACAAGATATTGCAGAATATGGTGGAGTTTTTAAAATTACGCAAGGTTTTGTAGAGCAATTTGGCAAAGCACGTGTCAGAAATACGCCTTTGTGTGAGTCTGCGATTGTTGGAACTGCGTTGGGGCTTTCTTTGCGAGGTATGAAAGCGATGGTAGAAATGCAATTTGCAGATTTTGTAACGTGTGGATTTAATCAAATTATCAATAATTTAGCGAAAATTTATTGGCGTTGGGGACAAAAAGCAGACGTGGTTATACGTATGCCTACAGGTGCGGGTGTGAGTGCGGGACCTTTTCATTCTCAATCTAATGAAGCGTGGTTTTTTCATACGCCCGGCTTAAAAGTCATTTATCCTTCTAATCCTTATGATGCGAAAGGACTTTTGTGTGCGTCATTTGAAGATGAAAGTCCGATTATTTTCTTCGAGCATAAATATTTATATCGTTCTACTTTGGGCAATGTGCCTGATGATTATTATACGTTGGTAATCGGAAAGGCGAAAGTGGTGCAGACAGGCACGCAAGCCTCTATTATTACTTACGGTTTGTGCGTACAATATGCTCTCGAAATTGTGAAAGAATTGAATTTGGAAGGTGAAATTGAAATTATAGATTTATGCACTTTGTTGCCTTGGGACAAAGAAGCGGTGCAGGCAACTGTGCAAAAAACAGGAAAAGTATTGGTTTGTAATGAAGATACTTTGACAGGAAGTATTGCTTCTGAAATTGCGGCTTGGATTGGTGAAAATTGTTTTCAATATTTAGATGCGCCTGTAATGCGTGAAGGTGGTTTGGATACGCCAATTCCGTTTGCGACTATTTTGGAACAGAATTTTTTGCCAAAACAAAGAATGAAAGAAAAATTAGAAAAGTTATTGAGTTTTTAGGATTTTTATTTCTTAAAAATTTATGCGAAAAATAAAATTATGTTTTTTTGAAATATTTTTTTTTTCATATTTTCATAATGTTCTAAATATTATTTCTATTTAAAAATATTAATGCTGTTTTTTTGAATCGTATTTTGAATTGCCTCCAGATTTATCTGGAGGATAATATACAATTTAATAGATGGCTTTAGCCAAAATTTTTATACTTCTCGAATTTATATTTTTCTAAAAATAAAAAATAAATTTATTGATAATTTTTAGTTTTTTATGGTTATTTTTGCGAAGTTAATTTTTATTGGTTGATAGGAAATTATTGCTGATATAATTTTATTCTATATGAATAGAAATGGCATTTATGCCATTTATTTAGAAAATATAAAAATATTAAGTTGAAAAATGCAGAGATTTCGGCTAAAGCCAATGATTGAATTTTTTATTATCCTCCAGATAAATCTGGAGGCAATTCAAGAAAAAAAATTTTAAAAAAATCATTTTTCACACAAATTCTCTAAAAACAAAACATCACACATAAAAAAAAACATTAAAAATATGAAATTTATAGACAACAAAGGCAATAATAATCCTCAAATCAATTTGGCATTAGAAGAATATATTGTCCGAAATTTTGAAGCAGAGGAAGATTATTTGCTTTTTTATATCAATCAACCTTCAGTAATTATTGGAAAACATCAAAATACTGTCGAGGAAATCAATGCCGATTATATCAAAGAAAATAATGTGATTGTGATTCGAAGAATTTCTGGTGGCGGAACGGTTTATCACGATTTTGGCAACTTAAATTTTAGTTTTTTGACTAAATATGATACCAAAAAAGTAAATAATTTTATTCAATTTGTGCAACCGATTGTTGATGCGTTGCATAAATTGGGCGTAAAAGCAGAAATGACAGGTAGAAATGATATTATTGCAGAAGGTAGAAAAATATCTGGAAATGCACAATTTTCAACGATGAAAAAAATGTTTAGTCACGGAACGCTTTTATTTAATTCGAATATAGAAAATGTAGTGAGTGCGTTAAATGTTTCGGGTGATAAAATTACTTCCAAAGGCATTAAATCGGTCAGAAGTAGAGTGGCAAATATTGCCGAATTTTTGGAAAAACCTATGGAAATGGAAGAATTTAGAACATTTATATTGCAAGAAATATTCAAAAATGAAACCGAAATTCCTATTTATAAACTTTCAAAACAACAATGGGACGAAGTTTATCAATTATCAAAAGAAAAATATCAAACGTGGGAATGGAATTATGGACGCTCTCCTGAGTTCAATATTCAAAGAAAAAATCGTTTTGATTTTGGACAAATTGATGCTCGAATTGATGTAAAAGATGGAATAATTGATGAAATTAAATTTTTTGGTGATTTTTTGGGTTATGGAGAATTGGCGGAATTGGAACAAAAACTAAAAAATGTATTATATCAACAAGAAAATATCAAAAATATTCTACTCGAAATTGATTTAAAATATTATTTTGGAAATATTTCTGCAGAAGAATTAGCAAAATTTTTATGTGATTAGGTTTTTTAAGAAAAAAAATGTATTTTTGCACAAGATTTTTCAAAAACCTCTATTCAAAAAAATAAATTATGCCAATTTCAATGACAGGATTTGGAACTACTTTGATTGAAAACGACGAAATCATTGTATCCACAGAAGTAAAAACGTTAAACTCAAAATTTTTCGATTTGGGTTTAAGATTACCGCGTTCTTTTCCCAATGATAAAGAAATCGAATTAAGAAATCTTATCAAAGAATATTTAGAAAGAGGAAAAATTTCTATTTCTGTTGATTTTCAAACAAAATTAGCCGCCAATACTGCCGTAAAAATCAATCAAGATATTGTAAAAGCCTACATCGAATCACTCAAAGAAGTGGCTGAAAAAATGCAGGTAAATGCTGATGATATATTGCGTTTGGCTGTTCAAATGCCTGATTCGACTTCGCAAGCCATCAATTCGGAAGATAATTTGTTTAATACACATTGGGAAATTATCAAAAAAAGTTTTGTAGATGCGTTACAAAAATGCGTTCATTTTAGACAAACGGAAGGAAAAGCATTGAGCAAAGTATTGGAAGAACAAGGCAGAAAAATTGAAGGTTATTTGCTTGAAATTGAGCCTTTGGATAAACTGAGAATTCCAATTATCAAACAAAAAATTGAACAAAAATTTGGTGAATTATTGCAAAATGAAGCTTTTGATAGAAATAGATTGGAACAAGAAATGATTTTTTATGTCGAAAAAGTGGATATTTCTGAAGAAAAAGATAGATTAACACAACATTTAAAATTATTGTTCGAAAAATTGAAAGAAAACGAAGCAAACGGCAGAGTTATCAATTTTATCAGTCAAGAAATGGGCAGAGAAATCAATACGATTGGCTCAAAAGCAAACGATGCAGCCATTCAACATCTGGTGGTGAAAATGAAAGAAGAATTGGAAAAAATAAAAGAACAATCTTTAAATATTCTTTAAAAAAATTAAACAAAAAATAATACAATACGTTTTTTGAATATGAATATAAAACACTTTTTTAAATTTGGTGAGTTTTTTAGTTATTTTTTACGTGTATTTCGTAAAAATGACGGTTCTCACCCCAATAATTTGAATTTGAGAATGATGCACGGCATCAACCGAATTTCGATTATTATGTTTTTAATTGCTTTTATTGTAATAGTCGCAAGATTTATTGTAAGAGCATTTTAAAAACGTTAGAAAAATATGGAAAAAATTATTAAAAATGAAGAATGGACGGAAATTATCAGTGCCAAAAGTAGTTGGTTTGATTTGCGTTTAGGTGAACTTTGGCGTTATCGAGATTTGATTATGTTATTTGTTTGGCGTGATTTTGTAGCGAATTATAAGCAAACAATTTTAGGTCCTTTGTGGCATATTATTCAGCCTTTGATGACAACTTTCACTTTCTTAGTCGTTTTTACAGGAATTGCAGGCATTTCTACCGATGGACAACCGCCTATTTTATTTTATATGGCGGGAGTTACGGTCTGGACGTATTTTGCGGGTTGTTTGAATAAAACTTCTTCTACATTCACGAGCAATGCGGCTATTTTTGGGAAAGTTTATTTTCCAAGAATGACAGTGCCTGTAGCGACTGTAATTTCGGGTTTGATTTCATTTTTTATCCAATTAAGTTTATTTTTATTGATATATGCGTATTATTTCTTTTTTACGAATGTATCTTTAAAACCAAATATTTGGTTGCTTGCGTTGCCTTTTTTTATCTTTTTGATGGGATTATTAGGATTAGGTTTAGGCATTATTGTTTCTTCTTTGACTACCAAATATAGAGATTTTGCCCATTTGATTTCGTTTGGCGTACAACTTTTGATGTATTCAACTCCTGTGATTTATCCGATGTCAATTTTGCCTGAGAAATGGAAATATGTAGTTGGTTTTAATCCTGCTGCTCCTTTGATTGAAGGTTTTAGGTATGCGTTTACGGGTGCGGGAAGTTTTGAGATTTCTCAACTTTTATATTGTACTATTTGCACGATTGTTATATTTTTGGTAGGTTTGGGTATGTTTCATAAAGTAGAAAAAAGTTTTATGGATACGGTTTAATTCAATTTCGTTACTTTTATTTCGATAAGAAAATAAAGACATCAAATTTTTTTGGTGTCTTTATTTTTTGTGTAATATATTTTGATTTTTACCAAATTTTTGGCTTTTGTAAAAAGCAATTTTATAAAAAAACTAACTTTTTAGTATTGTATCAAAGATTTTATTTCATAATTAAGCAACTTATTTCTGCCATTTAAAAAAGGAATTTCTATCAAAAACGAAAATTGCACAATTTCGCCACCTGCTTTTTCGACCAATTTAGATACTGCTTCGGCTGTTCCGCCTGTGGCTAATACGTCATCATGCACCAATACTTTGTCGCCTTTTTGAATTGCGTCTGTGTGCATTTCTAATGTATCTGTGCCATATTCTAGTTGATATTCTTGTTTAAAAACCTCAGAAGGCAATTTTCCCGGTTTTCTCACGGGTACAAAACCTGCTTTTAATTGCGTTGCCAACCAAAGTGCATACATAAAACCTCTCGATTCGATGCCAATTACTTTATCTACTTTGAGATGTTTTGCATTTTCAAAAAGTTGATTTCCTGCTAATTGCAAAGCATTGGCATCTTTTAATAAAGTGGTAATATCTTTGAAACTTACGCCTTGTTTTGGAAAATCGCTCACGGTGCGAATATATTGTTCTAAATTTGACATTTGAATTTTAAGTTTTTATTTTTTTTTGCAAAAGTAATGATATTTTTTATATATCTCTAAAAAAATACTTTTTTCTTTGTGTAACTTTTGATTTTAAGACGCAGATTTACTCGTTGTTTCTAATTCTTCTTGTTGTCTAAAATGATGTCTAAGGTGCATATCTGCCACTTGCAACCATTCTACCGCACTCAACCAACCTGCTGCCACGTGTAAAGTTTTATATGATTGATCATCTGTTTTAATATTTTCCATGATATTTTTTACGTTTGATTTCATCGTTGGCAAGGCATTTTTATAGTCAGCAATCGTTTTGGCAGTGGGTTCTTCACCTCTCCAAGCTTCAGGCATTTGAATTTTGATAGGCGGAAAACTATTTTTTAAAGAAATTTTTTTACCAAATTCATTTTTTTCTCCACCTTCTTGTCCTTTTCGTTTTTGCAAACAATTATTGATATGATAAATAAAAAAACTATGGCTGAGTGTTAAATGTTCGTACATTTGCCCCAAAGACCAAGTGTTAGGCGTAGATTTGAAATAAAATTGAACATCAGAATATTTATCTAAATCTTTTAAATAAGTATCTAAACTTTTTTCAATTTGAGCGAAAATAACATCAGCATTAAGCATATTTTTTTGTTTTTTGTTTTTTAATTTTTATCTAATAATTTTGACTGTTGGTAATAAAGTCCGAATTTTATCTACTTCTTTTTCGGGCAATGGATTATACCGCAAAGAAATTTCTTTTAATTGTTTCATTTTTGCAATATCTTCGGGAATATAAGCAATTTTATTAAAATCTAAGACTAATTTTTCCAAATTCATCATTGCCATCACAGGGGCAGGAAACTCACGAAAAACGTTACCTCCCAAATCTAATTCTCTCAAATTTCTCATTTCTCCCATCGATTCAGGAATGTGAGCAAGAGCATTATTAGATAATTTTAAAATTCTTAAATTTTCTATTTGATTCATTCTGCCTGATAAAGAATCTAATTTATTGCTGGATAAATCTAAATAGTTTAAGCCTACAAAACCTTTGTTATTTTGTTGAAAAAACCGTAAAAAGTTTATTTTTGGATTGCTTGCAATTTCTAAAGTTTTTAAAGTTTTGATTCTATCCAAACCTGAAGGTAAATCTGAAAGACTATTATAACTCAAATTTAAGTCTTCTAATTTATTCAATAAAGAAATACTTGAGGGCAATTCTTTGATGTCATTTCTCGAAACATTCAACGATTTAAGACTTTTCAATGTAAATAATCTTGATGAAACCTCCGCTAAACTATTTTCACTCAAATCTAATTTTTGTAAAGAAGGAAAATAAGCAATTCGCGAAGAAATATCTGATAATCTATTGTTATGAATATCCAAAACTATCAAATCTTTCATATTGGTAGTACTTGAGGGAATTTCGGACAATTCGTTGGTATGCAAATATAATTCTCTTACTTTTTTTAGTTTGATAAGTTTTTCGGGTAATTCTAATAGTTTATTATTACTCAAATCTAAATAAGATAAATTCATCAATAAACCAATATTATCGTGAATATTTTTCATTTTATTTCTATGAAATTTTAACTTTTCTAAGCCTCTTATTTCTGCTAAAACACCAAAAATATGTTCAGTATTTGCCACAGAATCACACAAAAGTTCGATAGATTCTAAACCTTTTAAACCTACAATTTCATCAGGAATATCTTTCAAAGTTGAATAACCAATACTTAAATCGTTCAGAGTTTTGATTTGCGTTAATACTCTAAATATTTTTTTCATATTTAATTTAGGATTATCATTCAAAGCCACACGCCTTAATTTTGGTAAATTGACGACTTCTTTGGGCAAAGTAATCAATTTATTCCAACCCAAATTTAATACCTCTACATTTTTTAATTGTCCAATTGTTTCGGGAATTTCTATCAAATATTGCCAAGTTAAATCTAAATATTTTACTTTTTCAGGTTCATTCAAAGCAGAATCCAAAGAAAGATAAAACATATTTTTTTCTTCTATTTCTTCTTGGGCTTTTAATTTTGATACGAAAAATAAAACACTTATAATTATAAATAAAATACTTTTTTTCATAGATTTTTTTATTGAAAAATAATGTAAGATAGGAATATTTGTAACGTAAAAAACAAAAAATTAGTATAATTGATGGTTTTTAGTTTTTATTCTTTTTGTTTTATTTTGGCTAAATCAAACAAAGAAAATTTTAATAATACTTGAATAGTGGCTACCACGTCTTTTTCACAATAAATAGATAATCGTTCATAATTTTTTTCTTCCCAAAAAACTACCCCAACTTGACTACCATCAATATCATCTTTGGGCGTAGGAATGTCAAATAAATTACAAAGTAATTCTAATTTTGTGTAGTTTTTATAATCACCAAATTTCCATAATTCCATTGTATCTAAATGGCTGACTTCCCAAGGTTTTTTGCCTTGAATATTTAATGAATAAGGAATTGGCATTTGATTTATCAAAAAACGTCTGCATAAATAAGGAAAATCAAATTCTTTTCCATTGTGGGCGCAAAGTTTCCAATCTTTAAATTTTTCGTTGATGAGTTGTCCAAAATCTTGTAATATTTGTTTTTCATCAGTACCACAAAAAGATTTTAGGTGAATAGTTCCTTCTTCTATTCCGTTTTCATTTTTTTTGAAATGCACAAAACCAATGCTAATACAAGCCACACGCCCAAATTCTGCATAAATGGCTGCTCTTTCATAATATTTTTCTTCGGGGCTATCGTTTTGGTCATCGGTTTTGATAAATTGTGATTTGTGTTTCCACATTTCCTGCATAGCGGGCGTGAGCGTTTTAAAATATTGTTCACTTCGAGCAGTTTCAATATCTAAAAATAAAACTTTTGAAATTTCTTGGCGTGTAAACATAATGTCTTTTTTGTACTTTTTTGAATGAATTACAAAAGTACAAAATAAAAGATATTTTTGCAAATATTTTTTATTTTTATATTTTAAATATGAATAAATAAAATTAAACACACACAAAAACAATCAAAGGAAAGTTATCAAATTAGAATAAAAGTACTATATTTGCAACAAAAAATAAAATGGAATAAAAATTGAAATAAATTATATATTTTTCTATCAATATGACTACAAATAACAAAACTTCTATATTTCGATTACAAAATCTAAGAGCAGATTTTTTTGCTTCGGGTATGGTTTTTTTATTGGCATTGCCTTTTTGTTTAGGCGTTTCTTTGGCTTCTAATATGCCTTTGCTTTCAGGAATTATTACCGCAAGTTTGGGCGGAATTATTGTTAGTTTTTTGGGAAGTTCTCATGTAACTATCAAAACGCCTTCTTTGAGTATTGTAGCGGTAATTGCTTTATCTTTTCAATATTTAGGCAATGATAATTTTTGGCTGACTTCCTACAAAGAACTTTTAACTATTTTGATTTTAGCAGGTGCGATACAATTTTTGATAGGTTTATTTCGAATAGGCGAAGTTTTGTATGTGTTACCTGATGCGATTGTGTATGGATTGTTGGCGGTTTGTGGTGGATATATTATCTTACAACAAATTCCGTTTTTATTAGGTTTTACGCCAAAAAGTTTTGATTTTTGGTTTATTTTATTGAATATTCCTTATTATATTTGGAATATGGAAGTAGAAGTTTTGATTGTCGGATTGGTTTGTGTGGCGATTATGTTTTCATTTTCATCTATTCGATATGATTTTGTGCCTATTATTCCTGCGGAAATGGTAACAGTTTTGGTAGGTATGATATTGGCTTTTTATTTTAATTTTACAACCGCTGATGAATATAGAAAATTATTTTTACCAACTTCTTATCAACCAATTCCTTATGTGTGGGAAAGTACTAATTTTTTAACACAAATCAGCAGCCCAAAAACTTGGTATTATGCGATTGTGATTGCTATTTTAGGGTCATTAGAAACCATTTTAAATCTAAAAACGATAGATGCTTTAGATTTTTATAGAAGAAAATCAAATCTACAAAGAGAATTATCTGTGTTGGGTTTGGTCAATGGTTTGGGCGCAATCATAGGAGCGTTGCCGATGGTAGTTTCATTAGAATATAGTTCTACGAATGTAAATAGTCGTGCAAAAACACGTTTATCGAGTTTTATTGTGGGCATTTTGATTTTTTGTGCGGGTTATTTATTGATTCCTATTTTTAGTTATATTCCGATTACGGTTTTGTCAGGCATTTTAATTTACCACGCTCACAAACTTTTTTCGCCTTCTCTTTTCAAAAATATTAATAGTACAGGGCAATTACCCATATTTTTAGTTACGATTATTTGTACTTTCTTGGGCGGAATTTTGGTAGGAATTTTAGGTGGATTTATCAGTAGTTTAATCATTTATTTACGAGCAAAAACGAGTATTAAAAATTTATTTTTCTTATCTGATACAAGAATTGTAGATATGAAAGATAGAAATAGGTATAAAATTGGGATTCGAAGCGAAGCGTTAGCCTCTAATTATTTGCATTTGAAAAAAATTATTTCTAAATTACCCAAAGACGCTACTATTTTCTTAGATTTTACAAAAAGTAGATTAGTCGATTATAATTTTTTAGAATTGGTTTATCAACACCCTTATAATTATGATAATCAAGATGGTTCTATCGAATTGCAAGGTTTGGACGACCACAAATCTTTGTCAAAACACCCATTAGCCACGCGTGTGATGATGCCAAAAGGCTCTCAATTAAGCGTTAAAACTACTTTTGGAGAGCGACAATTAGACGTTTGGGGCGTGGCATCTACTAATAATACCAAATTTAAACCCAATATGACTTATGACGGCTCAAAATTACAAGGTTTTAAATTTGCGTTAGGATATGAAATAAAATATAGAGAAAATAAATTTACAAAAAAATTTGAAACGGCTTTTAATTCAAATAAACCAATTTTAATTGAATTTTTTGATGTATTTTTCTCCAAAGGAATTAGAATGAGTGAGCAAAATAAATTTTTGTCGGGATATATAGTTACTGATTTGCCCAATGAAATTCCTGATTTTACGCTTACACAAGAAAGTTTTATGTCGCGTGTGTTACAAACGGTTGGTTATAGAGATATTAATTTTGATAAATTTCCGCTTTTCTCTGAAAAATATTTATTGAAAGGAGAAGACGAAAAAAGCATTAGAAATTTCTTTAGTGATGAACTCATCATGTTTTTAGAAAAAAATATGAATTTTAATATCGAAGTGGATGAAAAACGTATTCTGATTTATAAAGATTTACAACTCATGAATCGAACAGAAATCGAAGACACTTTGCTTTTTATTGAAGAAATGCTAAGAACTATTTATATGACAGAAAAAAATAGTTCTTAGAAAATTTTGCGAAATTATGATCATTTAGAATAACTACTTATTTTTAAAATAAAAAAAAGCGATTAAAGTCAATATTAGTGTTCACTATTGCTCAAATTTTTGAAAAATATATTAAAAAGACAAATTTTTTACCAAGACTTAATTATCTTCTTTGATTTAATTTTACTTTTGCCCACTTACACACGCCGCCCACAGGTGGATTATGTTTGGCAACGCTTACTTCGATATATGAAACTTGTGGAAAATTATCAAAAATGCGATGAATAATTTTATATGCCAAATTTTCTAATAATTTTGTAGGTTGTTGCATCATATCAGCAATAATTTTATACAAAGCACCATAATCGACAGTGGCAGAAAATTTATCTTCTGTGGCAGCCTCCGAAAAATCAGCCTCAATTGTTACATCAATACTATATTTATTACCGATTTTCCTTTCTTCTTGAAAAAGTCCGTGATAGGCAAAAAATTCTAAATCTTCTAAGGTAATTGTGCCTTTGGTTTGCATTTTTTAATTTATTAGTTTTTTAAATAATCAATTTCTATCAAAAAAATGAATAAAGAAAATGATTACAAGTATTTTAATAATGAAACCTATGAAATTTTTTAAAGTCATAGGTTAAAAAAATAATTATTTCTTTTTTTTTGCGTATAAAATTAAGCGTTCAAATGGTCAAAAAAAGAAGGCTCTTTGCTTTCTGCTTCTTTTTCTTCTGCTAATGTTTTTTCTAAATCTTCTTTCGGACTTAGTTCAGGCTCTAATTGAAAACTATGTTGGTCAAAAACTTGTTGTCTATCTTCCAAATATTCTCCTGCTTCTTTTATTTTTCCTGCAAAATAATTTTTGGTATGTGCGTCAGCAAATCTATCCAATTTAGTAACACTTTCTTGCATAAAATTTTTCAATTCTAATAAAAAATTATCCTTGTAACTTTCCAAATCTTTATACACTCTTTCTCTTGCTTTCATTTCGGTTAGCATTTCATCTAACGCATTCAAGGAACGTTGTTGTGCTTTTTGGACGATATGTTTTCCTTGCAAACGTGCTTCATTGGTCATATAATCCGCTTTTGATTGTGCTTCTTGTATTTTTAAATCCGCTTGTTTTCGGGCTTGTTCTATGATATTAGCACTTGTATCTTCTGCAGTTTTGAGTGTTCGGTACAAAGAGCTTTCGACTTCTTTTTGTTTTTGAAGTTCTTTATCCATTAACTCTAATTTAATTTTTTGTTCTTTGATTTCATCTAATAATTTTTCCCATTCATCGGCGACTTCCATCAAAAATTGATTTACTTGCTCTCTATCATAACCTTTTCCAAAAGATTTGACAGAAAATTTTTTTTGTTTTATTTCAGAGGGTGTAAATTTCATATTTCAAAATAGTAATTGGGCGTAAAAAAAAATATTTCATAACAAAAACTACGCAAATATAACTATTTTTTTGAAATAAAATCTTTTTTTCGTTTTTTTTTGTATTTTTTTTTAGTCAATGTCATATTTTTTTGTAATAGTAGAATAAGTTTACTAATTTTGTCCTCGAAATTAAAATTTTAAAACTATATTTCAAAAATGTTTCAAACCAGAAAATATTTTCTCTCTATTTTTGTAGTTGTTTTTTCGCTGATGATGGCTTGTAGTGAGAAAAAAATTGAACCAACTTACATTCCTAATGACGTGTCAGGCGTTATATGCATCAACCTAAAAAATATAAGTAGCAAAGCAACCGATTTTTCGAATGCTATCAAAGTAATCAGTGGCGATAAATATAGTTTTATCAATCAAGCTTTAAATGCGGGCTTAGATTATACAAAACAGGCATATATTTTTGTACATGCTTCTCCTGAATTATCCAAAAATTATACCGCAGGATATATGCCTTTGAGCAATGCCAAAACTTTTGAAACGGCACTCAAAAAATCTTTGGAAGAAGGTAAATTAAAGAATGAAATTAAGAAAAAAGATGAATGGAAATTTATCACTTCAGATAATCAAGCAATTTTGATGTGGAATGAAAAACAAACATTTTTTCTTGTGCAAGGCGATAAATCTGACGAAGAAAAATTATTTGCAGAAGCTCAAAAAATCACAAAAACTCCTCAAACAGCATCTTTAGAAACAAAACAAGCATCTTTTAAAGAATTATTAGGTAAAAATTTTGACGCTGCTTATTGGTTTAATCCTGATATTTCGACCAAAAATATTCCTTATGTGTCTAATATCGAAGGCTTAGAAATGTTATTAGGTTTACCAAAAATGGTAGATTCTCATTTTGGAACTATCAATTTTGAAAAAGGAGAAGTAATCACTAAAAATACGATTAAATTCAATGAAGAAGCATTTAAAAAATATAAAAATTTAATAAAACCTTCGTATGATCAAGAATTAGTCAAAAATATTCCTTTGTCAGAACCAATTTTTATCACTGCATTTGGTTTGGATATGCGTGGAGTAGAAAAAATGTTAGATGAATTAAAATATTTAGAAAAATTAAAAGTTCAAGTATCATTTTTAGATATGAAAATTGAAGATTTTTTTACAATGCTTTCAGGTGATGTCGCAATTAGTGGACAAACTTATGGGGCAAAAGATTGGCAAGACAATGATTTTTTGATAGGTTTAGGATTAGAGAAAAAAGAACTTTTTGATAAATTTATCGAGGGCGTTTCTTCTCTTGGGTTGATTAAAAAGAAAAAAGGTTATTATGTCATCAATTATGATGAATATAGATTGTTCTTGATTGAGAAAGAAAAATCTTTATTTATTACGTTGAGTGCAGATTTAAGAGATAAAATTTTGAAAGAAAATACAAAAATATCAGGCAAATTAAGTGCTTCTATTGGTAATCAATCTTTGTTATTTGCATTAGATTATGAAAAAATGAACAAATTTATGCCTTGGGATAGCGTTCAAATTAATAATACACCTAAATCTTTTTATCAAAATATATTAAAAGAATTTGAAGTTTTTGATATACAAGCAGAGCCTTGGGGTAATCAAACTCAAAATACAAATATTCGTTTAAAACTTACGAATAAAGATAGAAATGCCATCAGTGTAATGGCTGAAATATTAGAAAAAATTACGAAACAAATGAAAGAAATAAAGCCTAATACATAAGTTTTTGAGTTTATGAAAGACTTGCCTCTTAAAAAATTGACGCACAAAATAAATATTTTTTTTCAAATGTGTCTTTTATATTGTCCTCTAAATTTATCTGGAGGATAATAGTATTTTTTAAATGAAAGAGATTTTAGCACACAGATAACACGGATTTAGCGGATTAACACGGATTTTTTTTCTTTCTTCTCGAATTTTTAATGATTTTTCTCAATTTTTGGCTACCATTTAAAAAACTCTAATATAAAATTCAATCGTTGGATACAGCCGAAATCTCTTTGTTATCTAAATTGAGGTTTTTATATATTCTCAAGATAAATGGTATAGATGCTATTTTTATTCATACAAAGTAAAATTATCTTTGCTACCATCGCTCACGAACCTAAAAATTATAATATCAGCCATCAAAAACATATACTAATATTTTTTGTAACAAATTTGGAACAACGTCAAAAAAAATATTTAAAAATGTAAATATAAAATATTGTTATTGACCTCAAAAAACAAACTAACCTCCACCTCAAATACTTTTTCAAAAAATAATCATCAAAAAATTTGGAATTATTATTTTTTCGTAATAATTTTGCACTAAATATTACGAAAACGTAGTAAATATACACCATGATTGCAAAATTAGAACAGGTCAATAAAATTTATAAAGTAGGCGACAACGTCATTACCGCCCTCCAAAAAACAGATTTAATTGTCAATGAAAGCGAATTACTATTGATAATTGGTCCTTCGGGTTCTGGAAAAACAACTTTGCTTTCTCTTTTGGGTTGCGTGATTTATCCCACAGAAGGCGATTTGTGGGTCGATAATCAATATGTGAATAAAATGTCTGAAAATCAATTAGCAAAATTAAGGTTAAATACCATTGGTTTCGTATTCCAAAATTTTAACCTCATTGCACCGCTCACCGCAGAGGCAAATGTGATGATGCCCCTACAACTGCAAGGCGTAAAATATAGCGAAATCAAAAAAAGAACCGCAGAAGCATTGGCATTGGTAGGCATGACTGATAGACGAAAAAATCTTCCAAAACAACTATCAGGCGGACAACAACAACGAGTTGCGATTGCACGTGCATTGGTTACAAATCCAAAACTAATATTATGTGATGAGCCAACTGCGTCCTTAGACAAAGATTCTTTGGGCGTGGTGATGGGTGAATTAAGGCATTTGGCGGATAATGGAAAAGCGGTCGCAGTCGTAACGCATGACCCTCGTTTGATGCAATATTCGCACAGAGTAATCGAGGTAAATAATGGAATTGCTACCGAAAGTAGCACCAATGATAATTTTTTACACTAAAAATAAAACATAAAAACATAGAAAAAAATGAAAAATATAAGCATTATTTTTCTTTTATTTTTGATTTCTTGCGGAAGTCCTAAAAATGAAGAACAAAAAAAACAGGCTCAAGATAAGAAAATTGAAACCGATATTGATAAAATTGTAGGCATTGCGAATATAGAACCCGCAGGAAAAATATTGCCTTTGACTTCTGAAATAAATGGCATTATTACCGAAATTTTGGTAAAAGCAAATGACACAGTGCGAGCAGGACAAACGATTATGATGCTCGATTATAAAGTGGAATCTGCCCAATTATCACAAGCAAAAAGCAAATTAAATACACAACAAGCGGTGATTAACTCTGCCCAAGCAAATGTTTCTTCGTTGGAAGTGCGTTTGGCAAATGCCAAAAGTAATTTTGATAGAAACCAAAATTTATTTAATGGCGGTGCAGCCACGCAACAAACTTTGGACGATAGTCGCTTTCAATTTCAACAATTACAAAAAGATATTCAGGCTTCGCAAGCCACTATTGCCCAACAACAAGGACGATTGTCAGAGTTGCAAAGTGATGTAAATTATTACCAAACCTTAGTGGATAGAAAACTTATCAAAGCCCCAACCAACGGAAAAATTTTGTCTATTGATACAAAAATTGGGGCTTCTATCACCAATAATTCAACGTTAGGCGATTTTGCACCTGCAGGCAATTTGATTGCAATTACTGAAATTGATGAATTATTTGCCAATAAAATAAAAATTGGACAAAATGCACACATCAGACCGCAAGGCACAACTGAAATATTGGGCAAGGGAAAAGTGATTTTTACCGCTCCTTATTTAAAGAAAAAATCTTTGTTTGCAGATAAAGCAGAAAATTTGGAGGACAGACGCATACGTGAAATACACGTGGAACTCGAAAAAAACGATAATATTTTGATTGGAAGTAGGTTAGAATGTGTCATTTTTATAAAATAAAGTATTCAAAAAAATATTTAAAAAAATAGTCAAAAAAGTATGTTATTTACAGCACTAAAATTTATTTGGTACGATAAACCAAAATCCATCGGAGCGTTGGCAGGCGTGTTGATTTCTATTTTTTTGATAGGACAACAAAGCGGAATTTTTATATTTTTGACTGATGCGATGGGCGTTTTGGTGAGAAATAATAAGCAATATATTTGGATTACAGACAGCAAAACCACCAACGTAAATGCGTTATCTGCCATTGATGTAAGGTTGGGGCGTGAAATTGAATCTATCAAAGGCGTTAAAAAAGTGTATCCTTTAGTTGTAGCGGGCGTTTCTGCCAAATTTAATAATGGAAAATCAAGCGGAATTAATTTGATTGGTTCGCAAGCACCTTATTTTAAAGGAGGTCCTTTGCTAATGGATATAGGAACAGAAAAAGATATGCTCAAAGAAGGGGCGATTATTATTGATTTTTTTGATAAAAAAACTTTGGGTGGCGTAGAAGTAGGCGAAAGTTTTGAAATCAACAATAAAAAAGTATTTATCGCAGGACAAACCAAAGGAATTAGAGGTTTTGGAGGCGTATATGGTTTTACAACTATCGAGAGAGCGAGATATTTATCCAAAATGTCGGTCAATAAAGCAAGTGCTTTTTTGGTGGAATGGGACAAAAATACCTCTGCAGAAATCGTAATTCAAAAAATAAATGCAGGAATACCGGGCGTAAGGGCGTGGAATGGCGAAGAATTTGAAAAAGCAACCGTTATTACCGTTTTATCTTCGAGTGGAATTGCCATTTCAATAGGCACATTATTAGTTTTTGCGTTGATTTCAGGTTTTGTAATCATTGGTTTGACTTTATACTCCGCAGCCACCGACAGAATCAAGGATTATGGCACTTTGAAAGCCATAGGCGCGACAAATGGCTATATTACAAGATTGATTTTGACACAAGCCTTGATTTTTGCATTATTGGGTTATGGCATTGGTTATTTTTTGATAGATTCATTCAGAAAAGGCATTGCCAACGCAGGCACGATATTTACATTTCCACTTTGGTTACAATTCACGTTCTTTTTTGTTACTTTATTGATTGCTTTTGGCGGAAGTTTATTTGCTATTCGCAGAGTTACAAGCATAGAACCAGCACAAGTTTTTAGAACATAAAACAAAGCCTTTTAAATTTTTTTTTTAAATAAGGCATTAAAAAACAATGAAACATACATTTTTATTTATACATATTGCAACTTTCTTGGTTTTATTTTTTTTGGTTAATAATACATTCGCACAAAAAAATATCACACTCAAAGATGCCATAGAAGTAGGTTTAAAAAACCGAAAAGATTTACAAAATTTGCAAATCAATACACAAATTTCTGCCAATGAAGTAGAAAAAATCAAAACCCGAAACCTGCCAAAACTTGATGCCAACGCAGATTTTAGGTATAATACGCAACTGCAAACAAGTATTTTGCCCGCAGGTGCTTTTGGTCCCGATGCGCGTGCGGTACGTTTTGGAACGAATTTTAATAATTTGATTGGGATAAATGCGACTTATGATATTTATAATCCTACCAATTTAGCGGACAAAAAAATTGCTTTACAAAATATAGAAATTGACAAAGCAAATATTCAAAAAAGCGAAATTGACATCAAACATTCGATTACACAGGCGTATTATTTGGTTTTATTGAATCAAGAAAAATTAGAATATGCACAAACAAATATCGCAAGAACAGAAAAATATATTGAAGAAGGAAAAGTAAAATTGAAAGAAAAAACGATTTTACAAACTGATTTTGATAAACTAATTTTAGACAATGCCAATGCAAAAATGGTGATAGAAGAAGATACAAAAAATCTACAACTTTCAAAATTATATTTGGTAAATCAAATGGGAGTAGAAGAAAATATCAATATTTCAGAAAATTTATCTGATTTTATTCAAAATATTGAATCTAACAAAACCTCTAAATCCATTGACAACAGAATAGAACTCAAACAAGAGCAATTAAAAATAACACAAAATCAACTTAATATCGATAAATTAAATCGTTTGACATTGCCTACAATTTCTTTGTATGGCAATTATAGCATACAAAATTTGAGCAATAATTTTGAGCCATTTGCGTCTAATGTTTGGTTTCCGTTTAGTTATGTAGGTTTGAAAGTGAATGTAAATTTATTTGATGGATTTTTGAGAAAAAAAACCAAAACCGATTTTCAATTAAAATCAATGCAAACACAAAACACAATCTTGAAACTAAAAAATGATTTTCAATATGAATTGCAAAGTTCAGTCGTAGAAATTCAAAATATTGGGGATAAAATAAAAAATGCAAAAGAAAACATAACCTTAGCAGAAAATATTTTAAAAATTGATATGTTGCGTTTTAAAGAAGGCAAAATAAATGCGTCTGAACTCAAAAATACAGAATACAGCCTTCAAACTGCCCAAAACAACGCCATTAATTTGTATTATAATTTTTTGGTCGCAGAATTAAAATATCAAAAAGCAATGGGGGAATAAGTTAAAAAAAAAGTTGCAATGATTTATAATGGCACAAACTTCACAATTTGTACCATTATTTTTTTGAATTATCTTCAGATGTATCGAAAAATTTTTATCTATTTTTTCTTTTTTTTGAGAGATATTTTTTTGGTGCAAATAAATTTTTTTTTGCTGAAAATACAAAAATAAATCATTAAATTTGCAAAAAAATAAAATAATTAAAATGATGAAAAAAAGATTTAATGACACAGGTGTTTGTATCAAAGACAAACATTTTATGGTGGATACTACCTCAAAAATTGAGAAGATTTTTGAACTGATAGAATATGGAGAATATTTTATCATGAATCGTCCACGTCAATTTGGTAAAACGACGGCTTTATATCGTTTGCATAAAGAATTGTTAGCGAAAGATAATTATTTAACAATTTTATTGAGTTTTGAAATAAGTGATGATAATGCTTATGAAGATGCTGATAAATTTTCTTCTCATTTTATAGGAAAGTTTAATGACGAATTAAAATTGAGTTATCCCAATCAAAAAATTTTTATAGATAAAAAATTTAAAACAGATAAAGTTGGTTTTGCAAAATTATCTTTACAAATCACTGATTTTGTCCAAAAAGTAGGAAAAAAAATAGTTGTTTTAATCGATGAAGTAGATAAATCAACCAATAATCAATTATTTTTACATTTTTTGGGAATGTTGCGTGATAAATATTTGAAAAGAGATTTAGGAACTCAACCTACTTTTCATTCGGTTGTATTAGTGGGCATTCACGACATCAAAACTATCAAATTAAAACTTCGTCCTGATGAAGAAAAAAAAATAAATAGTCCTTGGAATATTGCCGTAGATTTTAAAATAAATATGTTTTTTAATCCCGCAGAAATTTCGACGATGTTATTGCAATATTCAACAGAAAAAAATATACAAATGGATATTCAAAAACTCTCGGAACGTATTTTTTACTATACTTCAGGGTATCCTTTTTTGGTCAGTAAAATGTGTAAAGTCATTGATGAGATTTTATTACCAGAAAAAGAAAATCAGACAGAATGGGACTTGATAGACATAGAAAATAGTTTTAAATATTTAGTAAAAATAAATTATACCACTACTATTTTTGATGATTTATTTAAAAATATAGAAAATAATCGAGACCTATATGCTTTGACAAGAGATGTAGTTATCAATGGTTTAAAATTACCTAATAATGCGAACGATTATTTGATAGAATTAGCAAATACGTATGGAGTTTTTGACAGAGATGCAGAATATTGTAAAATTAATAATCGTATTTTTGAGCAAAGAATGTATTTATTTTTTACGACACAGGCAATTAGAAAACACGAGTATAGACCTAATTTTTTATTGTCAGATTCTTATACTTCGGTAGATAATGCCTTAGATATGCCTAAAATTTTGCGTAAATTTCAACAATTTATGCTCGAAAATTATAATCAAAAAGACGCTAATTTTATCGAAAAAGAAGGACGTTTGTTGTTTTTATCTTTTTTAAGACCAATTATAAATGGCGTAGGTTTTGATTTCAAAGAGCCAACAGTGGGTGATGAAAGACGAATGGATATTGTCATAACGTATATGAAAGCATTGTATATTTTAGAATTAAAAATTTGGCGAGGTGAAGCATATCATCAAAAAGGGTTAGAACAATTAAGCGATTATTTAGATTTATACAACAAAAAAGAAGGTTTTTTATTGATTTTTAATTTTAATCAAAAGAAAGAATTTAAAGAAGAAAATATCGAGTTTAAAGATAAAAATATCTTAGCCATTTGGGTGTAAAATATTGATATTTACAAAAAAATAAAACCATTATTTTTTCAAAAATAACTATGCGAAATGTAGTCAAATCAAAAAATTAGCATACCTTTGCATATCAAAAAAACAATAAAAAAATGAATAAAAAAGTAATTCTTTTGATATTAGATGGTTGGGGTTTGGGTACAAATCCTGAAGTATCTGCGATTGCAAAAGCAAAAACGCCTTTTATGGACGAGGCTTTTCAAAAATATACGCATAGCAAATTAGAAGCATCTGGGTTGGCGGTTGGTTTGCCTGAAGGTCAAATGGGTAACTCTGAAGTCGGACATACCAATATTGGCGCGGGCAGAGTGGTTTATCAAGATTTAGTTCGAATCAATAAAGCGTGTGAAAAAGATGGCGAATTATATCAAAATGAAAAATTATTGCAGGCTTTCGAATATGCCAAAAACAACAATAAACAAGTTCATTTTATTGGTTTGTTGTCTGATGGTGGCGTTCATTCTCATATTGAACACTTAAAATCTCTTTGCACATTTGCCGATGAAAAAGGTTTAAAAAAAGTATTCGTACACGCATTTACAGATGGGCGTGATACTTCGCCTAATGGTGGCGTGAATTATTTAACAGAAGTAGAAAATCATATCAAAAATTTATCTACAAAAATTGCTTCTGTCGTGGGTAGATATTACGCCATGGACAGAGATAAACGTTGGGAAAGAGTAAAATTAGCCTACGATTTGTTGGTAAAAGGAGAAGGAATAAAGTCAAATAATATACTCGAAAGCGTCAAAAAATCGTATCAAAATAATATTACAGACGAATTTATTATGCCAATAATTGCGGTTGATGACGCTCAAAAGCCAATTTCAACTATTCAAGAAGGCGATGTAGTGTTGTTTTTTAATTTTAGAAACGATAGAGGAAGACAACTCACACAAGCATTGACTCAAACGGATTTTGAAGATTTTGGTATGAAAAAAATGAATTTGCATTATCTAACCATGACTATTTATGACGAAAAATATCAACATGTAAATGTGTTATTTGAGAAAGATAATTTGAATAATACATTGGGAGAAATTATCAGCAAAGCAGGAAAAAAACAAATTCGGATTGCCGAAACTGAAAAATATCCACACGTTACTTTTTTCTTTTCGGGAGGACGTGAAACAGAATTTGAGAATGAAAAACGAATTTTATGTAATTCTCCCAAAGTCGCTACTTATGATTTACAACCTGAAATGAGTGCCAATGACATCAAAAACGCCATTATCAAAGAATTGAACGCAAAAGAAACGGATTTTATTTGTCTAAATTTTGCTAATGCGGATATGGTCGGTCATACAGGCGTATTTGAGGCTGCGGTCAAGGCGTGTGAAACGGTGGATATGTGTGCGGGTGAGGTCGTAAAAAGTGCTTTGAAAAATGGTTATACCTCGATTATTATTGCTGATCATGGTAATTCTGATATTATGATAAATCCTGATGGAACGGCTCACACAGCCCATACAACTAATTTAGTGCCTTGTATTTTGGTAGATAATGATTTTCAACCTACTTTAAAAGATGGAAAATTAGGAGATTTAGCCCCGACTATTTTAAAATTAATGGGCATCGAAAAACCAAAAGAAATGACAGGTTTTGATTTATTTTAAAAATTTTATCATACAAAAAAATAGTTCATTGAAAATTATTGCAGATTTGAAAATATAACAAGTCTATGCTTGAATAACAAAAAATTTATGAAGAAGAACTGGTAACTTGGCAAGGTGTTTTTCCTCAAATTGATGATGTTTTGATGATAGATATGAAAGTATATTTGTAGATAAAATGATGATGCTGTCCCAAATTCGTTATAAATTGTTTTTTATGTTGAAAACAAATCTATGTAATGACTTCATTTCAAATAATCAATTTTTTATAATAAATTTAGGACAGAATCAAAAAAATTTTCAATGTTAGAAATTATTTCTTCAACTTCCTTTTCAAATACTTCCCTGTATAATTATTTTTTTCTTTTGCTAAGTCTTCGGGAGTACCTTCAAAACAAATATGTCCGCCACCTTTTCCGCCTTCGGGTCCCAAATCTATTACCCAATCTGCACATTTTATTACTTCTACATTGTGTTCGATGACCAATATAGAATGACCTTTTTCGACTAAGGCTTGGAAAGCTTTCAACAATTTATGAATATCATGAAAATGTAATCCTGTAGTTGGCTCATCAAAAATAAATAAAGTTTTCACTTGTTGATTTTTTAAAAACATTGCTAATTTCAAACGTTGTGCTTCGCCTCCCGAAATAGTATCCGTAGATTGACCCAAACAAACATACCCCAAACCTACGTCAGACAAAGGTTGCAAAGACGCAATGATACTTTTTTGGTCGTGAAAAAATTCTAAGGCTTCGTCAATTGTCATATTTAATATATCAAAAATCGTCTTTTCTTTATAAGTAATTTCTAAGACTTCTTTTTTGAAACGTTTGCCTTGACAACTTTCGCAAGTCAAAACTACATCAGCCATAAATTGCATTTCAATTCTAATTTTCCCATCTCCACCACAAGTTTCACACGCACCGCGAGTAGAATTGAACGAAAAATAACCGCTATCGTACGCCCTTTGAATAGACAAAGGCAATTTCGCAAATAAAATTCTGATGTGGTCATATACGCCTGTGTAAGTAGCAGGAGTTGACCTTGTACTGCGTGAAATAGGGTTTTGGTCTATAAATTCTACCCCTTTTAATGTTTTAACATCTCCTTCCAATTTTTCAAATTCTTCTGTCTGAAAAGTGCCATATAAACCAATTGTTCTAGCTATAGCAGGATATAATATTTTTTTTATTAGAGTTGATTTGCCTGAGCCACTCACACCCGTAACGACTGTAAAAATGCCCAAAGGAATTTTTACGCTGATATTTTTAAGATTATTAGCACTTGCATTTTTAATCAAAATAGAAGAAGAAAAAGCACGTCTTCGTTTCGGAACAGGAATTTCATCTAAACCTGTCAAAAATTGAATCGTATGAGAATTTTCGATTTGCTCTTTATTTTTTATTTTTTTAATATCTTCCCAATTTCCCTGAAAAACTAAATTTCCGCCATTTGTACCTGCACCTTTCCCAATATCTATGATTTGGTCTGCTGCCTCCATTACCTCTTCTTCGTGTTCTACAACTATCACCGTATTGCCCAAATCTCTCAAATCTTTCAATACATTTGCCATTTTTTCGGTATCTCTTGGGTGCAAACCAATGCTTGGCTCATCTAAAATATACATCGAACCCACCAAAGCACTTCCCAAAGCGGTCGCTAATTTAATGCGTTGGAATTCTCCACCAGAAAGAGAAGAAGTCAATCGATTCAAAGACATATATCCCAAACCAACTTTATTGAGATAATTAACACGATTTAAAATTTCGGGTAATAATCTTTTCGCAATTTTTTGTTCGTATTCAGATAATTCTAATTTTTCAAAAAATACAAGCAATTCATCAATCGGCATCAAAACCAAATCAATGATAGATTTTTTGTTGATTTTTACGTAACCTGCATCTTTGCGTAAGCGTGTGCCTCTGCAATCAGGACAAGTAATTTTTCCTTTGAATTTAGAAACCATTACTCGATATTGAATTTTATCAATTTGAGATTCGATATGCCTAAAAAAATCATTAATGCCTTTTGTATGTTGATTGCCATTCCAAAGCGTATATTTTTCTTCTTCTGTGAGATGTTCGTAAGCACGATGCACAGGAAAATCAAATTTAGAAGTCGCTTTGATAAAAGCCCTTTGCCATTCGCTCATTTTGTCGGTTGTCCAGCACGCCACTGCTCCTTCGAAAAGGGACAAAGAATGATTTGGAATAATCAATTTTTCGTCAAATCCTGTCGTAATTCCTAAACCATTACAAGTTTTGCAAGCACCCAAAGAATTATTAAAACTAAAAAAACTTGCCGTTGGCGTTTCAAAAGTTATTCCATCTAATTCAAATTTATCAGAAAAAGAATAAGATTTATCATCTATTATATCTACTTCACAAAAACCTTGTCCTTCATAAAAAGCAGTCTGAACCGAATCCGAAATTCTATATTGCGTTTCTTCTTCTTGATTGATGCTAATTCTATCTATCAATAATTTTACTTCTTTGAGTTTGGGCAAATGTGCCACATCGGTCAATAATTCTTCTATAAATTTAATTTCTCCTTTCACAACCAATCTTGTAAAACCTTTTTGAAAAATAATTTTTAATTCATCTTCAAAACTTCTTTCAGGTTGATTGATAATCGGACAAAGAATTTGTACTTTTGTATTTTCGGGTTTAGCTAATAAAAAATCTACTACTTCTGTAATCGTATTTTTTTTCACTTCTTTTTGAGAAGTAGGCGAAAAAGTTCGACCAATTCGAGTAAAAAATAATTTAAAATAATCATAAATTTCTGTGGTCGTTCCTACTGTCGCACGCGGATTTTTGGAGTTTCCTTTTTGCTCAATCGCAATCGCAGGCGAAATTCCTTTGATAGAATCTACGTCTGGTTTTTCCATTCGCCCCAAAAATTGTCGAGAATAAGAACTCAAACTTTCTACATACATTCTTTGTCCTTCTGCAAACAATGTATCAAAAGCCAAAGAAGATTTGCCCGAACCTGACAAACCTGTAATAACTACAAATTGATTGCGAGGAATAGCCAAACTTATATTTTTCAAATTGTTTACTTTTGCACCTTTGATGATAATATTTTCTTTGGGACTTAATAAGTCTAAGTTTTCAGTATTAACAAAATTTTCCATCTTAAAAAATTAATATATGATTTTTTGCAAAAGTAATAAAAATTAATGAAAAAAATATCGTTGTTAGAAAATTTGTGCGAAAAATGAAAATTTTTTTTGGAATGTATTTTTTGAATTGCCTCCAGATTTATCTGGAGGATAATATAAAATTCAATCATTGGCTTTAGCCGAAATTTCTGTATTCTCAAAATAAATGGCATAAATGCCATTTCTATTCATATTAAATAAAATTATATCCACAATAATTTCCCTGAACCATTTTTTTAGAAAAATGACGTTTTTTATCAATCAAAAATCTCACTTACAAAATTTCTTTTCTTAGTTTCATCAAAAGAAACATTTACTTTTTTGCCTACTAATTCGGTTTCCATACCGATTTTCATTTCCTCAGGTGTTGCCTTCCAATAAGATAAAGCACGTGATTTATTTTCTAATTCGAGTAAAAATATCGTTTTATTGGGTTGATTTTTGAAATCAAATAAAATACTATAGCCTACAATAATAGCGTTTCCGTTTGCTTCTTTAACTAAATCGGGCAAATTTTTGGCATCAATTTCTTCTTGAAAAATAGATAAATCAGGCAAACTAAAAAGATTTTTAGGCGGATTTTTAGTATAAATTCCAATAGAATGTTTGGTAATATACCAACCTAAACCATTTATTAACACATTTTTAAAAATATTATTTCGTATTTTATCGATGGTAGTTGCGATGGCGTGCATTGTATAATTATTCCAAGGTCCGCCAAAAAAAGAAAGTCCACCTGTCAAAGAAATGGGTCTTTTATCTTCATTATTGATACCGATTGATTTTTGTGCCACCTGAACTGCCGCAGGAAAACAACTATATAAATCAAATGCATCGATATTTTCCAAACTCAAATCAGCCTTTTCTAAACAAACTTCGACTGCTTTTTGAATGGCAGGCGAATGGGTCATATTTTCTCGTTGTGTAAAATGCCAACTATCATTCAAATCTGCTCCTGAACTCAAAAAAATCCATTTTTCTTCGGGAATATTGTGTTTTTGAGCATTTTCCACCGTTGTCAGCAACAGAGCGGCTGCGTGGTCAGTTTGATTATTGGCACACATTCGTTTGAGATAAGGAAAAGCAATAGCACGATTTTCGTCAGAAATATGTTCGATTTCTTCCTGCGTATAAGGCGTTTGTGTCCACGCAAAAGGATTTTCTACGGCTGTTTTGGCAAATTTTTCGTATATTTGAGCGATTATTTTTTGATGTTCTTTGATATTTGTTTTATTTTCTGCTCTCAAAGCTGTTTCGATAATGGGATAAGCATTAGAAAGTAAAAATAATTCGTAATCATTTTCTAAAATAGAACTCCCCATTTTGTTTTCATCATCAGTAGCACGTGGCGATTTTTGGGCTGTCCAATCTAATTTTATATTGTTTTTTAGGGCTTTTCCCAATGAATAATTGGCTTCTGCACCCGTAATTAAAGCAAAATTAATATTTCCTTTGGCTAATAATTGTGCTGATTTATTGACTAAATATTGCGGTGTATTTCCTCCATACGCCGAATAAAATTTTATTTTTGGATTGATTTCTAAATTTTCTGATAAAGTTTGTGGCGCATCTGCATATTGATAACCAAAAATATTGACAACATATAAAGCGTCAATTTGGCTTAAAATATTCTCTCCTTTCGAATCAGCAATGGCTTCACGAATACATTTTTCTGCCATTTTAATGGGTTCTAATAATATTTCGTCGGTGCTAAATCTTTGTGTAAATTGACTAACTCCGACTATAATAGGCGTTTTTGGGTGTAACATATTGAGCAAATAGTTTATTTTTTAAAAATTAAGTAATAAATGAAATAAAAATGGTATTATTTTGGTTATATTTAAAATGCCATCTTATTTTTTCTTATTTTTTTATTAACTTCTAAAATTGTGCGAGATTTTTTTATTTTACTGATTGTTTGTAGTATTATTTTTTTTGTACTCTATCAAAGACCTGATATGGATTGGGCAAATACGCCCAAAGAATATGATTTTGTGGTGATAGAATATTACGATAAATATACGCCTGATTGCCAAAAATTACATCATCACTTACATCAAGTTGCGTGGGTAATGGCGCGTGAGCCTATTTTATTTGGAATTTATGATAAAACAACAGAAGAAAGTTTGGAAAAATCAAAACAAAGATTTATAAAAATTGGTTTTAATGATATTTTGAAACAGCCCGAAGGTTTAGGATATGCCTATTTATTTAGAAAAAAAGATAAAAAAAAATTATTGAAAATTGATAAAAATACTCCTGCAGAAGAAATTGAAGAATTATTAAAAAATATGATGAAAAAAAATAATCAGATTAAATAAATAAAATAGTTCATGGAAAAGTATCGCAGATCTAGTTTTATTCTATTATAAATAGCCATTTATTTTCAAAATATAGAAAAATATCAAATTGAAAAACGGAGAGATTTTCGATTAAAACCAACGATTGAATTTTATAATATCCTCCAAATAAATTTAGAGACAATTCAAAAAAAATATTTAAAAAAAATCTTTTTTTACACAAATTTTTTAAGACTAAATCAAGTTTTATTTTCAAAAAAAACATCAATTTAAAAATCAAAATAAAATATGTGTTGTATATTTGCACATCAAAACAAAATAAGCAAAGAAAATTTACAATGAAAATAAAAGAGTTGGTATCTATTTATCAAAAAGAAAGTTTAGTAAATATTTTAACACATCAAATTGAAAAAAAAACGCCTCATATATTCGCTAAAAATATTACAGGAAGTTTTGATGCGGTTATTTTTGCCGCTATGTATGAAAATATCAAACAAAAAAATAATACAAATATAGATAATTTTGTGTTTGTAATGAATGATATTGACGAAGCCAATTTTTTTCAAAATGATTTACAAAATTTATTACCTGACGAAAATATACAGATATTTCCCGCCTCTTATAAGCGTCCTTATCAATTTGAAGCCATCGAAAATGCCAGCGTTTTGCAGCGTGGAGAGGTTTTGAATACTATCAACCAAACTATTAACAAAAATAATAAAAATTTTATTGTCGTTACTTATCCCGAAGCATTGGGCGAAAAAGTTATCAACAAAAAATCATTGTTAGACAATACTTTTGTACTCAAAAAAGGCGAAAAAATAAGCATCGATTTTATTACCGAAATTTTAGTGGGATACGAATTTGAAAGAAATGATTTTGTATATGAAGCAGGACAATTTGCCCAACGTGGTGGAATTTTAGATATTTATTCTTTCTCTTCAGAATTACCTTATCGAATCGAATTTTTTGGTGATGAAATCGAAAGCATTAGAAGTTTTGAACCAATTTCTCAACTTTCTGTCGATAATCTCAAATTTGCTACTTTGATTCCTAACGTACATAATAGGCTCACACAAGCCACACGTGAGAGTTTTTGGACTTTTATTCCTAAAAATACGTCTATTTTTTTCAAAGATTATCAAGGAATTGGTGATTATTTAGATAGATATTTTAATAAAGTTCAGATATATTTTGAGATGTTAATCGATAAAAGTAACACACAAATTATAGATTCTCCTCATTTATTGTTCGAAACCAAAGAGATTTTTTATCAAGAAATTAAAAACTTTCCTTGTGTGCATTTTGGTATGAGTTTTCCGAGAGTGCAAGCGGAAGAAGTAGTTTTTAAGTCTTCTCCACAGCCTAATTTTAGAAAAGATTTTAATTTAATTGTCGAAAATTTACAAAATAATCAGAATAATTATTTCACTAATATTATTATTTCAGACTCAACCAAACAAATCAATCGGTTGGAAAATATTTTTGAAGAAATAGACAGAAATCTTAAATATTTGATGTTACCGATTGATTTGAGAGAAGGTTTTATTGATAATGAAAATAAAATTGCTTGTTATACAGAGCATCAATTATTTGAAAGATATCACAGATATAAAAGTAAAGAAAAATATTCGAAGTCAAAAGCATTGACAATCAAAGAGTTACATTCTTTGCAAGCAGGTGATTATGTTACGCACATCGATTTTGGAGTGGCGAGATTTGCGGGATTGGAAAAAAGAGAAATTGATGGAAAAATTCAAGAAGCAGTTCGTTTGATTTATAGAGATAACGATTTATTGTACGTCAATGTTCATTCTTTGCATAAAATTACAAAATATTCGGGCAAAGATAACGCTCCACCAACGATTAGCAAATTGGGTTCGGCAGAATGGGACAATAAAAAAAGGAAAGTAAAAAAACAAGTGATGGACATTGCAGAAGATTTAATAAAAATTTATGCACAACGAAAAGCCTCGAAAGGTTTTGCTTTTTCTGCTGATAATTATTTGCAATACGAATTAGAATCGTCTTTTTTATACGAAGAAACGCCAGACCAAGCCAAAGCCATTACAGACGTAAAAACGGATATGGAAGCCCAAAATCCGATGGATAGATTGGTCTGTGGTGATGTAGGTTTTGGAAAAACAGAAGTGGCAATTCGGGCTGCTTTTAAGGCGGTTTGTGAGAGTAAACAAGTCGCAGTTTTAGTACCGACAACTATTTTGGCGATGCAACATTTTCGAACTTTTTCAGAAAGATTAGCCAAATTACCTTGTAAAGTCGATTATGTAAGTCGTTTTAGAACGAGTGCAGAAATCAAAATTTCTAAAGAAAAATTAGCCAAAGGTGAAATTGATATTATTATTGGCACGCATAAAATTGCTGGAAAAGACTTTAAATTTAAAAATTTAGGGCTTTTGATTATTGATGAAGAACAAAAATTTGGCGTAAAAACCAAAGATAAACTCAAAGAAATACAGCCTGATGTTGATGTTTTGACTTTGACAGCCACGCCAATTCCAAGAACTTTACATTTTTCGTTGATGAATGCGAGAGATTTATCGATTATTGCCACTCCTCCTCCCAATCGCCAACCTGTAACCACAGAAGTTCACGGTTTTAATGAAGAAATTATTAGAGATGCTATTAGTCGAGAAATTCGTAGAGGTGGGCAAGTTTTTTTTGTGCATAATCGTGTGAATGATATTGATTCGATTGCTAATTTAATCCTAAAACTTGTGCCTGATGCGCGTATATGTGTGGGGCATGGGCAGATGGAAGGGCGAATGTTAGAAAAAACAATGTTAAAATTTATTGATGGTGAATATGATATTTTGGTAGCCACCAATATTATCGAGTCAGGTTTGGATATTCCTAATGCCAACACCATTATTATCAATCAAGCCCATACGTTTGGTTTGGCAGATTTGCACCAGATGCGTGGGCGTGTGGGACGTTCTAATAAAAAGGCTTTTTGTTATTTATTAGCCCCATCGAGTACGCTTTTGACTCCCGAAACACGCAAAAGATTGACTGTTTTGACTGAATTTACAGAATTGGGTGATGGTTTTAAAGTGGCGATGCGAGATTTAGATATTCGGGGAGCGGGCAATATGTTAGGAGCAGAACAAAGTGGTTTTATCAATGATTTGGGCTTCGAAACCTATCATAAAATTTTAGATGAAGCGGTCAAAGAATTGAAACAAACGCAATTTAAAGAACTTTTTGCACACGAATTGAAAGCAGAAATAATTACGAATAATTGTAATATTGAAACTGATTTAGAACTTTTAATTCCTGATAATTATGTCATCAATATTTCTGAAAGATTGAGTTTATATACTAAATTAGACGAAATAAAAGATGAAGAAAATATCGAAAAATTTAAAAAAGAATTGATTGATAGATTTGGTGCGTTGCCACAATCTGTGAAAGATTTGATAGAAACCGTACATTTGCGTTGGTTGGGCGAAAAAATTGGTTTTGCAAGATTGAGCCTCAAAAAGAATTTTTTAAGAGGTTGGTTTTTGGATAAACCTGATTATTTTAAATCGGATAGATTTGGAAAAATAATCGATACTTTACAAAAAAATCGTAAACTCGGTATGCTCAAACAAGTGAAAGAAAAACCTTTGTTTGTAGCAGAAAATGTAAAAAATGTTGAAATGGCAAAGAAAATTTTGATGCAACTAACGTAAAAAACTTATTTTGTTTTCTTTACATTCTTGCAAGGAGTTGAAATAATTTTCCATTGGTAACTCTTTTGATTGTACCCGTTGAGAAACAAACTGAAGTCGTAAAACTTCCATTCAAATAACCATTTTGGAGTTCGTCTATTTGTATATAATTGCCTTGTGGAGCGTTGCAAGTGTTCGAACTTTTCCAATTTTGTGAACTTTGATTAAAATTTCCTTGTGGTGCAAAAGTAGCTTCATTCTGAAAATTTGGATTTCCTAACGGATAATTTCCTTGTCCGCTTTGACTTAAACTATAAATTTTAAGAAAAATTGCTTGCCCATTTGTGTGTGTAGCAATAATATCGACCGTAAATAAACTGCCTGATTGTATTACTTGCGTAGTAACTTGTGTAGTTTGCCATTGCACACCATCAACTTCACACGTAAATAGGTTTTGTGGCGTACTGTTGCGGTTTTTACATTGATTAAAAGTAAAAATAATCAATAGAAAAAAAAATAAAGTTTTGTATTTTTGCATTTTTTTTGGTTTTAAAAATATGTGAGTTGAAAATTTTACAATTAGTATTAGGGAGCATCTAAAAAATAAATTACCCACTCAAAAAAACTTATTTTTAGTTCCCTCACCTTCGGGCTTATCTTGTAGGGGTTATTTGATAGTTATACTTTTTTTTGTTTTATTTGCTATTTCTCTACTTACTTTTGCGCCTAATTTCATAAAATAAAATCTTTCTAAGGCGCTTGCTAAGACTTTTACGCCTGGTAAAGGTTGTTTTTTGGAGGGAGTAAAACCGACAAGTTTAACTAATGCCAAAACTCCCTCTT
>JAAFJG010000045.1 GCA_013298075.1 Cytophagales bacterium | reverse complement strand
CACCTTTGGGGAGGGCTGGGGTGGGGCATAATTTGACTAAAAAGCCCCACCCTAACCCTCCCCAGCGGTGAGGGAACTAAAAATAAGTTTTTTTGAGTGGGTAGTTTATTTTTTATATGCTCCCTTAATGCCTCCGTTTTATATGAAATTTTAAAATATTTTTTAGAAATTACACTATATTTTGATGTAAAAAATACTTCCACACTTTTAATTACAGTAACAAAATATTTGTAATGTCATAAGATTATCAATGTCACTCAGGTAATTATATGCATCATAGATTTTCTCTTTTTAAATACTAACATTTATATTGTAAAATTTTTTTTCTAATGGCATAACTATTGAGGTCGTAAAACTGGAATTATCTATTATCGAACTTTTATGTTTAATATAAAATTACAAGACTTTTTTTTGAAGTTTTGTAGTTTTATTTTTTATGTAATTCACTTTAAACATAAAAACAAAAAAATAAAGTGTATATTTCAAAACTTTCTCTTTTCCAATTCAAAAATTATGAAACACTTGAAGTCGAATTTGAGGCAAAAATTAATTGTATCTCAGGCGAAAATGGAGCAGGAAAAACCAATTTATTAGATGCTTTGCATTATTTATCGATGAGTAAAAGTTATTTTTTGAATACTGATACGCAAAATATTTTACATGCACAAGATATGATGATGATAAAAGGAAATTTTTGTATGAATGGACAGAATTTAGCACAAAATTCAGAAGAAAATTTTGAAATTTATTGTGCGATACAAATAGGACAAAAGAAAATTTTGAAAGTGAATGATTTGGTTTATACAAAAATTACTGAACATATTGGGCGTTTTCCTATGGTGATGATTGCGCCAAGCGACCAAGATTTGATAGCAGAAGGAAGTGAAGAAAGAAGGCGTTTTTTGGATAGTTTGATTTCTCAAATTGATAAAGAATATTTGCAAAATTTAATTCATTATAATCATTATTTGTCGCAAAGAAATGCTATTTTGAAACAAAATACGGCTCTTGATACAACTTTGATAGAAACGTATGATAAATATTTGTTGAATTTTGGAGAAAAAATCACGCAAAAAAGACAATTATTTATGGAAGAATTTTTACCTATTTTTCAAAAAAATTATGATTTCTTGACGCAAAAAAAAGAAAGTTGTCATTTTGAATACAAGGCAGATTTTTTATTGAAAGATTTTAAAAATAAATATTATCAAGCATTTCAAAAAGATGTACTATTAAAAAGAACAACTTTTGGGACGCATAAAGACGATATTATTTTTTTTATTGATAATTATCCACTCAAAAAATATGGCTCGCAAGGGCAACAAAAATCTTTTTTAATTGCGTTAAAATTGGCTCAATATGAAATTATTTATCAAAAAAAACAATTTAAACCTATTTTATTGTTAGATGATATTTTTGATAAATTAGATGATTTTAGAATCCAACAACTGATTAAATTAGTGAATGATGAAACTTTTGGGCAAATTTTTGTGACAGATGCACGCCCAGAACGCACTGCACAAATTTTTGCAACTATCCATATAAAACCTGCCATTTTTACGATTGAAAATGGGAAATTAATACCATAAAATCAAGAAAATAAATCAAAAAAATAAACCAAAATTTAACTATAAAAATACATAATTATTTTTGAAAACATCAATTTTTGATTTATATTTGCACAAAAATTATCAAATTTATTTCAAAAAACAATGAAAAACTCTAAGTTTTTAATCTTATTTGCACTTTTAATATTGCCTATTTTTGTCTTTTTATTTTTACAATTTTTTGTTACCAATCATTATAAAGTAACGATTTATTATCCTTTAGATTCGACTCAAGTCAAAGGAAAATGGCAAGTTAATACCTATCATACCTTGCCCGATTTTAATTTTACAGACCAAAATAACAAAGATTTTGGCAAAAAAGATTTAGAAGGGAAATTATATATTGTAGATTTCTTTTTTACAAAATGTGGAAATCCTACGCTTTGCCCAAAAATGAGTTCGGAATTGATGCGTGTGCAGGAGCATTTTGCTAAAATTCCTTCTGTTCAAATTATTTCTTTTACGGTAGATCCTGAAAATGATACGCCTGAAGTTTTGAAAGATTATGGCAAAAAATATAGTGCTAATGCAACACAATGGCATTTTTTGACGGGTGATAAGAAAAAAATATATCAATTAGCATACAGCGGTTTCAAAATCAATGCAGGCGAAGAAGGAAATGCTATCACGCCTGAATTTATGCACGCCTCAAAATTTATTTTGGTGGATAAACAACATCGAATTAGAGGTTATTATGATGGCACAGAACGTGAAAGTGTAGATAAAATGATTTTAGAAACACAAATTTTGTTGAGAGAATATAAAATAAAGTAGAAAATCTTACCATAAAATTTTTCCAAAAAATCGTAAAAATATGAAAATTTGAAAGAAAATTATATGAATTAAATTTATACCATTTTGGCAATGCAAAAAATCAATAGAGTTTTTAATGATAAAGATTTTTAGCACGCGGATAACGCTGATTTAGCAGATTAAAACGGATTTTCTTTTGACATCGAGATATAATTGCTTAAATATTTAAAAAAAAACTTGATTTTATTCGTTTCAAAGCAAATAAAACCAAGTTTTATACATTTTTTAGTCTAAATTTTGGTCTAATTTTATCAAATAAAAATCTCGTCTTTCTGCGCCTGTGGTTTGTTGAAACGTTCCAAATACATAAAATTCAGTAGGCGAAATTATTTTTACATCAAAACCTTCATCATCTTTAGTATTACCAATCAATTTATATTTGACCAAATTTCCGTTTTTATCATATTTACAAACAACCACATCTTTGCCTGACAAAGGATTTGTGTTTGTGCCAATAGCGATAAAACTTTCATCACTTTGTAATTGAATTACTCTTTTAAATTCTTCAGCATATATTTCTGTTTTGCGGGCTTTGATAGTCCATTCATATTGAGCAAAATTACTAATTCGTGAGATAAAACCGTGTCTAATTCGGTTGCCATTAATATCCAAATTATTAGATAAATAATAACCTACGGTTACAAAACCTTCGTCAAGGGTTGTAACGTCATTAGCAGTTCCTTCTAAAAAGTCCAAAGTTCTTTTTCTACGTTGCTCAAAAGCCGTATTATAAAAAATCAAAGAAGGACTTGAGGCTTCTGTAATCGCACAAGTAAATCCATCTAAGGCAAATTCTGCACTATTCAATTTCCAATTTGTGCCATCAGTTTGGCTTGATTGCAAAATTCCATCTAAATTATATTCTTCTAATAAAATTTTATTGATAGTGCCTGTAGTAGAGTTTGAAGTAGTACTTCCGCCAATCAAAATTCTATTTCCATATTGCACCACAGACGTATATTCTTCGCTTTGAGAAGTATTTCTTATAATTCTCCATCTTTCAGCAGAGCCATCATTGGCTAATTTAACTATAAAAGCATCATTATCTGTTGTATTATATTGATAATTGCCTACAATAATAAAATCATTGTCCACAGTTTTGAAAACGGCACGCGGAGTAATTGTTCCTAATGTGATATTATCAATTCTTTTTTCCCATAATTTTACGCCTGCATTATTGATTCTGACTACATACAAAACATTTATATTTTGCCTTCCTACCAACAAAAAACCATTATTTTCTGCCTCTGTAATACAAAAACCTTGTTCATCTGTTCCTGCATCACCATAAAAAAACTCGCGGGCTGCTTGTTGAGTTCTTGGGATAATTGTGATTGTTTTTTGGGTTGAATCTATCAAATTTCCTTGTTCTTTTTTGACTGTCAAGGTAATATTATATTTACCAAAATTATTGTAAATATTTGTTGGGTTCTTGTCAGTAGAATTTTTTTGGTTGCCAAAATTCCAGGCAAATTGTTTGGCAACAATGGTAGAAGTTTGTGTGAATGAAATCGTTTGCCCTTCACGAGCCACAATATCAGACATAAAAAAACTGGCTTTCAAATCGACGTAATCAATAGCCTCTAATTCTACAATTTTTTTACAAGCAGTAGCAAAAAAAAGAACAGAAATTAAAAAAAGTATATTGATAAAATTAGTGGTTGTTTTCATTTTATTTAAAAATTGAAATAATATTTGTCCGCAAAGATACATTTTTATTAATATATTTCCAAATTTAAGAAAAAAAATCTTGTTTTTTTTGAATTTATGAAATTAAAAGTTTATTTTTGGCTTTTTAATACACCTATTTATTTAGTTTTAAAATTATGGCACTAAAAACGACCATCGATGAAGGCATCAAAAAAGCAATGCTTGCCAAAGATGCGGACAGATTAAGAACACTCAGAGCAATCAAAGCGTTGATTCTGTTGGAAGAAACAAAAGAAGGAAAACCTGGACAAGTTTTGGAAGGAAAAGATGGACAAATTTCAGAGGCAGATGAAATTGCTATACTTACCAAAGCAGCAAAACAACGTAAAGATTCTATCGATATTTTTACACAACAAAATAGAAATGATTTGGCAGAAAAAGAAATTGTTGAATTAAGAATTATCGAAGAGTTTTTACCAAAACAATTATCAGAAGAAGAAATTACAAGCCTTTTGCAAGAAATCATAACAAGAGTTGGGGCATCAAAACCTTCTGATATGGGAAAAGTAATGGGAACGGCTACCAAAGAATTAGCGGGAAAAGCAGATGGTAAATTAGTTTCTCAAATCGTAAAACAATTATTGAATAATTAAAAAAAAAATGTGCAAGTGTGGACACTTGCACAAAATTATAGGATTAAAACATTCAAGTGTCCACATTTGAACTTACCAAAATTATGAATATCAGTTTAATATTAGATTTTTTAATCCTTGCATTTTTAGGTTGGGGAGGATATAGTGGGTATCAAAAAGGGCTTTTAGACGCAGTAACAAAAATGTTGCATTTTGTGATTGCTTTTTTGATTTGCTTTTTTTTAGTAGGTGCTATATTAAGTTTAGTTCATAAATATTTATTTTCTTTTCAAAGAGATATTTATCCTGAATTTATATTTGTGTCTTCTATTATTGCGTCTAATTATTTATTATCATTTGTAGAGCAATATATAAAAACTGAAATCGATTATGATTTTCCGGGCGTGTGGGATAATGTAGTAGGAGCGGTATTTGGGACAATTAAACATTCTTTAATATTGAGTTTTTGTTTTTGGTTTTTGACAGGAATAGGCAGTTTTCAACCCAATCTAACCAGCAAATCTTTTATGTATGGTTTTGTAGAAAATATTGCTTTAGTTGTTTCAAACTCAAAAAATCAAGAAGAATTAGATAAAAAAATTGAAGGCTTTGCTGATGGAAGTAAGAAATAAAAACATCAAAATATGAAACGTTTCTAAGAAAATAAAGTAATAAAATATGGAACAACCTTTTTAATTTATTTGTTATCATTTTAACCAAGGATCGAAAAAGTAATAATGTAAACTTTTTATTTTATTTATTTTTGAGGTCTAAAAATGTTATAACTGCAAAAAATGGCTTATTGATAACCAAACTAAATACCTAAAAAATATAATAATTTTAATTTTATATTTACTTTTTTGGGTGTTTACATTATTTAAAATTCGATCCCAAGATAAAAAAACGTATAGAAAAAAGCAAATTGTTTTAAATAGTATAAAAATTATGATAGCCGAAGAACTTATCAACCAGATGATTCCGCCCCTTAAAATGAGTGATTCTATCCAGCAAGCGTTACAATGGATAGAGGAATTACACGTGAATCAACTTCCTGTGATTGAAAACAAAGAATACAAAGGATTGATAAGTGAAGAAATGATTTATCAACATAACATACAAGATGCTTCTATTTCAGAATTATCTTTGATATATGTGGGGACTTTTGTGTATGCACATCAACATTTTTACGATATTTTGAGATTGGCAAACCAGAATCAGTTACAAGTCGTATCTGTTTTGAATGAAGACAATCAATTTATTGGTGCAGTTACTCTCAACGATACTTTAATGGCTTTGTCAGAATCTGCCTCTATGCAAGAAGCAGGCGGTATTTTGGTGTTTTGGATGGATAAAAGAGATTATTCTTTATCTGAAATTAGTCGATTGGTCGAAAGCAATGACGCAAAAATTTTAAGTACTTATTTGACCGATGACAAAGATAATCCTCAAAAAATAAAAATAACTATCAAATTAAATATTACTGATTTGAATAGAATTATTGCTACTTTTGAAAGATTTAATTACCATATTATTGGTAAATTTCAAGATACTTCTCATCAAAACGTTGAACAAGAAAGATTAGACCATTTATTCAAATTTCTAAGTATATGAAAATTATCGCTCCTTCTCTTTTGGCAGCAGACTTTGGAAAACTCAAACAAGAAATTGAAATGGTGAACCAAAGTCAAGCAGATTGGTTACATTTAGATATAATGGACGGAGTTTTTGTGCCAAATATTTCGTTTGGTATGCCTGTTTTAGAAATGATACAAAAATATAGTACCAAAATTCTAGACGTTCATTTGATGATTGTTCAACCTGAACGTTATTTGAATGAATTTCAAAGATTGGGTGCCAATGTAATTACGGTACATTACGAAACCTGTACTCATTTGCATCGAACTTTACAACAAATAAAAGACCTTGGTTGTAAAGCAGGTATCGCTCTAAATCCTCATACACCTGTGAGCGTATTGAGTGATGTGTTATATTTAGCAGATTTAGTTTGTCTGATGTCTGTTAATCCGGGTTTTGGTGGACAAAAATTTATAGAAAATACCTATAAAAAAACTAAAGAACTCAAAAAAATGATTACAGAATTAAAAACGAATACACAAATAGAAATTGATGGTGGCGTAAATGCTGATAATATTTCTTTACTTTCTGAGGCAGGGGCAGATGTGTTGGTCGCAGGCAATTTTGTATTCAAATCTGAAACTCCTTTACAAGTAATTCAAGAACTAAAAAATAAAATTTGTTACTGTAATTTTTGATGTTGTCCCTAATTCGTTGCAATTTTTTTATTTTGGAACATTTGTGCTACAGTACAGACGTTGTATGCAACGTCTGTACAACGATATACTTTTTCTGCAACGAATTTGGGACACTACCTAATTTTTTAGGTGGTAAATAAATAATAGGAGGTTTACTTGTAATTTTATACAAATAAGGGAGCATATAAAAAATAAACTACCCACTCAAAAAAACCTATTTTTAGTTCCCTCACCGCTGAGGAGGGTTAGGGTCAGTGTTATTAAATTCTAATATTTGTCAGGTAAATTATTTTACAAATCAAAATATAATTTGCCAAATCTATAAGATTTTCAAAAAATTATAGATTTTTTACAGAATATTATACAAGTTAATTTCTATTTTACTTGTTAAAAAGAAAAGAATTTAACAACACTGACCCCAGCCCTCCCCAAAGGTGAGGGAGTTTTTTTGGGTATAATATTTTCTACTTAGTCCCTAAATTGACTTTATTTGTTAAAAAGTTATGGTTCTTAAGGGGTTTGTGCGGAAAAAAAATTTGAAATACGTTTTTTAAATTGCCTCCAGCTTTATCTGGAGGATAATAATAAAATTCAATCCTTGGCTTTAGCCAAAATCTCCGTACTTTTCAAATTGATATTTTTTAAATAAATGCCATTTCTATTCATACAGAAGAAAATTATATCCGCAATAATTTCCCAATGAACCAATAAAATTTAAATAAAATCAACAAAATAATTTTTTTTTACACCTCCTTCAAAAACAGCCATTTATTTTGAAAATATAGAAAAATATCAATTTGAAAAACGGAGAGATTTTCGGCTAGGGCAAACAATTGAATTTTATATTATTCTCCAGATAAATCTGTAGGATAATATAAAAAAATACATTTCAAAAAAAAATCATTTTCTGCACAAATTTCCTAAAAATCAAATAAATCGAATAAATCAAATATATTTCATCATTTTTTCTTTTTTTTATAAATAATATTAAAAAATTAAAAGTATTTCACTATTTTTGCAAGCTTAAAAAGCATATTTCTTATTTATTAAAAATATTATGCAAAAAAAAATATTACTTTTCTTTTTTTATTTATTATTAATTCAGTTTGCCAACGCACAATGTAATCCAAAAATTGATAGTTTGTTGGGTATTTATTCAAAATATGTAAAAGAAAATGCTTTACGCCAAGAAACACAGGTTTTGAATGAACTATCGAGAGAGTATATTTTGATTGGACAGAAAGAAGAGGCGCTAGATTATGGGTCGCAAGCCTTGAATTTGGCAGAAAAAATGAATGACAATCGTCAAATTATATATGCTCTTCGAAATATTGGTTTGGTACAATATAAATTAGATCCACAAAAATTTGATAATACAATTAGTTTTTTCAAAAGAGCCATTAAATTATCAGAAAAATCAGCAGAAAAAATTGATTATGCTCACGTATGCGCAGATTACGCAAGGTTTTATTATGAAATTAAATACATCAAAGAAGCGTATTTAGATTCTGCGAGCAAATATTATAATATTACTTATGCTATTTATAAAGATTTGAATCAAAAAAATAAATTATCAACCACCGCAGAAGCATTAGCAGAAGTTTATTTTGAAAAAGGTGACCAAGACAAAGCCTTGGAATATTCTGATAAATCTTTGGAAGCAATAGATGTAGCAAGTTTTAGTAAAGCAAGTATTATCAAACGTTCTTTAGATGCCAAAATCTCGGCAGATGCAGGTTTTCGATATGTAAGTATTTTTGCGTTGATTTTGATGGTGGTTTTTATGGTCGTACTTATTCGCTCTTTTTTGAATGCCAAAACACATTCACAAGAATTACAATTTCAAAAAGATGAATTATCTACTACTAATAAAGAAATCGAAAAACAAAAATCTGAATTAGAAGAAAAAAATACAAGAATTAAAAGAGCATTCCAAGAATTAGAAGATAAAACTAAAAAAATCGAAGCCCAAAATCGTGAAATTGAAATCCAAAAAGAAGAATTGGAAACGAAAGGAATAGAACTCTTGGAAAAAAATGAAGAACTTTTACAACAACAAGAGGAAATCAAAACGCAAAGAGATAATTTAGGACTAAAAACAGAAGAATTAGAAAAGTCTTACGATACAATTACTATTTTAAGTAAAATTGGACAGAGTATTACTTCATCTTTGAATTTGGAGGAGGTTTTTGTAAATTTATATGGTTATATCAAAGAATTGATGCCCGCAGATTGTATTGCAGTCGCAGAATACGAAGTAGAAGACAATCATTTGGCGTATAAATTTGTATTAGAAGGCGAAAATAAAGTAAATTATGCGCCACTTTCACTCAAAAACCAAAATCATCCTGCTATTTGCTGCGTAAAAAATACATTGCCAATTACGATTCAAAGCCAACAAGATTTGACCTCAAGATATGAATTTACGGCACAAACATGGAACCCTGCATTTCAATCTGGAATTTTTATGCCATTGTTGAGTTCAGAAAAAGTCATTGGAATTTTTGCTATTTTTAGTAAAGATAAATATGCTTATACGCCACAACATCTTGAAATGATAAAAACGTTGAGTGCTTATACAACCATCGCCCTCAAAAATGCAGAAACCTATCAAATATTAAATGCCGCACAACAACAACTTATCGAAGCCGAAAAAATGGCTGCGTTAGGAAATTTGGTGGCAGGAGTTGCTCACGAAATCAATACGCCCGTCGGAATATGTGTAACAGCTGCTTCAAGGCTAGATAGCAAAGTCAAAGAATTTAATCATTTGATGGAAAATGGGCAAATGAAAAAGAAAGATTTAACCGATTTTATTGCTACTTCGCAAGAAGGAATGAAAATTTTATTGACTAATTTGCAGCGTGCTGCTGATTTGGTACAAGGTTTTAAAAGAGTGGCAGTAGAACAATCTATCGAAACTAAACGAACTTTCGAACTCAAAAAATACCTCGAAGAAACGATTATGTCTTTGCGACCTGAGTTAAAAAACAAACCTTATCAAATCAAATTAGATTTAGAAGAAATACAAATCAATAGTTTTGCAGGCGGATTTTCGCAAATTCTTACTAATTTGATTATGAATTCGATTATTCACGGTTTCAAAGGACGAGAAAATGGCATTATCAAAATCGAAACAAAACAAAAAAATAAAGCTGTGATGTTAATTTATACTGATGATGGCAATGGTATGAGTCCTGAAGTACAAGCAAAAATTTATGAACCTTTTTTTACTACGAATCGTGAAAATGGTGGAAGTGGATTAGGAATGAATATCGTTTATAATTTGGCTGTTCAAAAATTGGGCGGAAAATTATCCTTAGAAAGTGAAGAAAATAAAGGTGTTCGTTTTACTTTTGAAATTCCTTTGGGCGCATAAATCCAAAAAAAATCTCTTTTTTTATAATAATATTAATTATTTTACGTCTTATATATTAAGTTTATTTTACTTTTAAAATATGAAACTATTTACATTGTGTTTTATGATGTTGTTGTTTTCTTTGCAAATCAGCAACGCACAACCACCAAGAAAAACCCTCGTATTGACTACTGCTGATGCCGATGGCGATGGCGTACAAGACCTGAGCGGACAAGACAAATGCCCTTCTACTCTTTCGCAAATTCAAGGAAGAAGAGCCACTACTATCAACGAAATTGATGGAAAAAACGTAATTGTCAGACTGCCTGATAATTTAGCAAATTATTTATATCAAGAAAGAGTTGTGATTGATGACGAAATAAAATTGCTTCGCAACAAACAAGCCGAACACAGACGCGAAGTAAAAAGAGCAGACGAAAAATATGGCAAATATGCCAATATGAAATCTAAAGACAGAAAAGCACAAATGGTAAAATATGATTCTCTGGTCGCTGAACAACAAATAAAAATTGACGAAGCAAACACAAGATTAAAAAATGTAAATGCCAATTCTTATATCGAATTTATTGGAAATATAGAAGATAAAGACCAAAAAATAACTCAAAAAACAGTTACAGTTCGTATCCGTTTGAATGTAGATATTTTTGGTTGTTTGCCAGACGATGATAAAGACGGTTCACCCAATATGGTCGATGAATGTCCCGAATTTATAGGAACAGTCGAAACAAGCGGTTGTCCTGATAGAGATGGCGATAAAATTCCTGATAAATTAGACAAATGCCCAGACGTAAAAGGACCTAAAGAATCTTTTGGCTGTCCCGATAGAGATAAAGATGGCGTGCCAGATGGCGATGATTTATGCCCCGATACCAAAGGACTTCTCGAACTAAATGGTTGCCCTGATAGAGATGGCGATGGTATTCCTGACGTAAAAGACGATTGTCCTGACGTAAAAGGAAGTGTAGAATTAAAAGGTTGTCCTGATAAAGATGGCGATGGAATTACGGACAAAGACGATAAATGCCCTGATGTAAAAGGCGTGAAAGAATTTGATGGTTGCCCTGATACAGACAAAGACGGCGTGCAAGATAAAGTAGATGATTGTCCTTATGTACCAGGTCCGAAAGAAAATAAAGGCTGTCCAAAAATCTTAGAAAAAGCAAGTAAAGTCCAATTTGAGAGTTCTAAAGCAGTTATTTTGAAAGCCTCTTATCCTTTGTTAGATGAATTAGCAAAATTATTGAGCCAATATCCTGATGCTACTATTTCGTTGGCAGGACATACAGATGACGAAGGCGATGACGCTTCTAATCTACAATTATCAAAAGACAGAGCAAAAGCAGTGAAAGATTATTTGATAGGAAAAGGCATCGAAGAATCTCGAATTACAAGTGCAACAGGTTTTGGGGAATCGAAACCAATAGCAACCAATACAACTCCTGCAGGCAAAGCACTCAATAGACGTGTAGAAATGAAGTTGAGTAATAGACAAAAATAAAAAAGTATCAATAAAAAAAGGCAATCATTTTTGGTTGCCTTTTTTTTGTTTTTTTAAATGTTATTTTTTCAGTTTGTTAAGGGACTAAGTAGCAAATAATATACCCACCGAGTACGATTCCTTCAAGGTTTTAAAAACCTTGAAGGAATTTTTCCGATAAAAAACGCTTTTAAACGGGTATTATATTTTTTAGAAGATACCTAAGTCATCAACATTGACAACTCAAAAACTACTACTCATAAAATATAGTTTTCAAAAAATTTGTGCAAAAAAAATATTTTCATTGTCCACACAAATTACCTAAAAACCTTTTATCTTAAATCTAAGATAAAAAATTGCAACAAATTTACTAATAACCAAAAATATTTATAAAAACAAAAAAATGCTATCAAATTAAACTAAAATAAATCAAAAATTGTTATCTTTGCATAGAAATTAAAATGATTGATGATGACTAATTTTTGGAACACAAAAGTAGAATTTCTGAAAGGAATTGGAACACAAAAAGCAGATGTATTAGGAACAGAATTACAAATTTTTACGTATAAAGATTTGTTATATCATTTTCCTTTTCGACACGAAGACCGCACAAAAGTTTATGCTATTGCTGAATTGGAGCCTGATATGCCTTTTGTACAACTCAAAGGCAAACTCACAAATATCGAAATGTTGGGTGATGATAAAAAATCTCGCTTAGTGGCTCATTTTACAGATGGCACAGGATATATGGAATTGTTGTGGTTTCAAGGGGCATCTTATTTGCTCAAAAGTTTGAAGGCAAACACTGAATATTTGGTATTGGGCGTACCTCAATTTTTCAATAATAAATTTTCTATTGTTCATCCTGAAATAGAATTATTGGTGTCTTTGACTTCGCAAACGGGTTTTTTACAACCTGTTTATCCATCTACAGAAAAATTAAATCGTAGATTTTTAGGAAGTAAATTTATTGCAAAATGCGTTCAAAATTTATTAGAACTGGCTAATTTTTCTATCCCTGAAAATTTAAACTCCGAAGTTTTAACAAAATATAGATTTATTTCGAGACAAGCAGCTTTCAAAAATTTGCACTATCCCGCACACGCCAACGCATTGCATCACGCCAAAAGAAGACTAAAATTTGAAGAATTATTTTATATTCAACTCAAAATGTTGAAACAAAATAAAAATCAAAAAGAAGTAATTAGTGGACATTTATTTGATAAACTCGATTTATTAAACGAATTTTACGACAAGCATTTGCCTTTCCAACTCACTAACGCACAAAGTAGAGTGGTCAAAGAAATTCATACTGATATGATTTCGGGCAAACAAATGAACAGACTTTTGCAAGGTGATGTAGGAAGTGGAAAAACGATGGTGGCTTTTTTGTGTATGTTGATGGCAATTGGCAACAATGCTCAAACGTGTTTGGTTGCTCCCACAGAGATTTTAGCAGAGCAACACTATCATACGTTAAAAGAATATGCAGATAAATTAAATATTACGATTGACTTGCTCACAGGCTCCACACGTGCGCGTGTAAGGCGGATTATGCACGAGAGATTGATGAATGGAAATCTAAAAATTTTGATAGGAACACACGCTATTTTTGAGGATAAAGTGCAATTTGAAAATATGGGTTTATGTATTATTGACGAACAACATCGATTTGGAGTGGCTCAAAGGCGTAAATTATGGGAAAAAAACATCGATTTATATCCACATATCTTGGTGATGACCGCCACGCCTATTCCTCGAACTTTGGCGATGACTGTGTATGGCGATTTAGAAGTTTCGGTGATTGATGAATTGCCGTCGGGTAGAAAACCTATCACTACTGCTTTTAGATATGATGCCCATCGATTGCGTGTTTTTGCCTTTATGAAAGAAGAAATTGACAAAGGAAGGCAAGTATATATGGTGTATCCTTTGATAGAAGAATCTGAAAAATTATCCTATAAAAATTTGATGGACGGATACGAAAGCGTATCGCGTGCTTTTCCTGATAATCACATCAGTATTATGCACGGACAAATGAGCAGTGTCGATAAAGAATACGAAATGCAACGATTTAAAAAAGGTGAAACGCAAATTATGGTCGCAACCACGGTGATAGAAGTAGGCGTAAATGTGCCGAATGCAAGTGTGATGATAATAGAAAATGCCGAAAGATTTGGTTTGGCACAACTGCATCAGTTGCGTGGGCGTGTGGGTCGTGGCGCAGAACAATCCTATTGTATTTTGATGACAAAGCCTGAATTGAGCAAAGAAGGACGAAAAAGAATCGATACAATGTGCAAAACTACGAATGGTTTTGAGATTGCAGAAGTGGATTTGGAATTGCGAGGACCTGGTGATATGTCGGGTACACAACAAAGTGGCGTGGTTAATTTGATGATTGCAGATTTAGCCAAAGATGGAATTATTTTGCAAGAGGCACGCAATACTGCCTTGGCTATTTTAGAAAAAGATGAACATTTACAACATCCTGATAACAAAATCTTTGAATTATTTTTAAGTATTCAAAAAGAAAATGATAGTGTTTGGAGTAGAATTAGTTAGTTGATAGTGAGTGTTATGTTTTGTAGAAAATATGTCGGAAAGGTAAAAATATTTTTTTGAATTGCCTCCAGATTTATATGAAAAATAATGTATGATTTCTGTTTTGCCTGCAAATCAATGTATTTTTTATTAAAAATACAAGGAAAATATTTGTTATTTTGATGAAAATACACTATTTTTTATCTTTATAGCAAGTATTTTTTTAGGCATTTTTTGGTTTAAGTAATGCTTTGATTGATATTTAAACTAATTGTAAGTTTGGAGAAATAAAAAATAAGGTTTAAAAAGTCCACAGCTTTAAAATTTTGGACTTTTTGAACCTTAAATTTTGAATTTTCAAACTTTTTAATGTGGTTTGACTATTGAAAATTTTAAATTTCTTTTCTTATCCACAGAAGTCCAGATGCCTGTTATTTTAATTCCTTCTGGATTATTTTGGTCATAAGTGCCATTAAAAAAACCTGTTGTTTTGCCTTGACTATTTTTTTCGGTCATTGCTACTTTTCCTGTATCATAATTTAATGCACCTGTGAGGTTAAGTGTAGATCTTTGGTTGTCTGCGTAGAAATATGTGCCACTAAGTTCCATAATGTTTTTGTCGTTCATATCACCAAAAGTAAGCAACATTTCAATAGAACGATTACCAACACTACCAAGAAAATTTTGTGGTTCTTGTGCAAAAGCAGTGTTTTTGTTGATGTTCACAAAGAGCATTACAAAAAGAAAAATAGAAAATAGTTTTTTCATTAGAATTTATAAAAAAATTTTGTGATAAAAATAATTATTTGAAAATATAACATAATGGTTATACGAATTTTTTATTGGTTATGTTACAAAAAAATGATAAATTTATTTTACCCTAACAGGTTTAACTATAAACAAACTGATTTAAGTATTAAGCAAAGCGCTACTTAAACCTATTACTTTTGAATTCCCCGATTTAATAACAACACTAGTGTTCAGTCTTTCTCAAATTTTCGGAGAATGAAATAAAAATCTGTTTCTCATCTAAAAAATAGGCGTTAATGCCTATTTTTTAGATGCTATTTACAAAATAAAAAACGAATTTTTTACTCCGACTGAACACTAGAACCTAATAACGTTATTTATCTGAAAAAAGTTTGTTTATTTTTTTGAGCGAATTTTTCTTTAAAATATCAAAACAAACTTTTCTTATTCTCCTTAGTCTGTGGCACACAAACCGAAATAACTTAGTAACTTTTATTTCAGTCTGTGTATCACAGACCAAGGATTAGAATGTAGATACAAAAAAGCATTCCATGATAATTTTCTAAGAAGCATATATTTTGAATTGCCTCCAGATTTATCTGAATTGCCTCCAGATTTATCTGAATTGCCTCCAGATTTATCTGAATTGCCTCCAGATTTATCTGGAGGACAATAGTATTTTTTAAATGAAAGAGATTTTAGCACACAGATAACACGGATTTAGCGGATTAATACGGAATTTTTTTCTTTTTTCTTGAATTTTTAATGATTTTTGTCAATCTTTGGCTACCATTTAATAAAACTTTATTATTTTTTTGCCAATTTTTTTCATTATCAATCAATAAATTTATAACTTTGCACATAGTTTGAGTGGTGATAATAAAAATATGTATTCTCACTCAAACCAACTACACTTTTGGAGGTGATATCGAAGGCTACACTTATATTAAAATTAACAAATACTTTTCACATAAAAATGGTAAGGGCGCATCTAAAAATGGCGGTTAAAACGTACTTTTTAGATGAGAAACAAATTTTTAATACATTTCCGAAATTTTTAGAAAGACTAAACATTAGTAAAATTTTGCATTCTCAAAATTATAGAAACTTCGTATCATCATTTTATTTTTTAACATATCTTGTCCAAAACTGAAATAGAGTTTTTTAAATGGTAGCCAAAAATTGACAAAAATCATTAAAAATTCGAGAAAAAAGAAAAAAAATCGGTATTAATCCGCTAAATCCGTGTTATCTGTGTGCTAAAATCTCTTTCATTTAAAAAATACTAATATTTATCCGTATCAAAAAAATGTCAAATATTCATTTTCAAAATGCTTTACAAAAATGTAAAGAAGAAAAATATCAAGAAGCAATTATTTTGTTTGAAAAATCTATTCATCTTTCACCCAATCACGCTCAAAGTTGGTATAATAAAGGAATGGTATATTTACAATTAGAAAATTACCCAAAAGCTATTGCAGATTTTGACAAAGCATTCTCTTTTGAAAATACAAATGCTAATATTTTGAGCCAAAGAGGAGTCGCCAAACATTTGAATAAAAATCATAAAGAAGCGTTAGATGATTTTGATGCAGCCCAAAATTTAGAGCCACAAAATCCTTATCGATATTCGAGTCGCGCTTACGTGAAGGCTATCGTAGGTGATACGTATGGTGCGATGGAAGATTATAAAAAAGCACTTGTTTTAGACGAAAAAGATGCAGTTGCTTGGAATAATTTAGGTTTATTAGAAGAAAAATTAGGGTATAAAATGGAAGCAAAACAAAAATTTGATACCGCTGATAATATTGCAGACAAAGGAAAAACTTTTGAAAAACCTCCTATAGACCAAATCATTAAAGAATATGAAATAAAACAAAAGGAAATTGAAACGTCATTAGCAATGCAAAAAAATCCAAATCCATCTTTCGAAAAAGGTATAAAAGGATATTGGCAAGTCATCAAAAAAGTATTTACAGATAAAGAAACTTATCAAGAATTTTGGAAATTTACGAAAAATTTAGGACGAAAATAAAAAATTAGGTTCATAGAAAATTATTACGGAGATAATTTTACTCTATTATAAATAGCCATTTATTTTCAAAATATACAAAAATATCAATTTCAAAAACGGAGAGATTTTCGGCTAAGGCAAACAATTGAATTTTATATTATCCTCCAGATAAATCTGGAGGCAATTCAAGATAAATCTGGAGGCAATTCAAGATAAATCTATAAACAATTCAAGATAAATCTGGAGGCAATTCAAAAAATATATTTCAAAAAAAAATTATTTTCTGCATAAATTTTCTAAAAACAAAAAAGACTATCTTTTTCAAGATAGCCTTTTTTTATATTGATATTAAAATAAATGAAAATTTATTTGATATTAACGAATAGCATCTTTGAAAGAATTGCTACTTTTGTATTTATCAAATTCAACATCTTTGATAGCTTTTGCTTTCAAACCGCTTTCTAATCCACACGCTTCTTTTAATTTTTGAGACATTTGAGATTCGTTTCCTTTACGAGCATAAGCAATCGCTAACGCATATTTAGTCATCGCATCTTTAGAATTTTTTTGCTCAGCAGAAGTGAAACTTGCAATCGCAGCATCATAATTTACGCCTTGTAATAATTGTGCTAAACCTTGATTGAATAAATTAGGGTTTGTATTAGCAGCACTTCCTAATACATCTTCAGCTTCTTTGTATTTGCCATCATCACGCGCACCTGCCGCTTTAATTGCCAAATAACCTTTTGCACCGTTTATTAATTTACCTACATACGGATTGCCATCATTGCCTAAATTAGAAGCTTTTTGCAAATATTCTTCCATTTTATCTTTATTTCCTTGCATTGAATACGCCATTGCTAAGTTATAAGCCGCTTCGCCCGTTTCTTTTTTGCTCATAGACGTTTCTAATGCTTGAATAGCAGGAGCAGCTTTTGATTTATCATTTTTAAACAAAGCAATATCTAATAAAGCAGCCCCTAAGTTGTTGTTCATTTTCCAAGAATCTCCGTAGGCTTTTTGTCCTAACATTAAAATAGCTACTTTTTCATCTAAATCAGGAGTATTTGCTGCGGCATATAAATATTCAGCTTCAGTCAAATCTGTAGCTGATTTTTTACCATCTGCAATCATTTTAGTCAAGGCTGACATTTCGGCTGCTGATTTTGCTGCCCCTGGTTTTTTGATAGCTACTTTTGCATAACGCATTTGCGGATATACAGACTTCATTAGTTCATTATAATAAGGTTTTGATTGTAATTTACGTTCTTTTTCAACGAAATCACCGTCGCCATTCATAATAGATTTTGCTTCTGCTTTTTGTTCTGCGGAAAGTCCACTTGCATCTACTAAACTACTAAATTCGGGCAAAGTTTCGCCCATTACTTTTTTAGAGAAGTTAAATTTGTAGGTTGCTACTTCTTCTTTTGTGTATTTGAATTTTTTCAACATTTCACCAAAAGTCATTTCTAACGCTTTAGCACGTCCTTCTGCCAAGCCAGCATTCACAGTTTCAGTTCCTTCAGGTGAGTGCGAAGCAGTTCCTGCTGCGTCGAATGCAGGCATTTTGCTATCTTTAAACAATGTAGCAATCAATTCCATCGTTGCTTTATTGTTTCCTGTATTAGGAGTGATGTTTACGCTACCTTTTTCGAAATTTACGCCAATTTCTTGCATTTCGTCTGCTGGTGCAGAATAATTATGGTCGCCATAAGCAAATGGAGACTCGCCTTGTGTAGGGTTTAAGCCATCAACAGGGCTTTTTACTAATCTACAAGTTGTTACTACGCCTTTTACAAAACGTCCGTCTTTTACTTTCAATCTCACAGGACCGAATTCTTTTGTTTTTGCTTTAGCCCCTTCGCCTTTGCTTGCGATACCTTTCAAAAATAATCCACCTACTTCGAATTTATCTTGGTAGCCAAAAGTTCCGTTAGCGATAGTTTTTGGGTCTTCTTTTTGGTTATAATATTTATCACCATCAAAAGAAACCGAGCCTGTTTTTTGTGCATCAGCTGAATAAGGCTGCATATCTTGTTTATTTTCGATATCACCTGGTTCATAAACAAATTCTAAGGTATATTTTGTACCTTTTTTCATCATTTTGACAGGTAGTTTTGCAGATACTTTAAAATCTACTTTGTTGCCATGTAATTCTAATGGATTTGGATCCACCGTAATTTCTTGGTCTTTAGCCAATTTAACCATTTCGGCTAATGGATTTTTGCAGCTGGTTGCTAAGAAAGCACTTCCTACAAAAGCCAAACTTAAAATAAGCCTTTTTTGAGTTCTCATCGAGTATTAAATATTAGTTTTTAAATTAAATTCTACTTTAAAGTGCAATTTTAGTTTTTTTTTTTGTTAAAAACAAAAAAAAATTAAAAAAAGTTATACTTTTGCATAAATATTTCGTTTTAAAAATAAAAACAATGCAAAAAGTAACAAATTTTTTCGAAAAACAAGCCTTTGGCGTATGCACACGTCTGGGCGAGTTGATGCGTGTCTCTGCAAGTAGCATTCGCTTGTATTTTATTTATGCCTCTTTTTTAGCCTTCGGTTCACCGATTTTGATTTATTTGGTGTTGGCATTTTGGTTTAATATTCGTAAACATTTTAGAAAATCAAGAAATTATTATTCTTGGGATAAATAATCAAAAAAAATGAAACGGATTCTTATTTTATTTTGTATGTTATCAATTTTTGCTGCTTGTCGTTCTTCTTTAGATATAAGACAAGAAGTAGCAGGTCTTGATAGCATACAATTTATTTTTGACGAGTACAAAGAAAATGAAAATGATAGTAATTATGAAGAAAATAAAAAATCAAAACAACCTTTAAAAATTTTATTGAAAGATAAACATCATCGAAGAAATTTTGTCAATAGTTTAGCAATTCAAAATTCGAACATAAATATAAAAAATCTAAAAAAAATTGGTACAATTATTTTTAAAAGAATGAATGTAAAAGTAGATTTATTAGAAGGTGATATTTTGATACAAAAAAATGAATTTTATTTTCATTGTCAATTCAATCAAAAAAAATATCTCAGAAAAATAGAAAAAGAAGGAATTGAAATTTTAAATTTTATACAACAATTTCCTGATGCTGCGAACGGATTACAATATAAATAGTAAAAAAATATGACAAAGATTTTAATAAAACCTCCAGATAAATCTGGAGGCAATTCAAGATAAAATTCAAAAAATTATTTTTAAAATAAGAATAAAGAAATCTTACTGCTCGTCTTGTTTTATAAGTGTACCATCAGGATTCATAAAATCAAGTTCATTGACCGTAGTAGCAATATAATTTATTTTTCCTTTCGATGCAATGATTTTAAAAATAATTCCTTGATAATTTTTATCATCAATTTTCCATTTTTTTCCGTCATATTCACCTAAAAAAGATTCATAGCGAGCTTTATAAGTAATTTTATCGTGTTCCACATAACCGCCATACGCCAATAAATTACCGTTAAAATTTTTCAATTTATAAACTCTATGTTTGCCTTTCAAATCTAAAGCCGTTTCCCATTCACCTTTTTGAGTATATTTTAGAATAACAGAATATTGAGTAGTAATTATAGTAGTATCATTCACATGATTATAATACACAGAATCTACTCCTATATAAATGTCCTCTTTAAAAACCGTAACGGCTGTAATTCTTTTTGTACCTGATTCTTGAGTAAATATTTCCCAATTAGGTTGTTTTCCTTTGTAATTTAATTTTTTTAGTTGAGCAACAACATCAATACGATTTTGAAAAAAAATTGTACTCATAATATTTTCAGTATCTTTTTCCATATTATAATATAGATTTGCTTGACTTTGTGGTAGATAAATAGGTTTTCCTTTTTTATCAAATTTTCCGTAGCCTACCAATCTCACATAAGGCGAATATCCGGGCTGAATCCAAGCCAATTCATCTATAGAAAGTCCGCTTTGTTGTTGCCATTCTGTAAATTCATCATTTTTAATCTCTCTGATATAAATCAAATTATTATTTTTTTGCACATTTTTACAAAAAATTTCTTTACCACTTTTAAGCATCAAATAACCCACTGCACAATAACGTCCTTCTCTATCAATAAAAACAGGATTTCGATACGATAAATCATAATTGATTGGACAATCATGTCTGTTCCAATATTCATTCAACACTTTTAAATTTTTTTTGCGATTTAATAATTGTGTGGGCGATAAATTGGTTAGATTTCGTTTTTTAAATATCATTTCTAAGGCTTTTATATGAAAAACCAACAGATCCTGTTCGTTTTCAATGATTTTCATATTGATATAATTATTTTTTTTGGCAATTTCTTTGTATTGATACCATTCTTGATTTACTTTGCACAATTGTTCGTAAAGATTTGCAGGCGGAGACGTTGCGTATGTGTCATGATGTATGCTTGTATATAACAACAAAGCAAAAAATAGTAATTTTTTCATAATTTTAAGTAGATTTTTTAATAAAATGTATTTGACATGAAACGAAAAAAAGTTTTTTTAATGTATATATTGAAATTATATTTTTATAAAACATAAAAACATACAAAGTTTATTTGTGTATAGATTTACAATTATTTTATAAAATAAAATAATTTTTATCGATATAAAAGTGTATTATGTCGACAAAAATAGTATTTTTATCGATATTTAATATACAAATAAAACAAAAAAATCTAACTTTGCATGATAAATAAGGGACTAAATAAAAAATAATATACCTAAAAAAAACTCCCTCACCTTTGGGGAGGGCTGGGGTGGGGCATAATTTTGCAAAAAGCCCCACCCTAACCCTCCCCAGCGGTGAGGGAACTAAAAATAAGTTTTTTTGAGTGGGTAATTTATTTTTTAGATGCTCCCTAATAACACAACCTTTGCTACAAAACCAGCTCGATTTTTTTTTACTTTTTTTAAATGATGTACAAACTTCCTATACACATTCAATCTTTTGGGGCTCTTTTGATTGTCCAGTCAGAAACGGGTCTGATTGAGTGTGTAAGTGGAAATATTGAGTTATATTTGTTTGAGGGGAAAGAAAAAATATTAGGTGAAAATATAAAAAAATATTTACCTAATTGTTTCGATTTATTTTCCACCGATATTTTTCCAATTTTGTTAGATTATAAAGAAGTTACTTGGCTTTTATCGAAAGGAACTATTAATATTTCTACTCGGATTTTATCTCAAAAAAAATATTATATTTTTGAATTAGAATATTCATCAATGCCTGAACAAAAAATAAAGGCTTTTGATATTGCGAGTGGTATTATAAAATCTTCAAAACATATCAAAGATTTAGACGTTTTACTCAATAATATCGTCAAAGATATTCAAAAATGGTTACAATATGACAGAGTAATGTTATTGAAATATAAAAATGATTTGAATGGAAATATTCTCACAGAAGTAAGAAAAAATGATACTATTCCAAGTTTATTAAACCATACTTATTTATTGACTCCTTATAGAAAACAAATTACAGAAATATTATATCAAAATAAAATACGTTTGGTAGAAAATGTAGAAGGAATTGGCGTACCTATATTTAGAGTGAATGATGAATTTTTTGCTGATATTTCGTGGACAGTTTTATGCGAAACGAACAATGAAATGATTGATTTATTAAATTATTTGGGCGTTAAATCTATTTTTACGAGCAGTATTTATGTAAAAGGTAAATTATGGGGGAATATTTTGTGTCATCATTTAGAAGAAAGAAAATATGTTGGAACAGAGATAAGAAAAATGATAGAAGTAATTTCACAAACTTTCGGAGATATGATTGATATTTTAGAGAATGAATATCAAACCAAAGAATTTATCAAAAAAGAATTTATTTTGACAAATATTAAAAATAATTTATTAACTAATTTTGATATTATAGAATCTTTAATCAATCATAAACAAAACGCCTTAGATTTATTTAATGCAGATAGTTTTGTTTGTTTTTATGATAAAAAATGGAATTTTATCAATAATCATTTATCTATTGATGTTTTAAAACAATTAACAGATGAATTGAGTAATAATTCCATAAAAAATATTTTTGCTACGGATACTGCTTACAATTCTTTTCCATCTTTATTGCCTTATGTTGATAAATGTGCAGGAATATTAGTGATAGAAATTTCAAAAATACAAAAAGAATATTTAATTTGGTTTAGAAAAGAGAATAAAACACCTACCAATTACATAGGATATAATGAAGAAAAAAAACCAAGTATATGGAATGAATATATAAATAATGAATCTATTGCTTGGGAAAAATATGAATTAGATATTGCCAAACAACTTCATAACGAAATTGTACACGTATTATATGTAAGCAGCCAAAAAATTAAAAAAATGAACGATGAATTGGCTGATTTATTTAAAAAATTTAACGAAACTGACCAAAAATTAAAATGGATGTATGATAGTAGTATCCACCCTAATTTTTTATTAAATAAAGATAAAAACTTAATTGGATATAATAAAAGTGCGTCTAATTTATTTGAAAAAATATTTCATCAAAAACTTGAAAATAATATTTATATCAAAAATTATATTAAAAAATCTCAAATAAATGTATTTGATAAAGTTTTTGAAGAGGTAAAAGAAGGGAAAGCACACGAATTTATTTATCATTATCCTAATAAATATGAAATAGAATATATCTGGAAAATTGTATTTTTTCCTGTCTATGATAGTTATAGTGGGTTTTATGCAGTAAGTGTTTCTATGTTGGATATTACTGAAAGTGAGATGAATAATAGAAAAATAGCTGAATTGGCTATGGTGACACAAAAAACGAGTAATTTAGTGTTAATAACCGACCAAAATAGAAAAATAGTTTGGGTAAATGACGCTTTTTTGAAATTATCAGAATATTCATTAGAAGAAATTGTAGGTAAAAGTCCTAGTTTTTTACAAGGAGATGAAACAAATAAAGATACAATCCTTTTTTTGAGAAAAGAACTCAATCAAAAAAAATCTGTGCAAGTAGAAATCATCAATTATTCAAAAACAGGAAAAAAATATTGGATAAAACTAAATATCGAACCTATATTTGATGCTGAAAATAATTTAATTCGATTTATTGCTTTGGAAGATGATATTACTGAATTAAAAGAGAAACAACAAGAATTAGAAATTGCCAAACATAAAGCAGAGGAAATGAACCGAATCAAAACAAGTTTTTTGGCTAATATGTCTCACGAAATAAGAACACCTTTGAACGGAATTTTAGGATTGGCACAAGTAATGAGAAAGGAAGATGATTTGCAAGAAGTCAAAAATTTATTAGAAATGCAAATTCAAAGCGGTTGGAGATTGCTCAAAACTATTGAAGATATTTTGGCTTTATCAAGATTAGAAGCAGAAGGAATAGCGAATAGTTTACAAAAAATATCTATTACTAATTTATTAGACCAATTATTGCCACCTTTACAAATTTCTGCGCAACATAAAAATCTCACGATAGAATATAATAATATGCCTAACGCTTTATTTTGTTGGGCTGATGAAACTATGCTCACACAAATTTTTCATAATATTATTGGAAATGCTATTAAATTTACACACAAAGGACATATTATTATCACAACAAAAATAATCAATAATCAAATTGTAGTAGAGGTAGAAGATACAGGAGTCGGAATCTCTAAAGAGTATTTATCAAAAATTTATAACTCATTTGAGCAGGAAAGTTCAGGCTACAAACGTACACACGAAGGAGCAGGAATTGGATTGTCTATTTCTAAAAAATATATTAAATTATTAGAAGGTGATATTAAAGTAAAAAGTGTGAAAGGACAAGGAAGTACGTTTTCGATAATATTACCTATCAAAGAACTATAAATAAAAAAATTATAAGTCGTAAAAAATCCGCTTAATCCGCGTTATCCGTGTGCTAAAATTTTTGTCATTTTAAATCCTCCAGATAAATCTGGAGGCAATTCAGATAAATTTAGAGGCAATTCAAAAAAAGTATTTTGATTTTCCTTATTTTTATATCGAAATAAAAAGACATTTATAAAAAATAAAAAAAATAACATCTTTTTTATTCAAAAATAATTATATTTGCAAAAAAATAATAAATATAGTTATTGAGCAATGAGTACAGAAAACAAAGAAACAAAAGAATCGCTTAATTTTATTGAGCAAATTATCGAAGAACATAACAAAACGGGAAAATATAACCAAAAAGTTCACACACGATTTCCACCCGAACCCAACGGATATTTGCATATTGGACATGCAAAGTCAATTTGCTTAAATTTTGGTTTATCACAAAAATATAACGGACTAACTAATCTTCGTTTTGATGACACAAACCCTGAAAAAGAAGAAGTTGAATACGTCAAATCTATTCAAAATGACGTAAAATGGCTCGGATTTTCTTGGGAAGATAGAATGTTTTTTGCCTCTGATTATTTTGATAAAATTTATGAATATGCTTGCCAACTTATCAAAAATGATAAGGCTTATATCGATGACCAAACATCTGAACAAATGGCAAGCACGAAAGGAAACCCAACCAAAGCAGGCATCGAAAGTCCTTACAGAAATAGAACTATCGCAGAAAATTTGGATTTATTCGAAAGAATGAAAAATGGCGAATTTGAGGAAGGAACAAAAGCATTGAGAGCAAAAATTGATATGGCTTCGAGCAATATGCACATGCGTGACCCCGTTTTGTATCGTATCAAAAAAGCCACACATCATCGCACAGGCGACAAATGGTGTATTTATCCAATGTATGATTTTGCCCATTGTATTTCTGATTCGATAGAAAATATTACCCATTCGGTTTGTACTTTGGAATTTGAAGTGCATCGACCTTTGTATGATTGGATTTTAGAAACTTTGGGAATTTATCGCCCACAACAAATCGAATTTGCTCGCTTAAATCTGAATTATACAGTGATGAGCAAACGAAAATTATTGCAATTAGTCAATGAAAAAATAGTCGAATCTTGGGACGATCCACGAATGCCAACTATTTCAGGGTTACGTCGTAGAGGTTATACGCCTGAATCTATTCGTAATTTTGCGACTCGAATTGGCATTGCCAAACGTGATAATGTGATTGATGTTTCATTATTAGAATTTAGTGTTAGAGAACATTTGAATAAAATTACTACGCGTGTGATGGGCGTTTTAAATCCTTTAAAAGTAATTATTACCAATTATCCCGAAGCAAAAAACGAAGATTTAGTGATTGAAAATAATCCCGAAGACGAAAATTCTGGTACGCGAACTATTCCATTTAGTCGAGAAATTTTTATTGAGCAAGATGATTTTTTAGAAGTTGCGCCCAAAGGATATTTTAGATTGAGCGTAGGTGGAATGGTACGTTTGAAAGCGGCTTATATTATCGAATGTAAATCGGTTGTCAAAAATGAGCAAGGAGAAATCACGGCTTTGCATTGCGAATATTTTGAAAATTCAAAAAGCGGACAAGATACAAGTGGTTTAAAAGTAAAAGGCGTGATTCATTTTGTAGAGGCAAATCAAGCCATCGATGCAGAAGTGCGTTTGTATGATAGATTGTTCACAGACGAGTCGCCTGACGCACACGAGGACAAAGGTTTTAAAGAATTTATTAATCCAAATTCATTAGAAATTGTGAAAAATTGTAAGTTAGAACCTTCTTTAAAAAATGCAAAAGTAGGCGAAAAATATCAGTTTCAAAGATTAGGTTATTTTTGTGTAGATACAGAAAGTACAGAAAATAATTTGGTATTTAACAGAACCGTTACTTTGAAAGATGCTTGGGCAAAAGAGCAAAAAAAATAAAAGATTTAAAACAAAAAATCCGTAACGTTTTAAAAAGGCTTACGGATTTTGTGGTAAAATTTTCAAAAAAATATAAATTTCACAATTTCACAAAAAAAATGATTATAAATTTGCTTTATTAGATTTTTAAAGCTAAATTTATGCCAAATTTAAGTATAATTTTTTATTAATTAGTTTTTTTATTTAAAAAAAAGATATGAATATATCAGATAACAGACTTACACGCATAGGTGTATTTTATGACGGTAATTATTTTTTTCACGTAAGTAATTATTATAACTATGAGCATCCGAGGAGAGCAAGATTAAGTATTGCAGGATTGCACGAATTTGTTAGACGTGAAGTCGCAAAAGCAGAAAATACAGATATGAAATTGTGTCAAGTAGTAGATGCTCATTATTTTAGAGGTAGATTAAGTTCGTATGAAGCAGATGAACAAAATAAATTACTCTCAGAAAGAATTTTTGATGATATTTTGATGAATGAAGGGGTAGTTACCCACTATTTACCATTAAGAAATAGAGATGGAAAATATGAAGAAAAAGGAATAGATGTTTGGTTAGCATTAGAATCTTACGAATTATCTATCAACAAACAATTTAATATAGTCGTTTTGATTGCTTCTGATGGTGATTATATGCCATTGATAAGAAAACTAAATACGTTAGGAATTAGAGTAATGGTGTTGGCTTGGGACTTCGAATACACTGATGACCGAACAGGACGACTCAAAAAAACAACTACTTCTATCGAACTATTAAGAGAAGTTACTTATCCTATTTTGATGCAAGAAATTATAGATAATAAAGTAATGCGTACCGACCCTATCATCAATAATTTATTTGTTCATCGTGAATTATATCAAAGCACTCGCCCACGAGTAGAACCAGTTCACACTCCTATTTCGGTCATTCCTACGGCTGTTAATCACCTCAATCAGACCACAAATGTTATTCCTACTAATACAAATGTTATTACTAACAATACAAATGGCGTTACTAATCATGTAAATAATGGTTTTGTAAAAAATGAAATTGTGCCTATTCCATTGCCTAATACGGGTTTTAGTGTGAATGGACATGAGCATGGGACTGTGATTAGAAGTAGTGTGCATAGTTTGAAAAATGGATATGGATTTATTACTTATCCGCCTAATAATTTATTTTTTCATTGGCGTAATTTATCAAATTGTGATTTTAACGATTTGAAAGAAGGTGATTCGATTGAATTTAAAATAAAAAGAGGTGAAAAAGGCGATGACGTAGCTTATGATGTGATGCGTCCTGCTGACCCATTTGCTAATCATATAGTTCAAGATATTACGCCTATTCAAAATAATACTCCAACACAAATTCCTACTCCTGTTTATAATAATGGAGTTGTTTTGGAAAATGGAGTGCAGCATTAAATAAATTTTAGTTATATTTAAAAAATCCCCATTAGATTGATAAAAGAGGTTTTATTAACTTAATGGGGATTTTTTTGAAAATAAAGTTGGTGAAAAAAATCATTAAAACGATAAATTTTGATATAAAAAGGAACAAAAAATGGCAAAGAAACGAAGAATTTATGATAATAGAGTTTTTTAAATGGTAGCCAAAAATTGACAAAAATCATTAAAAATTCGAGAAAAATCCGTATTAATCCGCTAAATCCGTGTTATCTGTGTGCTAAAATCTCTTTCATTTAAAAAATACTAATGAGTATGACAAATTAGGGACTAAGTAGACTATAAAGGTAAAAATCCTGAAGATATTGTAGATATTATTTTACAAAAAATAGTTTCTATGAATATTGCGGTAGATAGAAAAGAAAAATGTGCTGTGCATTTGGAAGTTTTATCAAAATTAAGAAACATTCAAGAAATCACTAAACAAAAAAGTAATAATATGGCATTCATTTATGATTTAGAAACTGATATTCGATACATCGAAGGCATCGAAATTGGTGAGAAAAAGGCATCGAAATTGGTGAAAATCGAACAGAGGAGTTTTTTTACGCTGTTATTTCTTTATACAAACAGAAAATTTCTATAGAAGAAATAGCCAGAAAATTAAACACGACAGTTGATAAAGTGAATAAAATTATTGTAATGATTTCATAAAAAATTATGCAATTATATATTATTTTATGAAAATGCACGAATAATTTATGTTAAATTGATTTTTTTGTACCTTTGTACAAATTTTTTTAAAAAAAAGTTAGTGTAATTTTTGGTGTGGTAAACAAATAATAGGAGGTTTACTTGTAATTTTATGCAAATAAATTGACTTTATTTGTTAAAAAATTGTGATTATTTTAACACAAAATAATTTTCCACACTTTTAATTACAGTAACAAATTGTTTATATATTTATTTTATTGCAGTTTATTACCCTAAAAATAGTAATGGTAAATTAAAAAATATTATAATTTTAATATAATTTAATAAAATAAATTGCGTTATAGGTATGTGATTATATTTATTTAATAACGCTTAAAATTTTAAAAATAGCATGAAAATTACTAAATTTATTTTAATGGCTTGTGTAGCCTTATTTATTTCTTTGAACATTGCTTTTGCACAAGGAAAAGACAAAAAAAACAGTGGAGATGCAAGAGCCAAAATTTATACAGAACAACTGACTAAATTTTTGGCTTTGAATGGCGAACAAGCAAAAAAAATCTTGGCTATCAATGCAGAAATCAACAAAAAAATTGATTCAAAAACGGGTAATGCAAAAAATTTGCGTGCCGATAGAAAACAAAGGATCGTTGCTGTGTTAAATGCTACTCAAAAAACAAAATTTGAAAAACAATTTGAACAAGCAAAAAACAACAAGGGTAAAGGAAAATCTAAAAAAGATGACGACGATGACGACGAAAGTGTCTTCGGAAAATAAATCATACAAATTTAATTTGGTTTTCTCCTTTTGAATGAATAAAAAAAAAGATAAAAAAAAATATTATTTTGTGAAACATTTTTAAAGTTCATTTTGTTATAGTCATATTACAAAATATAATTCTGATTTAAACCATTTTTATTTTTATACCGATTATGACAAGCGAACTAGAAATTCCAAAAAATACGCAAGTAAATAGTGAAATGCGTGAAAAATTTTCAAATGAAACCGTTTTAAGCTTGATGAAAAAATTGCAAGAAATTGAAAAACTTGCTATTCAAGCACAAGGGCGCTGGGCAAATGTTGATACGAATAGCACACCTAATTCTGTGTTGCCTTTCAAAGACATTATACAAATTATCACAAGTAATAACTAATAATATACATTTTATTTTAATACTTATTTTAATACTCTACACAATTTTCTAAATTATGTAGAGTATTTTTTTGTAAAATATTATTTTTTTATAATAAAATCAAAAAAAAAGAGTTTTATACAATATACTCAAAAAAAAAATCCTTAATTTAATATGAAAGTTGGTTTTATATTCTTATTTGTGTGTTTATTTACACAAATTCACAGTTTTGCACAACAAAAAAAACATCTGATTTATCTGAAAGATAAAAAAGGAAATGGTTATTCCTTAGAAAAACCTGAAGTTTTTTTAACAACAAGAGCCTTAGAAAGACGAAAAAAACAAGGCATAAAATTAGAAGAAAATGATTTGCCGATTAACTCAAATTATATAGAAAAAATTAAAAAAGAAGGAGCAAAAATTTGGTACACTTCGCGTTGGCTGAATGCAGTAATGATAGAAGCAGATGAAAATGTACTGACAAATATCAAAAAATTGCCTTTTATTGCCCCACAAAATACTTACTTGGCTCCTTCAAAATTTAGTTTTGAAAAAGCCGAAAGATTTACAACTTTGGAATTAAAACCACTCGAAAAAAGTTTAGAAATCAAATCAGAAAAAGATTATGGCGATTCTTATAATCAAATGAAAATGGTTGGGGCTACGCAAATGCACAAAAATAATATAAGAGGAAAAGGAATGATAGTGGCAATTTTTGATTCGGGTTTTGAAAATGGGAATAAAGTATCTTTTTTTGAACATTTATACAAAAATACACAAGTGTTAGGAACTTTTGATTTTGTGTTGAATAAAAATGACGTTTATACAGTCGGAAGTCATGGTCTAAAGGTACTTTCAACGATTGCAAGTTATGATAAAAATTTGATAGGCACTGCTCCAGAAGCCCATTTTTATTTGTTTAGAACCGAAGATGCCAATACAGAATATCGTGTAGAAGAACTAAATTGGACGATTGCCGCTGAAAAAGCAGATAGTTTGGGCGTAGATGTTATCAATTCTTCTTTGGGTTATACCGATTTTAATGATGAAAAAATGAGTTATACTTACAAAGATATGAACGGAAAAACTTGTATGTCGAGCAAATCAGCCACTTTAGCAGCCACCAAAGGGATTTTAGTCGTATCGAGTGCAGGTAACGAAGGCAATGATGATTGGAAATATGTTTCTGCTCCCGGTGATGCTGATTTGATAATGACCGTGGGTGCTGTCAATGCTGATGGAGATTGTGCGTCTTTTAGTTCTTTGGGACCAACTTCGGACAAAAGACAAAAACCAAATATTACGGCACAAGGTGCGCCCACAGTCGTAGGTTCGCCCTCGGGAAATATAATTACCAACAGCGGTACATCTTTTTCGAGTCCTTTGATGGCAGGTTTTGCTGCCTCTTTTTGGAGTGAATTTCCGTATTTGAAAAATAGCGAAGTGATAGAAATTATACAATTATCAGGTTCTAAATCTAAAAATCCAGATTATGAATTAGGTTTTGGTATTCCAAATTATGCAAAAGCAAAAAAAATTGCAGAGGAACGTAAAAAAGATAAAAAAGACAAAAAATAATCATTGTATCAAAAATAGACTTGTTTTAATGAAATAATTGGAAAGATTATTGAATTATAAATTGATAAAAAAATTAAAATCAAAAATGAAATTTCCAATTATTTCGATACAAAAACTAACCAACTTCAGAAGTTTAAAATATTGGGGAATAGTTGCTATGTTTTTATGGCTTATATTATTACCATTTAGTTGGTTTTTGGCTCAAAAAACGACACAAATTCAACAAAAATCTAATCAATTATATACTTCTGTGCTATTTCCTCTGATGGATAATATTCGAATTACGCAAACTGCCGTAACCGAATCGATGGAAGTTTTGCAGACAATCGTTTATAAGCGTTCTCAAAGTGAAGATATTAAATTGATACAAGCAAGAATTCAAAAAATGTGGACAAATACTATTTTACCACATCTAGATTCTGTCGAAAAATATGCCCAAAAATCAAAACAAGAGGCAATTATTGAGGCATCACATCAAAATTCGAGAAAAATAAGACAAATTTACAGAACTTTACAAACAAATTTAAAAAATATTGAGGAAGCAAACCCTATTATTTTAGAAAATATAAGCAATAAAATTAAAATTTATTATTATCCTGCTTTTGCTAATACTTTTCAAAATCAAATAAAACCTTTATTTGAAAATGTTTTGTCCTCTTCCGCAGAATTGACCGAAAAAATCAATATTTATAATAATACGCATATTTTTGCTATTCAATCTCAATATCAATTATGGTTTTGGTTAGGTCTTTTTTGTGCTTTGTTGGCTACTTTTATGAGTGTTTCGATTGGATACATTTTGTATATCAAAACTAAAAAAGATATTGAAAATATTGAAATTTATACAGAAAATTTATTAAAAGGTAACATTCCTACCAAAAAACCTGCATATTGGAATGAATTTGAAAAAATAAATAGTCAATTTAATCAATTTAATCACGAATTAAACGAAATAAAAAATTTCACCGACGAAGTAAAAAAAGGACAATTTGAACACGATTTTAAAATTTTTGAGGAAAATGGAATTTTAGGAAAATCTTTTGCAGATATGCGTGAAGGTCTTAAAAATATTTTTATCGAAAATAGTATCAGAGATTGGGCGAATGAAGGTTTAGCCAAATTTGGACAAATCATCGCTAAATATTCTGATAATTTAGATGTATTGGCTGATGAAATTATGAAAGAACTTATTTCTTATTTAGAAATCAACCAAGGCGGTTTTTTTGTGGTAGAAGGAGAAAAAAATTACCAAAAATTAAGTCTTAGGGCTACTTATGCTTATACCAAAAAAAAATATTTACAAAAAGAAATACAAAAAGGACAAGGAATTTTAGGACAAGCTTGGCAAGAAGGCGAAATTATTTATTTGCGTGAAATTCCTGAAAATTATGTATTGATTACTTCTGGTTTGGGAGAAGCAAAACCAAAATCCTTATTGATTGTGCCATTCAAAAATAATCAGCAAATATTAGGTTTATTTGAGTTGGCTTCGTTTCAAGAAATAAAACCACATCAAGTCAATTTTGTCCAAAAAGTAGCAGAAAGTTTAGCACAATTTATCTCAAATGTCCATACAAAAAAATAAAGAAAATAATCGCTAAATATGTAGAAAGTATTTTTTACATCAAAAAATAAATTTTTGAAAATATTGTTGTAACTTTGCAACTACAAAAAAATATAAATAAAAAAAATATGAAACCTTTTGAAAAATGGAAAACTGAAGAAGTGAGAATGACTTTTGGTATTCAGCAAGTAGAAACGCATCAGTTGATGGAAGATTGGTTAAATTCGTATTTTCCTGAAGAAGAAAAACACAAAGAACGTATCGAAGAATTACGTATAAGATTAAAACGATTTGCTAATTTTTGGGCAGAAGAAGACATCAAAGTTTTTTTCATTATTCCAATTATTGATATTGTCAATTTTTATTCTTTTGGTAAATATAGAGCTTTTATGGAGGCAACTATGGCTGCTCAAATACCTGATATAAAAGGTGTTTTACAAGATTTGAGAGGAAGAGTAGAATTTGTAGTCGCAACTGGCGAACAGGATCCACAAACTCCTTTTTTCTTTATCAATGAATATAAGGCTCAAATAAAAGTAGTTTCTGACCCACAAGGACAACTTTTAATTGCTATGCTTGCCGCACAAACAAAAAATAATGGATTACATTTGCCTATTTATGGCTTGTATAATATTGGGCAATTTTGGTTTTTTATTATTTTAAATGGGAGAGAATATGTTTCAAGCAAAGCATTTGACGCTACAGATAAAGATGATTTAAAGCAAATTATCAATATGTTACAATATGTGAAAGTGCATATTGAAAAAAATGTGTAGAAAATAAATGAATTTTTCAAAAATACAATGTAAGAATTAAGTAAGTTTTAGGATAAATAGTTAAAAAATCTTAGAAAAGTGAAAAAAAATCAAAAAATATTACAATTTATTGTTTTTTTAAAATAAGTTACTTAATTTTGCGTTGATGTATGTAGGAACATACAGCCATTAAATAATAAAAAATATGCAAACCCCCCTTCAAAACGTAAAAGCCCCTTCTCCTTTGTTGTTGGTAACAGAATTATTACGTGGTGCATTTAATTTTGGTACTTATTTTGCCTCTCTGCCCTTATCTCCTTTTTTGCCGAAAGGTGATGGACATACTGTAATAGTCTTGCCCGGTTTTTTGACAAATGATAGTGTAACTGTTCCTTTAAGGTATTTTTTAAAATCGAATGGATATACTCCAAAACCTTGGGAATTAGGTCGTAACTATGCTAATTATGAAGAAATTGAAGAAAAAATGCTCAATATGATCAGAAGATATGCAGAAGAAAGCGGGCAAAAAATAAGTTTAATTGGTTGGAGTGCGGGTGGTATTTTTGCACGTGCCTTAGCCAACGAAGCCCCTGAATGTATTAGGCAAGTGATTACCTTAGGCTCACCATTTAGAGGAGTAGATGGAAAAAATAATCTCCAATTTTTGACTGAAGTGATTACAGGTAAAAAAAATGAAGAAATAGAAAAAGTAATTTTAGAAAGGTCAGCAGGTGCCTTAAAAGTGCCAAATACTTCTATTTATACAAGATTAGATGGCATAGTGGCTTGGCAGGCATGCCTAAACGAAATTGAAAATTATACATCTGAAAATGTAGAAGTATTTGCAAGTCATATCGGACTAGGCTTTGACCCAATGACTTTAGTTTGTATTGCCGATAGATTGGCACAACCAGAAGATGAATGGAGACCTTTCAAAACAACTACCGTTGGAAAAATGTTTTATTCGTATCCTTGGAATAAATAAAATTAGTTGATTGACTAAAAAATAACCTTGTTGATTTTTTTAAATTCAATAAGGTTATTTTTGTTATATTTTGGGGAAAATATTATAATTTTTGCCCCCATTTTTCAATTCTTTCTCTTTGTCGTTTCAATACATTTTTAGGGTCAGCACTTGGAATGGCTTCAATGAGTTCTTTGGCATATTTTGTTTTTGGATTTTCATAAATTTCATACGCAAAATCAATTTCTTCAATTTTTCCAGCGTTCATTACTACAATTCTATCCGCCATAAATTTTATCACAGACAAATCGTGTGAGATAAAAATATATGTTAAATTAAATTTTTGTTTCAAATCATTCAATAAATTTAATACTTGCGCCTGCACAGATACATCTAAAGCCGAAACAGATTCATCTGCTACAATAAATCTCGGATTCATAGATAAAGTACGTGCAATGCAAATTCTTTGCCTTTGTCCGCCTGAAAATTCGTGAGGGTAACGATTATAAAAATCACTTTTTAAACCAACTTCTTCTAATAATTCATATACTTTTTCGACTCTGATTTTATTATTTTGATAGATTTTATGCACTTGCATAGGTTCTAAAATAGATTGTCCTACGGTCATTCTTGGATTAAGCGAAGAATATGGATCTTGAAAAATAATTTGCATTTCATTTCTATAACTTCTCAATTCTTTGGCGTTAAAAGTAGTTATATCTCTTCCTTCGAATAAAATTTTGCCACATGTGGGTTCTATCAATCGCATCAAAGTTCTTCCAATCGTACTTTTGCCACAACCAGATTCACCTACTAAACCAATCGTTTCGCCCGGATATACTTCAAAACTTACGCCATCTACGGCTTTTCTAAATTCTTTTGCTTTGCCAAATATTCCTTTATTGAGTGGATAATATACTTTTAAATCTTGTATTTTTACGATAGGTTCTTTAGTTTGGAGTGCGATGGCTTGTTCTTTTGCCTCTTCATCAAGAACAAAATTATCTAACAAAGCAAAACCAACCGAACTATATCTTTCTTGTTTTTTTTCTGAAATATTACCTTTTTCATCAACTTCCATAAAATCACTAACCGTTGGCAAAACTTTCAATTTCATATCCAAACGCGGTCTGCACGCCAAAAGTCCTTTGGTATAAGGGTGTTGAGGCGTGTTAAAAGTTGCCCATAATTCGCCATCTTCTACTACGTTTCCTTTATACATCACCATTACATAATCAGCAATTTCGGCAATTACGCCCAAATCGTGCGTAATAAACATAATAGAAGTGTTAAAATCTAACATTAGCCCTTCTAATAAATCTAAAATTGTCTTTTGATTTGTAACATCTAAAGCAGTTGTTGGCTCATCGGCAATCAATAAAAGTGGATTACACGCCAAAGCCATCGCAATCATTACTCTTTGTTTTTGTCCTCCTGATATTTCGTGTGGATATGCGTCATATTTTTTTTCGGGTTCGGGTAGTTCTACTTTTGCAAATAATTCTATCACTCTTTTTTTGGCATCTTCTTTTTTGAGTCCTTTTTCGTGCCACATCAATGCCTCAAATACTTGATTTCCACACGTATAAACAGGATTGAGCGAAGTCATAGGTTCTTGAAAAATCATTCCTAATTCTTTTCCTCTTATTTCTTTGAGTTGATGTTCGGGAGTTTTCAAAATATCAATTACGCCATATAAGCGTGAGCGAAACCAAATCTCACCTGATACTTTACATTTTTTTCCTGCGGGCAAAAGTCCCATAATTGCCAAAGAAGTTACTGATTTTCCTGAACCAGATTCTCCCACAATGCCCAATGTTTCTCCTTTATAAACTCCAAAACTAATATTATCGACTGCTATTACATATTTTTTTTCGTGTAAAAAACTAATAGATAAGTTTTTTACTTCTAAAATTGCTTGATTTTCCATACCACACTTATTTTTTGTCAAATGTAAAATACTTTTTTTGAAAATGCAATTTTTTATCTATTTTTTTTGAAAATATAATAAATGAAATTTTGAAAATGCACGGCTATCCTATGCTATATATTTCTGTGGTCTCTTCATCAATCATTCTTTTAACGTCCATACTTTATCTGTTAATCCTGCTGCCATATAGCAGGAGTTCTATGTAAATATTTATTTTTAAAACGTTTCGCTTTAGGGTAACTAATACTTTTAACAAGTTAAATGCACCTAAAAAGCCATTATTTTGTCTTTTTATGTATAAAAATTAAAGTTTATGAAAAATATTTTTGATTTTTAAAATAAATTAGTTATATTTGGGACTAATTCTATAAAGCACTTAAATATAACGTGTTTTTTTTAATAAAATTTATATTTTATCGAAACTAAAAAAGTAGCTACTGTCTTAAATCCGTTGTAAGAGATTTAAAACAAAATGGTTATAGATACTTTTTTCAACATAAAAATAAATTTGAAACAAAATTGGGACAGCATCGCATTTTATAACATTATTCCAATATGGGTGACATAGTTGTAAAGGCTATAAAGGCTTAAATTTAGTATAAAAGAATTTTTTGTATTTAAAACATTAATTAAAAATAGATACGACAAATTCCCGTAAGTATTTTTTATTAATTTAACCAAATACTAAATATTTAAAAATATTGAAAATACCTTAATCGTCTTTAAATAGCCTTTTTGTGTTAAATTCAAAATGTCACTCATATTGTTATTCTAAACATAAAAGAAATGTCAGTATCAAAGTATAAAAGAACAAACAAAAAAAGTAGGCTGGAATGATAAATATTTAAAGGAATTTTAAAAAATATGGCTTATTACGTGCGTTTAACCTGTGAAGTTTAAAATATTCATCAATATGGGTGACATAGTTGTAAAGGCTATAAAGGCTTAAATTTAGTATAAAAGAATTTTTTGTATTTAAAACATTAATTAAAAATAGATACGACAAATTCCCGTAAGTATTTTTTATTAATTT
>JAAFJG010000044.1 GCA_013298075.1 Cytophagales bacterium | reverse complement strand
TTCTAATATTTGTCAGGTAAATTATTTTACAAATCAAAATATAATTTGCCAAATCTATAAGATTTTCAAAAAATTATAGATTTTTTACAGAATATTATACAAGTTAATTTCTATTTTACTTGTTAAAAAGAAAAGAATTTAACAACACTGACCCCAGCCCTCCCCGAAGGTGAGGGAGTTTTTTTAGGTATATTATTTTTTATTTAGTCCCTAAAAAAATATTTTAATATTTTTTAAAACCAACTTTTTGTAGAAATTATTTTTTCTAAAGATTTTTCGATATTATCAGGCAGATTAGGAAAAAAATCAATACCTGTTTCTTCTTCCAAAGAGTCAATCGATACCACAAATTCTGCTAAAACTTTTTTAGAACCTTCGTTTTTCATTTTAAAAGCAATGGCACTATACGTTCCATTTTTTCTTCTTTCCAATAAAATTTTATAGAAATATTCAGGAACAGAAATTTGAGTTTTTGTACCAATTTTATCTAATCCTTTTTTTAGAATAGGACCTGTTACGATATATAAATTTTCTTTATTTTGTACCCAATAACGCACTCTTGTTTCTAAATGTTTCCAAATACCACGATTAAATTGTGGTGCTTGTGGGGACATATTGCTCATATAAAAACTTTCACTTTTTGCCTCTTGCGAAAAATTAAAATCAGCTGCAGGTGCTAAATGCCCTCTATCATAGCCCGATTTAGTATAATCAGTAGGTTTTGCCGATTTGGTTTTGACCATTTTATCCTCCATAAATTTATCTCTTTCACTATCTCCTTCGGTTTCATCTGCGGTCAATTTATAGGCTACCCATTCTGCTTGTTCGTGGTCTTCTCTATATCTTAACGTATAATATTTATGTTGAATAATTGCTTCATCATTTTTTTTATGGGCAGGAAGTCCCCACAATTCATCGTCTTCAAGATTACGTTTATTGCCTTCGGTTTGTTTTTTCGGTCTTGCTTTTGCTTGCAAATTGAGTGCAGCATCATTTTTTTCTGGCTCTTCAAAAACGTCCTCGTCTTTTTCCTCATTGATAATTTCTTTTTTTATCTCTTCTTTGGGAGATTTAGGAGGATTAGGACGGCGTGGTGGATTTTGTGCAAATATATTCACAGATATTTGCAAAAAAAATACAAATAAAAAAAGGTATAGTTTCATATTTTTTGAATTTTTAAGATGATTTAAAACAATGAAACAAAGTTATAAATAAAAAATGAGAAAACCATATATTTTTGTATATCTTTTAAAAAAAATAACATTTTTGCTAAATTACTCGAGATTTTGTCTTTTATTATCTTGAAAAATAAACATAGAAATAAAACTTTTTTGAGTAAATAACGTTATCAATGCAAAGAATTATAGTTTTTTTGAATAATGATAGCTAATTGTAGGAGTAAATAGTAATAATTTTTACAGCATTTTTGTATCAATTTAAACTTATAAGTAATTGGGCGAAATAAAAGTATATTTTTTAATAGTATTTTTTAAATGATAGAAATTTTAGCACACAGATAACACGGATTTAGCGGATTAATACGGATTTTTTTTGTTTTTGCTCGAATTTTTAATGATTTTTGTCAATTTTTGGCTACCATTTAAAAAACTCTAATAGGCAAATATAATTTTTTTTACCTTTTCAATGACTTTTTGATCGATCCCTAAACGTTTCACTTTTGCATAACGCAACGAAACATCGGATTTTTTCTCGCACATTTTTAGGATATTGCGCTCCACATTTTTAGGATTTGTATTCAAAATAATAGCAGCTTGGGCATAACTTTGTTTGCTACCTACTAAAAACATAAAATCGGCTTGTCTATGTGTATGCGATTTATTAGCATCTGCAAAAGGAAGAGATTCAACAAAATATTTATGGTAATTTTTACAATAAAATTGGCGTATTTTAAATGTAAATAACTTCCCTAAGAGAAATATTTAAGTCCCGTAAAGTACGCTCATAAGATTGATTGACAACAGAACAATCATTCTTACAAGTTGGACATTTCTCAGATGAATTATTTAGATTACATTACACCAATATTTCTCTTTCTTCTAAAATAACCGACTGAATTTTCAAAAAATGCAAGTTCAGTAATACCTCATAAAGTAACAAATTTTCCATACACAAAGATAGGCTTTTTTTCATAATTTATCAAAAGTTCACAAAAATTATCAGACAACCATTTTTTTTAAACAAAATGCTGTCAATTATTTTGCTTTTACGCCATCTTTATACATTTCAACTTTTGCGTCTTTGATGCGCAATATTTGTAAATATGATTTAAAAGTTTCTGCATCTTTTTTCTCTTTAAAATACCCAAAAGTATATTTTTTCTTTCCGTCTTCATCTTGGTCGCCTGAAAATACTGGACGTTTTTTGCCATCAATTTCGCTCATTTCTTCATACAAAGAAGATTCATCGATAGGAACTTGTACTTTATAGACTACTCCTTCGGCATTACTTTCTTTTTTAACTACTTTTTGAGTATCTTTATTTTCAGTTTGAATGCGTGCAAATTCATCGCCTAATTCTTTAATTCGTTTATCCTTTTCAACAATTTGAGCTTGAACTTCGGTGATAGAAGTAGTAATTTCGGTCATTTGTCCATCTAATTTGTTCGCATTTGCCTTTCTTTCTTCCACAGCATCTTTCAATGCTTTGTATTTTGCAGGGTCTTTTTGGAGTGCTTTTAATTCTTTTTGAAGTACTTTTTTTTCTTCTTTTGAAAGTTTTTGTGCCAATATATTATTTATCATCAACCATGAAAAAATAATAAACAAACTATATTTTAAACGCATATAAATAGTGATAAAGTGAAAATTTATTTTTTGCAAAGATAAAAATAAAAAATTAAATTATAATGAAATTAAAAAAATATTCTAAAAAATAATTGATTTTGTAATCTTTTAAGTAATCGTTCAAGATAAAAACATAGAAATATTTTATGATAAATTGAGGGTTTTTTGGCACGCGGATAACACAGATTTAGGCGGATTTTAATTCCTTTTTTATACATTTAAAATCAAATAAATCAATCTTGTCAATCACGAAAGTCTTGACAAAAAAATCATTTAAAAACATTTCTACTTACTAAAAAACCAGCCAATAAAGACGTAAAAAATGCCAAAAAAAGCGTATAAAAGTAATATTGTAATGATAAAAATAGATATATTTTTGAATTATATCCCCACACAGATAAAGCCTGATTCCAGAAATTTAAGTCTAATCCATACATTTGAAAATAAAAAATAGTACTATAGCAAATCAAAAAACACAAAGGCAAAGCAACAATTAATAATAAAATTGTTTCGAATATAATCAATAATTGTACTTTTTTTTTCGGGATTCCTAACACATACAATCGATATAATTCTTCTTTTCTGCTCCAAACTGACATCGCCATCAAATTAAATAACGTAATGCCCAAAGCAAAAAATATCAATCCTAAAAAAGTAAAGAAAAAAACGTCTAAAATCAAAGACCAATAAGCTAAGTCGGGCGCATTTTCTATCCAAGTGCTAATTTGTAAATCTATTTTTTGGTTTTCAAATGATTTTTTTATCCTTTTTTTGATATAATTTGCTTCTTTTTTTTCTTTTAATTTGATAGAAATTTGATGAGAAAAATCTTGATTTTCTTTCAAAAAAATATGTTTTTCTAAAAAATCAAAAGGCATAAATAGATGTGTTTTTGAAAATTGTTCTTGTCCAATATGATAAATTCCTACAATTTTACAAGTAAACAAAACGCTTTTATTTTCTATATTGACACACTGAATTTGTAAAGTATCGTTGATTTTTTTTTGTAATTTTTGGGCTACTATTTGTCCAACGATAATGGTTGGCGATGTTTTTTGGGATAAATAATTTCCTTTTTGGATATATTTTGAAAGTTTTAAAACTTTTTTTTCGTTGATAATATCCACACCATATATATCCGCAGGAAAATTTTGTTTTGCGTGCAGAATCATTCCTCTGATATTAATTCGTTTGGTAATGGCTTCAATTTCGTTTTTATTTTCTTTGAAAATTTTTGAAATAATATATTCTGTATTCGAAATATAAAAATTTGCTTGCTTATCACTTTGATAATTGGGGTGCGTGATTTTGAGATGCGGCAAACTTGTGTCCATTTTTTCTATTTGCCTCTGCACCACCAAACCATTGATAATTCCAACGCCCAACAAACCCAAAGAAACACCAAAAATCACCGAAAATAACAATATTAGTGTGTTTTTTGGGTAATAAAATAGGTTGCGAAACGCTAATTGTAGTAAAATAAAATTCACAAAAATAAAAAAATAAAGGCAATTTTTGAGATTGCCTTGTGATACTAATAAGGAACGATTGCCATTGTCAATCGACTTACATTGACTAATTTCCCTTCTTCATTGGTGATTTTGATGTCCCAAACGTGTGTAGTTTTGCCAATATGCAAAGGTGTTGCTTTCGCATACACAAAACCACCCGAAACAGGTCTAAGATGATTAGAATTTATTTCTAAACCAAAACATCTAAATTTTGTTACATCAACAATACAATTAGAGGCAACACTTCCAATACTTTCTGCCAAAACCACAGAAGCCCCCCCATGCAAAACGCCAAAAGGTTGTTTTGTTCTTTCATCTACGGGCATTTTTCCGACCATAAAATCTTCTCCAATTTCAGTGATTTCTATGTTTAAAAATCCACCCATCGAACCCTTCGAAAGTTTATTTAATCTTTCAAGATCAATTTCTGTACTCCAGATTGCCATACTTTTTTATTTTTAATAATTTTAGATAATTTTTTTTACTAATAAAACCACATTTTCGACGTGATAAGTCTGTGGAAACATATCAACTGCTTGATAATCAATCAATTCATACATATCAGCCAATAAACTTATATCTCGGGCTTGCGTGGCAGGATTGCAACTTACATAGACAATTTTTTGTGGCGATGCTTTTTTAATGACCTCAATTACGTCCTCGTGCATACCTGCTCGCGGTGGATCGGTGATAATTACATCAGGTTTTCCGTGTTGATAGATAAAATTTTGATTTAAAATATCTTTCATGTCTCCTGCAAAAAAATCAATATTATGTAAATTATTTAGTTTTGCATTCGCATTCGCATCAGAAATTGCTTCTTCTATGTATTCAATTCCAATTACTTTTTTTGATTTTTTGGCAACAAATTGAGCAATCGTTCCTGTGCCTGTGTAAAGGTCATACACAATTTCAGTGCCTTGCAAATCAGCCATTTCAACCGCAATTTTATAGAGATTATAAGCCTGTTCGGGATTGGTTTGATAAAAAGATTTTGCGCCCACTCTGAAAATTAAATTATCCATTTTCTCTTCTATATAAGATTTTCCTGCAAATAAAACAGGCGTTAAATCAGCATAACTATCATTATTTTTTGGATTGATAAAATATTGTAAAGAAGTAATTTGTGGAAATTTTTGTTGCAAGAATGATAAAATTTCAGTGATTTCTTCTTTTTTATCTTCAAAAAAAATCAAGGCAACCATCAAATTATTCGTATTTGAATTGCGAATGAGTAAATTTCTTAGAAAACCATTTTTATGTTTGAGATTAAAATAAGCCCATTTTTTTTCTCGCGTAAATTTTTTGACAGCCTCACGAATCGCATTAGATGGGTCTTGTTGCAAATGACAATGATTTATTTCTAACACTTTATCAAAATGTCCGGGGAGATGAAAGCCCAAACCGCCTTCTCTTTCTGCTCCTTCTTCTTTTTGTTTTTGAAATGCTTCTGTATCAAGCCATTTAAAATTTGAAAAAGTAAATTCTAATTTATTTCTATAGTTATATATTTTTTCAGACGCTAAAATAGGTTTACCCGCAGGCAAATCAATTTTTGCTAATCGAGTTAAATTATCAATCACTTGCTGTTGTTTTGCTTCTAATTGTACTTCATAAGGTAAATGTTGCCATTTGCAACCACCACATACGCCAAAATGTTCACATACTGGAGTAGTTCTTTTTTCGGATAATTGATGATATTTAATTACTTTTCCATAGCTATACCCTGTTTTTTGTCTGATAATTTGTACATCAACCACATCATCAACTGCGACCGTATTTCCTTCTAAAAAAACAACTTTTTCATTATGTTTTGTGATTGCTTTTCCTTCTGCTCCCAATCTTAAAACGGTTAAATTTTCGATAATAGGCAATGTTTTTTTTTTTCTGCTCATTTGTTTTTGTGAGTTTTTGAATTTAATTTGCAAAAATAATCACAAATATTCAAAATAACAAACGAATTGAATTGTATTTTGTTCTTCCTTTTATCAACCTAAAAAAAATTGATTCACGAAATATCATTGCGGAGCTAATTGTATTGTGTTGTAGATAGCCATTTATTTTAAAATATAGAAAAATGCAATTTGAAAAACATAGATATTTTGGCTAAAGCTAACAATTAAATTTTATATCCGACCTTCCGCACCCTATTTTTAAAAATGAGTATTATCGTTAAAATTCGAGAATTTATTGGCAAAATCATCTAATAATTTTTATTTTAACAATAAACTGAATAAAAATTAATAAATCGGGTAAATTTTCAGATAAATTAAATATATTTTATGTGTAAATTTTTAAATATTTATATTTTTTTGAGTAAATACTCTAAACTAAAACAGGGGTGCGGAAAGTCGGTTATATTATCCTCGAGATAAATTTGAGGCAATTCAAAATACAACACAAAAAAAATGGAAAATATATTTTTATTTTCAGCACAAATCTATTCAACAAATAACGATAAAATGAAATAACATTTATTCTTTTCAAAAATAAAAAAAAATGAACAATATTACTCATCAAAAATAACAAAATAAATCTAAATTTTTTATACCTTTGCAAAAAAATAAAAAAGTTCTTACAAAATGCCTCGCAATAAAAAAATAAAAACCGTACTCATCATAGGTTCAGGTCCGATTGTTATTGGACAAGCTTGTGAATTTGATTATGCTGGCTCGCAAGCCGCAAGGTCGTTGAGAGAAGAAGGAATTGAAGTCGTGCTTATCAACTCAAATCCTGCCACCATTATGACCGATAGCACTGTGGCAGACCATATTTATTTAAAGCCATTAGATAAAAAGTCGATTATTGAAATCTTAGAAAAACATACAATTCAAGCCGTTTTGCCCACTGTCGGAGGTCAAACGGCTTTAAATTTAATGATTGATTGCAAAAAAGCAGGAATTTGGGAAAAATATAACGTTGAAATTATCGGGGTAGATATTGATGCCGTAGAAACCACAGAAGACAGAGAAAAATTTAGGTTGTTGATGCAAAAACTGGACGCAAATGTTTGCAAAGGACGCACTGCAACAAGTTTTCTCGAAGGTAAAAAAATTGCTCAAGAAATTGGTTTTCCTTTGGTTTTGCGTCCTTCTTATACGTTGGCAGGAACTGGCGGCGGTTTTGTTCATTCTCTCGAACAATTTAACGAAATGCTCACGCGAGCCTTGCAAGCCTCACCGATTCACGAAGTTCTGGTCGAGCAAAGCATTGTAGGTTGGAAAGAATTTGAGTTAGAATTATTGCGTGATAATTTAGGAAACGTGATTATTATTTGCTCGATTGAAAATTTTGACCCAATGGGCATACATACAGGTGACTCCGTAACGGTCGCTCCTGCGATGACACTTTCTGATAAAGTATATCAAAAAATGCGTGATTTGGGGATTAAATGTATGAATGGAATCGGAATGTTTGCGGGCGGTTGTAATATTCAATTTGCTTTAAATCCCGAAGATGACCAAATTATTGTCATTGAAATCAATCCAAGAGTTTCGCGTTCTTCTGCCTTAGCGTCCAAAGCAACAGGCTATCCGATTGCAAAAATTGCAGCCAAATTAGCCATAGGTTATAATTTAGATGAATTAAAAAACCAAATTACAAAGACAACTTCGGCGTATTTTGAGCCAAGTATTGATTATGTAATTGTTAAAATTCCTCGATGGAATTTTGATAAATTCAAAGGAGCAGATACTTCTTTAGGTTTGCAAATGAAATCAGTGGGAGAAGTAATGGGCATTGGAAGAACATTTCAAGAAGCCTTACAAAAAGCGTGTCAATCTCTCGAAAATCGTAGAAATGGATTAGGAGCAGATGGCAAAGAATTGACAGAACAAGCATCGATTTTAAAGAGTTTAGAATTTCCGAGCGCGGATAGATTTTTTCATATCAAAGATGCTTTTATGATGGGAATTTCGCCTAAAACTATCCAAAAATTGACAAAAATTGATAAATGGTTTTTATCACAAATTCAAGATTTGGCAGAAACAGACAAGGAAATGCAACAATATTCTATCGAAAATATTCCCCACGAATTGCTCCTGAACGCCAAACAAAAAGGATATGCAGATAGACAAATTGCTCATTTATTGCGTTGTTTGGAAAGTAAAGTTTTTCAAAAAAGACAAGAGTTAAATATCCATAGAATTTATAAAATGGTCGATACATGTGCGGCTGAATTCGAAGCAAAAACTCCTTATTATTATTCTACTTTTCATGGCGTAAGTGCGGGCGAAACGCGCGCAGAACAAACGCAAAATCTTAAAAATGAGTCTATTCAATCTGATAAAAAGAAAGTTTTGATTTTGGGTGCGGGACCGAATCGAATTGGGCAAGGAATTGAGTTTGATTATTGTTGTGTGCATGGAGTTTTGGCGGCAAAAGAATGTGGTTATGAAACGATTATGATAAATTGCAATCCCGAAACAGTTTCTACTGATTTTGATATTGCTGATAAATTATATTTTGAGCCTGTTTTTTGGGAGCATATTTATGAAATTATTAAACTCGAAAAACCTGAAGGAGTAATTGTGCAATTAGGCGGACAAACAGCTCTGAAATTAGCAGAAAAACTAAATAGATATGGCATAAAAATCATTGGCACTACTTATGAAGCCTTAGATTTGGCAGAAGATAGAGAGCGTTTTTCGTCTTTATTGAGAGATTTGAACATTCCTTATCCTGAATTTGGAGCGGTCAGAAATGCAGAAGATGCGGTTGAATTGTCCAAAAAAATGGATTTTCCTTTGTTGGTGCGTCCTTCTTATGTATTGGGCGGACAAAAAATGAAAATTGTGATTGATGAAGAAGAATTAGAGCAACACGTAGTCGAAGTATTGGCTGATTTTCCTGATAATAATATTTTAATTGATAGATTTTTGGACAAGGCAATCGAGGCTGAAGCAGATGCGATTTGTGATGGTGAAAATGTATATATTATCGGAATTATGGAGCATATTGAGCCTGCAGGTATTCATTCTGGCGATTCTAATGCAGTTTTGCCTGCGTTTTCATTAAGTCCTTTGTTGATGGAACAAATTGCGGTACATACCAAAAAAATTGCTTTGGCTTTACAAACTGTTGGCTTGATAAATATTCAATTTGCGATAAAAGATAACATTGTTTATATTATCGAAGCCAATCCGCGTGCCTCACGAACTGTGCCTTTTATTTGTAAAGCCTATCAAAAACCTTATATTAATATTGCCACAAAAATAATGTTGGGCGAAAAAAAATTAAAAGATTTTGATTTAGATAAGTCTGCTACTTCTTATTTTGTGCCTGTCGGGCGTGGATATGCTATCAAAGTACCCGTTTTTTCTTTCAATAAATTCCCTAATGTAAACAAAGAATTAGGACCTGAAATGAAATCTACAGGCGAAGCCATTTATTTTATTGAAAGTTTGCAAGATGACCTTTTTCTAAAAATTTATGGCGAAAGAAATTTATATTTGAGTAGATAAAATTTGATATTTTGTTTCAAAATGGTACGATTTTTTTAGGATTATATTGTTCTGAAACAAGATATTTTTTCGTATATTCTAAGTGAAAAGTAAAAAAATAAAATAAATATGTGTAGATTAATTTTACCTTTGGTGATTGGCGTAAAACCTAAAAATAAAGACGCTTTCGAAATCTATAAAAATGATTTTATTCAGATGGATAAAACAAAAGATTTTTATTTTCCTAAAAATAATTTCAATACTTCTAAATTAGAAGATTACAACGATATTATATCGAAAGAATATATGAACTATGAGTTTTATATGTTAAATCCTGATAGTATTCTTCCAAAATTCAATCTTTTTTTGTTGGAATGTATCAATATTTTTCAAACATTAGATAATAACAAACACTTGATTAGAAATTTTGAGTGTGCATTTTATGGAGATGGTTTTTATGATGAAGATGAACTCGAAGAATTAGAAGAAATAAAAAATAAATTGCTGACAACTCAATTTTCGAAACCATCTGATTTATTAATCATCAATGATTATGAAGAAAAATATGATGCTTTTGATTTACGTTTTCTTACTTCTTATGATGATAGTCTGATGTTATTGACAAATAGTAAAGGAAGTATTTTACCTTCTGATGTATTTGAATATGTAAAAATACAATATTTTATTCAAGACAAAGAAATGAATATTCCTACCACCATAGCGGTTATGGATATTTTAAATTATACAACCGACAAACTTCTTGATAAATATTGGTTTGCTAAATATTTGTCTGTTGGTTAAAATTGGTAAGGTTTTGGCTTAAATAAAGTAGATAAATAAATAAATAAATAAAATTGATATTTTGTTTCAAAATGGTATAATTTTTTTCGTCTATTTTAAGTGAAAAATAAAAATAAAAAAATATGTGTGAAATAGTATTGCCTTTGGTGATTGGTGTGGCACCCAAAAATAAAGATGCTTTCGAAATCTACAAAAATGATTTTATTCAAATTGAGGCTGATAAAAGAAAAGGGTTTTATTTTCCTGCAGGTGATTTTAGTGCATCTGAATTAAAAGATTACGATAGTATTTTATCAGGAGAACACATAAAATACGAATTTTATATGTTCAATCCTGATAGTATTCTTCCAAAATTAAATCTTTTTTTGTTGGAATGTATCAATATTTTTGAAACATTAGACAATGATAAATACTTCATTAGAAATTATGAGCATGCGTTTTATGGAGATGGTTTTTATAGGGAAAATGAACTCGAAGCATTAGAAGAAACAAAAAATAAATTGCTAACAACTCAATTTTTAAAGCCAGCAGATTTACTAATGCTGAATAGTTTTGGGGAAACGGATTATGCTTCTAACCCAACTTTTCTTACTTCTTATGATACTCGAGGTTTGAAGTCAACGGGTAATAGTAAAGGAACTATTTTACCTTTTGATGTATTCGAATACGTAGAAATAACCTATTTTATTGAATCGAAAGAAATGACTATTCCTGCTCTTATAGCAATTTTAGATATTTTAACTCACACAACCAATAAATTAAGCGATAAATATTGGTATGCTAAATATTTGTGTATTACTTAAAATTGGCTTTTTACATCTTAAAAAATTTTCAATGGAAATAAAAATTTATCTTGAATTGCCTCCAGATTTATCTGGAGGACAATATCAAATTTTTATAAAAACCAAATATTTTAAAACTACTAATCACCAAAAGGCAAAGCAAAACCTATATTTACTTGATGCCCTAAATCTTTGGTAACATCTCTATTGGTCAATCCAAAACTATATCCATAAGTCAAAAACACTAATCCAAAAATATTTATACCTACTTCGGGACAAGTTTGGAAAGATGCCTTAGCAAAATTCATATCTTGGGCAGGATATAATCTATTTTGCAAACGAAAAATAAGTAGATTCAAATAATCGTGATATTCGAAAGTGATTTTAGGTGTAAGTCGAAAATCTGTCTTAAAAAAATAATTACTTTCTACGCCCATACTCCACATAAATCCTCGCTCAGGAATATTGACAGGCACAAAACTATTTGAGGATTTATCTACATTTCTATATCCAAATAAAAGATTTATATCCGTATAAAAACCGCCTCTGTGAACTCCAGCATTTATTTTTGGGGTAATTCCTCTGTATTCGAGTTGTGCCAATGATTGAGAATGGTGCGAAAAAAATAATATTATCGCAAAAAATAAAGGAAAATAAAATTTCATTGGTAGAAATATTTTAATTGATATTGTAGATAATTAGATGTATAACGAAAATTCGTTAAAAACAATATAGGTAAAAAGACAAATAATTATCCCCAAACTTTTGTGCCTTCCGTACAATTTTTACACATATCAATATTTGACCTCGATTCGAGAACTAATTGCCTAAATCGTTGATATTCATTGCTTTGCCAAACTTCTGTAAATGTTTTTTGAGAAATATCACCTAATTGATGATGTGCATCTTTATCAAAAGCACAAGGTACAACCGCACCATTCCAAGTAATCACACAAGCATTCCACATTTTCCAACAATGATTTTCTAAGGTATTTTTTATTTCGTACAATCCATTTTTGCCCAATTTATATCGAGCATATTTTTCTATGGTTGGAATTAAATCAGAGCCATTTTCATAATCATAAATTTGAGCCGTTTTAAGTCCTACTTCATTGACACCTAATTGTTTAGCTAATTTTTTTACGTCTTCTATTTGATGTTGATTAGGTTTTACGACCAAAAATTGAAAAATTACGTGAGGCGTTTTTGATTTTAATTCTTTTTTCCAATGAATAATATTTTTTGTTCCTTCTATTACTTTTTCTAATTTCCCCCCAATTCTATAGGCTTGATAAGTTTCTTGTGTGGTGCCATCAATCGAAATAATCAATCTATCCAAACCAGATTCTATTGTTTTTTTGGCTAAATCGGCGTGTAAAAAATGGGCGTTAGTAGAAGTAGCCGTATAAATTCCTTTTTGGGAAGCATATTTTACTAAATCTAAAAATTTTGGGTGCAAAAAAGGTTCTCCTTGAAAATAAAATATCAAATAAATTAAAGTTTGATACAATTCATCTATCGTTTGTTTGAACAAATCTTCGGGCATCATACCTGTCGGACGTGTGAAACTTCGCAATCCACTCGGACATTCGGGACATCTCAGATTACAAGAAGTAGTTGGTTCGAAAGCCAAACTAATCGGCAAACCTTTGTGTTTTACGATTCCTGTTTTTTTCGAGTGGTGATAACTTTTCCAAATTTGATAAGCATTTTTAATTTTTTTTGGAGTAAGTTTTGAAAGTAAGTTAATTCCGTCTGTGAAATTTTGATTCATTTCTCAATGTTATGATTTTTGAGGATTTTAATTTATTTGGCTTTTATGAATGCTTGGACTGATACATAAAAGTTATTTTAATTTATTTAAAAGATTATACAAATTTAGGTTAATCCTTTTGAAATAACAAAAAAAAGTCATAAATTTGCATAAAATAAATAACTTCTTAGTATGAAAATAAGAAGATATACAACTTATGAACTCTCTTGAATATATTTCTTTCTCAAAAAATTTTCGTATATTTTCTTAATAAAAATATGTTTACTATTGTATTTCGAGTAGATAATGAAAAGTTAAAATATTTTAGAACAAATTGATACAATAACAAAGGCAAAAGGACGTTATAAGAATACTTTTGAAAATTCGCATAAAAAATAATACAAAAGAAAATAAGAAACTTATACAAAGAATAAATAGAATAAATATCTCAAACTCACATTAAAATAACACAAACTTTATCATTTATGAAAATTATTTTTTTAATTTTAATAGTCTTTTTGCCGTATTCTTTATACGCACAACGCTATTCTACTACCTCAAAAAAAGCCATCAAATATTATGAAAATGCTGAAAATTTATTTAGAGCAAGGCAATTTGATGACGCGGTAAAAGAACTAAAAAAAGCCGTAAAAGCAGATAATAATTTCGCAGAAGCACACTATAAATTAGCCACAACTTATCAACTTTTTCAAGAATATTTAATATCTTTTGAATATTTCAAAAATACAGTCAAAGCCTCTCCTGATTCTCCTAAATTCAAAGCTGCCCATTATCAGTTGGCTTGGTTTTATTTGAAAGAAGGAAATTATGAACAATCAAAAAAAGCAGGTGAAAAATTTTTAACACTATCTGGAACGGCTCTCGAAAAAGAGATTGAGAACATCAAAAAATTAATGAGCGATTGTGATTTTGCTAAAGAAACAATGAAAACTCCACTCGATTTTAAACCAAAAGCATTGCCAAAACCTGTCAATCAATTTCATTTACAATATTTTCCAGCCATTACAGCTGACCAAAAAACATTAGTTTTTACGGCTCGTAAATCTGAAAAAAGAGGAGATGATGACGAAAATTTATATATTTCTTATCAAACAGAAACAGACAAATGGACAGAACCAACGTCTATTTCTAAAAATATCAATACAGAAATGAATGAAGGAACGGCAAGTATTTCTGCTGATGGAAAAGTATTGGTTTTTACGGCTTGTAATGAAAGAGGTGGCAGAGGAATGAGAGATATTTATGGAGAATGTGATATTTTTATTTCTTATAAAACAGGTGAAGATTGGAGTAAACCTCAAAATTTGGGTGCTGTGGTCAATTCAAGAAATTGGGATTCCCAACCAACTCTTTCTGCTGATGGAAAAATAATTTATTTTGTGTCTAATCGTGCAGGTGGAAAAGGGGGACGTGATATATGGATGACAAAAAAAGGCGAAGATGATCAATGGACTTCTCCCGAAAATTTAGAAGACATCAACACAAAAAAAGATGAAGTTTCACCATTTATTCATCCCGATGGAAAAACTTTATTTTTTAGTTCTGCAGGATATTTGGGATTGGGCGGATATGATTTGTATAAAACCGAAAAAATAAATAAAAAATGGACTACGCCACAAAATTTAGGCTATCCTATCAATACACATCAAGACGAATTAGCGTTATTTTTGACTGCTGATGGGCAGAAAGGGTATTATTCTGTGGATAAAAATTTGGGTAGAAAAGAATTGAGTAGTATTTTATACGTGTTTGATGTGCCACAACAAATTCGACCTACGCTCAAAAGTAATTTTGTAAAAGGAAATGTTTATGATATAAAAACCAAACAAAAATTGGAATCAAATATTGATTTATTTGATATTAACGAAAAAACAAAATTATCTTCTACTACTTCAGATGCTCAAAATGGTGAATATACGATTGTTTTGACGCAAGGTTCAGAATATGCGCTAGAAGTTCATAAAAAAGGATATGCGTTCAAAAGTTTGAGTTTTAATTATGTAGAAACCAAAGAAATGAAACCGATTGAAATTGATATTCCGTTGGAGCCATTGGCAAAAGGAACAGTTTTTAGGTTGAATAATATTTTCTTTGATTACAATAAATTTGAATTGAAAGATAAATCTAAAACCGAATTAGATGAATTGATTAAATTTATGAAAAATAATGCTGATATTCGTGGAGAAATATCGGGACATACAGATAATGTTGGAAAAGCAGAAGACAACATAACGCTTTCTTTGAATCGTGCCAAATCGGTTTATGAATATTTAATCAATAATAGTATCGATAAATCTCGATTGACTTTCAAAGGATATGGCGCATCAAAACCAGATGTTGCTAATGATTCTGAAGAAAATAAAGCCAAAAATCGTAGAATTGAATTTAAAATTTTATAATATTTTTAAGATATAATCTTTTAAAATAAAGTTAATCAACCTTTAAAATCATAAAAAATTATAAAAATCTTGGTAAAAAATGATTGAAAAAATAGTTGTCGTAGGAGCAGGAGCAGCGGGTTATTTTGCGGCTATTCACGCAGCAGAAAATAAAAATTATGAAGTAATTTTGATAGAAAAAATGAATAAAGTTTTATCAAAAGTAAAAGTTTCAGGAGGCGGACGTTGCAATGTTACGAATGCTTGTATGCAAATTTCAGAATTATCTAAAAATTATCCACGCGGTGAAAAATTTCTAAAAAAATCTTTTCAATATTTTTATACCAAAGACACGATTGAATGGTTCGAAAGCAGAGGTGTAAATTTAAAAGCAGAGCCAGATAATAGAATGTTTCCTACTACAGATGATTCTCAAACGATTATTGATATTTTAGAAAAAGAAAGAAAAAAACAACATATTCAACTTGTTTTGGGGGCAGAATTACAAGAAATATCTATCAATTCAAAAGAAAATTTTGTATTGAAAATAAAAAATCAGGCTAATATTATCGCCAAAAAAGTAATTATCACGACAGGTGGAAGCCCAAAAACAGAAAATTTAGATTGGATAAAAAATTTTGGCTCACATACCATTATTCCTTGTTTACCTTCTCTTTTTACGTTTAATATGCCTAAAAATCCAATTTTAGAATTACAAGGTGTTGCTTATTCACACGCACAAGCCCGCATACAAGGCACAAATTTGGTGTCAAATGGAGCAATTTTAATTACACATTGGGGAATGAGCGGACCAGCAATTCTTAGATTATCGGCTTGGGGAGCGAGAGTTTTGGCTGAAAAAAATTACGATTTTATGGTTTCTATTCAATGGATAAACGAAAAAAAAGCAACTGATTGGCAACAAGAAATAGAAGAATGGAAAAAATCAAACAAACAAATGAAAAATATTTGGACTGATTTACCCAAAAGATTATGGATTTTTTTGTTGGAAAAAGCAACTATTGACCTCGAAAAAAAAGCAGGCGATTTGAAAAAAAATGAACAAAATAAACTCATCGAATTATTGACTAATGACACTTATCACGTAAAAGGTAAAACTACTTTCAAAGAAGAATTTGTAACCTGTGGCGGCGTAAGTTTAGACGATGTTGATTATAATAAAATGGAAAGTAAAAAAATAAAAAACTTATTTTTTGCAGGAGAAATATTAGATATTGATGGCATTACAGGTGGTTTTAATTTTCAATCGGCTTGGACAACTGGGTTTTTAGCAGGAAAAAATGCGAGTGAAATATAAAAAATATACTCCAAAAATAATAAAATATTTGACTCTTCAGTATGGGTGACATAGTTGTAAAGGCTATAAAGGCTTAAATTTAGTATAAAAGAATTTTTTGTATTTAAAACATTAATTAAAAATAGATACGACAAATCGGTAAGTATTTTTTATTCATTTAACCAGATACTAAAATTTAGGAAACTGAACGAAAAGGTTATGTTAAACTTTTGTAGGCTTTTCATTAGCTTTTAAATTTTTTTTTATAATATTTCTGTTTAATTTGTAAATAAATATAAAATTTTTAACAAGGAAAATATTAAAATTAAACAAATAGTTATGTAAAATTAATTCTCATTTCTTAGCATAGTTCTATCGTGCAGTTTCATATTTTTACAAGTAAACCAACTTACGAACTAATGACGTGTGAAATTTCACCAAAATAAAACTAAAAAACTACCCCATCAAACTCACCAAATTCTCCGCACATTTTTCACCGTCCATAGCCGCTGACATAATTCCTCCTGCATATCCTGCACCTTCTCCACAAGGAAAAAAGTTTGAAATTTGTGTATGTTCGCAAGTTTTTGGGTCACGAGGAATACGAATAGGCGAAGAAGTACGACTTTCTACTCCTATAATTTGGGCTTCGTTTGTTAAATATCCGCTCATTTTTTTTCCAAAATCAATAAAACCTTCTCGCAAAGTATGAGCAACAAAATCAGGTAAAACTTCATCTAATACCACTGAAGAAAGTCCAGGTTGATATGAACAATCTAATAAATCGTTGGATTTCTTTTTTTGTATAAAATCTACCATTTTTTGTGCAGGTGCTTTTTGGGTATTGCCTGCTAATTGACAAGATTTTTCTTCTACTGATTTTTGAAAAGCCACGCCTGCCAATGCCCCAAAAGATTTAAAATTTTTTACATCTTCTTCATCAATCGCCACTACAATTCCTGAATTAGCAAATTTAGAATTTCGACGAGAAGGAGACATACCATTGACTACAATTTCGCCATTTTCGGTAGCCGCAGGTACAATAAAACCGCCCGGACACATACAAAATGAAAAAACGCCTCTTTGTTTATTTTTATAATTGACTTGACTAACCAAACTATAAGAAGAAGCAGGCAAATAATCGCCTCTTTCTTCACAATGATATTGTATTTTATCAATCAATTTTTGTGGATGCTCGATTCGAACTCCCAAAGCAAAAGGTTTAAATTCAATATCAATTTTCTTTTGGTCTAATAATGAAAAAATATCTCTAGCAGAATGTCCTGTGGCTAAAATCACACCTACTCCTTCCCAAGTTTTATTATCAGCAGTAATAACGCCTTTCATTTTATTTTTTTCTACTATAAAATCGATAACTTTGGTATTAAAATGTACTTCTCCACCATATTTTAAGATTGTTTCTCGAATATTTTGGACAATAACAGGCAATTTATTTGTGCCAATATGTGGGTGTGCATCTATCAAAATATCTTCTGTCGCTCCGTGTCCAACTAAAGTTTCTAACACACGCATCATGTCTCCTCGCTTGTGAGAACGTGTATAAAGTTTACCATCAGAATACGTTCCCGCACCCCCTTCTCCAAAACAATAATTAGATTCTGTATTGACAATTTGGGCTTTATTGATAGCCGCCAAATCTCTGCGTCTTGCCCTTACATCTTGTCCACGCTCCAAAATAATAGGTTTTATGCCCAATTCTATCAATCTCAAACCTGCAAAAAGTCCCGCAGGACCCGCTCCTACTATAATTGCTTGTTGTTTTTGATGAACATCTTGATATTTGAGTTGAGTTGAAAGTAAATTGGGTAAAATTTCATTTTGATACAAAGCAATCGTTAAATTTACTTTGATAGTTTTTTGACGAGCATCAATAGACCTTTTCAAAACTCTAAAATCTGTAAATTGATATGATTTTTGAATAAATTGATATAAATTTTCTGTATCAAAAGCCACATCAGGCGAGGCGATAATATTGATTTGCTGCATAAAAAATGATAAAATTTTGCTTTATTGATACAAAAATGATAATTTTTTTTATAAAAAACAAATTTGATAACAAAAAAATATAATTTTCTTTACTAACCTCCCCCACAACCACCACCACAGCCGCCACCTCCACAACTACTTCCACCGCCACAACTGCTACCTCCTCCCCCAGCATCTCCTAAACTTCCACTACTTGCACAACCAAAACCTGAACTAATACTGCTGCCACTATCAGTTGAAAGGCGTTTGTAATCTTGAGAGTCTGATAAAACACTCAATCCAAAAACACTGACCACAGGCAGATATTCGCTTGGAATTCCTTGTATTTGAGCCGTAGCATATTCTTCTTTGATTTTGGATTTTAAAGGTGAGAAAGCAGAAATTAAATCTTGTAAATATTTTTTTCCTTTTTTGGTGATGCGTTTGAAGGTAACTTTGCTTGATACAAGAAAAGAAGTTCCCACTATTATCAACATAAAAACCAATAAACCTACATTGGTAAAACCTAATGATAAAGCCCAAATCAATCGTGCCAAACCTACGCCAAACAAAGTTACAAAGGATAAAGTAGTAAATGTTTTAAAATTTTGATGCGTTTTTGGGGATAAAATTAAACCTGAATTGACTAATTCTTTTTCATAATGTGAGCCAGCTTCTTCGACTGCATTTTTGAGAATGGACATATCGAAGGCTTGTTTGATAGAAAGTGAGTGGGTAAAACAATCAAAAATTTTGAGTTCATAATCAGTCAATTTTTCAATGGGAGGATGATTAGTTACCTGCTCCAAAATACTATCATCATTTATATTTCTTTTTAAATATCCTTTTTGAATTAAAGCCAATAATAACACTTCGCTCACGCCTGATGTCCCACGTAACATATACGCAATCAACGAAAAACTGCCTGTGGTTGCATAAGTATTAGATAAATTAGGGATTTTTAGTTTTTCTGAACCTTCTCCTTCTATCAAACCTCTTCCAATTATCACCCCTAATAACGTTAAAATCATTCCACCAAAATACAAAGAAAGGAACAAAATAGGCGGAATAAATTCAAAAAATAATAACATAAGTATATTTTGTTTAAATAAGTTTTTTGTTAATTAAAACGAAAAAAATCAACAAAAAATATCTTTTTTGCTGATTTTTTAGTTAAAATAAATTATTTTACGTCTTCTGCCCAATTAAATCTTTCTGCGGGAGAAATTTGCCAAGGCGAGCCGTTATTTTGAATATTTTGTAAAATTCTTGCCCAATGTTGAGGTACAGATGATTCTTCTAAAGCGACATATTGACGCATTTGCATAATAATATTGACAGGGTCAATGTTGATAGGACAAGCATCTGCACACGCATTACAAGTTGTACAAGCCATTAATTCTTCTTTTGAAACGTAGGTTTCGCTATATAAAGTATTGCCTAATGTCAATGCTTCTTCAATGGTTTTTCCTTTTTCGATGAAACTACCAATTTCTTCGGCTCTATCTCTGGTGTCCATCATTACTTTTCTTGGCGATAGTTTTTTGCCTGTAATATTAGCAGGACAAACTTCGGTACATCTTCCACATTCCGTACACGAATAAGAATCCATAATATTTTTCCAAGTCAAATTATTGACATCATTTGCTCCAAAACTTGTTGGTGGAAGCATTGAGCCATCATCTTGTATCAAACCTAGCGCTAATTTTACTTCGTTAGTAACAGATAACATATTTTCAAACTTTCCTTTGGGTTCTAAATTTGAAAAATAAGTATTTGGAAATGCTAAAAATATATGCAAATGTTTAGAATATGTAACATATAAAGCAAAAGCCATAATGCCTAAAATATGTCCCCACCAACACAATCTTTCAATCAAAACCAAAATAGTATTATTTTCAATTCCCGAAAAAATAGGCATCAAAAATTGACTAAACAAAAAAGGGGCAGTTTGATGATGGGCATAATGATTGTGTTCGAAAGTGCGCGTTTGTAAAATGCTATCTGTTGCATTCATTATCAAAATAAAAAACATCAACACAATTTCAATCGTTAAAATTAAATTGGCATCTAATTTTGCCCAACCTTTTAGTTCTGGCTTGATAAATCTTTGTATTTTGATAACATTTCTGCGAGTTAAAAATGCAATACACGCCACAATTACGCCAACCGCCAAAAACTCAAAAAAACTAATCAAAAAACTATACAAAGAAGCAGGCATAACACTAGAAAATATTCGGTGTGTTCCCAAAATTCCATCTAATACAATTTCTAACACTTCGATATTTATCAAAATAAAACCGATATAAATTAAAAAATGCAACAAACCAACTACTGGTTTTGAAAACATTTTTCCTTGCCCCAAAGCAATCAAAATCATTGTTTTAAGTCTTTGAGAAGGGTTATCTGTGCGTGCAATGCTTTTACCTAACTGCACATTGCCTGCGATTCTTAGCACTCTTTTACGAATTAAAAAAGCTGCTACTCCAAAGGCAAGAATGAAAATAATTTGAGATATAAACGCCATATTTTTACTTTATTTTTTACTTTTTTGTATATATTTTTTATTTTTATTTTGATGAATTAACAATGTTTTCAATATGATTTTTTACAAATTGTAACATCGAGACTATTTTTTCTAAGTCTTGTTTATCAGTCGCATCAAATTGTTTACTAATTGTATAATTTTTTTGTTCTAATAATACGAAAAAAAAATTTTGTCCAATGTTATACATGCCATAAATAGGAAAATTAATGTCTTTATTTTTGGTTTGTGCCGCTAACATTGCGATTAAAAGTTGTCCTTGCGGGTCTAAAAAACCTCCTTTTGCTTGTGCTTTATATTCATTCAAAAAGAAAAAAGGAATTTCTGGGTCTTGTTTTCCTGTGGCTACCACCATTTCTACACGCCCACACAAATTATAAATATTATTTTCTATATCTTTTACTTCTGCCTGAAAAGTTGCCTCCATAAAAGTACGATATTTATCAAATATATAAAAATTAACGATAGAAATAATTGGAATAATAAAAAAAACTTTAATGTCTTCTTCTCCCCAAAATATTGCCATTTCTTCTAAAAGAAGTCTCAATGGTTCAATTCTATTTTTTTCTTCTATTGTAATGTCCTTTTCGAAATCGAGCCATTTATCCATCAACGATAATTTCTTATGAAAACGAATCCCAAAAGTTCGTTCTACTTCTCCAATTCTCCATTTTTCAAAAGATTTTATGACCATATTTGTATGTTTTTTCTTTTTATATTGATGAATTAACAATGTTTTCAATATGATTTTTTACAAATTGTAACATCGAAACTATTTTTTCTAAGTCTTGTTTTTCAGTCGCATCAAATTGTTTACTAATCGTATATTTTTTCTCTTCTAATAATATAAAAAAGAAATTTTGCCCAATATTATACATGCCATAAATGGGAAAATTTGTATCTTTATTTTTGGTTTGTGCTGCTAACATTGCGATTAAAAGTTGTCCTTTTGGGTCTGAAACCGCTTTTATTTGTGGTTTATATTCATTCAAAAAGAAAAAAGGAGTTTGTAAAACTTGTTTTCCTGTCGCAACAATCATTTCCACACGCCCCCGTAAACTCCAACTATTATGATGAATATCTTTTACTTCTGCTTCAAAAGTTGCTTCTGTAAAAGTACGATATTTTCCAAATTCATAAAAATCGATTATATCAATAATTTGAAAAATAAAAAACGCTTTTATGTCCTCTTCTCCCCAAAAATCAGCATTTAATTTTAGTTTTTTTCTCAAAATTTCTAATCTTATTGCTTCTAAATCGGTGATAAATATGTCCGATTCCAACCATTTATCCATTTTTAGATATTCTTCTAAAAATTGTATACCAAAAGTATCTTCTACTTCTTGCGTTTTCCATTTTTCAAAAGATTTTACGACCATATTTATATGTTTTTTTCTTTTTAGGATCGGATTTTAAATAATGTAAACACTAAAAAAAGTAAATATAAAATTAAAATTATTCTATTTTTTAGTTATTTAGTTTGTTTATTACTAAGCCATTTTTTGCAGTGATAACATTTTTTATATCTCAAAAATAAATAAAATAAAAAGTTTACATTATTATTTTCTCGATCCTTATTTTGATGAATTAATAATATTTTCAATATGATTTTTTACAAATTGTAACATCGAAACTATTTTATCTAAGTCTTGTTTATTAGTTGCATCGATGGCTTTGGTGATTGTATATTCTTTTCTTTCCAACACCACAAAAAACCATAATTGCCCAATATTATACATTCCATAAATGGCTAAATCGCTCTGATTATTCGCTTGTGCTGCCAACATTGCACTCAATAATTGTCCTTGTGGGTCAGTTTGTATTTTTAATTGCGGTTTATATTCATTCAAAAAGAAAAAAGGATTTCGAGGTTTTTGTTCACCTGTTGCCACCACCATTTCCACACGTCCACGCAAAGAAACCGTATTATTATGAATATCTACTACATCAGCCGCAAAAACGTGTTCCATAAAAGTTCTATATTTTGTAAGATGACAAAAATCAATTAAATTGATAATTGGCATAATAAAAAAGTTTTTCAAATCTTGTTCATTCCAATAATTTACAAAATAAGATAAACGTTCACGCAAATTTTCTAACGTATTTTTCTGTTCATCAGACAAACTATCATTTGCTTTCAACCAATTATCCATCAGAACAGAATTTTGTTTTGGTTTGATGCCAAACGTTAGTTGTAAGTCTTCCGTTTGCCATTTTTCAAAAGATTTTACGACCATATTTGTATGTTTTTTTTCTTTTTATATTGATGAATTAACAATATTTTCAATATGATTTTTTACAAATTGTAACATGGAAACTATTTTTTCTAAATCTTGTTTATCAGTTGCGTCAAATTGTTTACTAATTGTGTAATTTTTTTTTGTTCCAATAATACGAAAAAAAAATTTTGTCCAATATTATACATGCCATAAATAGGAAAATTTATAGCCTTATTTTTGGTTTGTGCCGCTAACATTGCGATTAAAAGTGTCCTTGTGGGGTCTAAAAAACCTCCTTTTGCTTGTGCTTTATATTCATTCAAAAAGAAAAAAGGAATTTCTGGGTCTTGTTTTCCTGTTGCTACGACCATTTATACACCCCCACGCAAATTATAAATATTATCCTCTACATCTTTTACTTCTGCCTGAAAAGTTGCCTCCATAAAAGTACGATATTTATCAAATATATAAAAATTAACGATAGAAATAATTGGAATAATAAAAAAAACTTTAATGTCTTCTTCTCCCCAAAATATCGCCATTTCTTCCAAAAGAAGTCTTAATGGTTCGATTCTATTTTTTTTCTGTTGTAATATCTTTTTCAAAATCGAGCCATTTATCCATCAACGCTAATTTCTTATGAAAACGAATCCCAAAAGTTCGTTCTACTTCTCCAATTCTCCATTTTTCAAAAGATTTTATGACCATATTTGCATATTTAATTTATTTATTTTTTTGCTTGTTTATTGACAATTTCAATTACTTTTTGTTCAGTAATATTTATAATTTCAGCAATAGTAATAAAGTCAATTTTCTTTTTATTCATATTTAATACGATGTTAGAAATAACTTCTTCACGTCCTTCTTCACGTCCTTCAAAAAAGCGAATATCAGTTTTTAAATCATACCGAAACATAATATTTATTTTTTGTTTAATTATTTTTTTGAATAAAAATGAATATTTAATTTATTTCTTTGTATGTTTATTGATAATTTCAATTACTTTTTGTTCAGTAATATTGGCAATTTCAGCAATAGTAATAAAGTCCATTTTCTTTTTATACATATTTAATACATTTGTATAAATAGTTTCCTCACGTCCTTCCTCACGTCCTTCAAGGAAGCGAATATCAGTTTTTAAATCGTATGCAAAAGCCATAATATTTATTTTTTGTTTAATTGTTTCTTGAATAAAAATAAATATTTAGTTTATCTCTTCGTTTGTTTATCGATAATTTCAATTACTTTTTGTTCAGTAATATTGAAAGCTTCAGCAATAGTAATAATATTTACTTTATTTTTATTCAAATTTAACACGGAAGTACGAATAACTTCTTCGCGTCCTTCAAGATAGCGAATATCAGTTTTTAAATCATATTCAAAAGCCATAATATTTATTTTTTGTTTAATTGTTTCTTGAGTAAAAATGAATATTTAGTTTATTATTTCTTTGCTTGCTTATTGATAATTTCAATTACTTTTTGTTCAGTAATATTCATAAATTTAGCAATCGTAATAAAATCTACTCTGCTTTCATACATATTTAATACAGATGTATAAATAGTGTCTTCACGTCCTTTTTCGATACCTTTTTCGATACCTTCCTCAATACCTTCTTCACGTCCTTCAAGATAGCGAATATCAGTTTTTAAATCGTATGCAAAAGCCATAATATTTATTTTTTGTTTAATTGTTTCTTGAGTAAAAATGAATATTTAATTTATTTCTTTGCTTGTTTATTGATAATTTCAATTACTTCTTGTTCAGTAATATTAAAAGCTTCAGCAATAGTAATAATATTTATTTTATTTTTATTCAAATTTAACACGGAAGTACGAACAGTTTTTTCTACTCCTTCCTCAACTCCCTCAAGAAAGCGAATATCAGTTTTTAAATCGTATGCAAAAGCCATAATATTTATTTTTTGTTTAATTGTTTCTTGTAAATTTCTTAATTTTGACAAAACTTCTAATTGTTTGACACATTTCTGTTTTTTATCTAAGGCAACATTTGAATTGAGTAATTTTTTGAGAATAATATCAGCTATTTTATCAGGTTTTTCACCTTTATAATCAGCTAATATACCAAAAATAATTACTTCAGGAATATCAGAATTGATAAAAGTATTTACATCAATGTCTTCGAAATTAATCAAACGATAACGAAAATCTAAGTCTTCATCTTTGATAAAAGTTTTCATTTTTGATTTCCCTTCTCCTAAATAGATAACGTATTGTTTAATCGGAATATTGTGTGAAATTCGAATAAAACCTTGATAAAAAAGCATTCTTACTTCCATTGTCAAATGATCTTGCGTCTGAAATTCTATATGCAAAACAAAATCATCAGCAGGATTTTGATGTTTTATTTTGGCTAGGAAATCAGCCTCTACTTCAAACGTTTTTTGTAAACTTGGTTGAATGTATTCTATTTGTTTATTTTTTATCTCAAAACCAAATAATTGCTTAAAAAAAGGCTTGATAGTTTCAATCAAATTTTCTTTTAAAATTTTATCGTATGCGTTGGCATATTCTTTTTTTTGGTTTTGTTTTGATGTAGGTTTTTTCTTTGCCATTATTTTTAGATTTAAAAATGATTGGTGAGTATAATCTTTGGTGATATACAACAAAAATATGATGCCCAATCATTTCTTAAATAATATAAATAATTGAAAATCAATGATTTATATTTATTTTTTGGGTAATGATTAGGCAAAATATACAAGTGCCATATATTTTTATTTTTTCTTTTCGTCTTCTGTATTAATTCCTTCTTCCAAAGATTTTTTAACGCCATTCGTTGCATCTTTAAATTCACGAATACCTTTTCCTAAACCTCTTGCTAAATCAGGTAATTTTTTCGCCCCAAAGAATAATAAAATTACAAAAAACACTAACAATAATTCTCCACCACCTAAATTGGGCAAAAACAACAATATTGATGAAATATTCATATTTGAAATCAAATTAATTTTTTTTTGCAAAGATAATACATAAAAACATTATTTTGATATTTTTTCTTTAAAAAAATATTGATAACTCAATAATTATCTTCCATTATCTCTCAAAAGCATCATCTAAGTTACTAATATATTCGATACAAGGCACATCAATACACACATCAGGTCTTTCTTTTCTCAAAATATCTTTAGTGGTTTTGAGGCTTGTAATAAATGATTTGTTATTAGGTAAAATATGTTTGAATTTTTTAATACCCAATTCTTCAACTTTTTGTTTCCAATCAAAATAAAAGAAACGCAAAGTATCTTGGTGAAAAGTTACCAAAGAGGACTTATCAAAAACAAACATATCCGTTGGATTGTCAAAAATATATTCTAATAAATCTAAAAATATCAATTCAAATTCTTGATGTGGAATATAATCAGTAATCGCCTGACAAATAATAGTTTTTTTACTATTGACCCAATAAACGTGTATATAACGTGTGGCTAAAAATAACTCTCCTTCGTTTAACATAGTGTATGAAATTTTTGACATGATTGATAACATAAATTCTTTAAATATTTATATTTTCTTATTATGTTTTATATTCATAATAACGTAACGTAAAAAACTTAGTTAGTATAATTAGATGAATGTTAATAATAGTTCGATAGACAAATAAAAATTATAGATATACTACAAAATTATTCCTTTAATTGCTTTAAATTTATATTTTCAAACCATATCACATACAGAAGAATCCAAGGATGAAATACCGCACCAACACCCAAAACAAAGAAGTTTGCCAAATGAAATACTACTCCAATACATAAAAATAATATTCTATAATCTTGAAAAAGTACAATTAATGGAAATAATATCTCAAATAAAATACCTGCTAAACCAATCATTACACATATAGAATCAGAGTTTGATAACCAAACACCAAGCATTATTTTGTGATTATGGATATGATTACGAATATTATTTGGTTCGAGCCAAGTTGTTCCACCTATCAATATTTTCTCTATTCCTGCTAAAAAATAGGCACTTATCATTGAGAGTTGCATTAGTTTTAATGCCCAAGATTCGTGATATTTTTCAGAAATATTGACTTTTTGATAGGAATAAAGCAGAAAAGGTAATAAAAATAAACAATAATTAAGCAATGTAAAAGTATGGTCTATTTTATGAAAACTATATAAAAAACCTTGTAAAAAGATAAAAATAGTTCCGCAAACGATACCAAAGAATATTCTGTAAAAATTAAAAAATAACAAAAACAATGTACTGAATAACCAAATAAACCACAAAGTTGCTAACAACCAAAAAGGTGGAAAATTACGACCAAAAATTTTTAATAAAAAAACAGGATGATAAAAGTCTTTCCAATTTTCTAAATTTTGAAAAATAAAAATCCAATCATAAGCCACATACAACATCAACAAACACAACCAAATTCTTAAAAAACTAGTGTATTTTTTTGAAACTTTTTGAGAAAAATATTTTTTAATCTGAGTTGAAAATTGAAAAAAATTGAAAGACCAAATCAATAACGTAAATGAAGTGAAAGAAATAACTAAAAATAATCTTAATACGACTTGATTGGCTTTATTAATAAAAAAATCGACTTGAAATCTATGTTTTTCAGTCCAAAATCTTGGATAAAAATTATCAATGATTGAACCAAAAAAAAAATTAGGTTTATTTTGATAGGCTTGTTCTATCCAATCTTTCCCATATAAAAAATATGCTCCAAAAAAACATACAAATAAAGAAAATAAAATGATTATTAGTATTTTTTGAAGCATAGAGTTTATTTATTTCTTTTTTTCAAATAGTTTATCATAAAATTTTGGCATTAGTTTATACTTTCTAAAAAAATTACCGATTGATTTATCTGGAGGAGTATAATTTTTAAAATCAGTTTTCTTTAAATATTGATAGTAAATTTTTTTATAAATATGTTTATTCATATATTGCCAAGGTTTAGATGAGCCTGTAAAATGAATAATAACAGTTTTAACAAAATTGTCTTTATATTTTTTTTGAAAGAAACCTGCTTGCATATTCCATTTTTTATCCATATAAATACATTCATCATAGCACAAGGCATTTAGCGCATCTTGATCCCAAAATTCTATTTTTTCAGGATTCATGTTAATATACTCTATTACCTTCTCCGTCCATTTTTCATCTTTCCATTTTTTTATATTGACTAACATTACCCCTGCATTAAAATATATTTTTTCATCAGGAATATTTAATATTTTTTTTTGTGAAATCATTTCATCTACTTCTGGGACTACACCTAAAAGTTTATTTTCTATATCTAAATTATATAAAAAAGAAATATCTTTTACCACCAATAAATCAAGGTCTAAATATAGAGCTTTATCTACATAGTCAGGGAGTAAAGAAAAAACTATAATTCTATAATAAGTAGCCAATGACACATGGGCATGTACTCCAAAATGGTTAATACTATCTATATTTATTTGATGAAATGATACATTTTGGGCATATCTTTGAATGAGTTCATTTGTAATTTGTTCATCTTTTGTATCTAATTCATTTGAAAAAATATAAATATGAAAACTTAAATTTGTATTATTTTCAAATAACGAAACAAGCATGACACTCAAATGTTGTGTATATTTTTTATCTAAAGTAAGTACAATAGGAATAATCATTGGATATTTTTTAAAAATAAAATAAATTTTTGGATTTTAGATTGATAATCGACTGTTTGTAACGCATATTCTCTTATTTTTTGAATATGTGTTTTATCTTTTAAAATAGGTTCAAAAAAATCAACTACTTTTTGCATATCTATCAAAGAATTATTATTTTCAAATTTTAAGAAATATTGATTTGAATCAATATTTGCATTAAGGTCTGTATCTTCATATCCATAGAAAAAAGGTAAACCTCGAGATAAAAAATCTCTCACTTTTAATGGACTTGCTTCTTGCAAACCTTCTCTAAAAAATGCCATCGAACCAACACCAATATGTATTTGATTAAATAAAATATCAATTTCTTTTTTTTCAGAAAAATCGATAAAAAATACTTGTTTGTCAAGTTTTAACTCTTTACTTAATAATTTATCATTTTCACCAACCATTCCAACTATATAAAAATTAATAATAATTTCTCCATGATATTGACTCATACTTTTTAGTATTCTATCTATTCCATGTTTATCAGAAGTGTAGCCTGTTAAAATAATCATATTTAAAACACTACCATTATAATCTACATATTGTTTTAATGGATATTTATCCACATCAATACCATTAGAAAGTGTATAACCAAGTTTTCTTTTTTGTCTTTTTTGTTGGTAATTTGTAATTTCATCTGTTACCCCAATAATCCCCTTGACATACCTAATAATACTTTTTGAAAATATTTTTTCACAGTAATATCTATAAGTATGCCGTGGAGATCCAACAGAATTTTTTTTAAATTCTCTTTCTGGTATAGCATTATATTCAATAAATATTTTTTTACCAAATTTTTTTACAAACCTAAGAAAATGAATATCTGCAAAATCATATCTAAAAAATATAAAATCATATTTCATATTTTTAATCACTTCTTCTATTGTTTTATAAAATTCTTCTTGTTCATAATTAAGATAAAGCCTCCAAAAAAAATGGTAAGAATACAATTTAGGAGGTTTCGTAATATCCACAGGGAAATAGGTAGCATTATTTTCATTATCTTGATAAATACTTTTTAAATTTGCATCAAAAAATAAACCAATACATTCTACCCCATTTTTATTGAGTCCATTTATTTGAGAAATAATTTTATCATTTGCACCACCACTTCCTATTCCTTTCCAAGCAATATATAGTATTTTCATAATTTTTTTATAATTTTAAAATAGTAAGATTAATAGAGAAATCTATAAGATAACTTACTTATAAAAATTTTACTATTGTAATTAAAACTTAAACTTCATTTTAGAGCACTTAACCGCTAATTTTTCTCATTATTATAAAACGAAACAACCCATCGATAATTAGTCAGTTAAATAATATTTAAACAAGAAAAATCCCGTATTAATCATTTTATATTTACAAAAATATCATTAATTTTTTTAGCAGGATTTCCTGCATAAATTCCTATTTCTGTTATATCTTTAGTCACAACTGAACCTGCACCTATTACAGTTCCATCACATATAGAAACAGGTAAAATAGTTGCATTTGAACCAATAGAAACATTATTACCAATAGTTGTAGTTTTCCAAAGTTCTTTTTTACCACCAGCGGGCTTTCCCTCAGAAAAAATATCATTAATAAACATTACCCCGTGACCTATAAAGCAATTATCACCTATTGTAACTAATTCACAGATGAAACTATGAGATTGAATTTTACAATTTTGACCTATCTTAACATCTTTTTGTATTTCTACAAATGGGCCAACGAATGTATTGTTGCCTATTTGACAACCATAAACATTACTAGGCTGGACAATAGTAACATTTTCGCCAAATATAGCATTTACAATATCAATTTTTTTTTCGTTAAATTTCATTTTTTCTTACACTTTGATAAATTTTATCAATAATTTCTACCGTTTTTAAACCTTCAAATCCATTTGTAGCAATTATACCTTGTTTTGTAAGTACTTCTACTACATTTTCATATACTTTATCGTGATTAGACATTGACCCTTGATATTGTCCATAGTTATTAGCAGGATTACCTGCAGGAAGATCTTTTACTTCGTAGTTTTCTATATTTTGGTATTCTAATTCATTGAGATATTGTCCACCAATCTTTATGCTACCCTTTTCTCCGAAAATAGTTAGGGAACCTTCCATGTTTTTTTGAAAACTATTCACTGTGTAATTAATTGTTCCCAAGGCACCATTATAAAATTCTAAAGCAATTACGCCATTATCTTCAAATTCGATAATATTCTGATGTGCAGAGTTTTTACCAAAAGCTTGTACTTTTTGTACATCACCAATCATCCAATACAACAAATCTATAAAGTGACTAAATTGTGTATAGAGAGTACCACCATCTAAGACTTTTGTACCTTTCCAAGAATTTTTATAATAATTTTCATCTCTATTCCAAAAACAAGAGAGTTGTACACTATAAATAGTACCTAAAATACCTTCATCAATAAGTTTTTTAACGGCAGCAACGGGAGGATTAAAACGGTTTTGTTTTACAATAAAAAGTCTTTTATTTGCTTTTTCAGCTTCTTTTATCATTTCGCCACAATCATACACAGAAATAGCCATTGGTTTTTCACACAGTACGTGAAAACCCGCTTTAAGTGCTTGAATAGTATGTAGAGCATGCAAACCATTAGGTGAACATATTGCTAAAACATCGGCATATTTTTCATTTTCTAATAAGTTTTCTATGGTGTAATAAGCTTTTGTATTATATTGTTCTGCTAGGGCATTTGCTTTGGATTTATCAATATCACAAACAGATACAAGTGTTCCTAGTTTGTAAATATGTTCAGCATGACGTTGGGCTATTCTACCACAACCAATAATGGAAAATTTTATTTTTGACATCAAATTATTTACGATATTTTATTAAACTTTAATTTCACTTGACAAAAGAATCAATTACTTTTTTATGATTTTATTCGCAATATAAGTAATCTGTTTTTCTGATAATTCAGGATACATCGGCAAAGATAATATTTCTTTTTGAAATTGAAAAGAGATTGGAAAATCTTTTTCTGAAAAATTATAATTTGCATAACAAGGCAAAAAAGGCAAAGCAGTTGGATAATGAATAGCGGTTTGAATACCATTTTGAAGTAATTCTTGCTGCAATTTATCACGATTTTTGGTACGAATAACGTACAAATGAAAAACGTGTTTACTATTTTCACGTATTTTGGGCGTTACAACTATATCATTCAATAATTCATTATATAATTTTGCATTTTGAATACGTTTTGTTGTCCAATCAAAAAGATAAGGCAATTTAGTAGAAAGAATTGATGCTTGTATGCTATCCAAACGACTATTTCGCCCCTCTATGAGGTGATCGTGTTTGCTCAGTTGTCCATGATTAGCTATCCTTTTTGCCTTTTCTGCTATATTTATATCATTGGTTGCCATCCCACCTGCATCTCCATAAGCTCCTAGATTTTTACCCGGATAAAAACTAAAACTTGCGGCATCTCCCCAAGTTCCTATCATTTTATTTTCAATAGTTGCTCCATGTGCTTGGGCGCAATCTTCCAATACTTTCAAATTATATTTTTTAGCAATTTTGATAATCGTAGGCATATTAGCAGGTTGTCCATAGAAATGAACAGGAATAATTGCTTTCGTTTTTGAAGTTATCTTTTGTTCAATTAATGTTGGATTGATACAATAAAAATCATTTTCTATATCTACAAAAACAGGTTTTGCACCTACATTACTCACCGCTTCAGCCGTTGAAATCCAAGAAAAAGCAGGCACAATTACTTCATCTCCTTCCCCAATTTCCATCGCTTGCAAAAGAATTTCTAGAGAGTCTGTTCCATTGGCACAACTAATAAAATGATTTGCACCTAAAAAATTAGCAAATTCTTGTTCAAATTTTTTAGGATACTTGCCTCCTATAAAGGCGGTTTCTTCGATAACGCTTTGAATGGCATTATCAATTTCTAATTTAATATGTTGATATTGTATTTTCAAATCGACAAATGGAATATTCATAGTATAATTTTATGAGAAAATTTTAGTAACTTTTCCTTCTTTTAATTCATATTTTTCGTTACTTTCTTTACAAATAGCAATACCATTATCAAAAGATAATTTATGCCCAAATTCTGACATCCAACCTGTTTGTCGTGCAGGATTGCCTATCACCAACGCATACGCAGGAACATTTTTAGTAACTACCGCACCTGCTCCAATAAAAGCAAATTCGCCAATATCATGTCCACACACAATGGTAGCGTTTGCACCAATACTTGCCCCACGTTTTACGGTTGTTCTTGCGTATTGTCCTTTTCGATTAACTGCACTCCTTGGATTAGTAACATTTGTAAAAACCATTGACGGACCTAAAAAAACATCATCTTCACAGATTACGCCTGTATAAATAGATACATTATTTTGAACTTTTACGTTATTTCCCAAAATAACTTCGGGTGAAATAACTACATTTTGTCCAATATTACAATTTTTTCCTAACGTGCAATGAGGCATAATATGTGAAAAATGCCAAATTTTTGTCCCTTCACCAATTTCACAACCTTCATCAATAATGGCTGTTTCGTGGGCATAATATTCCTGATTTTGCATTTTAGCCTTTATTTGTTTTTTTGAGATTATAAATATTTTCAATCATTTCCACTACTTTTAATCCTTCTAAGGCGTTAGTGGTAGCAATACTTTTACCTTGCAATACTTCCACTACATTTTCAATAATATAATGATGATTAGCAGCACTTCCTTTGTATGCACCATAATCGTTTGGCGGATTAGATGGGGCAAGTTCAGGCATTTGATAGTTTTTAATATGGCAATATTCCACATTTTCCATATATTGTCCGCCTACTTTAATAGAGCCATTTTCAGCAATAATTGTGATACTACTTTCTAAATTTTTATCCCAAACAGCCGTAGAAAAATTGATACTTCCCATACCACCTTTTTTGAAATCAAAACTCACAAAACCCGAATCTTCAAAGTCAGTTAAATTTTCGTGAGTAAAATCATTAAATTTTGCTTGAATATTGGTTATATCGCCAAAAAGCCAAAACATAATATCAATAAAATGGCTAAATTGGGTAAATAATGTTCCACCATCTTGTGTTTGCAAACCTTTCCAACCGCCTTTTTTATAATAGCGTTCATCACGATTCCAATAGCAATTTACTTGCACCATAAATATTTTACCCATCACGCCACTACTTACCACTTCTTTGAGCCAAACAGAAGGCGGAGAATAGCGATTTTGCATCACACAAAAAACCAATTTATGTGCTTGTAATGCTTTAAAAAGCACTTCTTCGGCATCGGCTTTATGTAATGCCATAGGTTTTTCTAATACTACATGACAACCTTTATCTAAGGCTAAAATTGCTTGGGAAGCATGCAGATAATTGGGTGTAGCAATATTGATAACATCAGTAGCCATATTTTCTTTCAAAAAATCCTCAAAAGATGCAAAAAAAGGCACTTTAAATGTACTTTCTACTTCATTTTTTAAATTTTGGTTAATATCAACCATTCCAACGAGTTCGCAATCCTCATTTTGTAATACCATTGTAGCGTGGCGTTTGCCTATGTGTCCTGCACCTATGATGGCAAATTTTATTTTTTTCATTTTATTTTAATAACTCTTTATAATAATTTATTATTTTTTGAAAAACGCCTAAAATACTTTCCATTTCATTCAAATAATAAATTTTTGTATCAACAAAAACAATATTATTTTGCAAGAACATAAAAATCCATTCGTTTCCTGTCGTAACACACCCATAAATTTTGGGTAAAATCACACCTCTTGCTTCATTAAAAATTCTTGCACCAAAAAGTTGTGCGGTACATTGTGGAATACCAAGATCTACATCATGTTTTTTTGCTTCTACAATTTGAATTATAGGACAATTAAGACTTAACGAATTGGTATCTTTTGCCAAAATAAAATCACATTCTCCTTTTAATCCTTTTTTGCTATCTACATTTAACGAATCACCCGAAAAAATAGTAAAAAAATTATCATTTTTTTTACGAAGTTCTCTTAAAATAGGTACCACAATCCACTCTGACCTTGATTTTTCACTTGAAAGGTGCATTTGTTGTGCTTCTTGAATTGCCTCTAAAAGTGTATCAGAAATAGAAAAAGGATTTATTTTATCAAAAAGAATTGTTTTTTTGTTGGTAATACCCAATTTTTCTTCTAAATTATCCCAATTAAAATCTGTGTAAACCATAGAAATTTTATTTTATTTTTTTAACCTAATTTTTCTAAGAAATATTTTTGAAACCAATAAGGAATTTTCTCTATTTCTAATCTGATTTGTTTTGCGTCTATTATTTCTCCAATCCATACCTTTGTTTCCCCAGAATTATCAAAAATAAATGCTCTATTTGTATGACTTATAGCATCTTTGAGTAATTCTAATGATTTGTAATATCTTTCTCTTATTTTCTCATCTGGCACATTATGCCCTCCATTCTTAACTCTATGATTAACTCTCAAAAGATTGATTTCTGGGCTTTCAGTGGCTACATAATACAAATAAGTTCTATATCCTAAAGCCTGTGCTTTTTTTAAAAGTTTTACTTTGTCTTCTGACGACATTACGGTTTCAAATGTAAAAGATTGTTTTGTTTCTAATAATTTATGCCTTAAAAAATCAACAAGTATCGCACTCATATAAGAATCAAAATTATCTTTCTGAAATTGAATAGTTTGATTTTTATTTGCTAAAATATTATTTACAAAATCTTTACTTTTATTTAATTTTTTAGATAAATCGTGTTTTTCGAACCAATTCGTAATTTCATTCTCATACATTTGAATTTGAAAAGGTGTTAAGTCAAAAAAAGATGTATTTTGTACTTGTTTTTCAATTTCATCAGGATTGAGATAATGTCCCAATAAATTTTCTGGAATAATTGTTTTAATGGTACTTTTACCTGAACCGTTAGGTCCCGCAAATATTCTTATTCGTGGTATATACACTATTTTTAAATATTAAAAATAAGTTGTTTTACTATAACAGGCTTATCAATTTCTTTAAAGAATTTTTCTGTTCCATCAGGAAATATTTCAATCAGTTGTCCATCTCGAGCAATCATTACTGTACTTCCTGATGCTAATGCTTCAAGATACGCTTTTTTTGTTGCTAATTCTGCAAGCATTGGAATTTTACGCTCCAAAAAATCTATTTCTTTATCGTTTAACATATTTTTTTATTTTAAAAATTCATTCAAATTCTCACAAATATAAGCCAACATTTCTTCATTCATTTCTGTGTGCATTGGCAACGAAAAAACGGTATCACATAAATTTTCAGCCACAGGAAATTCCCCTTTTTTATACCCAAAATGAGTATATGCTTCCTGCAAATGCAAAGGCGAAGGATAATAAATCATAGTTGGAATATTTTTTTCTGCTAATTTTTTTTGAATTTCATTGCGTTTTTCTTTGCTAATTGTTTGTAAAGTATATTGATGAAAAACGTGTGTAGAAGATTCATATCTAACAGGGATTTTTATATTTTTATTATTTTTGAAAGCATTATCATAATAATTAGCCACTTTTTGTCTTGCCTCAATATATTTATGCAAATGTTTTAATTTTACATCTAAAATAGCCGCCTGCATTGTATCCAAACGAGAATTTATCCCAATCATTTTATAGGTATATTTTACGGCTTGTCCATGATTAGCAATGCAACGCATTTTCTGTGCTAATTCCTCATTATCAGTAAAAATCGCTCCACCATCACCCATACAACCTAAATTTTTAGACGGAAAAAATGAAGTCGTTCCAATGTGTCCAATTGTTCCCGCAGACCTTATCCAACCTCGTCGAGAGCTATATTTTGCACCAATTGCTTGTGCAGTATCTTCAATAACGTATAAATTATATTGTTTAGCAATTCCCATTATTTTATCCATATTCACGCATTGCCCAAACAAATGTACTGCCACAATTACCTTAGTTTTTGGCGTAATGGCTTGTTCAATTTTATCAGTATCCATATTATATGTACCCAATAAACTATCCACAAAAACAGGTTTATATCCTAAAAAAGCACCCACTTCCACAGCTGCCACATAGTTAAAACTTGGTACAATAAATTCGGAATGCTTTGGCAAATCTAAGGCAGAAAACGCAATTTGCAAAGCATCTGTCCCATTGGCACAAGGAATTACATTGTCTGTTTGAACGAAGTCTGCCAAATGCTGACTAAATTGTTTTACTGCCTCTCCATTGATAAAAGTAGATTTTTCTATAACTCCCAAAATAGCATTATCTATTTCGGTTTTGATATGATTATATTGGCTGAATAAATCAACCATTTGTATATTTTGCATCATTTAATTACTCAAAAAAATAGGTTTATTTTTTTGGATTTTGATTATTTTTATTGTTTTATTTAGGTATCGATTATTTGATTGCAAAGTTACCAAAAAAATTATATTTTTACAAAAAATTAAAACTATTTTTAAAAATAAAATATAATTTCTTATTTTTGATACAATTTTAGTATAAACCATTGATTATCCACACAAATCATAATAAAACATTGATAATCAATGTTTTATTATTTGTATTTTTTCTTTGTTTATTCAATAGGTGTCAACCCCATTGCTTTTAATTGAGCGATTAGTTTCTCAACTCTTTGTTTTTCGATTTCGACTAAAATCTTTTGCTCTTCGAACATTTTTTGTTTTTCCTCCAAAAGAGTATCCTTTTCAACTAAAAGAGTGTCCTTTTCAACTAAAAGAGTGTCCTTTTCAACTAAAAGAGTGTCCTTTTCAACCAAAAGAGTGTCCTTTTCAACTAAAAGTACTTCTTGTTCTTCAATCTTATGGGAAAGTACAGCCTTCGTTTCTACTCCCGTAGAAAGTAAGTGACCATCTTTACTGCACCATCTTGCCCAATGAGATTGCTTCCCTTCAAAAATTCCATGCCAAAGCATAACACCTAAATTAATTTCTTCCATAAAAATAGGTTGAGAAGTAATCAATTCATAACGACCTTCACGCAATACATACACTTTTAGCCTTTCTTTTTTATCTAATTTAAGATAAGGATCAACCAAAATATAATAAGTAACGCCCATAGAAGCATAGATTTTCATCTTTAAATCATCTTCTTTGCCTATTTTATTAGACACTATCTCTACTACTAATTCTGGAGGTTTGC